>DAXETY010000060.1:0-14376 GCA_051155755.1 Desulfobacterales bacterium
ATATAACCCTCGGGCACATCCTTTTGCTTTAGATGGTTGATAACGGTGTGACGAAATGAATGGAAGGTCTTTTTGCCCGGACTTGCCGAGACACCACATCGTTTCTTGAACCTCCCGAACCACTGACCGATGTTATGCCCATAACGGTGACTGATTCGTATCAATTTGGGGAAGACCCTACCCTTCTGATCGTCAAGGCTCCTCACGTATCCAATAAAGTTCAAGTCCTCGATGAGAAATGGATGTAAGGGCACCAGTCGTTTTTCACCGGTTTTTACCGATTTGTCCGGACGGTCTTCCTCTATATTGAGACACCAGATTCCATCGGATTCGATGACATCTGGTACGTAAAGCTGGCACAGCTCTTCCAGACGGCATCCTGTGTATAGCCCAAGGATCGGCACCCAGAAGTTGTGGGCATGATTATGTTTATCCTCCTTGTACTCTCTGGATTCACAGAACATTTTCTTCAAATCCTGCTCATCGAATACGTCCCGGAGCTCATCCACCCGGATTTTCTTATCTGAAATCTGAAGCCCATTGAAGGGATTGATGTTAATGTAATGATTTTTTTGAGCATAGTTGAACAGGGTCGATGCAAACCCCAGATACATATTGATTCGACTGACCGAGAGGGCTTTGCCGATGTTTCCATTTTCCTGCAAATGAGCCTTGTAGCTCCTTCCCGTTGGGTAATCGATACTCTGGATCGGGGTGTCAGAGCCGAGGAAACCGATCAAATGCTCCCGACAGATACGGTAGTCAACCCGGGTTCGTTTTTTCCAGCTCGGTTTACGTTCGTTCCAGAAGGCATCGACGACAGTCTGGAGTGACTCGGAAGGCTGCTCCCCTTCAGTGGTTACTGCCGGGCTATTTTGTACCTGTGGAAAAGCATCTGGAAATACCGAGGGCAGTTCCTGCTTGTAGGAAAAATCACCGAGTATATGCCGTTTCTGTAACGGCAAGAGCTGAATCTCGGCCTTGTGGATCTCAGCACAGAGTTTCCGATAGGTCCTGTCTTTCGGATCATACTCGTTGATTTGGTATTGTTTCAGCAGCTTGCCAATGGACTCCTCGAGCATACCGAATTTACCCAGACTCAAATCCACGATCATGCCTTCTCGAATCGTATCCAACGAGTCGGCATACTCGAGCAATCCTTCGTAGTCAGTGGGGGGGACGAAGGTGTCATCTGGTTCTGGGAATTCAGGAAAGGGAAGGTTCCAATTATCGATGGCCTTTTTGATGTACTGATTCACCAGAATTTTAATTCGGTCATCGGTCAGTTCGTTGATGGCCATGTCACCTCTTCTCAGGATACCGAATAAGAATTGAACTTTGGCTGCTACGTACCGGGCTTTTTTCTTCGCAACTCCAAGTGAGCCGGTCCACAAAGTATACCGCAATTCCCGTTTGCCGAGCAAGGTTTGAAGGTCCTTGGGGACGACCATCCGAAAGCAGTATGAGTAGGGATTGCGAACAAGGTAGGACGGGTTTTTTCGAGCTGTTTTCATGGCATCAACTCCACCTGCTTAAAGCCCTGTTTGTGTAACAGGTTTGTGTAAGAGGTGTGTAAGAGGTGGAATTGAGGTGCTGAGGCAAAAAAAAACCTGCCTTATTTCAGCAGGTTTTTTTATTTTGTGGTGCCGAAGGGGAGACTCGAACTCCCACCGGGAACCCCCGACTAGACCCTGAACCTAGCGCGTCTACCAGTTCCGCCACTTCGGCGCGAACAAAAGAGTTGATTTCATCTGAAAGTTGATCTATTTATAGAAGTTTACGAACACTGTCAAGAAAAATATTCGGGACCCAAAAATTTCGATGCAGGTAATCCGTAGTCTGGAGGAAATCGAGCAACCGTTGCAGCGGGCCGTGTTGACCGTCGGTAATTCCGACGGTGTGCATCTGGGCCACCAGGCACTGTTTCACACGGTGACCGAAAAAGCCGAAGCCATCGGCGGCACGTCGGTGGCAATGACCTTCGAACCGCATCCGATGAAGGTAATCCGTCCGGGCTACCATCCGCCTCTGATCACCCTGCTGGAACAGAAAATCGAACTGATCGAGCGGGCCGATCTGGAAGTGCTGGTGATCGTGCCGTTTACGCGCACCTTCGCATCGCTGTCGCCGCGGGAATTCGTTGAAGACGTGCTGATCCGCAAAGTCGGCATGGCGGCCATGGTGGTCGGTAGTGACTATACTTTCGGAAAGCACCGGGCCGGCAATGTGCGCCAGCTGCGCAATTTTTCCGAACTGTTCGATTTCGAGTTGATTGTCGCCGATTGGATCCAGATCGTCAAAGAAAATTCAAAGCGCATCAGCAGCACCAAAATCCGTGAACTGGTGACGGCCGGCAGGGTCGACAAAGCACCCGACCTGCTGGGCCGTTATTATCAGATCCGGGGACGCGTGACCACCGGTCGCGATCGGGGCGGCAAACTGCTCGGGTTTCCAACCGCCAATATCAATCTGCAGGACGAACTGTGCCCCGGCAGCGGCATTTATGCCGTTACAGTGGAACGAAACGACCGAATCTATGACGGCGTCGCCAACATCGGCTACAGTCCCACCTTCGATGACCATCTTTTTACCATCGAGGTTCATATTCTGGATTTCGACGAAACCATTTATGGAGAGAAAATCCGGATCAATTTCATTCAGCGCATTCGGGATGAAAAAAAATTCGCCGGGGTCACTGAATTGTCGGATCAAATCCGCAGGGATGTCGAGGCCGCCCGCCGGATACTGGCTCGAACCGTTCATCGCGTGAAGCAATGACCGGTTTGGTACCGGAAAATACAGCGTTGTGCGATGAACCATAAAATTATTCTTTCTTTTATCATCGGAACCGCGATCTCGCTGGCCACGCTGTATCTGGCGTTTCGAAACGTCCCCTTCCAGGACCTGGTCAATTACCTGTCTTCGATCCAACTTTTCTGGATCGTGCCCGCGGTGCTGCTGGTGATCGTCGGCTTTACGCTGCGTGCGGTGCGCTGGCGCTACATCTTGGCCGGCACGCAAAAAGTTGCCTTCTGGAACGCTTTTCACCCATTGATGATCGGTTTTATGATCAATTGCGTTCTTCCCGGGCGGGTGGGAGAAATTGCCCGTCCACTGGTTTTAAACCGCCGGGAAGGTCTGCCGATGTCCACCGGTCTGGCAACGGTGGTGGTGGAACGCATCTTCGACATGTTGATCTTGCTGGCGCTGTTTTTGCTCGTTTCTCTGACCATCGATTTCGACCGTCAGTCCAGCATGCAGTTCGCCGGATACCAGGTGGACTTCCAGACGCTGGAGAAAGTTTTTAACGGAATGCTCCAGCTGGGTGCGCTGCTGCTGCTGGCGATCGCAACGGTCAGCTTCCAGAAATCCCGCCGGATCGTCAACAACGTCGTTCTGGCCCTTCCGGGCACCCTGTTTTTTGTCGGAGAAGCCCTGCGGGACAAAATGTACCGCAAGGTTTGCCGGCCGATTGTGGGAATCATTGACAATGTTGCCGAGGGCATGGCAATGGTCAAAAAACCCAGGCGGGTGGCGGCCTGTTTCTCTTTCTCCCTGGCAATCTGGTTCATTCACGCCGTTTCGTACTACGTTTTCGCCATCGGTTGTCCGGACATCGACATAACACTGCTGGAAATGACCATGGTAATGATTATCATCTGCTTTGTAATCGCCTTGCCCTCGGTGCCCGGATACTGGGGCCTGTGGGAGGCCGGCGGGGTCTTTGCGATGAGCCTGTTCGGCGTGCCGCCCAGAGAGGCCGCCGGTTTTACCCTCGCCAATCACGCGATACAGATTCTGCCGGTGATCCTGGTTGGATTGATTTCGGCCTGGATCAGCGGCATCAATATCGTGCAGGTTTCCTATCAGGAAGGCTGATGAAAAATATTCGCGAATCCGCCCCGGAGAAAAAGATATCGCCCCAGCAATAATGTCTGCAAACGGGAAGTTACGATGATGAAACTTGAAATCCTGACATATCCGGAACCTTTTCTGCACGAACCCGCCGAGCCTGTGGAAGAAATTGATGAATCCCTGCAGCAGCTGATCGAAAACATGGCCCAGACCATGTACGAGGCCCCCGGTGTAGGGCTGGCCGCCACCCAGATCGGCGACAAACGCAGAGTGTTCGTCTACGATCGCTCTCCATCGGAAGTGACCAGAGAGTTCGGCGTGGTCATCAACCCGAAAATCGTAACCCGTGAAGGCCAACTGGTTTCCGAAAACGAAGGCTGCCTGAGCGTACCGGATCTGCGATCGGACGTGAAACGATCCGCGCAGGTGCTGGTGGAAGGCATCGATCGCGAGGGCAATCCGCTGCGGCTTGAAGCCGAAGGGTTTCTGGCAGTGGTGATGCAGCATGAAATCGACCATTTGAACGGCACGCTGTTCATCGATCGCATCAGCGCTTTAAAACGGGAGCTTTACAAGCGCCGGATGAAAAAAAGGTTCAAAAGCCCATGAAATCCTTCCGCATTGTATTCATGGGCACGCCGGAGTTTGCGGTCCCTTCTCTGGCCGCCTTGCACCGCAGCCGCCACGAGGTCAAGCTGGTGGTCACCCAGCCAGACCGCCCCAGCGGCCGCGGCCGGCAACTGAAAGCCCCCCCGGTAAAACAGGCGGCACAGCGTTTGGGCTATGAGATCATACAGCCGGAAAAAGTCCGCACGGATGCCTTTGTGGAGACGGTTTCCGGATATCGCCCCGACTTTCAGGTGGTCGTTGCCTACTGCCACATCCTCACCCGCCGCATCCTCGACATCCCCAAGCGGGGATCGATCAACGTACATGCCTCGCTGCTGCCGAAATATCGCGGTGCCGCCCCCATTCATTGGGCCGTTATAAACGGAGAGTCCGAAACCGGGGTAACGACCATGTTTATGGACGAAGGCATGGACACCGGCGACATCCTGCTTTCGGCCCGGGAACCCATCCGAGGCGAAGACGACACCGGCAGCCTGCACGATCGCCTGGCCGAACTGGGTGCCGGACTGCTGATCGAGACCCTCGACGGCCTTGCGGACGAAACGGTCCGCCCCGCCCCCCAGGACCACGCCAAAGCCACTTATGCCCCGATGTTCAAAAAAGACGCCGGCATCATTCCCTGGGAAAAAAAGGCCGGTCAGGTGGTGGACTGGATCCGGGGCATGACCCCCTGGCCGGGTGCGTTTACCTATCTGGACGATCAGCGTTTGAAAATCTTCAAAGCCACGACATCGGCAGGCCCCACCACAGCACCGCCGGGCACGGTCGTCGAAGGGTTCAGTGAAGAGCTTCGGGTTGCCACCGGAAGCGGCGCGATCCTTATCGAAGAAATCCAGGGTGCCTCGGGCAAGCGCATGCACATCAAAGATTTTCTGCGGGGTCATCCCATCCCGCCGGGAAGCCGCTTTCAATCAGAGCCGTCCATGTAACGCGACCTGCGGTGCCGACCGGCGGGTTCGGCCTTGTGTCTTTGCGGCGAACCACTTCGGAGACCGAGCGTGTAAACATGCCTCCCAGCCAGATGAAAAACGATGGAAAATCGACTGGTTCCGATCCCATGGCGGTGCGCCGCGCGGCGCTGCGAATTCTCACCGCCCTCGAGCGGTCCTCCCTGACTCTGGACGCCCTGCTGGAAGAAGCCGAGCCGTCGCTGCAGTTCCCCGATCCCCGCGACCGGGCGTTTTTGAACGCACTGACCTTTGGCGTGTTGCGTTGGCGGGCGCGCCTCGACTTCCTGATCGCCGCTTTTTCCAGCACGCCGCTGAAAAAGATCAAGCCGGAAGTCCGCAACATCCTGCGCCTCGGGCTGTTTCAACTGGTTTTTCTGGACCGGGTTCCCTTCTCGGCGGCGGTGAACACCTCGGTGGAGCTGGCCAAATCCACGGCTCCCGGGTGGGTGGTGCGCTTTGTCAACGCCGTGCTGCGCCGGGCCTCGGTCGAGCATTCGCAGGTGGCGTTTCCTTCGCTGGAAACCGATCCGGTCAAGGCGATCGCCGTGCAGAAATCCTTCCCCGATTGGCTGATCCGTCGCTGGGTCGGGCGCATGGGCGTTGAAAAAACCATGGAACTATGCGATGCCGTCAACCGCATTCCGGCGCTGACCGTGCGCACCAACACATTGAAAACCGATCGCAGCGGTTTGCTCCAGGCCCTCGCATCGGAAGCCGACTCGGCATGGGCGACGGAAATCGCACCGGAAGGCATCGGATTGCGGCAGCCGAAACGATCCTTCGCCCGCATGGAAGCCTTTAAAAAGGGCTGGTTTCAGGTCCAGGACGAGGCCGCGCAGCTGGTTACCTGGATGCTACACCCCCAGCCTGGAGAACGCGTCCTGGATGCCTGTGCCGGTCTGGGCGGCAAAACCGGCCACATCGCACAGCTCATGCACAATCGCGGAGAATTGCTGGCCGTGGATCGCAGCCGGTCGAAACTGGCGCGGCTGCAGGAACAGATGAACCGCATGGGATTTACCGTCATCGGCTGCCAGGAGCTGGACCTGCAGCAACCCGATGCAGCGGCCCGGATCGGTCGATTCGATCGCATTTTGCTGGATGCGCCCTGCTCGGGACTGGGGGTCCTTCGCCGCAACCCGGACGCCAAGTGGCGCTGCCGCCGGGAACAGTTGCAACAATACCAATCCCGCCAGCTGCAACTGCTGGATTGTCTGGCCAATCAACTTGACGCAGACGGACGGCTGGTCTATGCGGTCTGCAGCCGCGAACCGGAAGAAGGGCCGCAGGTGATCGATGCGTTTTTGCAGCGGCATCCGGAGTTCGAAACGGCGGATCCGGCGGCATGGATGCCGCCGGCCGCGGTCGGGATGCTGCACAACCACATGCTGCTGACATCGTCGCTGCAGCATGACATGGACGGATTTTTTGCCGTAAGCCTGACACGATGAAAACGATTTTCGTCCGCATTGCCAAAATTACGGCCGCCGTAACGGTATTCGCGGTTGTCGCCGCACTGAGCGCCTTTTTCACGATTTCATGGATTATCGGCAGTGAAGACACGGTGGTCGTTCCCAATCTGCTGGAGCGCGATGTCGTAACGGTGCTGGAGAGCCTGACCGACTTAGGCCTGAACACTAAGGTCCGCGGTTTCGAATACAGCGCCGATGTGCCCAAGCATCATGTCATTTCTCAGGATCCCGAGCCGGGGGCCGAAATCAAAAAAGACCGGGACGTCAAAATTGTGCTGTCCCGTGGCTCCCAGAGCGTGCAGATGCCCAATCTGACCAGCCTTTCCTATCGCCAGGCGCAAATCATATTTGCCGAAAACGACCTTTGCCTGGGAGTTCTTTCGCGCAGTCACCGGGCTAACACCGAACGGGAGGAAATTATCGCCCAGCATCCGCCGGCCGGGGCGCTCATCGAGCGCGGCAGCTGCGTTAACTTGCTGGTCAGCGAGGGGCCCCGGCCGCTGCGGACCAAGATGCCGGAGCTGATCGGCCACTCCCTGGAAGACGCCCTGGTGCTGATCGAAAAAAGAAACCTGGTTCCCGGCGCCATCCAGACCGAACACCGGCCGGACCGTCCAAGCCGCCGCGTGCTTTCCCAGACACCGCCGGCCGGCTATGCCGTAGCGCTGCGCAGCCCGGTGGACATTGTGATCAATCGCGAAGGCGATCGCATGGCCGGCTCCGATGAGGACGGTTTTTTCCGGTATCGAGTTGACAACGGTTTTCTGAAACGCCATATACGGGTGGAACTGAAGCGGGACGGGTTTACCAGCGCGCTCTACGACGACTATGTCAAACCCGGGGAAGAAATCTGGTTGCTGGTTCCCCGGCACAAGGACGCCACCTTGCTGGTCTACGAAGACGATCAACTGGTGGAAACCCGCGTGTACGGAGACTCCTAAACTGCCTCTCTTAATGGGAAGTTCCGGAGACCGCTTCAGAAATCAAAAAACGGGATCGAAACGGACGACGCATGAAATTAATAGCCCCTTCCATACTTTCCGCGGATTTCACACGCCTGGGCGATGAAGTGCAGGCCGTTGCCCAGGCCGGCGCCGACTGGATTCATGCCGATGTCATGGACGGACATTTCGTGCCCAACATCACCTTCGGCCCCATGGTGGTCGAGGCCGTGCGCCGGGTGACCGATCTGCCCATCGACGTGCACTTGATGATCGAAAATCCGGATCGCTATATTGCCGAATTCGCCTCGGCCGGTGCCGACTGGATTTCGGTGCAGGTGGAAACCTGCCCGCATCTGAATCGGACGGTGCAGTTCATCCGCGACCGGGGCGCCAAAGCCGGCGTGGTCCTGAATCCCGCCACTTCCCTGGATACGGTGGAATGGATCCTCGATGCGGTGGACTATGTTCTGATCATGAGCGTGAATCCCGGCTTCGGCGGCCAGTCGTTTATTGCCAACAGCCTGGATAAGATCCGGCGGTTGCGGAAAACGATCGACCAACGCGGTCTGCAGGTGCTCATCGAAGTCGATGGCGGCGTCAATTCCGACACCATCTACGAAGTTGCCCGGGCCGGCGCCGACGTATTCGTTGCCGGATCGGCCATATTCGGCAGCAATGACTACCGTGCCACCATCGCCGAGTTGAAGCAGATGATGGCCGAATTGGATTGATTCTTGCCAAAACCGGGTGCTACTGCAAGTTCAACATCGAAGCACAAAAGTGCTTCTGCCTTTTCTTGCCGGCGGCATTTGCCGCTGGCAAGATCGAACCCGGAAACGGCTGTGATCCCGGCTTTTCGATGAAAAGCCTTTCCGCCCGCCAGGCGGGCGGAAGTCGAAACGGCCTATGGCAGAAAATTCAAGCCACCCGATTCGCGGGTGGTTGTTGACTCGGTCCGCGATTGCTTCGGGCGCGATCGCACCGGCGAAACGAAAAATCTGCCGCTTCCGATTATCTATAGACCCTGATTCGAATCATCGCCGCTTTGGTAATACCGCTCGTAATAACTCCGGTTGCGCCCTCCCCCGCCGCGCCAGCGTCTTTCGATCAGGTAGCCGAAAAACAACCGCAGCACGGTGCCCACCCTGGCGGCGAAGCTGCGATCTTCCCAGCGCCGGGGCGAAACCCGCACACCATCGGGCATACACAGAATTGCGCCGCGCTCTTTCAGGGCCATGGACAACTCCACGTCTTCCATCAACATCATGTCCGGAAATCCCCCCATGGCTTCCAGTACATCCCGGCGCACGAACTGGGCCTGATCTCCGAAACCGATGCCGGTCAGGCGCAGCCGCAGGTTATTGAGCCAGGCGATCAGCCGCGGTCGCCGGCGTCTACTGTCGAAGCGCATCCCAAAAGCCCCGCCCACCACGTGCGGTGCCCGGCGCAACGACTCCAGCAACGCCGGCAACGTCCCGGGCAGCAGTCGGCAATCGGCATGCAAGATCATCAGCAGATCGGACCGGGACCGGGCGATGCCGGCCCGGATCTGCCGGCCCCGGCCGGGTGCACATCGCACCACCTTCGCCCCCATGGCCTCGGCCAGCTGCCGGGTGCCGTCGGAGGAGCCCCCGTCGGCCACGACCATCGAATCCAGGCCGTTTTGCCCCGCAATCGAGCGCAGGCAGCCCTCGATGGCCATGCGTTCGTTCAGCGTCGGCACAATTACGGCCACCGAGCGCGGCGCGGCATAGACGACCGGGTGCTGCACACGCAGGTCGCGTTTCAGTCCCCACAGCAGCAGCAATGCAAACGGTAGGTACTCGAACCACTTCAACCAGGCAATTTCCTGAAAGGCCCCGGTCTCCAGTTCCAGCGCCAGTACCGGAAACGTAAAGGCCATCGCAGCCTGCAGATATATCCAGGGCAGCGCCGGATAGAAGACCAGAAACGGCGCCGGCAGCAGCAAATACCATGGATGCAGGGTCGGCAGGCACAGCAGCATCCATCCCAGGGCCCAGAACACGCTTTGCAGTCGATCCTGGACAAACAGAAAAATCCAGAGCCAGCCGACGGTAAGCAAAGCGGCCGCGGCCGGCAGCACCGCATCCGCACCCAGCAACGTTCGCAGCACGGCCGCAATCGAATCGTTGTAGTGCATGGAACCGCCGAAAACGCCTAAAGAGTGAAAGAGATCCCAACCGGCATCTCGGAACGGCACAAACAACACCGCCGGCAGCAGGCATGCCAGAGATCGCTTCCAGTTATCGGAACGAATCAGAAACGGCCATGCCGCCAGTGCCACGTATTTGATCATGGCCGCCGTGCCCAGCATGAAAAATCCGCGGCCATCCTTTCCGCACTCGATCCAGTAAACGGCCAGCAGCAAAAAAAAGGCCTGAACCCCGTCCAGGTGCCCCTCGCCGGCGATATAGACCAGCACCAGCGGATTGGCGGCATAGAACAGCAACCAGGCCACCGGCACCCGTCGCCGTCGTCTGAGTCTTTCCAGCAGTAAAATCAAGGCCAAATCGAATCCGACCAAAGCGAGCTTGAATCCGATCGGAGCCAGGGTGACCGACGCCAGAATCCGAAACAGCAGGAGCGCAGCCGGTGGGTAGATGGCGGGCAGCTCCGGGTGATTCACCCCGCTGCGGATGGTCTTCAGCCCGCCGGAAGGGTCGATGCGGCCATCGAGCGCCGCCGGAGCATGCAGATAGGGATTGAAGCCGAGATTTTGGACGTGGCCTTCCCAGATATAACGGTAGATGTCGTTTCCGGGGGGATGCGGCAACAGTGCGATCCGGCCGGCGACCGCCAGCACCAGAATGATCGCCAACGCGGATTTTGAGGGAAGCTGACCGGGAAACACGCGGGTCATCACCACCATCAGCAAAAACCCGGCTGCATATGCCAGGGCGGTGACAGCGGGGTATCGGCCCAGGGGACCGCAAATGGTGATCGCGGCCATTGCGGCCAGCCATCCCAGGGCACTGATGACAAAGGCCGGCCGGATCATGACGGATCACGGTCGCAATCGGTTAACCTGCCGGTTTCGGTCGGCTGTGTTTCCACGAGAGGGTTCCAATCAACAGAAATCCGCAGGCGTACAGCAGCAGGAAATGCCCCACGATGTACAAGTCCGAACCGAAATAAACGGCGGTGCCGAGCAGACACCAGAAACCCACCATGATTTCGATCCAGTAAAAACCGTTCTTGCCGGGCAGATAGAATTTTCGCTGGGCGAATCCCTGCTTGGGGGTCCGCACGAAGCCGCTGCGGCGCCCGATCAGAGCTTCTACAACCGCCCGGGTGTTGTTGACGGCCAGCCCGCAGCCGAAGCAGATCATCACCGGCATCAACAGCAGGGTCTTGAAGACGGGCTGTTTCAGGGCGTGTTCGGCCACCACGTACAGCCGGGAAGGCCCGCTGCAGCTCATGACCAGAATCAGGCCGAAAACGGCGAAAAGCAGCGGAGAGACATGAACGCGACCGGCCAGCAGCACGGGCAATGCCATCAGCGCCAGAAACAGCATCAGCGGGTGAATGATGTAATGGGTCAGGTGCATGAAAGCCTGAAACTTGACGAAGGGCCGAAAATTCGACTTCAGAATCGAAGGCAGCAACTTGCGGGCCGTTTGAATCGAACCTTTGGCCCAGCGAAACTGCTGGCCCTTGAACGCATTGATGTCCCGGGGGATTTCGGCCGGCGCCACCAGGTCGATCAAATACCGGCTGCGCCATCCGGCCAATTGAATGCGATAGGAAAGGTCCATATCTTCAGTAAGGGTGTCGTCGTGCCAGTTACCGGCATCCACAATGGCCTGTTTGCAAAAAACGCCGGCCGTGCCGTTGAAATTCATCAGCAGGTCGTTGGTGTTGCGGGCCGACTGCTCCACCATGAAGTGGCCGTTGATGCCGATGGATTGCAATCGGGTCACCAGCGAATCGGCCGGGTTCAGATGGCCCCAGCGGGCCTGTACGAAGCCCAGTTCCGGCTGCAGGACAAAAAAAGGCATGGATCGCAGCAGAAAATCTGCCGGCGGCACGAAATCGGCGTCGAAGATGGCGGTATATCCACCGGACGCCCGCTGCAGCCCGTAGCGCAGGGCACCGGCCTTGAAACCCTCCCGGCTCCTGCGGGTGACGTGTTCGATGTCGATGCCGGCCCGCTTCCATTCGGCCACCTTGGATGCCACCAGTTCCCGGGTTTCGTCGGTGGAGTCGTCCAACACCTGGATCTGGTGGCGCCCCCGAGGATATCGCATGGCCGCTGCGGCGTCGATCAGCCGTTCGGCGACATTGTATTCGTTGTAAATCGGCAGTTGTGTGGTTACCGGCGGCAACCGGTCCGCGACCGCATCCAGGTCGGCGACCTCCGGAGGGCCGTTGTAGAACCCCTGCAGTAAATCGCGGTCTTCCGCAATTCGCTGACGATGCCTGCGTTTGAACAAATACACCATGAGGTGGCAGTTGATGCCGTACAGCGTCAACACCACGGCCACGGTGAAATACAATATCAGCAAAATAGGCATGGCGAATTCACCCGCGGTTTCGGCAATCAGCAAGAATACAGGGCAAGGTTCCTCAGCACCCCATCGGCTGACTGCAGGCTGGCCGTTCGGGGCGAGTGGAGGTGAAATGGCATTCGTTGTGAATTAAACCGCAAAACGAATTAATTTGTCGAAATTAGGGTAATTCCTTACAAGTGTCAAGGCGGGACAGCCGCGAAGCATCATGCGGCGATCAAGCTTTGCTTTTTGTCCTGAATTTCAGTAGAATTTGTCTTTAATCTTTCGCAACAATCTTGTTACTGTCTATCACGCCAATTTCCAAACACAAGTGGGTGATGCATGAACATACTGGTCACCGGCGGCGCCGGCTACATCGGTTCGCACTGCTGCAAGGAACTGCACCTGCGCGAATACACCCCGATCACATTGGACAACCTGGTGTACGGCCACCGCGAAAACGTCCGCTGGGGCCCCTTCGTGGAAGGCGACATCGGCGATCGCAGACTTCTCGACAAGACCCTGGAAGAATACACCATCGATGCGGTGATGCATTTTGCCGCATTCGCCTATGTCGGCGAGTCGGTTGCCGATCCGCGCAAGTACTACCGCAACAACGTGCAAGCCACCATCACCCTGCTCGATGCGATCTGCGACCATCAAATCGAGGCTTTTATCTTTTCCTCCTCTTGTGCGACCTACGGCCTGCCGGAACGCATACCCATCGACGAAACCCACCCCAGAGCCCCCATCAGTCCATACGGCAAAACCAAGTACATGGTGGAAGAGATCCTGAGCGACTATGCCGCCGCCTACCCGCTGCGCTTCATGAGTCTGCGCTACTTCAATGCTGCCGGCGCGGACCCGCAGGGCGAAATCGGTGAAAAACACGATCCCGAAACCCACCTGATTCCCCTGGTGCTGGATGTGGCCATGGGAAAATCTCCGCAGATCATGGTATTCGGCAGCGACTACGACACCCCCGACGGCTCCTGCATCCGGGACTACATCCACGTCTCCGATCTGGCCAGGGCCCACGTGCTGGCTCTTCAGAAGCTGCTCGACGGCGCGCCGGGCGACTTCGTCAACCTGGGCATCGGACGGGGTTATTCCGTCTTCGAGGTCATCGAGACCGCCGCCCGGGTCACCGGCCGGGAGCTGCCGCACCGGGTGGTCGACCGTCGGCCGGGCGATCCGGCAACCCTGGTGGCATCCAACGATAAAGCCCGCAAGCTGCTGGGATGGCAGCCGGAGCACGTGGAATTGGCGGATATCATCCGCACGGCCTGGCACTGGCATCAGCGACGCTGAACCATGGCGGCTGAATCATAATTGCAGCTGACAAGAATCCAACCTCCGAATTACCATATCGCCTCCCATTAAATTCCAGGATTAAATGTTGTATTTTGTAATACTTTAATATACAATTGACACGGCTTCTTGTCCGTGATATGAGTAGCATATCTACTCATAATTCATTTCTTGGGGGACTCTTGGATAACCTGCTTTCCGGAATCATCGGTTCCAAAACCCGGGTCAAACTGCTGGTACGGCTGTTTTTCAATCCACACAGCCAGTCGTACCTGCGTGAATTGGCAAAAGAATTCGATGTATCCACGAATGCGGTCCGGGAAGAGCTCAATCAGCTCAAAAAAACGCAGTTGCTGAAAACCGAACGAAACGGCCGCCAGGTTTTTTACATGGCCAACACCGAGCATCCCCTCTATCCGGAGCTCAAATCCATGGTCGCCAAGGTGATGGGCATCGATCGGGTGATCGAAAGCATCGTCCGGCGCCTGGGGAATCTGCAAAAAGCTTATCTGACCGGCGACTATGCCGAAGGCAAGGATACCGGCATCATCGACCTGGTCCTTGTGGGGGAAATCGATTCTTTTGGTTCATCCGATTAAAGCGTACCTGGTCAGGTGAAGGGCCATGATTTTGAGTTTAAAAAACTCCTTATCCCTAAAACCGTACGCTTGTCTTTTCATGGTTTTGATTTTGTTATTTGTGC
>DAXETY010000061.1:0-24513 GCA_051155755.1 Desulfobacterales bacterium
CCTGCGAGCTCATGAGGCTGTTCGAAGACCGACCATTGCCGCGTCTCACCGCCTGTGTCGACGAAGTGGGCCGCGGTCCGCTGGCCGGCCCGGTGGTTTCGGCGGCTGTGATGCTGCCCTCCCGGTTTCGGGATCCGGGGATCGCCGATTCTAAATCGCTGCGTCCGGAAAAACGCGCCGAGCTTTATCCGATCCTGTACCGTCTGGCCCTGTCCGTCGGTATCGGTATCGTGGATCCGATTGAAATCGACCGGATCAATATTCTGCGTGCTTCCCTGCTTTCCATGGCCATGGCCGTGGCCAATCTGAAACCCGCCGCAGATTGTTTGCTGGTGGACGGCAATCACTGTATTCCCAGCGAGGTTCATCAAATCGCCGTCGTTGCCGGCGATCGCCGCAGCATTTCGATTGCGGCCGCCTCCATCATCGCCAAAGTCACCCGCGACCGGCTGATGGAACGCTATGATGCGGATTACCCTCAATACGGGTTCGGTCATCACAAGGGTTACGCCACCCGGGAGCACCTGGCGGCAATCCGCGAAAACGGCTGCTGCCCGTGGCATCGGCGCAGCTTCAACGGAGTTCGGCAATATTTTCTGCTGCGCCGTGAGGTGCAACTCGAATTCCAACTGCCCGCGCACGACAGAGACACCCACCATGACAATCCCGCGCATTCAGCTCGGAAAGACCGGTGAGTCGATTGCCGCCCGGCACCTGGAGCAACGCGGCTATCGAATCCTGACACGCAATTATCGCAGCCCGGCCGGCGAAATCGACATCGTCGCCCGCCAGGGCGAAACCATCGTATTCGTGGAAGTCAAAACCCGGCGCAGCCAACGATTCGGACACCCGAAGGCGGCCGTAACCCCGGCCAAGCAGCGCAAAATCTCCATGGCCGCCCTGCACTACCTGAAATCGCAAAACCAGCTGCAGGCCCGGTCCCGCTTCGACGTCGTCACCATTCTGCCCAAAGGAGATTCCAGCCAAATCGAGCTGATCCAAAATGCTTTCGAACTCGCCTACGAATAATCCGGGCATCTTATATGTCGTCGCCACGCCTGTGGGAAGCCGCGACGACATTACCCTGCGGGCGCTGCGCATTCTGGGAGAGGTCGATCTGGTCGCAGCCGAGGACACCCGGCATACCGGCCGCCTGTTGAAACATCACGGCATCCGGACGCGATTTGTCGCCTACCATGAGCACAACGAAACACGCCAGACGCCGATCCTGTTGAAAAAACTGCAGCGGGGACAAAGCGTCGCCCTGGTATCCAGTGCCGGCACGCCGACGATTTCCGATCCGGGCTATCGGCTGGTCGAGGCGGCGACATCGGCCGGTATTCAAGTGGTTCCGGTTCCGGGCGTCTGCGCGGCCGTTGCCGCGCTGAGTGCATCCGGGCTGCCGACCGACAGTTTCTTGTTCGTCGGCTTTCCCCAACGCAAAACCAGCCGGCGTACCCGGCAGCTGCAGGCATTGGCAGACGAACCGCGAACGGTTATATTCTACGAATCCCCGCGCCGCCTGGTTGCGCTGATCGAAGAACTGGCCGGAGTTTTCGGTGATCGGCGTGCCGTGCTCGCCCGCGAGGTGACCAAACGCTACGAGGAGTTTCTGCGGGGAAGCCTGGTGGAACTGAAAAACCGGTTGCGCCGGCGCCCGGAAATCAAAGGCGAATGCACCCTGCTGGTGGAGGGTTGTGCCGCGATTGAATTCGAAACGGGTGATCCCCTGCCGCCACAGGTAATCGCCGAACTGCAGCGTCGCCTGCATGCAGGAGAGATGCCGTTGGCCAAACTGGTCCGGCAAATGTCCACCAAGTACAAGTTGCCGCGCAACCGCCTGTATGAAGCAGCGCTGACCGCCCAGCAAAACCGAGATGAAAGGAATCACCGCAATGGATCCGCTTGACGCCATATTCTCGCCCCAATCGGTGGCCGTGGTCGGGGCCTCCACCACGCCGGGTAAAGTCGGTCACGACATATTCGTCAACATCCTGAAAGGCGGCTACCAGGGCACGCTCTACCCGGTGAACCCCAAAGCCCGCCGTATCAGCAGCGTGCGGGCCTATCCGAATCTTTCCGAAATCCCCGATCCCGTCGATCTGGCCATGATGGTTCTGCCGCCGAAACCGGCCCTGAGTGCGGTGGAAGAGGCGGTAGAGCGCGGCGTGAAAGGCATCGTCATCGTTTCGGCCGGATTCCGTGAGGTCGGCCAGGAAGGTCGCCGCATCGAAGACCGGATTGTGGCAGTATGCCGGGAAGCCGGTGTGCGCGTCATCGGGCCCAACTGCCTGGGGGTGATCAATCCGAGTCCGGCGGTGCGCTTGAACGCCAGCTTTTCTTCCCGCATGCCCGAGTCGGGCAATGTTTCCTTCATATCCCAAAGCGGTGCACTCTGCACGGCCGTGCTGGATTTTGCCGCCGACCGCGAGTTCGGATTTTCCAAGTTCATCTCCATCGGCAACAAGGCCGACGTCGACGAACTCGACCTGCTGCACTATTTCCATCAGGACAAGGAAACCGAAGTGATCATGATCTATCTGGAAGAGCTGCGGCGGGGTCCGGAATTTATCCAGGCGGTCAAGGAAATCACCTGCGGGGATTTCCGGCCCACTCCGGTCCTGGTGATCAAGTCGGGCCGCACGACCGCCGGGGCTCAGGCGGCGGCCTCCCATACCGGAGCGCTGGCCGGTACCGAAGGCGTCTACAACGCCATTTTCAAACAGGCCGGCATCATCCGGGTGGAATCCATCGACGAGTTGTTCGATTACGCCAGTGCCTTTGCCTATAAAAACGAAAGCGAATTGGGCAAACTGCGTCGGAAGGTGCCCCATGGCAACCGGGTGGCCATCGTCACCAATGCCGGGGGACCCGGCATTGTGGCCACCGATGTGACGGTTTCATCCGGTTTGCGCCTGGCCGAATTCAACCCCGAGACGGTGGAAACGCTGGTCAGCCACCTGCCGACCACCGCCAACGTACACAACCCGGTGGACGTCATCGGTGACGCCGCTCCGGACCGATACGAAAATGCCCTCGCGGCCGTAATTCGGGACGAGGGCGTCGACGGCGCGCTGGTCATTCTGACACCGCAGTCGATGACCAATGCCTTCGGCACCGCCGAAGCGATTCTGCGGATTGCACGACGTTCCCACAAACCGGTCATCTGCTGCTTTATGGGCATCATTGACGTATCCAGGGGCGTAAAATACCTGCAGGAGCACGGCATACCCGTATTTCGTTTCCCGGAAAATGCCGCCAAAGCCTTCGGCGCCCTCTACCGTTATTCACGCTGGCTGAACCGCCAGCATCTGGCCCAGTTCGAACTGCAACACGACCGCAAAACCGCCGATGAGATCATCGCCCGGGCCCTGGAAGACGGCAAAACCCGTATTGGGGAGTTGATCGGCAATCCATTGCTCGAGTGTTATGGATTCAACGTGCTGCCGACCCACCTGGCCCGCAACGAAGCCGAGGCCGCCGATATCGCCGCGGAGATCGGTTTCCCGGTGGTCATGAAAATCGTCTCCGAGCAGATTTTGCATAAAACCGATGCAGGCGGCGTGGCCATCGGCCTGCAGAATGCCGACGAGGTGCGCACCGCATTTCAAACGATCCTGGAACGGGCCCGGAAGTACGACCCGGAGGCGGAAATCGACGGAATTCTCGTCCAGAAAATGGCTCCCGCCGGCGAAGAAGTCATTCTGGGCGCCAAACGTTACGATGTTTTCGGCCCCCTGTTGATGTTCGGCATCGGCGGTATTTTCGTGGAAGTCTTTCAGGATGTCGAGTTTCGCCTGGCCCCCATCGGCCGCAACGAAGCCCGCCGAATGATTCGCACGATCAAAGGCTACAAGCTGCTGCGGGGGTTTCGCAATCGTCCCCAAACCGACATCGAACGGTTGGAACAGGCCCTGGTCTCTCTTTCGAACATGGTGATCAACCATCCGGAAATCATCGAACTGGACATCAATCCGCTGCTGGTGCATCCCGCCGGGGAGGGAATCACGGTGGCCGACTGCCGCATGATTTTAAAAACCCGGGAAAACAGCTGACAGACCCTCTGCGCCATTGCCCAAAGGCGCAATTCATTCTTGCCTAAACCGGGTGCTACTGCACCCGGTGCAACACGAAATTCGTTGCACCGGGGCAAAGACGATTTCACCGGTGCGGCAACCTCGACATCCGTTCAATTTCGGGCTACAATAGATCCCTGGAATCAACGACCATACGCGAAGCGGGAGGCTTGAATTTTCTTGCCTGCGAGGCTTGATGGAATCGTAAAAAGTCGGAGCCAGCAGTGTGTCATCCCCGCGTAGGCGGGGATCTCAAGTTTAACAGACTGGAATTACATTTTTTTTCTGGATTCCCGCTTTCGCGGGAATGACAGATTTTGATGAAACTAAGGCTTTTTACGAATTCATCAGGCTTGCCGCTGGCAGGAAAAGACAGAAGCGCTTTTGGGCTTCGATGTTGAACTTGCAGTAGCGCCCGGTTTGGGCAAGAATGAACGGCCATGAAAGGAACGCAAATGGGCCGAAGCGTCTTTCTCGGGTGGGTTGCGGTCACTGCCGCTGCTTGCCTGATGTCCTGCGCGGTATACGATACCCTGAAAAATCTCCCCAACCAATCAGGAACGGTCGCCGAACAGCAACCCACGCATCAAGAGCTGGAGCAGCAGCAGGCGGCGATGGCGAAACTCGAATCCGAAAATCGATGGCTGATGAAGGAAGCCACTGCCCTGCGATCGGAAAATGAAGTCATTTCCGCCACCAACCAGAAGCTGACGGAAAGCCTTAAAAACCTGACCAAACAGCTGCAGGTCATCAAATCGGAACTCGATCGCCAGCGTTCGGTCGTTCGAATCCAGAATGAGGTGATCGCTCTGTTGGATGACACGCGCAACACGATTGCATCCAGTCTGCAGGAGCAGATTGCCGCCGAAAAAATCGAATTCCGGGAAAGCCGGGATCAACTGCGCCTGGTCTTGCTGGACACGATCGTATTCGAACCGGGCAGCATGGAACTCACCGCGGAAGGTAAGAAGGTGCTGGCAGCCCTGACCGAATCTTTGCGCGGGCAGTCACAGCCGATCATGGTGGAGGGCCACACCGACAATCTGCCGATCGGTGCAAGTCTGCGGAAGCGTTTTCCATCGAACTGGGAGCTGTCGGCCGCCAGAGCTGCGGCCGTGGCGCGGTTTCTGCAGTCAGAGGGGGGCATCAACCCCGGGCGTCTTTCCATTCAGGCCTTCAGCTACCATCGACCGGTTGCCGACAACCGCACCGAAGAAGGACGCCGCCGGAATCGCCGCATCGAAATCGTGCTGGGCGAGGCCCGCCCGTAATGACCCGACTCAACAACCACCCGCGAAGCGGGTGGCTTGGATTTTCGGCCATAGGCCGAAAATACAGAAGCACGTTTGTGCTTCGATATTGATCTTGCACCGGGTGCATAGCACCCGGTTTGGGCAAGAATGAAGGGAAATCCCTAACGGGGGTTGTGCTGTTTGCGTCTGACCGCCTCGTCCGCCAGCAGCAGATCGGTTTCCTGCGGCTGCGAAACCGGCGCCGAATGACCGGAGTCGGTTTCGGCAGCGTTCTGCGATGCTTGACTTTCAGGGCCTTCGAAAACCGGCAGATACAGGGTGAATGTGGTACCGCTGCCCTTGCGACTCTCCACGCGAATGATGCCCTTGTGATTCTTGATGATTCCGTAGGCCGAGGCCAGACCCAAACCGGTCCCCTTGCCGACACCCTTGGTGGTAAAAAACGGTTCGAAGATCCGATCCATGGTTTTGGGGTCCATGCCGCAACCGGTATCGGAAACGCTCACTTCGACGAACCGTCCTTCCGGCACTTCGTAGGCGCGACAGAAAGCGGCATTCAGGAAGGTTTCCCGGGCCTTGATGATCAGATCGCCACCGTCGGGCATTGCGTGCCAGGCATTCACATAAAGGTTAATCAACACCTGCTCGATCTGACCGCGGTCGATCCGCGCTCTGGGCAAACCGTCGGACAGCTGCAGCTGCAGTCGGATTTCCTTGCGGGTACTGATAAACATGCGCGTGGTGTCATCGATCAGGGTTTTTACGCAGGTCGGCCGCACTTCGTACTTGCCTTTGCGTGCAAATCCGAGCAGTTGACGGGTAAGGTTGGCGGCGCTCATGACCGTCTGTTCGATGCGGTCGACGTGTTTTTCCAGTGCGCGGGCATCGGATACCTGCATGCGCATCATGGACAATCGCCCCTGAATGCCCATCAGCAGGTTGTTGAAGTCGTGCGCCACACCGCCGGCCAGGGTGCCGATGGCTTCCATTTTCTGGGCTTGCAGCAACTGTTCCTGCAGCTGGCGCTTTTCTTCTTCGATTTCCACTCGTTTGCGGACGTCCCGGGCCACATTCAAAATCACCGATTGGCCCTGGTAGGTGATCGGCCGCGAATGGATTTCGACCGGAATCCGTTCCCCGCCGCAACAATAGTGCTCGGTTTCCAGCTGAAGCTTGCCGGGGTTTCGACCGGCCTCGCTAAGCTGCTGCAGGATTTTTTCGGCATCGGCATCCGGCAGGATGTCCGAAAGCGCCAATCTAAAAAAGGCCTCGGGCGGATACCCCAGAAGGGTGTAAGCGGCCGCATTGGCGTCCAGGATACGGCCCTGCTGGTCGAGGATGTAAACCGAATCGTCAACGTTTTCCAGTAATTCCTTGTAGCGGGAGCGCTCTTCGGCCTCCCGCAGCTGTGCCAGCATGGTGTCGAAGGCCTGGGACAGTCGGTCGAATTCCCAGTAGGTGCCGCTGATTTCGAACCGCGGCGGATGTACGCCTTCCGATATCTGGATGGCCTTTCGGGTCATCTCCTGCAGGGGGCGCACCATCCGACGTCCGAACACCAAGGATATGAAAATCGAAACGGTCAGGATCAGACCGGAAACAACGGCCATCACCAGGGAGATTTTTTGTTTTTCGTCGCTGAGCGGCTTCAATGAGGCCAAAAAATAAAGCGGCTTTACTGCCGCAATTTTTAGGGCGATGCGATTTCCGTCCAGCACGATCGGTTCGAGGCCGGAATCGATGCCCCGGGTCGCCGCGGATGAAAGCGGCGGGGTGGCATCGGTGGTCAGTGAGGTCAGATGGTCCTTCCAGCGGAAGGCGAGTTCGCCTTCGTTATTCTGGTCGATGGACTGCAGCAGCTGCAGGTCTTCGCTCAAATCATACAGGGCATAGGCCGTGCCCATCATACCTTCGGGCTGAATCAACGGGTAGGCAAAGAGCCAGAGCAGACGGATGCGTCTGCCATCCTTTACGGTTGCCCCCCGCGGCAGTTCTTCCAGCGAACTCGCGACGACCGTCTGGCTCAGTCCCGGATAGGATTTGGGCAGGAGTGTATGGCCACCTTTTTTTTTGACAAAAAAATAGGCGCCGCTCTCGGGTGAATAGTTGAGCAGGAGCCGCTCTTCCAGCTGCGGCCCGGCGTCCAGCATCATGGTCACCCGCACCGCGTTGTCTTCCGCCAGATCACGCAGTCGATTCTGGATGTCGGCAAATCGATTCTGCAGTCGAATCTCGACCTGGCCTTTTTGTGCCCTCAGCTTTTTGCGATATTCTCTTTCGACACCGACATTGAAATGGCTGCCCAGAACGACCAGAATGGTAATCACCGATACCGTGGACAATACGACGATCACAGCCGTCAGCAGGGTGGAAAAGCGACGACGGCTGATCGGTGTTTCACGATATGCCTCGGGCATGTGGTTCTCCGCAAAAAATTAAAGACAAATTATTGTAACACATTTGCAGAGCAGAGAAAAGCCGCGACCGTCGGTCAATCGGCAGTCTGCATTTCCGCTTTGCCGTACATCCGAAAACGGAACCTTCCTCCATCCCCGAAAAGGAATTCGGGATTCATTTTATCAAAATACGGAAAATGTGCTATAATCATAGAAAAATTTGAAACGCTGCGTTTCGGCGCGAGCCGATTCAAGCATGGATGACAATGGCAGAAGGTTCGATCCTTTATCCGGTGATACTTGCCGTTCCCGCCAGGGTTCGGACGCTGCACCCGGCGGAGCGCACCCGTTTTTTGAGCCGCCACGCGCGCCTGGCACTGCAGATATCCGCCGAAAAAAGCGGCCTGCAGATCGATCGACTGGAAAAAAATGACCGGGGATGTCCGCTGCCTTTCAACGGAGTGCACTGGTCGCTGACACACAAGGAAACCTATGTCGGCGCGGTGGTTGCCGAAGTGGTTGTCGGCATCGATATTGAAAAAATCCCCCCCCGCCATACCGAACGACTGTTCCAGAAGGTGGCCGGTGAAAAGGAATGGGCACTGGTCGGCAAACCGGACTGGAAGTTGTTTCACCGATACTGGACCGCCAAAGAAGCCGCACTGAAAGCTGCCGGCACCGGATTGACCGGGCTGTCCGACTGCCGGGTGCTGGAAGTCATCGATGAAAATCTTCTCACGCTGGAACACCGGGGAACCATTCAGCAGGTGGCCCATTTTTACTTTGAAGATCACATTGCCTCGATTGTCCGATGCAAACCGGAAATCGAGTGGACCCTGTTACATGAAATACCGGGGGCTGGAAACAACTGAGACCCGCGGAGGATGAAATGAAAATCCTGGGCATCGACATCGGTTTCGGATTCACCAAGGCTACCAACGGCACCGATACCATCGTATTCAAGTCGATATTCGGAGACGCAACCGATCTGCAGTTCTGGATGGACCTCGGTGAGACCCATGCGGCGGAATTTTTTCACGTCACCATCGGCGGCCACACCTATTTCATCGGGGATCTCGCCGAACAGCAATCCGCCGTGTTGAATTTCACTCTCGACCAGGAGAAGCTGGTATCCGAATTCGTCAAAATTCTGGCCCTCACCGTGGCCGGTGCCATTCAGCGCAAGGATTCCGATATCAACGTGCCCATCAACATCGTTTCGGGTCTGCCGATCGGTTATTTCAAGGGGTATCATCAACGCTTCAACGAAATCCTTACCGGGCATCACCAGGTGGTTTTTCACAAACACGACGGCGGCAAAGAAGTCAAAGAAGTCTACATCAACAAGATCCGCATGCTGCCGCAGCCGCT
Source organism: Desulfobacterales bacterium (assembly GCA_051155755.1). GTDB lineage: Bacteria > Desulfobacterota > Desulfobacteria > Desulfobacterales > SG8-13 > DAXETY01. The sequence goes on from DAXETY010000061.1 coordinate 9,097, forward strand.
GGGATCGATATTGAACCTGTTGATGGACCCCGGCGGCCGGATCGTCAACAAAGACATGATTCACCAGAAAATCGGCGTTGTCGACATCGGCTTTCGGACGACGGATTTTACGATCATGGATCGACTGCGATATATCGACCGCGGCAGTCGCACGACCGACAGCGGCATCTCCAAGGCATTCAGCATCATCACCAACAAACTCCGTGAAAAATGCGGGGTCAGCGTTCCCCTGTACCGGCTGTATCGAGCCGCCGCCACCGGCACCATCAAAATGAAGGGTCAGGGGTTCAACTTCGTCAAAATCCGCGATCAGGTCTATCAACAGTTGGCCAGCAATATCGCCAACGAAATCGATCGGCTCTGGGCGGACGACTGGGACATCGACACCATCGTGCTGACCGGCGGCGGCAGCCGGGAACTGGCTCCCTATCTGCGGCCCTTGATCGCCGGAAACGTGGTTCCGATCCGGCACAATACCGATGCCCGCCTGAACAACGTGGAAGGCTATCTCAAATACGGGCGCCACATCTGGGGGGAATCGGCGCCGGAAAGGGAAATCCAGGCAGCCAGTGATCCGGTGGAGGAAACCGCGGCAGAAGAAGCGGCGGAAGCCGACCTGCCGCCGATGGTCGAAGATGATGCCCTGGAAGAAGTCGACGAATTTGTTGAGGCGGTGGAGGCCTACCGGCGGGTGGCCAATTAGTGTCCCTCCGGAAATGGCCCTTTTCCCACCGAGCCGGAAATCCGTATTCCGAACTGGTCCTCGAACCATTCGGTCAATGGACGGCCGAAAAGGAAATCGAGCAGGTTCGCATCCACCCCGCCGGTCACCACGGTTTGACGAAGCCGGTTATCGAAGCGGATGATTTCGGCCAGGCGCCCGGCCGATTCCCGGCGCTCGCCGGCATGCCACTTTCCCGCCCACTTTCCCAGCAGCGCGACGCTGCATTGTCGCTCGTGGGTTTGGATCAATTCCCACAATTCCCGGATATCGCGTAGAAGATCCCCACGCGTTAACCGATCCCGCTCATAGAACGCTTCGATGTCGCCAACATCCCAGCAGGCGAGCACCCGGCACTCCTCGGGCCGATGGGCGTAAATGCCGCAGCGACTGTCTTCCGGAACCAGAAAACGGCACGCCCGGGTCGTCGCCCGGCTTTTGACCTTGACGATCTCTTCCCGGAGCGGCAGAAGCGCCCGGCGAATCGGGTCCCAGGCCAGTTCTCCTTTCCGGAGGGTGTACAAATCCGCGGCGGGTATGACACCGCGCTGCACCAAGTCCCGGTCCTGTCGATGCAGCGCCGGTCCGCCGCGTCGGCAGCACGTGCCGCAACGGCGGCACTCCTGAATGTCGGATGGTTTCAACTTCGGCTCCGTTGACCCATGTATCAATGCGCAGTCGGGGCGTTTATATCGATCCGGTGATTCGGCAAATTCGGTATGCAATCGCTCCTCAATTCAGGTAAAAAAACCGCCCCGAGCCGAACAAATGAAACGGCCGCCCCGTAAGGGCGGCCGCATATCGAACTGTCACGCTTTCGAATTTCATGGGAGCGCGCCCGGATGCCGGACGATATCCCATCGCTGAAATCCGCATGGTAATACAGCGGCGGTATCAAGACGATTCGGATTCCGCCTCCGGCTCTTTGCAAACGATCGTCGGATCCGCCAGTTGCTGCAGCTCCTGGTAGCGTTCGTCGACTACCACTTGCAACCGGTCATGCAACCGCTTGGCTTCATCCGGAAATACACGCTTGAGGGACGCATAGCGAATTTCACCGGACAGAAATTCATCCAGGCTGCCGTCGGGTTTTTTAGAGTCGAGAACGAAAGGATTCTTTCCCTCTTTCTTGAGTTCCGGATTGTAGCGGAACAACGGCCAGTAGCCGCTTTGCACCGCCAGCTTTATCTCGTCCTGGCTGTGGCCCATGCCCCGCAGAATCCCGTGATTGATGCAGGGTGAATAGGCAAAAAGGATCGACGGCCCGTCATAGCCTTCGGCTTCCGCAAACGCCTTGACCAGCTGCTGCTTGTTGTAGCCCATGCCCACTGTGGCCACATACACGTAACCGTAACTCATCATCATCCCGGGCATGTCTTTTTTGGCGGTCTTTTTTCCCGATGCGGCGAATTTGGCCAGCGAACCGATGGGTGTGGCTTTCGAGGATTGGCCGCCGGTATTGGAATAGACCTCCGTGTCGAAAACCAGCACGTTGATGTCCTCACCGCTGGCCATCACATGATCGATGCCGCCGAAGGCGATATCGTAGGCGGCACCGTCCCCGGCAAACACCCAGAAGGATTTCTTGGTGAACAGTCGGCGCATGGAAAAAATCTCCTGCAGCCGTTCGTTGTCTTTGTGTTGGGGCAGCAGTTCCTTGAGCCGGTCACCGTATTGGCGGGAACCTTCCGGGTCTTTCATGTTGTCGAGCCAGCCCTGAAGGGCTTCCTTGACAGCTGCCGGCGTATCGGCGGACTGGGCCGCCTCGGCGGCCAGATCCGCCAGTTTGCGGCGCTGCTGGAAGACGCCCAGCAGCATGCCGTAGGTAAATTCGGCCGGATCTTCGAACAGGGAGTTGCCCCAGGTGGGTCCGTGACCGTCCTCATTGACGCAATAGGGAATGGCCGGGGCCGACCCGCCCCAGATCGAGGTGCAGCCGGTGGCATTACCGATTACCATGCGCTCGCCGAACATCTGGGTGAGCAGCTTGGCATAGGGCGTTTCACCGCAGCCGGCGCAGGCTCCCGAAAATTCCATCAGCGGCTGACAGAACTGACTGCCCTTGACGCTTTTGCGGTTCATGAATTCGTCGCGCACCGGCAATTCCATGGCATACTCCCACAGCGGCACCTGAAGCGGGGTCTGGGTTTCGAGGGGCTTCATCACCAGGGCCTTTTTCTTGGCCGGGCAGATATCGGCACAATTGCCGCACCCGTAACAATCCAGCGTATCGACCTGAATCCGGAAATAATAATCCTTCAGCTCCTTGCCCAGCGCCTTTTTGGCCTCGAACCCCTCGGGGGCTTTGGAGCGTTCTTCCTCGGTCAGCAAAAACGGTCGAATGGAGGCGTGCGGGCAAACCATGGCGCACTGGTTGCATTGAATGCAGTTGTCCATGATCCATTCCGGAACGTTGATGGCCACCCCGCGCTTCTCGTACTGGGTGGTGGCAACCGGGAAGATTCCGTCCGGTCGAAAGGCGCTGACCGGCAGTTTGTCGCCCTGCTGAGCCAGCATCGGCCGCATGACCTCGCGGACGAAATCCGGCTCTTCTTTGGCGGACCGCGGCTGATCGGAGGCCTGGCTCCAGTCGGCCGGGTAATCGATCTGCACCAGGTGACCGAGGGTCTTGTCCACGGCCTCGTGGTTCATCTTGACGATATGTTCGCCTTTGCGTCCGAACATTTTCTCGATCTCCTTTTTCAGCAGCTTGATGGCATCTTCCACCGGAAGCACCTGAGCCAGCTTGAAAAAGGCCGTCTGCATGATCATGTTGATCCGCCCGCCGAGGCCGACCTCCTGAGCAATTTTGACCGCATCGATATTGAAGAACTTGAGTTTCTTGTTGGCGATGGTCCGCCGCATTGCGGCCGGCAGCTTTTCTTCCATCTCCTCCAGGCTCCAAGACGAGTTGAGCACGAAGGTGCCGCCTTCCTTGATGCCCTCCAGGATGTCGTAAATGTTGACGTAGGCATCCTTGTGGCAGGCGATGTAATCGGCGGCATCAATCAGGTAGGTGGATTGAATCGGGCTGGTTCCGAATCGCAAATGGGAAATGGTGACACCGCCGGACTTTTTCGAATCGTAGGCGAAATAGGCCTGGGCGTACATGTCGGTGTTGTCGCCGATAATCTTGATGGCGCTTTTGTTCGCCCCCACGGTGCCGTCGGCGCCCAATCCCCAGAATTTGCACTGCACGGTTCCGGCCGGGGCCACGTCGAAACCCGATTCCACCGCCAGTGAGGTGTGGGTCACGTCATCGACGATGCCTACGGTAAAGTGGTTTTTGGGACTGTCGGCCTGCATGTTGTCGAATACGGCCTTGACCATGCTGGGGTTGAATTCTTTGGATCCGAGCCCGTAGCGGCCGCCGAGAATCGTGGGCGTCAGTTTTTTCTCCATGAAGGCGGTGCAGACGTCGGTATACAGCGGATCGCCCAGGGCACCGGGTTCTTTGGTGCGGTCCAGGACGGTGATACTCCGGACGCTGTCCGGCAGCGCCGCCAGAAAGCGTTCGGCCGAAAACGGCCGGTACAGACGCACTTTGACCAGCCCCACCTTTTCTCCCTGACCGGTGAGATAGTTTACCACCTCTTCAATGGTCTCACAGGAGGATCCCATGGAAACAATGATCCGTTCGGCCTGCGGATCCCCCACGTAATCGAAAAGGTTGTAAGTGCGCCCGGTCAGGCGGCTGACCTTCTGCATGGCGTCGGCGACGAAGTCGGCAACCTTCAGATAATAGGGGTTGACGGCCTCCCGTCCCTGAAAATAGATGTCGGGGTTCTGGGCCGTGCCCCGCAGTTCGGGCTTCTCCGGATTGGCGCCCCGCTCGCGGAAAAGCGCCACGGCCTCCCGGTTCACCAGGGCGGCCATGTCATCGTAGTCAATGATCTCGATCTTCTGAATTTCGTGAGAGGTACGGAAACCGTCGAAAAAATGCAGAAATGGAATGCTCGAATCGATCGCCGCCAGATGCGCCACGGTTCCCAGATCCATGACTTCCTGAATCGAAGCCGATGCCAGCAGGGCAAATCCGGTCTGGCGCACCGCCATGACATCCTGGTGGTCGCCGAATATCGAAAGGGCGTGGGCCGCCACGGCACGGGCGGTGACATGCATCACCGCGGGCAGCAGCTCACCGGACATCTTGTACATGTTCGGAATCATCAGCAACAGGCCCTGGGACGCGGTGAACGTGGAAGTGAGCGCACCGGCGGCAAGACTGCCGTGCACGGCGGCCGCGGCGCCGGCTTCCGACTGCATCTGCCGGATGGTCATGGTCTGTCCGAAAATATTCTTGCGCCCTGCAGCGGCCCATTCATCGGCGATTTCGCCGATGGGCGAAGAAGGCGTGATGGGATAGATGGTCGCCACGTCGCTGAATGCGTAGGCCACATGGGCAGCGGCGGTGTTGCCGTCGAGAGTTTTCATCTGCTTTGCCATAAGAACGACTCCTTTGGATCGAGGTGTAAAAGAAAATTATTTAAAATAGACAGCAATGTTTGTAAAGCGAAACTTTCGGTCTGGATGATGGAGGCAGGAATTGCGAAATGCCCGGCAAAATAATCTCTACAGAAGATTTTCGAAAAAATCGTTGCCCTTGTCATCCACGATGATGAAGGCCGGAAAGTCCTGCACCGTAATCCGATAAACAGCTTCCATACCGAGCTCGGGGAATTCCAGCAATTGCACATCTGTGATGCAGTCCCGCCCCAGACGTGCCGCCGGCCCCCCGATGGAACCCAGGTAAAATCCCCCGTGTTCGCGACAGGAGTCGGTCACCACCGCCGAGCGATTGCCTTTGGCCAGCATGACCATAGAGGACCCCTGCTCCTGGAATTTGGGCACGTAGGGGTCCATGCGGCCGGCGGTGGTCGGGCCGAAAGAACCGGATGGATGTCCGGGTGGCGTTTTGGCCGGACCGGCATAGTAAATAATGTGGTCCTTGAGATAGTCGGGAAGGCCCTCGCCGCTTTGAAGCCGCTCGAACAGCCGGGCGTGGGCAATGTCTCTTGCGACGATAATCGGCCCGCTGAGCCGCAAGCGGGTGGCGACCGGATGCTTGCTCAACTCGGCCCGAATATCCGCCATGGGGCGGTTCAAATCCAGGGGCACTGCATCGGCGTCGCCGGCCTCGGGCTCCGGGAGATAGCGAGCCGGATCGGCTTCCAGCTGTTCCAGAAAGACGCCTTCGGCCGTGATCCGGGCCTTGACGTTGCGATCCGCACTGCAGCTGACCCCCATGCCGATGGGGCAGGAGGCCCCGTGTCGGGGCAAACGGATTACGCGGATGTCAAGGCAGAAGTATTTTCCGCCGAACTGGGCCCCGATTCCCAGTCTGCGGGAAATCGAAAGCATTTCGGCTTCGAGTTCCGGATCCCGGGAGGCGCGCCCGGCAGGGCTTCCGGCGACGGGCAGGGTGTCGAGATAACCGGCGGTGGCCAATTTGACGGTCTTCAGGTTGTACTCGGCCGAGGTTCCGCCAATGACAAACGCCAGGTGGTACGGCGGGCAGGCTGCGGTTCCCAAGGTTTTCATCTTTTGCGTCAAAAAATCAACCAGGCGCTCGGGGCTCAGCACCGCCTTGGTTTCCTGGTAAAGGTAGGTTTTGTTGGCCGACCCGCCGCCCTTGGCGATAAACAGAAACTGGTATGCATCGCCTTCCACGGCGTAGAGTTCGATCTGAGCCGGCAAGTTGCAGGCGGTGTTGACCTCTTCGTACATTGTCAGCGGTGCGTTCTGCGAATAACGCAGGTTGTTGTTGGTATAGGCGTCGAACACCCCCCGGGCGAGCGCTTCTTCGTCGCAGCCGCCGGTCCAGACCTGCTGGCCCTTTTTACCGATGATCACCGCGGTGCCCGTGTCCTGGCACATGGGGAAAATACCCTCGGCTGCGATCACCGCATTCTTGATCAACTCCAGTGCAACGTAGCGGTCGTTGTCGGAGGCTTCCGGATCGTCGAAGATTTGTCTCAGCTGTGTCAGGTGCGAGGCCCGCAGCCGATGGGCGACGTCCGTAAAAGCCTCCGCGGCCAACCCGGTAAGCACTTGCGGGCCGATTTTCAACATCGGCTGTCCTTCGAAATGATCGATGGAAATCTGAAATTGGGAAAGGTGGCGATAGCGGGTCGTGTCATTGCCGAGCGGAAGCATCGGTTCGTAGAAAAAATCGGCCATACCGGGTTTTCCTCCTCAATGCATTGTTTGGGATCCGGCCACTGCCCGCGGACGGAAGGGTATTTTCGAAAATTTGAAACGCTCCGTTTTACCGAAATTGAGCGATTGTCGAGGTTGCCGCCCCGGTGAAATTGGCTTCGCATTTCACAGGGTAAACCGATACAAGGAAGGTTTTAGAAAGTCGTGGCGAAAGTGTCAAGCCGGATTACAGTGGATCAGGCGGCATCCCGGGCGGCGAGGCGTTCGATGTCGGCCATGGTGGTTTCCGACAGCAAGCGGTCGAATCGAATGTGGATCGAAGACTCGCCGAAAGGCTGCAAATGCGCGGCGACAATTTTACCTGAATTTTGAATTGTGCGGGGTTCCGAGCCGATCCGATAGGCGGTTTTCAGTACAACGCATCGTCCCAGAAGACGGGCGGCATCGGCTCTTCCCTGGAGTTTGAGCCCGAAACTGGCACCGCCGGCGGAAATATCGTAACAACCTACGCGCAGAAGGCCCTTATCGGAGGGCTCGGCCGCCCCGGCCATCTCAACGATGGCCTTCAACTGAATCGGGTACCGCGGGTGGGCGCGCAAGTCGATACCCGCCTTCTCAATCAAGGCCCTCATATCCAGGCGCCGGCGGCAGAAACCGGCCAGTTTGGGTTCGAGCCCCGGGAACTGTTCCTGCCACCTGTCCAGGATTGACTGCGGCAGGTAGTTCAGAACGGTATCTTTGGTTGCCACCAGCGAACAGGTGCACAGGGTAAAGGAAAAAAAGGCTTCGACATTGGCGACGTCACCGGGAAACAGCTCCTTGATAACAATATTTTCCCGTTTGTGCGCATCATGATAGTACATCTTGAGATTGCCGGATTGAACGAAGTATAAATTGGCGTCATGAGCACCATGCTCGTGGATGGGACGCCCGGCTTGCACACTGCGTGTTTCCATCGCATAATAGAGTTCACCGCATTCATCGTTTTCCAGGGACTGATAAAGTTCAGACCAGTGCCGCAGGTGGTCGGGGTCGATGGCTTTGCTTTTTTCCTGCTCGATGATTTCGTTGGCGCTGACAATCTCATTCAGTGCCATCGGCGCCACGTGATAGAGCCGATCCAAAAGAGCTTCGGCCCGCTGGAATTTTTTTTCCCGGGCGAACTGCTTGATCTGATCGAACATCAGTTGTACGGCGCCGTCCAGGTTCCCCGCTGCGATAAACTCTTCAATCAGGTTTCCGGCCGGATGCCGGTTGGCCGTTTCCGGCGGGGCTTTGAAGGGCGATTCGCTGCATGGGTCGGGGGGAGGCGGTGCCGGGGGCGCATCGTTGACGGAGAAACGGCTGCGGCAACGCTTGCAGCGAAGGGCGGCGCCGTTGGCCGGGAGCCTGGCCGCATCGATCTTGTATTTGGCTCCGCATTGCGGACACTGAAAACGCATCGATAAAAAACAAGACAGTGGATTTTGGAGATTTTAAGCACTCAATATAAATTATCAATATTTTTAAAAATTGTAAACAAATTTTACCCGAAAGGAATTTGATTGATGATCGTCGTGGGACTGACCGGCGGTATCGCCTCCGGCAAATCCACCGTGGCAAAAATGCTGGCCGATGCAGGCGCCGAGGTCGTCGACGCTGATGATATTGCACGCCGGGCGGTGGCCAAGGGACGGCCGGCATGGAAAAAAATCGTCTGTCGTTTCGGCGGCTTCGTACTGCGCCCGGATGGCGAAATCGACCGACCGCGGCTGGCGGCGATGGTGTTTGGTGACACCGGACGGAAATTGACCTTGAACCGCCTCGTACATCCTTGTGTGCGCAAACAAATCGCCGCAGACCTGGCAAGGCTGCGCACAAGCCGGCCGGATGCGGTCGTCGTCCTGGACATACCGCTGCTGTTCGAGGCCGGAATGCATCGTGGCCTGGCGGAAATTATCGTTGTATATGCCCCGCAATCCGAACAATACCGGCGACTGATGCAGCGGAATCGCCTGAGCCCGAAAGAAGCCATCGCCAGGATTCGTTCACAGATGCCGATCGAAGAAAAACGACGCCGTGCCACGGTGGTCATCGACAACAGCGGCAGCCGCGGGCACACCCGGCGCCAGGCACTGGCGCTGTACCGCAAACTGAAAGCACGGAGTGCTGCAGTGCCTTGAGTTCGTTGATCCAGTGTCCGACCAGAAATGGCCCCTCTTTCCGGAGATGGGCAGGAATCTGATGGAGACCCGTTGGGGGCCGGTTGCCAAGCCGCCCAACCGGTTCTATGTTGACCACGTTAAACGTTCATCGAATCGGCGTGTTTCACATTTTCAAAATTCATTGGACTGCTGGCATCGCTGATGTTTGGACACAACGTCTCCACGATCGTCGAAGGGAGAGTATATCCATGGAACCCGAAACGGATCAGCAGATTGTTGACAATCTTTGCAAAGTCACCCTGCAGGTAGAGGCCGGCACGGAGTCCGACCGCATGAATTTGACCCCCGAGCCGGTGCAGTACGAATTTGTATTCGGGGTCGGTGCTACGGGATTGACGCCGTTTGAATTCCAACTGGCATCCAAAGCGCCCGGAGATGTGGTCCGGCTGCAGGTTCCTTCGCACCGGTGGGGTGATTATTTCCGCCACCTGTCGCTGCCGGGATTGCTGCCGTCAACTTCCGCAACCGAGGTGTTCTTGAAAGCAACGGTGACATCCGTGCGGGCGGCCGCCGGCCGTGAAGTGGTGAAAGCCCTGGCGGAGATGGCTGAATGCGGCGGCTGCGACTGCGGCTGCGGCGGGCACGGCGGCGGAATTCAGGGGGGACCGCACGAGTCATGAACAGCGCCCCAGCCATCGCCGACGCGGTCTTGCCGCAGCGGCTGGCCGCGCTGATCATCGATCATTTTTCCCGCTATCAACTGGAATTCAAAGAACTCACCGCCCTGGCCGCCCAAAACTTCCAATCCCGCGACTGGCACCGAGCCCGGCGCCATGCGGCCGCAAGATTGCGATTGTACAAACAAACCGTGCGGCGCTGTGAAAATTGTCTGCGCCGTGAGACCGGGCCCGAACGGAACGGGCAGAAAAAACGCTGGCGCTCGGTAAAGCGTTGTTACGCCCGGCAGATCATCGCCCGCGATGACTGGGAATTGGCCGAAACCTTTTTCAACTCGGTGACCCGACGCCTGTTCGGGACGGTGGGCACCAATCCGGACATTGAATTCATCTCTTCTCATTTTTCCCGGCCGCCGTCACCGGCCAGCGCACCGGTGTATCGCACGTACCGACCCGAAGGGGACCTGCCCGGGGCGATTCGAACCATTCTGGCAGACTGTCGACTCCAGATCGAATTTACCGATCTGCCGGGCGACGCCCAGGCGGTGGCCGAACACATTCGGCGCCTGCCGGCCGTCGGTTCAGATCGGCGCATTCGCCGCATCGATGTCGTTAAAAATCTATTGTACCGCGGAAAAGGCGCCTATTGCCTCGGCCGGCTTTACACGGATCAAGAGATGATTCCCTTCGTCATGGCGCTGCTGCATCCGGCCGAAGGCATTCGAGTCGATGCCGTGCTGCTGGATGAAGACAGCGTCAGCATTCTGTTTTCGTTCACCCGGGCCTATTTCCAGGTTCGATGTGATCGACCGTTCGATCTGGTAAGCTTCGTCAAGAGCATGATTCCCCGCAAGCGCGTCGCCGAAATCTATACGTCCATCGGCTATCACAAGCACGGCAAAACCGAACTCTACCGGGACATGCTGCAATACACCCGGCAGTGCGGTCCGGAACGCTTCGAGAAATCCCGGGGAAAACCGGGGCTGGTGATGATCGTCTTTAACATGCCCGGCGATGACCTGGTGTTTAAATTGATTCGCGACCGCTTCCACAATCCCAAACAGACCACCCGCCGGGAAGTTTTGAAGAAATACGAGCTGGTATTCGAACACGATCGTGCCGGCCGCCTGGTGGAAGCCCACAGTTTCGAACTTCTCGATTTCCAGAGCTGCTGGTTTTCCGAATCGTTGCTGGCGGAACTGAGGGAGGAAGCCTCCGGCAGCGTTCATGCTTTCGAGGATCGATTGATATTCGATCAGGCATTCGTCGAAAGGCGGGTGACGCCGCTGGACGTATTTCTGCAGGCGGCCGATCGCGGGCAAGCCGAAGCGGCGGTCATCGATTTCGGCAACGCCATCAAGGACCTGGCCGTCAGTGATATTTTCCCGGGGGACATGCTGCTTAAAAATTTCGGCGTCACCCGCCACGGGCGGGTGGTGTTTTATGATTACGATGAGCTCTGTTCCCTGACCGAATGCAATTTTCGCAAAATGCCGCCGCCCCCGGGGGATGCGTTCGAGCTCAACGACGAAACCTGGTTTCACGTGGATGAAAACGATGTGTTTCCGGAAGAATTTCCGCGTTTCCTGGGACTGCCCCCGACGATGATGACCGTGTTCCGACAGCACCACGGCGACCTGTTCGATATCGGTTTCTGGCAGAAGGCGCAGCAGGATATCCGGTCCGGGCGCCTCACCGACATTCTGCCATATCGACCGGATCAGCGCCTGGTATCCCGCAAAAGATAAAACCTTTAAGATGAGCGTTTGAAATTCAGGTAAAACCGAAACGCCATTCCCTCTTCGTGGGCGGGCGCCATTTACCGCCGCCGCTGCAGCATGCCAGCCGCCCGACGTCGTTTCGACCGCCGGGCCTCCGTCTTTACAGATACCGGTGGAGGGTCTATTTTAACGGCACTGTCGATCACTTTCCCGGAACCCAAGCCAATGGAGGGCCAATGAATCCGACATTGAATTCAGACGGCATCGCGGTCTATGGACCCGTGAGCAAAGCGCACGCGCGCGTATTGACTCCCGAGGCGCTGTCGTTTGTGGGCGCCCTTTCCCGTGAGTTTGAAACCCGACGCCAGGAATTGCTGGCGCGCCGCAATATGGTCCAATCGGAGATCGACGCCGGGAGGTTGCCCGATTTTCTCGAAGAAACCCGCGAAATCCGAGCCGGTTCCTGGAAAATCGACCCGGTTCCCGATGATTTGCAAGACCGTCGGGTGGAAATTACCGGCCCGGTGGATCGCAAAATGATCATCAACGCGCTGAACTCCGGGGCCTCTACCTATATGGCGGATTTCGAGGATGCGCATGCCCCCACTTGGGGCGGGACCCTGGATGGTCAATACAACCTGCAGGATGCGGTAGCGGGAACCATCGATTTTGTCAGCCCGGAAGGCAAACAATATCGACTGACAGACAACCCGGCCACCCTGATCGTTCGGCCGCGCGGCTGGCACCTGCCGGAAAACCATATGCACATCGACGGTCGGCCCGTTTCGGCAAGCATATTCGATTTCGGCCTGTTCTTTTTTCACAATGCACGCAAACTCATCGACCGGGGCAGTGGTCCTTATTTTTACCTTCCGAAACTCGAAAGCCACCTCGAGGCCCGGCTCTGGAACGACGTTTTCGAGCGCGCCCAACAGATGCTCGATATCCCCAGCGGTACCGTCAAAGCCACCGTGTTGATCGAAACCATCCTGGCGGCCTTTGAAATGGACGAAATCCTCTACGAACTGCGCCACCACGCCGCCGGCCTGAACTGCGGCCGCTGGGATTACATTTTCAGTTTCATCAAGCGCTTCCGCAACCGACCCGAATATTTGTTCCCCGATCGGGCACAGATTACCATGACGCGGCATTGCATGCACTCTTACTCGCTGCTGGCGATTCAGACCTGTCACCGCCGCGGGGCCCATGCCATCGGAGGTATGGCCGCCCAGATACCGATCAAAGAAGATCCGGAGCGCAACGAGGCCGCCCTGCAAAAAGTCCGCGATGACAAAATCCGGGAAGCCGGCGACGGCCACGACGGCACCTGGGTTGCCCATCCCGGTCTGGTCCCCGTGGCCCGGGAGGAATTCGACCGCCGCATGCCGCAGAAAAATCAGGTCGACAAATTGCGCGAAGATGTTCGGGTCACGGCCGATGATCTGCTCCGGCTTCCTTCCGGCTCCATCACCGAAGAAGGCCTGCGCACCAACGTCAGCGTAGGGATTCAGTACATGGCCAACTGGCTCAACGGCCTGGGTTGTGTGCCGCTGTACGGCCTCATGGAAGATGCGGCCACGGCCGAGATCTCCCGGACTCAGGTTTGGCATTGGCTGCATCACGAACACGGCATTTTGAGCGACGGCCGCAAGGTGACCCCGGAACTGTTCGCCGGGGTGCTGCAGGAAGAAATGGGAAAAATACGCGAGACCGTCGGTGCGGAAACTTACGCGCGAATCCCCTACGAGCGCGCCGGTCGCCTGTTCGACGAAATTATTCGCAACCGGACATTGGAAGAATTTCTGACCCTGAGAGCCTACGAGCACCTGGAATGATACCGCCAGGCAACCCGGCGTCACATCGCAAAAGGAGTCTCCCATGAAGACCATCGAAGAAAGAGCGGCCGAAATCTGCAGACGACTTTCGTGTCATGAGGTCGAAACCGTCGAGATCGAAGATTTGCAGGAGCGTTGGGAAAAAGACCCTCGCTGGAAAGGCATTACACGCCCCTACACGGTCGAAGACGTGCTGAAACTTCGCGGAACACTGGACATCGAATACACCTTCGCCAGGGTCGGCGCCGAGCGGCTCTGGTATCTCCTGCACAACGAAGACTACGTGGCCGCCCTTGGCGCGCTGACCGGCAACCAGGCCGTACAGCAGGTCGAAGCCGGGCTGCAGGCCATTTATCTGAGCGGCTGGCAGGTGGCTGCCGACGCCAACCTGGCCGGCGAAATGTATCCGGACCAGAGTTTGTATCCTTCCAACAGTGTCCCGTCGGTGGTGCGACGCATTAACAACGCCCTGCGCCGGGCCGACCAGATCCAGGTCCTCGACGGCCGCAAACAGGGTCCGTTCTGGTTCGCCCCGATCGTCGCCGACGCCGAGGCCGGTTTCGGCGGTCCTTTGAATGCTTTCGAATTGATGAAAATGATGATCGATGCAGGTGCGGCCGGCGTGCATTTTGAAGACCAGCTGGCATCCGCCAAAAAATGCGGTCACATGGGCGGAAAGGTTCTGGTTCCCTCCGGTGAATTCATCGCCAAACTGGTTGCCGCGCGGCTGGCGGCCGACATCTGCAACGTGCCCACCTTGCTGATCGCCCGCACCGATGCGGATGCCGCCCGATTGATCACCAGCGATCACGACGAAAACGACCGCCCCTTTATACTGGACCAACCGCGTTCCTCCGAGGGGTTTTTCTACATCCGCAACGGGGTGGAAACCGCCATTTCCAGAGGCCGGGCCTATGCACCCTATGCCGACATGATCTGGTGCGAGACATCCACGCCGGACCTCGAGCATGCCCGCAAGTTCGCCGAAGGCATCCACGCCGAGTTCCCCGGCAAACTGCTGGCCTACAACTGTTCACCGTCATTCAACTGGAAAGCCAACCTGGACGACGCCACCATCGCCCGGTTTCAACGCGAGCTGGGCGCCATGGGATACAAGTTCCAGTTCGTGACCCTGGCCGGTTTTCACGCGCTGAACCTGGGCATGTTCGATCTGGCCCTGGGGTATCGCAAGGAAGGCATGCTGGCCTATTCGCGTTTTCAGGAAGAAGAGTTCAAACACGGCAAGGACGACGGCTACATGGCCACCACCCACCAGAAGTTCGTCGGCACGGGGTATTTCGACCGTGTGATCAATGCCGTCACCGGCGGGCTGAGTTCGATCGGCGCGTTGGCGGGGTCCACGGAAGAATCACAGTTCAAATAACTGAGCGTTTCAAATTTAAAGCTGCGGCAAACGGTTCTCAATGCGCGGCGTCGATGCCGCAGGCGGCCTGGGCCTGGGCGGCGGTGATGGCGATTACGTTGACCACTGTTTCCATATCGCTGCCGTCCTGAACCACGTTGAACGGCCGGCTCAATCCCATCAGCAGGGGACCGACGGCAATCGCGCCGCCGAGCCGGGCCAGCAGTTTGTAGGCGACGTTGCCGGCGATCAGATCCGGGAACACCAGTACGTTGGCCGGGCCGCCCAGTCGATTGAAAGCATAATCCCGCATTAAGATTTCGCCGGTCACGGCGGTGTCGGCCTGCATTGCCCCGTCGATCGCCAGGTCCGGTCTGCGACGGCGGGCCAGGTGCACGGCTTCGGCCGCCCGGGCGGCGTCCGGATGACGCGTGCTGCCGAAATTGGAAAAAGACAGGATGGCCACCCGTGGACTCAGGGAGAAAAATTCGGCCATCTCCGCCGCCAGTACCGCAATTTCGGCCAATGCCTCCGCATCCGGATGGATGTTGACCGTGGCGTCGGCGAACAGCAGGGTTTTGTCGCGAAAAATCATCAAATAGACACCGGAAACTTTGGCAACGCCCTCCCTGCGTGGAATCACCCAGAGCACCGGTCGGATCGCTTCCGGATAGGATTGCACGATTCCGTGAACCTGTCCGTCCACCAGACCCCGGCGAACCATCATGGCCCCATATACGTAAGGGCTTTTGAGCATACGGCGGGGCTTGGCCGCCGACCAGCCCTTGCGGCGCCGC
>DAXETY010000062.1:0-8113 GCA_051155755.1 Desulfobacterales bacterium
GGCGATCGGCGCCCCGAAAAGTGCCATAAATCCGTCTCCGAGAAACTGGTTGATCGTACCCTCGTAACGGTGCACTTCCGCCAGACTCAGTTCGAAAAAGCGGCTGACGATACTGTGGAACGCTTCGGCCCCCAGCTGTTCCGCCAGATGGGTGGCATTCGAAATGTCACAGAATAAAACACTGACCTGTTTGCGTTCGCCCTCGATTGAATTTCGCAGCTGGAGGATTTTCTCGGCAAGGTAGCTTGGCGTGTAAGAATTCGGCTGGCTATAGTCTGGAGCCGGGCTTTTACTGGTGGAACGTAAACTGTAACCGCACTGATTACAAAATCGACTGCCGGTTGGGTTTGCCTGATTGCACTTCGTGCAGGTAAGCGCAAGTCTTGCGCCGCATTGGTTGCAAAATTTGGAATCCTTCGGATTGTCGAACCGGCATTCGGGGCATTGCATTCGGGGCCGCTTTATTGAGTCGGTGATGCCATTTTGATCTTAATTTTGACAAAGTACCACTACGTGGTAAACAATATAACATGATTAGTCGCATTGCCACTTTGGTAGCTGATTTCATATCGAAGCGGTCCACTCTCTGTTCACCATAGACAGCCCTTACTCCGATGCAAGATCGCTTGCCGCTTTAGGTATCACCCATAAAGAACTTGGAATGATTATGTCTTTGATCCAATTGGTGAATTTCTATAATGTTCGAATCTGCAAATTCTATAGGCGAAGTTAAGGAGCTTTTCGCCCGCGAGGTTCAGATCCATATCCAGGCACCCTGTGCAGAAGTGTTTCATTACCTGGCCGACATCAACCGGCATTCCGAATGGGCCGATAATCCGCTGGAAATTCGACACGTTTCAGGGCCTCCCGGCGGGGTGGGGGCCACATTCGAGTCGGTGGCCCGGCGGACGGCCAGAGTTGCGGGCACCTTCACCGGTCGTATCCGTATCGTTGCGGCGGAGCCGCCCCATCGCTTTGCCTACGAAGTCGAAGACAATACCGGGCACTATCGCTGGACAATGTTGGTCACGCCGGAGGGCAACGGCACGAGACTCACACAACGCATGGCGAAACTTAGCGGGCCTTGGCTGATCAATCTTTTTCAGCCCTGGCTCATCTGGCCGCTGATCGGACGACCCCAGGTAAAGGGTGGATTAAAGCGAATCAAGATTGGTTTGGAGAGGGCGGAATGATACGGTTTCAGCTTATCCATTCGGATTCAATGAATCTGTTTCCTTGATGATTTGCCCGTCTTGCAGGCCGTCACTGGCCCTTACAGGATTACGTTGTTGCCCAATCGAGTCGATCCAACCACAAGTAAAGGCTTCCCTTACAACCGATCGCAGGTGCCGGCCGTAAGAACCGTTTTGAATGGCCGGAAGTCCCGCCGCGGCAGGGCTTCCGGCTACAGATTCTCTTGGTTTTTATTTCGGAGGCCAGGCGTAGGTGTCCTTGATGCCGATTACGATTCCCGGATAGGCCCCCGATGTGGTGGCCATAACGAAGTAGTTGCCGTTTGACGAAAGAGCGCCGTTCATGGCCTCGCTACCGCCGCCATACAGATCGGCGGTCGAAGTTCCTTCAATGGTGCCATTCGACACGGTGCAATCCAGATCTCCAGTGAAAAAATCATCCCCTGCACAAAAATCCGGCGCACCCGGAGAAGGTTCGACGGACGGACTGCACCCGTAAATCGGACCGTAACCGTCCACCAAGTCAAGGGCCGTGATAAAGGCCATAACCGCTTCGGTTCCGTCGTAGTCGCCCCGAAGCAGAACTCCGGCGTAATAGAGTCCGCTCAGATCGCCGGCGGCAGCCGTATCTCTGCGGATGCCCACGCCCATCTCCGGCGCGCCGTCACTGTTTTCGCCCACAAAGAAAAACAGATCCCCATCCTGGGCGACCGCCCCGCGATAGAGCTCCCCTAAAACGTTCAGACGCAGGGTGCCGTCGGATTGCACCGAATAGGTGAAAGATGCCGGGTCGCCGCCCACTCCGTCGGATTGGGCGATTACACTGCCCGCAGCGGCTCCGCTGCCGTCGCAGCTCACCTCGATGTAGGCTGAGTAAGGTTCCGGTTGGGGGGTGAACACCACGATGCCGTAATCGCCGCTCAACGTAGCGTCGTTCACGCCCACCGCCTTGGCCAGGGCGAAATCCAACTCCGCATTGGTCATGCTTACACTGAAGAAGGACTCGCCGGACGGTCCCAGGATTCCATACACATCCAGGACGCTGAAATAGCGTTCGCAAAAGGTTCGGAAAATGAACTCGCCGGCCTCCAGATCCCCGTCGGACGCGTAAATATCCTGGAAATAGCCATAGCCGTTGCCGGCCTGGTCGGCCTCGGAAAGGAACACGGCCGGATCGGGGCTGGCGTACAGGCCTCCGGCCCAGTATTCGCCCATGGCGTCCATCGCGGCCAGGAAGTTGTCCACCGCCTGTTGCTCCCCGATCAGGGCGCCTTCATGTCCGATCTCTTGGATGAAACCGTCCAGGGCGGAGGCGAAAGACTTCGAGTCGGTATCGAAGTCGAGGGCACTGCCGGCTGCTGCCACGGCCTGGCGCAAGGCCACGGTGATCTCGATGCCGTTGCTCGGATCGGAGTCCGCATCCAGGCTCTGCAGAAACACCAGCAGGTTTTTTACGGTCTGGTCGTCGGTGCCGGTGGCTCCAGCTACCAGGTCCACCGGCGTGATCATCTCGCCGCCGGGGGTCGTGCCCAGTACCAGGTCGCCGATCTTGAAGGTGACCTGCTCGCCGGGTTGATAGTGGAACTCGGCGCGTTCGTTGGTGAAGCCGGACTGGGTGGGCGTCTGATATTCGATGCCGATCACAGCGCTGTCGACGAATGTGCCGGTGGCCGTATGGTTCGAATCGCTGTCACTGCATCCCGGCATCAAGAAGGTTCCTGTCAATAGAAGCAGTATCCCGATGGTGCGAGCCGTCGTTTTCGCCCTGCTGTTCAACATGTACATGCAACTCCTTTCCCTAAGATTTGATGAACGGATTCAACCGAAAGCCGGAAACAAGGAAACGGCGCTGCCGCTGCAGGGCAGAAAGAAACAAGTCGGGTCGAACCGGAGAACCCGGTCCACTTGCAGGAAAACCTTCGTTATCGCGGTCGCTTTACGGGTCTGAAAATTTTCCGTGAAACAATTGCGCTGCTGCTGAAAAGATGAACCCCATAGCCTTTGGTAAACGCTTTAATTTTACCAAATACACCGACTAAAGTGCAAACTAAAATTTAAGTTTAAACTAAAGTTTTTTGATGAGGTGACCGCACGCCCGGTTTTCGAAAATCTGTTATCAGGCCGCAAAAATTTGCTTGACAATTGCCGACCGAATTTGTTTTAACAACTTATCCTATTTCGGAGTGTAGCCGATGAAACATCAAATCCAAACCGCAGGGATGAATTCGAGCTGGTGCTGGTGGGCCTGGAGCCAGGGTTTGCCAACGGGATAGCGCCGGCATAACGAAATTGGAAATTACCGGGACCGTGGGCAGCCCGAACCGCCCGCGGTTTTTTTGTTTGCTTTTGCTGAAAAGGGCCGCGGGAACTCCCCCGCGGCCCTTTTTTACGAGTGAAGAAAGGTGACAGTGCAATGCGATTGCGGCAGTTTCCGGATCGAGAGCAATTCGGCCGCCTGGCCGAAAACAGCAGCGTCATACCGGTTTGCCGGGAAATCCTGGCCGACATGGAAACTCCGGTGACCATCCTGCAGAAAATCCAGGGGTCCGACCGGCCCGTATTTCTGCTGGAAAGTATGGAGGGCGGTGAGCGCTGGGGGCGTTACAGCTTCCTGGGGGCTTCCTGTCGCAGCCGGTTGCAGGTGTTTCGCCGGCACGTGGAGGTGCTGCAGAACGGCACGGTGCAAAAAAGCCCGCACCACGGCGACCCCATGGGATTTCTGCGGCAGTTCATGCAGTCTTTCCGCCCGGCGGTGGTGCCGGGGCTGCCGCGCTTCTGGGGCGGTCTGGTGGGCTATCTGACCTACGAGATGGTCGCGTTTTTCGAAGCCATTCCCAACCGGTTGCCGGAGACCACCCCGTTGGCCGAATTCATGCTGCCGGACGAAATTCTGATCTTCGACAATCTGGCCAATACCCTGATGCTGGTGGCCCTGATTTTCACCGAAGATCACCCCAATGCCGAAAGTGCCCACCGGGCTGCCTGCGCACAGCTCGAAGCGATGAACGCGCGCATCCTGCAGCCGCCGGCCACCGAGACCGCCGCGGCCGTCAAGGATGGCTGCCATCTGGCCCCAGGGGCCGAGCCGGAAGCGTTTCGCCGGCGCGTGAAAACCGTCAAGGAATACATCCGCGCCGGTGACATCATCCAGGCGGTCATCTCCCAGCCCTTTCGCTGCCGGCCGGCACCGGATCTGGTGTCGCTCTACCGGGCCCAGCGCTACATCAACCCCTCACCGTACCTGTTTTTTCTGCACCTGGACCAAATGGCTCTGATCGGCTCTTCCCCCGAAACCATGGTGCGGCTCGAAAACGGGGTGGCCACCCTGCGGCCCATTGCCGGCACCCGTCCCCGCGGCAGCAGCCAGCAGGCGGATCGGGCCCTGGCCGACGAGCTGCTCAAGGACGAAAAAGAACGGGCCGAGCACCTGATGCTCGTCGATTTGGGGCGCAACGACCTGGGCCGGGTGGCCGAAACCGGCACCGTTCAGGTGACCGACCTGATGGTGGTGGAGCGCTACTCCCACGTGATGCACCTGGTATCCAACATCAACTGCGACCTCAAGCACGGTTGCGATGCCTGGGACCTGATTCCGGCAGTGTTTCCCACCGGAACGCTGTCCGGAGCGCCGAAGGTGCGGGCCATGGAGATTATCGCCGAAATGGAGCGCGAACCCCGCGGACCTTACGGCGGTGCGGTGGGCTATGTGTCTTTCAGCGGCAACATGGACATGGCCATCACCATCCGAACGGCCTGCGTCGAGCAAGACCGTCTGACCGTGCGGGCCGGGGCGGGCGTGGTGGCCGACTCCGATCCGGAGCGCGAGCGGGAGGAAACCGTCAGCAAGGCCATGGCGATTCAGGCCGCCCTGGAGATGCTGCAGCAAGGTTAGTCCCGTCCCAAAGGCGGGAGCGACCATCGATTTTTCACAGGAGATGCGATCATGATCACCGTCATCGACAACTACGATTCGTTTACCTACAACCTAGTGCAGTACCTGCTGGCGCTGGGAACCGAGGTCAAGGTGTTTCGCAACGATGCGGTCGCACTGGAAACGCTGGAAGACTTGAACCCGGACGGGTTCGTCATTTCCCCGGGGCCCGGGCGTCCGGAAGGCGCCGGCATCTCGCTGCCCCTGATCGAGCGGTTTTCCGGCCGCAAACCGATCCTCGGCGTCTGCCTGGGCCACCAGGCCATCGGCATGGCTTTCGGTGGCCGGGTGGTCCCGGCCGGCCGTCTGATGCACGGCAAAACCTCCAGCATCCAGGCCGACGGCAAGGGCATTTACAAAGGGGTCGCCAGTCCGTTCAGCGCCATGCGGTATCACTCCCTGGCCGTGTCCCGCGAAGATCTGCCCGAATGCCTTGAGATTTCGGCCGAGTCCGACGACGGCGAAATCATGGGCCTGCGCCACCGGGAGCACCCCACCGAGGGCATCCAGTACCACCCGGAATCCATCATGACGCCGGTGGGCAAAAGACTTCTGCGAAATTTCCTGAAAAGCACCGCCAACGGTGCCGGCACTTGAACCGGCAGGAAAACCGTTTTCCCGTGGGGCGCGCCGCATTTCAACCCGCAATCCGTCCGTGACGGAACGCACAAAAGGAGCCCAGTGCCATGTTTCGCGAAAACCTGAAGAAAATCATCGAGCGGCAGGATTTGCAGCAGTCCGAAATGGCCGACATGATCACGGCCATTTTCTCGGGCGACATCACCGATGCCCAGGTGGGGGCCTTCATGGCCGCGCTGGCCACCAAGGGCGAAACCTTCGAGGAGCTGGCCGGCGCCGCCCAGGCCATGCGGCGCAAAGCGCTGCGGATCGAGACCACCGCTCCCACCGTGGTGGACACCTGTGGCACCGGCGGGGATGCTTCGCAGACCTTTAACATCTCCACCACCACCGCCTTCGTGGTGGCCGGCTGCGGGGTCACCGTGGCCAAGCACGGCAATCGCAGCGTGTCGAGCCGGTGCGGCAGCGCCGATTTGCTCGAAGCCCTGGGCGTCAATTTGAACACCGACCCGGAAGTGGTCGAAGAGGCCATCGGGGAAATCGGCATCGGTTTTCTGTTCGCCCCCGTCTATCACGGCGCCATGAAATACGCCGCCAAAGCCCGCAAGGAAGTCGGCCTGCGCAGCATCTTCAACATGCTCGGCCCGCTGACCAACCCGGCCGGCGCCAACTGCCAGCTGCTGGGCGTCTTCGCGCCCCAGCTCACCGAGATGTTCGCCGAGGCCCTGCGGCTGCTCGGCAGCCGCAGGGCCTTCATCGTCCACGGCCACGACGGGCTGGACGAGATCTCGGTGTGCGCCCCCACCCGGATATCCGAACTCAAAGACGGTCAGATCCGGACTTTCGACATCGCCCCGGAACCGTTCTTCGGCCAGGTCGCCGATCCCCAGGCCCTGGTGGGCGGCGACCCGGCCCGCAACGCTGAAATTACGCGCCGGGTGCTCGCTGGAGAAAAAGGCCCCTGCCGCGACGTCGTGCTGCTCAATGCCGGCGCCGCCCTGGTGGCGGCCGGCAAGGCCGAAGACTTCAAGGCCGGCATCACCCGGGCCGAGACGGCCATCGACAGCGGTGCCGCCGCCGAAAAGCTGGAAGCTCTGATCCGCTACACCCGGGACAACGGATGATGGCCGAACACATCCTCGACAAAATCGTGCGGCACAAAACCGAAGAGGTCGAACGCGCCCGCCAGGCGATGCCGCTGGAACGGTTGATCGAGGCGGCCGATCGCCGCGATGGCCGGCGCCCTTTTTTCGAGCGCCTGTCGCGGCCGGGACCGGCGGGGGTCAACATCATTGCCGAGATCAAGCGCGGCTCGCCGTCCAAGGGAACCATCCGCGCCGGCCTGGATCCGGCCGATTATGCCCGCCGCTATGCCGCAGCCGGTGCGGCGGCCCTTTCGGTACTGACCGATGCGGCTTTTTTCCAGGGCAGCTTCGATGATTTTCACCGGGCCCGTGCGGCCGCGAACCTGCCGATGCTGCGCAAGGACTTCGTCATCTCCGAGTACCAGATTTACGAATCGGCGGTTTTGGGCGCCGATGCGGTGCTGCTGATCGTGCGCATCCTGAGCCCGGCCCAGCTCTCCGACTTTCTGGCCCAGTGCGAAACGCTGCAGCTCGACACCCTGGTGGAGGTGCACTCCGAAGCCGAGCTGCAGGTCGCACTGGAAGCCGGAGCGCCGCTGGTGGGCATCAACAACCGCGACCTGGACACCTTCCGTACCGATATCGCCACCTGCATGCGGCTGGCCGAGCGCCTTGCGCCCGGTCGCATCGCAGTGGCCGAAAGCGGCATTCACGCCCGTGCGGACATCGAGCGGATCCAAGCCGCCGGGATTTTCAATTTCCTGATCGGCGAAAGCCTGGTGCGGGCCGAAAACACCGAGCGATTTCTGCAGCAACTGCTGGGAATCGAAACCGGCGCATAAAAGCGTTGGGAGAAAGAGCCTTGGAACGCGAACCAACAGCGAATTCAGACCGGAGCGGTCGCATCCAGGTCAAGGTCTGCGGCCTGACCGATCCAAAGCAGGCCGAAGCCTGCACGGCCCGGGGAGCAGACGCCATCGGGCTGATCTTCTATCCTCCGAGTCCGCGCTATGTCGAACCATCCAGGGCCGCCGAAATCGCCGCGGCGGTGCGCGGCAAGGCTGCAGCGGTGGGCGTGTTCGTAAACGTGGCAGCAGAGGAGATCCTGGCCGGCGTGGAGCGCTGTGGATTGACGGCAGTGCAGCTGCACGGAAACGAGCCCCCCGAAGCGGTGGTGCGCCTGAAGCGTGCCGGGGTGCGGGTCACCAAGGCGCTGTTTCTGGAAAAAGAACCCCGCTTTGCCCGGGCCAGCGCTTACACGGCCGACGGCTTTCTGCTCGAATGCGGCCTCGGCAAGCTGCCCGGCGGCAACGCGCGCCGTTGGG
>DAXETY010000063.1:0-14583 GCA_051155755.1 Desulfobacterales bacterium
GGGCGAAACGGCGAGAGTCCGGTTTGATTGGTTCGATTGGTTTAATTGGTTTGATTAGTTGACTGCTTGCAGTGACTCGGAGGAATTGAAACGGCGAGAGGGCGCAACGGACCACGGACAACTGACAACGGACTTTCCATTTTCCGGTTCGCTCATCGCCGTCGAAGCGATCCGTTTCCCACCGATCTGATCTCCCGTCACCTTTGAATTGGATTAATCCCCTCGTCGGATGCGACGATCAGCTGCACGGCCATGTCCTGAAAATAGATGTTCTCCGTGCCGTGGCCGGCGGCGTGCAGGCCCAGTTCGGGGCGCGAGTACGGGAAAATGTCGTTGACCGGCGTGTAGAAAAGGCTGTCATCGGCGGCGATGATCGTATAGCGGCCGTTTTCGTCCTTCAGGCGCAGCACCGAGGCACCGTCAAAGGTGTCGTTCCACTGGACCTTGGTAAAAAAATCGTTGTTGCCGTTGAGTGTTTGGCCTTCGTCCGGCGGCCAGCCGGGGGTTGCATCGCCGACCAGGTTCTGGAGCCGCTCCTGATCGTATGCGTCGATGTCGGTGGTCGGTGGCGGGTCGACGCCGGCAACGCTGCCGTAATAGGCCTTGATCAGGTTGTAGCGATCGTTGATACCCACTCCGGCGGCACTGGTTGAGGCCGCCGTGGCCGCGTTGGTGATCCCGACATTCAGGGCGCTGCCGCTGCTGAAGTTCACATCCGAGGTCAGGTTGAGCCACAGCACCCCGGCGGCGTTGCCGCCGGCCCAGGTGCCGGAGTCCAGCACGGGCTGGGCCACCACGGTTCCACTGGCGCCGCTGACCTGCACCACGCTGTCGCCCACCACGATTTCATCGCTGCCGCTGGTGAACGGCACCGCCTTGACTTCCTGCAGCCGCAGCATCAGCGTGGCATTCTGAACATCGAAATTTTGAATCACGCGCACATCGTCGATCCACCAGCCGTCGCGATAGTTCCCGTCGCCGCGGCGGAAGAACCGAAAGCGCACCTTGACGTTGGAATTGCCGGCGTAGCTGCTGATATCGAGCTCTTTTTTCAAAAAATCGCCCCAGTCGGCGGTGAAGTTGGTCGAGTTGCTGGTGTAGTGCGCGTAGGATGAAAGATCGGGCTCGCTGCCGCCGCAGTGCTGGGAGACGCGGTTGTTCAAAGTGGTCCAGGTGGCACCGCCGTCGCCGGAGATGTCCACGTAGCCGAAATCACTGCAGGAAGACAGCCGGTAGCGGGTCCAGAAGGTCAGTTTGGCCGAGGTGGCGTGGGACAGGTCGATGACCTCCGATTCCAGGGTGTCGTTCCAGATCACCCCGGCCGGCGGATCGCTGTAAACCGCGCTCGGACTGGTGGTCCAGGAGTAGCTGCCGCGATGATCGAAGTTGGTGGCCCGGGTCCAGGGGCTTTCGGCGGTCCACTTGAGCGTGGAATCCGAAAGCTCGGCCCCGTCGGCAAACCGCAGGCCGGTTTCGGCATAGGCCAGCCAGTTCGGCTCGCTGGCATCGGTGGCGTCCTCCTGCCACAGCACCACGGCGTTGACGTCGTCGGCGGGCACCAGCTCGCTGGTGATGTTGTCCGGGCCGGTGTCACCGTTGGAGCCGCGCTGAAAGGAAAGGCCGAGCATGCTGCCGCTGCCGTTCATGCGGAAGGAGATGCCGGCCATGTAGTGCTGCGGCACCGGTGAGCCTTCCGGTCCCCAGCCGTTGGTGGGCCAGGGCTCCGGATCGAAGCCCAGTTTCATCTGGGCGTCGTAGCTCAGATACCGGCCGGCGGCCCGGTGCGCCGAGGCGAAGTTGACCTGGGTGGTGGTCCAGTCGAAGCTTAGTTCGGCGGACTTGGGACCCAGGGGGCCGGAGCCGTCGTAGTTTTCCACCGCGACCGCAGATTGGCCGTCGCGCGTCACATCGGCGAACGTCGCTCGGTCCACGTTGAAGTGTTCCAGGGTCATGGGGATTTTCACCGCGATCTGCTGCCCCGGGATCGGATTGGCGTCCCAGAGGTTCACCGGCAGCGGCACGTCGTAGTGGATGGTGCGAACGGCCTTCTGGTCGCCGGAGCCGAAGCTGCCGGTGGACTTCAGTGTGACCGAGGGTTCCAGTATGACCTCGGTGTTGGAGCCCAGGCTCAGGGTGAAATTCGTTGCGGGGTTGTCGGCCCGGGTCAGATTGGTCAAGGTGTAGTCGTCGGTGCGGCTGACATAGCGGTAGACATTGCCGTCGATGCGGACCCGGCCGTTGTTCAACGGGAAAAAACGGGCGTCTTTCAGGACCACCGGGTCGCCGCGGCTTACGCTCTGAAAGCTGCCCGCACTGAGCCCGACGATCAGCACTGCGGCATCGGTGTCGACTTCATCCTGCAGGCCGCCGCTGATGTTCATAAAGGTTTCGGTGCTGATGTTGTATGAACCGTACTGATAAATTCTGTCGTTGATCATGATGCGGCCGTCGGACCCCATGACCGGCGGAAGCATCAAAGCCGGCTCTTCCACTGCGCCCGGCACCCGGACCTGCAAAGAGGTCGCCCCGATCAGAACCGACTCGTTTGCCGCCATGAAACTGGGATAGACTTCGAGTTCGAATTCTCCGGTGTTGTTTCGCAGCCGGTAGGTTTTGCCGTGCAGGTCGGTCAGGGTGACGTTGCGTTCGTCCCAGGGCCCGTAACGATTATCGGTGTCGGTGGTATTGAGGTAGCGACTGGCCGCATAGCGGAAGCCCGACTCGGCCAGGTAGTAAGCCCGGGTGGAACTGTTGGTGGTGATCTGCTCGGTGGTGGTGGTCGCGGTCATCGACACCATTCCGGCCCCCAGCGCCGAGAAGATCAGCATGACCACCACCAGTCCCACCAGGACGTTGCCGCTCTGGCGCCTGGGCTGCCTGTCATCTGAACTGCCTCGCAAGCCGATCCGGACGGCGGTCGCCGCTAAGATTGCCACCAGCGTCATCAGGGCCAACGCCGCGGAATTCGTCGAGCCGCTCCGGGCTGCTCCGGCACTGGAGACGAAACACTCGTAGCGGTGCGCCGAATAGCCGGCGATATCGGTCGGTGCGCCCCCGTAGTTGTCGTTGTTGCGCGGATGAATCAGGGTGGAAAATTGCAGCACCTCTCCGGGGCTTTCTTCGCGCTGCAGGGTCAGATCGACGTCGATGGCCGACAGTTGCCGGATACCGTCTGCGGGCAGCCAGCCGGCCGTATCGCCCTGGTAGTAGGTGATGGACAGGTTGGCGACCTGGTCCACCAGCGTGTGGCCGGTGTTTTCGCCGAATACGGTGTCGGTCGCGCCGAGTTTGTGCAGCAGCAGGGCGTTGTTGTTGAATTCGAGTCCCTGACGGCCCACCGGATTGTCGAAAATCAGGCTGGGGGTCGAAATGTCCAAAGCAGCCACATCGATCAGTTCGGTCAGTTCGCGCTGGATGCGGAACATGGCCATTTCGGCTTTCTGGGTCAGATGGGTGTTCTCCTTGGTCTGCAGGTATCCCTTGGTACCGGTCACAATGCCCATGCTGGCGATGGCGGCCAGCACACCGACAATGATCAGGGCTGCAATGACTTCGATCAGTGAAAATCCGCACGAATTCGAAATCGGTGCCGGCAGCCACAGAGCGGAATGGTTGGCCGTTGTGTCGATGCGAAATGAATTCGGGGAAAAATATCCGCGGATCGGGGCAATCGTTACAGATGGTTTGTGATGGGTATTTTGCATCGGCCGACTCCAGGGTCGAAGTAGATTCAATTTTCTCGAGACCGCTAGCGCGTAAACAACGTCGTAATCGAGCGGCTGCCGCGACTGATCTTGACTTTCAGCACCTGTTTGCCGCCGCCGCTGAGTTCATCTTCGTCGCCCACGATGTTGGTGTCGATGACGTTGGTAAAAGTTACGTAGGAAGTCTCGAAGCTGTAGTCACCGCCGGCGTAGGCCAGATTCTCGACTTTCAGGCGAAACGCTTCCAGCGGATCGGGTGATTCCTTGATGAGCTTGCGATAGTCGGCGTTCATGATCTCCAGGATCTGGTGCAGTGCCATGGTTTCCCTGGCATTTTCCACCGGCACGTAGCTTTTTTGTACGGAGGTGCCCATGAACTCCAGAAATATGACCCCCAGGATGGAAGCCACGATCAAGGTGATGATCACCTCCAGGATGGTGAATCCGGCGCGGGACATTTTTAGAGCCGTCATTGGATAAATCCCGTGTATTGAGTGATTTGAAATGTGTCGCTTTCGCTGCCTTTGGACACCATAAAGGATTGGTTTGCACTCAGAATCGCGCCCGGCGGGGTGCCGCCTGCGGCGGCGAAATGGGGAATGCCGCGTTCGTCGAAGCTGTAAATGCCGGGGGAAACGACGGTTCCTTCGTCGCTGAGGTCGATGACGACGGTATCCTCGCCGGGCAGCGTGTGCTGTGTGCTGGTCGTACCGTCATAACGAAACAGCCAGTACTGGGTGCCGCCGTCATTGGTGGCGATCCCCCAGTGCTCTCCGGCGTTCATGGCCATCAGCTGGGCGTGTCGCAAGTGGGTTTTGAACACCTCGGAGCGCACTTTCATTTCGACGCCTTCCGAGCTGCCGCGGCCGACGGCAAAAGCGGTGATAATGCCCATGACAAGCAGCACCACCACGATTTCCATCAGGGTAAAGCCGCGATTGCCGGGTTGCGAATCACGGATCCCCGCCGCAAGACGCGCGCTGGTTGCGGTCGGAATTACAAAACGCAACGACCGTGTGGACGGCATCGATTCTGCTTGTCTCATGCAATGCTCCTGCCGATCTGGGATGTGGTTGAGCCTGCCGGGGTTTGCGCTGAAGCCCCGGTTCGGTATCGGTGAACGGCCGCCAGCAAAAACAGCGACGGTCCGCAGGCTGCCAGAACGAAAAATATCGTGGCCGCGCTTGCAAAGGCATTGACCGGAGCGGCGACCACGGTTGCCGCCGGTAGAATCATAGCGGCCACGATGCCGGCGGCGCCGATCTCCGCAAACCGGACCGCCGCCGAGCCGCCGGTGACGAGAAACAGCCCCAGGGCGCCGTAAAGCAGGGCCGCCACCAGCCCTACGGCCGGCTGCCAGCGCATCCAGGAAGCCGCCGGCAGCGATTGCAGCCCCCAGAACAGCGTCAGGGACAGTACGAGGTAAAAAAAACCGGTGACCAGAAAACAGTGTCCCAGCTCGCGGCTGGAGGCCGCCCGGGTCCATTTTCGCATCCGGCCGGCGGCCGGTTCCGAAACGGTCCCTCGCGCGGAGATTCGACGCATGACCGTCTCGGTAAACGCTACCGGCACCGGCAGGGACTCGGCCTGGCGCGCTGCGGCGATAATCGGCGCGTAGTCGGATACCGTCTCGAAGTTCTCGGGAAATGCGTCCCCCTGGGCTTCCGGCGAGTCGGTATCAAACGGATCTCCGATCTTACGGCCTCTATAACGTGTGAATCGTTGAAGAAGTTTCATGCTCGCGTTTCCCCCGCTCATTCTTCCATCCACACCTTCAACCGCTTCAAGGCGCGATATACGCGCATTTTGGCAGCGCTGCAGGATATATCCAGGATCTCGGCAATATCTTCAAACGGCAGGTCCTGATAGTACCGCAAGACCACCGCTTCTTTTTCGTGCGGCTCCAGCCGATCGATGCACGACTGCAGCTGCTGTTGGGTAAACCGGGCGCCGATTCCGCCTTCGCAATGATGCCGGCATGGAACCATATCGACATCCGCCGGCAACATTTGTGGGTGCCGCACGGCTTTTTTGCGATGGTTGCGGGCAACGTTCAGTGCAACCGTGTACATCCAGGGGAAAAAACGCCGTTTTCCGTCGAAGCGCCCCAGCTGTTCGAATACACGAATGAAGGCTTCCTGGGCCAGTTCCCGGGCGGCCTCACGGTCTCCGGTGAATCGGAACATCAGGTTGTAAACGGTGCCGCTGTAGGTTTCCACGATGTCCGCAAACGCTTCGTGGTCACCGGCCTGCACCCTGCGGATCGTCGATGTTTCCCATTCACCTTTCATATACAGCGATCGCGGCAGAAAGTCACAGGAATGGCCTGATAATGGACGATGGCCCTTTCGATGGATCGAAATCGTCGATCCAGCAAGGCCTTCCTCTCCGATGAACCAATTATAGCGTGAATCGGATGCAAGGGCAAAACCAAAAAATTTCCGGATGTTCCGTGGATTATCGCTATGGATGTTCCCAGCGTTGGGCAAGATGGGGGATTTGGGAGGGATTATTTGCGATACCAGTAAGCCGGAGCCAGCAGGGTGGAGTCGACGCGGCCCAGAGCGGCGTCGAAACTGTTTTGAAATTCCAGGGTTCCGCCACCGTCCGCCGCTCCGTC
The DNA here is from genome assembly GCA_051155755.1 of Desulfobacterales bacterium. Taxonomy (GTDB): domain Bacteria; phylum Desulfobacterota; class Desulfobacteria; order Desulfobacterales; family SG8-13; genus DAXETY01. The sequence goes on from DAXETY010000063.1 coordinate 6,325, forward strand.
ACCGTGTTCGGGTCCGGTGACCCAGTTGTAGTCATTGCCCAAATTGTAATCGATTTGGACAAATAAATCCGCGTCGCTTTGCCACCCGCCGGCTGAGGTTTTGATGTTGGCCCAACCGAGGCTTTCGCGCCCGTTGAGTTCGGAAATGCCGGATTCGATGGCGCGGCTCTTGGCGGACTGGTCCAAATCGATGTAGCGTGGAAGCGCCAGGGACGCCATGATCCCCAGTATGATAAATACGGCGACCAGTTCCACCAGCGTAAAACCGTGGTTGGTATCTGGAAGAACCCGGCATAAGATTTTCACCGGGGAACGCTGCAGTGATCGGGGACGACCGGCTCGTCGGCAGGCCGAAGAAATCCGCCTGAAAAGTGTCGCCGGCATGGTTTCAATGATTGTATCAGCCATAAGCGTTCGCTGTTTCCCGGCTCGGAAAACTCCGGCCGGCTTGCCGGATATCCTGTAAACCAGGTATCGACAAGCCGGCCGTCAATCGAAGCGTCTTTGGAACCAGGATCAAGAATGCATTACTCCAGCGATGGTGCCGACCAGACCGCCGGATAGTTGGTGCCGGCCGGCTTCCGGATGACTTCCGTGCCCGTGGATGCACCCTGGAATATCAGCTGCGTGGTTATGTCGCCCGTCGGGTCCCACCCAGTCGGATCAGACCCCCAGGTGTATTCGGTGCCCAGGTCCCATTCCATCTGGGTATGAATCTTGTTGTTGAGGTCGGCTTTGTCCACCGGCTGGGTCGGGGCGATTTTCACGTTGGCCCAGGTCAGGTTTTCCCGTCCATTGAGTTCGGACACGGCCGCGTCGATGGCCCGCGCCTTGGCGTTGGTTTCCAGGTCGATGTAGCGGGGCACGGCGACGGCGGCCAGAATGCCCAGGATGATCAAGACCGCAATGATCTCCACCAGGGTGAAACCTTCTTGATTGTTCAATTTCACGGCTTTCATGATAAGATGGACTCCTTTCCGGCTATGTAATTTTTTGGCTCCCCAATTTGGTAATCGATCTCAGGTTTCGCCAGAATTTGTGGTTCAATGTAATGCACTAAGTATGCCAGTATTGTGTTGAATTGGCAAGCAGAAACGAATTCAAATAAAATAAAAACAGTTACAGGCCATTGTTGCAAAAACCGGCCGTAACCGAAAGCTGCCGGAAAGCCTGCCAAATCTCCAAAACTTCAAAAAATGTAGATTCTAAAGATCAGTAATTTCCGTTTTTGATGCTCTTGACATCGATATTGTGTTTCTTGATCCGATGCCAGAGGCTGCGTTGATTGATCCCGAGCAATTCCGTGGCCCGGATTTGGACCCCGCCCGTTTTCCGCAGGGCGTCGATGATAAGGGATTTTTCGATTTCCGCCAGCCGCTCGTCCAGGGACAGGCCGCTGGGCAGGTTGGGCATGCATCCGTCGCCATTTTCGAACGGTCCGCTGATCTGGACCGGCAGATGAGCCGCTTCGATGTAGCCGTCTTCGGAGATCACCGCCGAGCGTTCGATCACATTTTGCAATTCACGCACATTGCCGGGCCAATGGTAGGACATCAGCATCTGCAGGGCGGTGGATGTGACCTGGACTTCCTTGTGGGAGTTTTTCAGAAAGTGATCCACCAGCGACGGGATGTCTTCCTTGCGCTCCCGCAGCGGCGGCAAATGCAGGGTGAACACGTTCAAACGGTAGAACAGGTCTTCGCGAAACCGGCCCTCCTGAACCATCTGCTCCAGGTTGCGGTTGGTCGAAGCGATAAAGCGCACATCCACCTTGATGGTTTTGCTGCCGCCGACCCGGTACAGCTCCCGTTCCTGGATGACCCGCAGGATCTTGGACTGCAGGTTGTAGGGCATATCCCCGATTTCATCCAGAAAAATGGTGCCGCCGTTGGCCATGTCGAACTTGCCGGGCTTGAACGAGGTGGCTCCGGTGAAGGCGCCTTTCTCGTGACCGAACAGCTCGCTTTCCAGCAGCTCTTCGGGTATGGCGGCGCAGTTGAGCTTGATAAAGGGCTTGTTCTTGCGCTGGCTCTGTTCGTAGATGCTGGTGGCCACCAGCTCTTTGCCGGTGCCGCTTTCCCCCAGGATCAACACCGTGGCTTCGGTGGGGGCCACCTTCATGATCAGGCTCATCAGGCCCCGCATCGGAAGGCTCTCCCCGATTAATTGAGGGAAATAATGACGGGACTCCATGCGGCTGAGCACGGAGGTGACCTGGTCGAACACGTAGGTAAATCGTTGAATCGGATCACCGGCATCGGATTTATTCGAAGCGGCGACATCCGGGTTCACCGGTGCATACTTGCGGGCTTTTTCGACGAATTGCTCCACCGGTTTCAAAATCAGGCGCACCAGCACCACCCCGGAGGCAAAGGAAAGGCCGGCCACCATGGTGGTCAACAGCCAGACCAGGTTGCGGGTCTGCGCATCCCCGGCAATCTGGTACCGGATCAGATTGTATACCAGCACCGCCGCCAGTACGGTGAATCCCATGATGATAAACGGGATGATGATGTACAGGCTGATGTGAAACCGCGGCAGTTTTTGGAGATCTTTGAGTTTTTGGCGTAACATCGATATCGCTGCCGGCATCGTTCACCGCAAAGGCGCAGAGGACGCCGAGAAATGAATCCTTATAACTTTCTGCGTTCTCGCCGCCTCGGCGGTGAATCCATCTTAGCTTTGCACCTAAGTTGAGCGATTGTCGAGGTTGCCGCAGGTACAAGGAAGATGTCGTTCCGCAATAGATTCTATGCGGGACGGCATCTGACGCCGCAGATGCGGTAAGATCGGCAATCCCGAAGGGTTTCAAATTTTAAAAAATGAAAAAGATACAATCCTTTATCAATTGATTGATTTTTAAAATTTGAAACGCTCAACTATTTCACCATGGTGGTCAGGTCCCACATCGGCAGAAAAATGGCCAGCGCGAAAAAGCCCACCACCGCCGCCAGGCCGATGGTCAGCATCGGTCCGATCGCCCCGGCCAGTTTCTCCATGGCATAGGAAACTTCCGTATCGTAGTGATCGGAAACCTCCTGGAGCATCTCCTGCAGGTTGCCGGATTCTTCCCCGATGGCGACCATGTTGATCAGCATGGGTGTAAAATAGGCGGAGGTGCTCAGCGGTCCGGCGATGCCGCGGCCCTCTTCGAGCTGGTTGCGAATGCGTTCCACGTCGCGCGAAATGGCGGCATTGCCGATGGTCCCGGCCAGGATGCGCATCGATTCGAGGATGTCCACACCGCTGGAATGCAGAATCGAAAAAATACTGGCAAATCGGGAGATGGCCGCTTTCTGCAGCAACGGGCCGATGATGGGAATGCTCAGAAAAAGCTTGTCCTTCGAGTACTGTCCGGCTTCGGTCTTTAAATACAGGTAGAGTGCGATGCCGGCCAGTACCGCACCGCCCAGGATCATTGGCCAGAACTGGGACATGAACGCATAAAGCTGCATGCAGATGACGGTGGGCAGCGGAAGATCGAGACCGGCATTCTTAAAAATGTTGACGAATTTCGGTATGACGAAGGTCAGCAGCACCACGAAGGCGACCCCCAGAAAGACCACCACGATCGCCGGATACTGCAGAGCGGAGTGAATGTCTTTTTTGATCTTGTGCTCGTGGGACAAGATGTAGGTCATCCGTTCGAGGATTTCCGGCAGGGCCCCGCTGGCTTCGCCGGCCTGCACCATGCTGCAGTAAAGGGGCGAAAACACGTGTGGATGCCGGCGGAAAGCTTCGCTCAGGCTGGCCCCCTCGCTGATGTCCTGGTGCATGGCGTGGATGATTTTTTGAAATTTGGGGTTTTCGGTTTGCGCTTCCAGGATCTGCAGCAGGTTCAACATGGAAACCCCGGCCCGCACCATCGTGCGGAACTGCTTGGTGAAGAGCAGAATGTCCGGTATGGAGACGGGTGTGAAGCGGTCTTTCAGTTTTTCCAGGCTCAGTCCCGAGACACTGCCGGCGATCTCGCGTACCTGAGTGGGAATGTAGCCCTGGGCGGACAGCTTGGTGTTGGCCGCTTCGACGGACTCGGCTTCGATCACGCCTCGATTGGTGGCTCCGGTTTCGGTGATGGCCTGATAGGCATACTTTGCCATAGTGAATACCCACAACCTGAATTATTTAAAATTTGAAACGCTCAAAATTATAGGATGACTGCGGAGGCCGCCTCGTCAAAGGTCGTGATGCCGCGGTAGATTTTCTTGGCGGCGTCCTGTTTCAAAGTGGTGAACTCGCCTCGTTTCTGGGCTTCCCGGGCAATGTCGTGCGACGATGCTTTTTTCAGAATCAGCTCCTGAATGGGGTCGTCGATCAGCAGCACTTCGTAGAGCCCGGTGCGCCCTTTGTAGCCGGTGTGCATGCAGTTGAAACAACCCTCTCCGGCTTGAAAATTGGAATCCGGTCCGTTGTCCAGTCCCCAGAATTGGAGCGCTTCCTGGGACGGAGTGTAAGCGGTGCGGCATTGAGGGCATACCGTGCGCACCAGCCGTTGTCCGAAGGCCGCGATCATGGTCGAGGCCACCAGGAAGGGTTCAATGCCCATGTCGATGAAACGGGTCACCGCACCGGCGGCATCGTTGGTGTGCAGGGTGCTCAACACCTTGTGCCCGGTCAGGGCCGCCTGCACCGCGATGGTGGCGGTCTCCGAATCCCGGATCTCACCCACCATGATCACGTCCGGGTCCTGCCGCAGGATGGAGCGCAATCCGTCGGCGAAGGTCATGCCGGCTTTGCGGTTGAGCTGGACCTGGCAGATTTTATCAATTCGGTATTCCACCGGATCTTCGACGGTGATAATGTTGATGTCCGGTTTGTTGATGGTCTTTAAAATCGAATACAGGCTGGTGCTTTTGCCGCTTCCGGTCGGCCCGGTGCTCAGGATCATGCCGTAGGGCCGGCTGATGACCGACACCACCTTGGCCCGGTCTTTCTCCGCCATTCCCAGCCGTTCCAGGGAATAGACGCCGCTGCTGGTGTCCAGCAGCCGCAGGACCATGTTCTCCCCGTATATGGAGGGAATCGTCGAGGCCCGGATGTTGATTTCCTTGTTTTTCATTTTGACGGTAAACCGACCGTCCTGGGGGATGCGTGAAATGGAAATGTCCATGTTGGCCAGGATCTTCAGCCGTGAGACGATCGGCAGGAACATGGACTTGGGCGGTGCCGGGACTTCGTGCAGTTTGCCGTCCACCCGGAACCGGACCTGCACGTAATCTTTTTCCGGACTGATGTGAACGTCGCTGGCGCCTTCGCGCACCCCCTGGGAGAGAATCGAATTGACCAGGCGCACCACCGGTGCTTCTTCGGCCATGCCCTGCAGGGAACTGACCTCTACGTCTTCGGTGACCTGGGCTTTTTCGTTCTCCTTGTCATACTGCATGTCCTCCATGTCTTCCAGCACGCCGCCGATGCCGGAATAGGTTCCGTAGAGGGTGCTCAGCAGCTGGTTCAGATCCTGCTCGGTGCAGATGATGGTTTCCACTTCGTTGTTGGTGTATACCTCGATGGCATCCACGGCGTTGATGTCCATCGGGTCGGTCATGGCCACGGTGATCAGCAGGCCGCTTTTGCACAGCGGAGCGACCTGGTAACGGAAGGCCATGTCGGCCGGAATCACGTTGGCCAGTTCGACATCCACGCGGTAGCGTTCGGCCGAATATTTCTTCAGGTTCAGCTGATCGGAAACCATGTCAACGATCTGCGATTCGCTGACCAGGCCTTCGCGCACCAGAAACTGTCCGAGTTTGAGTCCCGACTTTTTCTGATAGGGCAGCGCTTCTTCGAGTTGCTCGCGGGTAAGCAGGCCGCCTTCAACCAGTATTTCCCCCAGCCGTTTTTTTGCTTTCAATCGATATTACCTATTCGTGAGCGATTGCGGTTCCAAGCCACGGAAGATTATGCGATCATCCGTTTTTGATGCAGCCCGGTCGACTCCCAGGCGCCCAGACACCCTTTCAAAATTCTTCAAAATTTGGAGTTTCGCTTTCCGGTGTTTCTCACAAATCCCGTCCCGGTGCAAGATGGGTACGCTCAGCTGTAGCATGCTGCCGGATTTCGACTTTCACCGGTGTCATTCTTGATGAAGTCGTCATTTGTTATTTTACCACAAATTTGAAACCGGTTGAACCAAGATTCGTGGTACCGATCCGAATGGCCGGCTGAGTCCGGGTGGAAGGTGGTCGAAAGGGCTATCCGATGCTTCGTCCAAACAGCGGATCGGCAAAGTAAACGGTCTTTTCCGGGGGCAGCCGCTGCACTCTGGTTTCGGCGGCGATTCCGGCGGGCAGCGAGTCCACATAGGCCTCCGCTGCGTCTTCGTTTGTGAAATGCCGCGGGAAGACCAGCGCGAAATGCAGCCCCTGCTCCGGAGTCCAGTAGGGCACCATGCGCATCGGCGGAGCATCTTGCCGGCGGTCGCGCAGCGCCGTGAAGGCTTCCTCCAGGGAATCGCTTTTCCCGAATACGACCCACCAGGCATCACTTCCGGTGGGCTGGCGACGGGCCGGTATGGCCGGCAGTACCATGGTTTGCCCGACGGCGATGCGATCCGGGTTTTCGATCTGCGGGTTGGCCAGGACCAGCAGCCTGAAATAACGCGAATCGAAGGTGCCGTAAACCTGCTCGATCAGCCCGGAAAAGGTTTCGTTGCGTTGCACGGTCAGGCGGCCCAAGATCGCGTCGTAGTTTGTAAACCGGGGCTCGGCCGGTTTGGATACCGGGGCCGGCGCAGATTGGGTTTTTTCCGCAGAGGCGCCGGCTGCCACCGGGGCGGGCGCATCTTCGGCAGGCGCTGCAGCCGGTTCGGCGGGTGCCGGCCGAGGTTCCGGCGCCGGTTCGATTTTGTGATACACGCCGGGCGGGGACAGCGTGGCTTTTTCCAATGTCGGCTTCCATGACGGGATGTGCGGTTGCCGCTGCAGGTAAGGCGGCAGCAGCACCACGCCCGCTCCGACCAGCACCAGGATGGCCGTGGCGGCCGCCACCGCAGCGCGCTTTTTGCGCGGCGGTTTCTGGTTGTAGCCCCGCTGAATGCAGGTGCGCACCAGAAACAGATCGACGAGGGTGCGGTTCTGGATGATCATCGTCAGAATGCAGCGGTGACAGAGGTTGATGATCTTGCGCGGGTATCCACCCGTGGACATGTAAATCATCACCAGCGCCGGCCAGGTGAAAAACGTGAAGGTGTCGGGTCCGCTGCTGGATTTTTCCAGGCGATAGCGGATCATGGCCCGCGTGTCCCTAAAGCTCATCGGCTTGAGCAGGTGGTACATGTTGATGCGGTCACCGACGTTGGCGTGGGCCTTGATGATTTCGGCAAACTCCTTCTGGGCGAAGATGACGATCTGCAGCAGCTTGTATTCGTTGGTCTCGTAGTTGAGAAATTCGCGCAACAGTTCCAGACAGTAAGTCGGCAGCTTCTGGCCCTCGTCGATGATCAGAATGACCGTGCGGTTTTCATTCACGCCCCGTTTGAACAGGTAATTTTTAATGGTCTCTTTCAGCTGCCAGTCGTCGGCTTGGGCCGGGGGTTTTTTCCCGGTCAGCATGCCGGCCACACCCTGCAGAAATTCGGTCGGGCCGGCAAAGTGCGGGTCGAGAATCAGGTGGGTTTCGAATTCGTCGGTGTCGTCGAATCGGCGGATCAACTGGCGGCAAAGTGTGGTTTTACCGGTTCCGACCTCGCCGATGATTACGTTGAGCCCGCGGCGCAGGCGCAGCGCCAGCTCCAGTTTCTGCAGACAATCCATGTGCTGGCCGGATCCGTAGAAAAAATCCGGATCCGGGGAATTGGAAAACGGTTCTTTATCGAGGTTGACGATGCTGAAATAATCCATGGCAGCGATTCTTATGACCGGCCGCACACCCAATCGAACCGGTGCGGCGTTTTCGGCGCAGGCGTGCGATTCGCGGAAGATAAAGCCGCGGTTACTGCTGCGGCCTTTCAGCGGAAGCCGGCTGTCGCGCGGGCACACCGCCGGCTTGATCGATGGGCCGCTCCTCCAGCACGTAAGGCGTGATAAAAATCAGCACCTCCTCCATCTGGTTGGCGCGGGTCCGGTTTCCAAACAGCCATCCGAGGCCCGGCACGTCCTTCAAATATGGAATGCCGGCTTCGTTGGCCAGGTTGCTTTCGCGGCTCAATCCGCCGATGACGGTGGTCTGCCCGTTGAAAAGAACCACGTTGGTTTCCGCTCGCTTGGTAACGATGGTGGGGTTTCCGGCAACGGTTCGGCTGAAGTCGGGTTCGTCTTTGTT
>DAXETY010000064.1:0-4474 GCA_051155755.1 Desulfobacterales bacterium
ACCGGTATACTTGTCGGCATCGATCACGCGTTTTCGTTTCCCCTGCGCTACTTCGAAGTCCATCATCTGGTGCCGGACTGGCACGAGTTCCTGGACGATTTTCAGCGGCACTGGCCCACCGACGATGATCACACGTATGTCGACTTCATCCGGGACGGCGTTTGCGGAAACGGACTCGACCGTACGGGAAGCGCCCGGTGGCGGCGGCTGACCGATGAGCGGGCAGGGGCCAAGTCGGTCTTCCATTTCGATGTGCCCGGATCGGTGGCCAAATCAACCCATGCCGGCATCCCCTGGCTGCGGTACATCCGCGATCGGGCGGGAAAGAACGTCCATTTCTGGCCGTTCGACGGGTGGGAGATCCCAGCGGACCGGTCGGTGATTGCAGAGGTGTATCCGGCGCTGTGGAACCGCGGCTTTCCAAGGCAGGGACGCACATCCGACCAGCACGACGCCTTTTCGGTGGCCCAGTGGCTGAGAAGGGCGGATTTGGATGGAAGCCTCGAGGCGTATTTCAGTCCGAAGCTTTCGGCGCAGGAGCGCATGGTGGCCGGGGTCGAAGGATGGATTCTCGGGGTTGTGTGAACCCCTGGCGACCTCCTGGTCGGACCACGCCAAAAATTAGATAATAAACGAAATCCACTTCAAAGAGCCTGGAATTTTCGGCCTTCTTGTTCACATTCCCCGCAATGGATCCACCCCGCGGTCGCTGCGATCTGTCCAGCGCCCCGAAGACTCTGAATTCCATTCACCCTTTACCGATATCTGGTCAAACGCAAAATCGGTGAAAGATCCCACCCGATGCGGCAAATTTGCTTGAATGTGCAGAAATCACTACTTTTTATGGTGATAACTGCGCAAATGGGCAACTCCACATCAATGAATCTGTTTGGCGTTCGGTGCTTAAAATGGGTATTATGTCCCCAATTATTAAACGAAACGTCAAATTTTACGATCCTCAGGCTTTTCCGCCGCTTTGGGTGTTTCGCGGCGACAAGGTGATATTTTCTCTATCAACGGTACGGAGTAGTTTATAACAAAGAGCTTCGATAGTGCTTCCCTCCCAGAGTTGAATTCAAGTTTTTGATCTGAATCCTGAGGTCCTAACTTGCTTAAAAATACAAATTTGTTAAAACTCGCAAGTCTATGGATTTAAACAAGTCGGAGAAAATCAGATCGAGAATGGAGCGGCAGGGTTTTATCCTGTCATTGTCAGTTGATGGATAAATCTCTCAAGCGATCTGAATGCAAATTGCCGGAATTGATCATGGTCCAATCCCGGGAAAACGCCCGCCGGCCGGTGTGCGGCAACGCATAGTGCACCTTTTGCATTTATGCCGGCAAAGTATTTTTCAAGATTACCCATAAACGTCCGGAACCACTTGGACCGTTTTTTTGAAAACACGTCCAACCAGGAAACGACACATGATGAAGACGAAGGGGTACATGGAAAAGATTGCATGGTCCGGAAAGATTGGCTCCATCCAGCCCCGCATCCGGCTGATGCGGTCTTTCGACCAGCGGAGCCACAGCTACCTGGGATATGTGCTTCGGGTTGAAGGGACAATCGGCGGTGCACCCGGCGAATTCCAGATTGCGCTCGGAAAAGCCGCTCAAGCGAAGCATCGGTTCTGCGCGGGTGTGGAGGCAAGCGGTCTGGCAGTTTCCGTTCCGGATCCGCACCTTGAGACGGCCGGCTTTTACAAAGTGAGCGGCTTGAAGATCCTGAAAGACGCCGGGGACAACCCGGCAGTTGGTCCTCCGTTTCGAGGCGTGCCGCCCGACCTGGAGACTTATCGCAGCCGGGGGCATCGGCGTCTGGATACGCGGACTTATGACACGAAATGCACGGCCTGCATATGGGGTTGCCGGATGCCGGTGGAGATGATCATCGACCACTGGAATCCGTCCAAGAAACGATACCGGTTCGAGACTTTTTGCTACGGTCCGAAAAGCTGTGGGTTTTACCGGCCTGGTCCGGCACGAAAAGTGCCGGGGCGCAAGGGCATGTCCTACACCGAAGAGGACTGGGTCGATGAAGAGGCCTCCGCCCACCGGGGACCTGATGATTAGACCGTTGCGCCAAACAGAAATGTTGGACCCGCTCAAGTTCGATTAACCGGGCAGCTCGCAGGTGACGCGTTTGCAAGCCTGGTTGCGTTTCAGCCCTGGTGGCCGTCAAGAGCATCGAGAATCCCGAAGCCTGCCGTCAAAGCGTATGGATGACCGGAGACATTGAAATCTGGCCGATTGACATCGGTCTTGTGATATCCTATTTTAGGATAGCTCATAAAGTTAAAATAAAGAGGAATCTTATTTTAGGATCGGATCGGGCCATGCAGCGCGGACTCCAGGGACATTACGTGACCATTTCCACGGCGTGTGAGAGCGCACGGGCTTTTGTGCCGGCGCCGCTGCCGCCGACGCCGCCGATTGAGTGGACCACGGATTTGCAGCACAAGTTCAATCAGGCCCATCTGGCTCTGGGAAAACTGGACAGCATCGCCGACTTCCTGCCGGACATATCGTTGTTTCTGTACATGTACGTGCGCAAGGAAGCCGTGCTTTCCTCTATGATCGAAGGCACGCAATCCTCGCTTTCCGACCTTTTGCTGTTCGAACTGGATCTGGAGCCCGGCGTGCCGCTGGATGATGTTCGCGAGGTCAGCAATTACGTGGCGGCACTGGACCATGGCCTGCAGCGGCTGGCCGGAGGCTTTCCGCTGTCTTTGCGCCTGATCAGGGAAATGCACGGCGTTTTGCTTTCGAAGGGCAGGGGCGCCGGCCAGACACCGGGCGAATTTCGCCGAAGCCAGAACTGGATCGGCGGAACCCGGCCCGGCAATGCCGCTTTTGTACCGCCGCCGGCCGATCAGGTGATGCCTTGCATGGGGCAACTGGAGCTGTTTCTAAACGATGCCACCCCGACGCTGCTCAAGGCGGCACTGGCTCATGTGCAGTTCGAGTCCATCCATCCGTTTTTGGATGGCAACGGCCGGCTGGGCCGGCTGCTGATCACGCTGATCCTTTGCGAACAAAAAATTCTGCGGGCGCCGCTGCTGTATCTGAGCCTTTATTTCAAAGTTCACCGGCCGCATTATTACGACCTGTTAAACGAGATTCGGAAAATCGGAGACTGGGAGCGCTGGCTTGATTTTTTTGCCGAGGCGTTCATCGTCACTGCCGGACAGGCGGTTACCACGGCGCGACAGCTGGGGGATCGGGTCGATGCAGACCGGGAGGCAATCCGAAGCCTCGGCCGGGCGGCGGCTTCGACCCTGCGGGTTCATGAGGCCCTGCTGATCCGCCCGATCACCGATTCCCGATGGCTGGTGGATAAAACCGGAATCACACCGGCTACGGTCAACAAGTGCCTTGTGCACCTGGAGCGACTGGGTGTTGTCCGGGAGCTGAGTGCCCGCAAGCGCAACCGGATTTTCAGCTACACCGGCTACCTGGAAATTCTGAACCAGGGCACGGAACTGCCCGCCTGAAAGAAAAGCAAGCGATGGCCCAAGTAATCGATATTATTTGAACTTGTTCCTGAAAGACCGGTTTTGAAGCCTTAGTTCGTCAATTTCGACCCTCTCTAAAAGCATTTCAGCGGCATTGGTTTGTCGGCACCCGATTGCGTTTTGGTCTTGCGGTTTTAAACATAGCTTCATTTTTAGGCTGGACAGGGCCAGGCGGGCGAATTTTCAGGTCACTTGCTTTATTTGTATGGCGTCCAGAGGACAAGCTTCGATACAGTCCCAGCATCCCATGCACATGTCGATAAAAATCATGGGTGGTTGAAAACGGCCATCCAGTTGCTTGATCACTTTATGGGAGCAAGCCGGTACCGCCGCGCAGGCCCCCCTTTCGGGGTCGCACGCCTCCGGGTTGCAGCGCTTGTAATCCACAACCGCAAATGTCTTTTTGGATTGCATATTCATTTCGATCGATTCCCCGATCCTTTCAAGCCGGAAATTTTCTGCTGCCCGGCAACACCTACCCTGGAACCGCAGGGGTTTCCGTGCAGAGCGGTTTCCGGGAGAGTCCGTGGATGCCGTCTCGAGGTGACGGTTCACCGCTGCGCCGGCAGCCGCTTGAATTCTTCTGATTCGGGGAGCGCGCCGGGCCGCAGCCTCCCCAATGGTTTTTCGACGGTGCGGCTGTTGCCGGTTTAACTGCCTGCGGTCTCGATGCCATCTTTAGGCCTTAGCAGACTTGGAGCTACCATAATCATCTCTGGTGCAGACTCAATCCAAATGCCGGAATCCTGCCAAACACTTTTTTCGCTGCCGGGGTAAATTCTTGACAGCCCACAGGTTTTAGCACTAAGCAATTTTTAGTTTCGCTGGAGCCGGAAGCCGAGCTCGCATACCTGAACATTGGATGGCCGCGCGAAGAGAGTCCGTTCTATGCTTTTTTCTCCTGGAAGGGGAATGAATCAAAAACCGTTCGGTTCAACAATCGGGGGGTCATCATGAGC
>DAXETY010000065.1:0-36679 GCA_051155755.1 Desulfobacterales bacterium
TATATCAAAGAGCAAACAAAGTCGGGCTTTGGCAAAATATCGGCAAATGACTGATATTTACCGCCTGAATAGGCCTCACCGCCATATTTTGGTTGCCTGACTTTTTACGATTCCATCAATTTTGATGGAATCGTAAAAAGTCAAAAATCCACTTCGATCGTCATTCCGGCGAAACAGACTGTGTCACAATTTGTAATATACGTCATTCCGGACAGCCCGGCGCAGCCGGGCGTGATCCGGAATCCAGGTTTTATCAAGCAAAACAGGCATTTCTGGATCCCGGCTCGCGTACCGCTGAGCGGGACTTGGCCGGGATTACGAATTGCGACACAGTCTCGAAAGCCGGAATCCTGGTTTTTCAATTACTTATGGATGCCGGATCAAATCCGCCATGACGAAATCCGGAATTTTAACGATTTCATCAATTTCAACGCCACTTGGCATTGTGTTTCTCTTTCATCCGGCCGGGCGGATATTTCTTTTGATGCTGCCCGTGGTGACGATAGGGTTCGTCCGTATCCATTTCCAGGACGACGTAGTCTCCCAGGCGCACACTCAAACCACCGGGCAAATCGGCAGAAACGACCCAACGGCCGTCTTCGATGTAAAAATAGATGCTGCGGTCGGTATCGTAGTAGACGGAGCAGGCCGGAAAGTATAAATAGCGGTGCTTGGCTCGATAACCGTGCGCCGGCGCCCAGTCGGGCGGCCCGCCCTTTTCAGCGGCCGGAGGCGGCGGATTTTCATAGCGCTTGCCCTTGCCCCGGTGAACATCGCCGCTGGTCCCGCATCCCCAAATCACCATTGTCAGAATGGCGGTGACCGCTGTTTTCCAAATGGTTCCGGATATTGAACTGCGCATCGAATCGTCCTTCCGATTGCCGTTGTTTTGAGGGTTTGAAGCGCACAATTTCACAAACAAAACAGCCGAACCGCCCGGGGGCAGCTCGGCTGTTCAAACAAATCATCCGCGGCAACCCGGCTGACTCCTCAGAGCCCCGTGGCTTTCCGTCCTTCGATCACTCGAAGTTTGGCTTTATCGATTCGTTCAATCGGAGAGTATTCTATCAAATTCAAGTAGAAGCGTCAATTTACGGCTGTGGCCAAACAAACCGTGGAACATAATAATATAATTTAATTCAAAATGTTAGCGGTTAGACGAAGAGCGGGATGGGAGCGAATGTTTCCACATCAATCAGCCCGCGATCGGTGATCTTGAGCTGCGGAATGACGGGCAGGGCCAGAAAAGACAGGGTCATAAAGGGATCCGGCAGCCGGCAGCCCAGTTCGCGGGCCGCCTGTTTCAGGACATCCAATTGATTTGCGACGGTTTCCAGCGGCTGATCCGACATCAAACCGGCAATCGGCAGCGGCAGACGGGCACGGAGGCGACGTCCGTCGACCACCGCCAGACCGCCGCCGGTCTCGGCCACGGCCGCCACGGCCGCCTGCATGTCAGCGTCATCCGCTCCGGCGACAATGATATTGTGCGAGTCGTGGGCCACGCTGGAAGCCACGGCACCGTGCCGCAATCCCAGGCCTTGCACAAATCCGGCCCCCACCCGTCCCGAACCGCTGTGCCGGTCGTTCACGGCAATTTTCAACAAGTCCCGTTCGGGATCGGCGAACGCCAGATCCCCCTTGCGGGTGACCGGCTGAACACTTCTGCCGGTGAGGATCTGCCCGGGCACGATTTCGATCACGTGGATGTGCGCCCCCTCCACGGGAATGGCGAAATCGAGGTGGTCCGTCGCCAGGTGCATGGTACCCGGCAGCATCGGCGACGCCGGCCTGGCAATCGACGGCAGCACCCGGCCGGCCTCGACCGTCAGAACACCGCGGCAGTAAACGGCCTCGATGTGGGGTTTGTTCAGATCGGAGAACACCACCAGGTCCGCCTGCCGGCCGGGTGCGACGGCGCCCAGGTGCCCGAAGCCGAAATACCGGGCCGGATTGATGGTGGCCATCTGAATGGCGGTAACGGGCTCCAGACCGGCGGCGATGGCCGTCCGCAGCATGGCATCGATATGGCCTTCATTCAAAAGGTCCTGGGCATGGCGGTCGTCGGTGCACCACATGCACCGGCTTACGGTCCGGGCGGTAACCACCGGCAGCAGTTCGGCCAGGTTTTTCGCACCGGTTCCTTCCCGGATCATCACGTACATGCCGGCCCGGATCTTCTCGAGGGCTTCTTCGCGGCGGGTGCATTCATGATCGCTGCGGATGCCGGCCGCCAGGTAGGCATACAGGTCCTTGCCGCTCAAACCCGGTGCATGGCCGTCGATTGCTTTTCTACGCCATCGGGCGGCCTCCAGTTTGGCCAACACGGCCGGGTCGGCTTCCAGGACCCCGGGGTAATTCATCATTTCACCCAGCCCCACGACGCGGGGGTGCTGCCAGAATACCTGCAGGTCGGCGGCGGTGAGTCGGGCACCGGCGGTTTCCAACTCCGTGGCCGGCACGCAGGAAGGCAGCGTGTAATATACGTTGACCGGTTGTGAATCGGCCGCCTGCAGCATGTAGTCGATTCCCGTCGCTCCCAGCACATTGGCGATTTCATGGGGGTCGGCCACGACGGTCGTGGTGCCCCGGGCGACCAGTACGCGGGCGAATTCGGTCACGCTGGCCATGGCGCTTTCGATATGCACGTGGGGATCGATGAAGCCGGGCGCCACGTAACGTCCCTGTAAACTGCACACCTTTCGGGCCGGATAATCGCCAAAGCCCGCCACGACCCCCGCGGCGATCGCGATGTTGCCGGTCTGTATCTCCCCGCTGAAGACATTGACGATGCGGCCGTCGGTCAGCAGCAGGTCGACCGGCTGCTGTCCCCGGGCGGCGCGAATCACGGAAGATATATCCATAACCGGGAAATCTCCTCATGCAAAACAAGATCAAAGACTGCACTTGCCTGCGTTAAGAATGTGCCGATTCATGGTAAAATTCCAGCGGTTTCAGCTCGTTGAACGCCTCGTCGGCGTTCTTTGCCAGGTAGGTTCGGATCTCGGTGCACAGGTCGCACTTGTTGAGATAGCCGGAGCGCTGCGGCTGGAAACCGAAGTTCGCCAGCGCCCACTGGTACAACCCCCGGACACCTTGCGTGTACAACCGCTGGAGCACCGGATAATCTTGCGCCTGCAAAAGTGTGCCCAGGTCTTCGCCGCGGATGGCCAGTCCGGCGCACAGGCCGGGAATGTAGTTGCCGAACAGGTCCATGTGGAAGTGGCGGGTGTCGGACAGCTCGGCAGCGCAGCTGTCGCTCAGGACCTGCTCGACGGGATGCGGGGGCAACGCCCTGCGAAAGGCGCTCAGCGCCCGGCCCCCCAAGTGAATCCAGTAGCGGCGCAGAATCTGCGCCAGGTAGTCCCGGCCGAATTGCGCCTCGAATTCATCCAGGCGGTGCGGCTGCCGCGGATCGAAACGCTTCAGGTCCGCCATAAATCCCTCGACCCAGGGAAAAATCCGGATCCCGGTACGTCTTGCGGCCGCGATGACGCCTTCCACACGGGCGAAAGGAATGTGTTCGTTGTGAAAGGGGCTGATGGAAACCAGCAGCGTGTGCAGGCCGTGTTTTTTGAGTCGGCTCAGGATCCCGGCGGCCGAATCCGCATCGCGGTACCAGGCCGAGTTGGTCTCTACATAGTCGATGTGCATTCCGACGCAGACGGCCTCTTCCAGGACCTCGGCCAGCGATTCCGGCCGAAGCAGGGGTTCGCCGCCGCCGATGTGCACCGCGCGGCATCCCAGGGACTGAATTTTCCGGAAGTTCCGGCGCGCCGTTTCGGCGGTGATGAAAATTTTGGGCCAGCGGGGGCTGCAATTGTACAGGCAGTGCCGGCAGTGGGAAGTGCAGAAATAATTGGTGATCAGCCCACCGGACAACAGCCGTTCGATTTGAAGCGTATTTTTTGTCGCCATGTTCCGCATTCGGATGGTTTGCCCTGCATCCCATTTCGGAAAATCCGCGGCAACATTGAAAACATGATTGGATGGTCGGGTCAAGAACCGGGTTCGAAGAAATTACCGCACTGACCGGTCTTGCAGGCGTTGCCGCATCTGTCGCCGTTGCTCCGGCGTACTGTTGCGGAAGCGCTCCCGGGCCTCTCGGCGCTGTTCCGGCGTCATGGTTCGAACCCTTTCGCGGATGTTGCGGCGCGTTTCCGGCGGCAGGTCCTCCCACTGGCGGCGCAGCTGCTCTCTGCGCTCCGGTGGAAGATTGCGATACCAGCGCAGGGTCTGGCGGATCCGGTCCTGTTCGTCAGGGGACAGCTGCCGAAATTGACGGAAGCGCTCGCGAATCCGTTCCTTCCGCTCCGGCGGCAATTCGCGCCAGGCATTCAAGCGCCGACGGGCATTTTCGCGTTCGGCCGGTGTCATGCGGGCCCACCGCTCGGCACCTCTTTCAAGCCGTCGCTGCTGCTGCTGCGAAAGAGAATCCCATCGATCCGCAAAGGGCGCCAGCACACTTTGGGCATCCGGACTGAGGGCTTCCCACGCAATGCCGCTTTCTTCCGCCCCGGCAGGTGCCGGCAGGCCGGCGGCAATCAAAACCAGCAAAAGGCCGATGGCAAGGCTAAGGCGTTTCATGGTTTTCTTCCCCCCGGCTGTCTTCGACGACGGGCCAGTCTTCCAACATCGTCGGATCGATCCACGCTCCATCCCGGCTTTCCCACTCCCCCAGAAATTCCAGCAGCGCCATGGAAGGGGGCTCCTCATCGGTCGCTGCAGCCGGCCAATCGTCACCATGTGCGGCCGGTATCGCGCCCAGCAGCAACCAGAGCGCCCCGATGAGCACCTTCCGGTTAGCCCGCATCGGCCCGCTCCTGTGCCAGCCAGGTAAAAAAATCCAGCTCTTCGTAGAGTTCGAAGCCGTCTTCGGCCGCCAGGATTTCCACATCCGCCAGTGCGGCCGAGATCGGCGACGGCGTCGGGGGCTGCATCCACAGTCCGATCGCCAGGATCGCGCAGCAAGCCGCCAGCAGGCCGGTCAGCTTGACAGCCATCCAGCGCGGCCTGGGCGATTCGCTCCGGTCGACTGCCTCCAGGGCCCGGTAACGAGCCTGGTTCAGGCCGGAGATCACCCCGGGAGCCAGCCGGTCGGTTCCCTCATCGAGCGCTCGCTTCACACGATCGACGAATACGGCATCATTCGGTTTATCGTTCACGGCCGGTACTCTCCCAACTCCTGTCGCAGCCGTTTCAGGGCCCGCGCATAATGTGTCTTTACCGAACCTTCCGAACATTGCATGGCCGCCGCCGCTTCGGAAACGCTCATTTCTTCCCAGGCCCGCAGCAGAAAAGCCTGCTGCTGCCGCAGCGGCAGCTTTTGAACCGCGGCATCCACGGCGGCAACGGTATCATCCATTAGAACTCGCTCGGCCGGGTTGATGCGGTCCGGATCCGGCACTGCATCGATCGGATCGGTTCCATCTCTTTCGACGGCGGATAACTTGGGCGAGAACCAGGCCCGCCAGCGCATCCGAAGCCGGTTGCGTCGATGCCAGTCGATGATCTTACTGCGAAGGATTCGGTAGAACAACACTTTCCATTCTTTTTCCGATCGGCCGGCGTACCGCCGCACCAGGGCTGTCATGGCATCCTGCACCACATCGAGGGCGTCTTCGGTGCCGCCGACGGCAAAGCGGGCCATGCGGAAAGCACGCCGCTGGATCGATTCCAGAAACGCTTCCATCTGCGCAGCGTGCTGCCGCATGGCCGTTTGCCGCATCATCCTCCAGGATAGCTGCTGGTTCTTATTGATCCTGTCGCTGCTGGGCCCGCATCCGGGCTCGATTGCCTTTTCGATCCAGACGCCGGTCGATCCGGTCGCCGCGACGGTCCAAACGTCGGTCCGCGCGATCGCCACGGCGGTCCAGGCGCTGGTCCACGCGATGGCCGTTGAGGTCCAGGCGATGATCGATCCGGTCGCCACGGCGATCCAGTCGTCCATCAATCCGATCGCCCCGGCGGTCCAGCCGTTCGGCAAATTGGTCTCTGCCGTTGTCGTGGGCCCGCTGCGCCCGATGATCCAGCCGCTGATCGATCCGATCCCCGCGGCGGTCCAGACGGCCATCGACACGATCGCCCCGGCGATCCAGGCGGTTCTCGATCCGATCGCCGCGGTGATCGAGTCGATTTTCCACCCGGTCGCCCCGGCGGTCGAGCCGTTGTTCGATGCGATCGCCCCGGCGATCCTGCCACTTTTCGACATCCTGTCCACCGGCAGTTTCATCGGCAACCGCCGGTCCGGTCAGGAGAATACCCACAAGAATCGCACCCATCATTGTCGCACATTTTTTCAGCATGATCAGCCTCCTTTTTCGATAGAATCCGCTGTGGCACCTTCAAACCCGTGCGGCTTCATCCGGTTTGCCGCTTCTCTGCACAGGGTAAACGCATCGAACCTCAATCGGTTGACAAAAAAAAATTATGGACATGCTTTTTGGATCCCCGATTCGCGAAACCATAGCAAATCCGGCATCTTTCCATCCAAACACGAAAATCCAATGAATTACTATATTTGTATTAATATAAAAAGTAATAATATAAAAAATATTATATTAAACTTGAAATTTGATTAAAGGTAATTATATTGAAGTAAAAAATCGGGAACCGTTAGGATGGAAAAACCGTGAAAGCAAGGAGGTGCAAGATGATGGATTTGGTGCGATGGAAACCGCAAAGAGAACTGTTCAATTGGCGCACACCGATGAACCGGCTCTTCGATGAGTTCTTGGCGCCGACGCAGTGGAGCGAAGACAGCCAATCGTTTTGGAACTGGAATCCGGCCGTGGACATCATGGACAATGACGACCATATCGTGATCACGGCTGAGATTCCCGGAGTGGACAAAAAAGACATTTCGGTGGACGTGAAAGACCGCGTGCTGACCCTTCGCGGGGAACGATCCTCGGACAGCGAGGTCAAGGAAGATCGCTTCTACCGGCGGGGGCGGACGTTCGGCAAATTCGAGCGATGCTTTACCCTGCCGGCGGCGATCGACCCCGACAACATCAAGGCCGAATACAAAGACGGTGTTCTGAAAATCGAGGTGCCCAAACCGGAGGGTCACAAACCCAGACAGATCAGCGTTCAATAACTGAATCGTAGACCTAAGGAGGGGGGTGGCTGAAATCAGCCACCCCCCCGGCTTTCCCATCTCCGGCGAAATCCCTGACAGACCCGCGCATTTCGGCTGAACCGGCCTTGACTTTCGCAATTCTCTGCGATTCTTTTCATATGTGCAAATTCCTGCACCCATGCCGGTGACGTGCTTCTGCGAGGACCAAGGACTGCGACCCGGCGCAAGTCGCAATGTACCGGCACTCGGAGGGCGCTTATGATTGATCGCTATTCGTTCGGACGAATCGTCGTGGACGGGACCACCTACACCAACGACATCAAAATTATCGATGCTTCCGTTATCCCCGAATGGTGGCGGAAACGCGGTCACAATGTCTTTCCCGAAGACGTGTCCGACCTCGCCGATTGCGACGCGCAGTATGTGGTTATCGGCAAAGGCAACACGGGAAACATGTCCGTCAGCGCCGAGGCCAGACAGATGCTGAAAGATCGGGGAATGACCGTAATCGAGGAAAATACCGCCCGGGCGGTGGAGACGTTCAATCGGCTGCAGAAAGAAGGCAAGCGTGTCTGCGCCGGTTTTCACCTCACCTGCTAAGCCTTTGAGTCAACAGAAGCACTTTTGTGCTTCGATGTCGAACTTGCAGTAGCACCCGGTTTGGGCAAGAATAAAAAAACAAAACACTGACTTTGGAAAATTTGAAACGATCTGTTTTGAAGGGAGTGAGGGCCCCCTGCCAACCGGGGGCCCTCAGAGGGGAGGAGTCGTTCGATATTCGGGACCTCCAGAAGGAGGATTCACGTCATTGTCGTTTTGCGTTGATTCCCGAAACGAACTCGGTGGAACACCCGTCTCGCGTATTACGCAAAGAAAGGGGCAAAATACAAGGCGGTTAACACCACGAAGGTCAGCACCGCTGCAGTTTCGTAAAGTCCAAAGCCCTTGTTGTTTTTTTTGTTCGCTTTCATCGACATTCTCCTTTCGACCATTGCATTCCTATGCATAAAACGTTGTTTGTTTGCCACTTGGGCCAAATGTGCGTTCTTGATATGCTATATAGGCAAAAGGTGTGCCGAAACTGGCAGGATCGATAACGTACTAATATCAAATGATTTTTTTAAAATCGCCCCCATCGACCGAATCGCCGGCCTGGGGACGGGATCCCCAGGACTGAGCGAAAAACACGACAAGATACTGAAATAGCGAAAGATAACGAAATGGGGAAACATTCCTCAATTCGAGGAGCGCTTCCCGCCGGCAGGTTCAGCCCCGGTTCAATGGAGCCATTCCAGTTTTCAAACATCCAATTAATCCTGGGTTAATCGATAGGTTTCGATCTTCTTGGCCAGGGTTTTGCGGTCGATGCCCAGCACCGACGCAGCCTTGCTCTTGTGCCAGCGGTATTTGTGGAGGGTGGCGGCGATGGCTCTTTTTTCCAGGTCTTCCACCATGGTCCGCAGATCGCGCGGGGCGATCTGCGATGGGTCTTCCAGCTCCATGCCGCCGGTTCCGCCCTCTGCGGGCAGCACGCTCTGGTAGTCGAATTCCTTCATGGAAATGTAACGCAGGATCACGTTCTCCAGTTCACGCACATTGCCGGGCCAATCGTAGTCGTAGAGAGCATCGAAAATTTTTCCGGTGATCGGCGGCGCATCGCCGTTGCCATGAACCTTGAGGAAATGATCGATCAGCAGCGGCAGCTCCTCTTTGCGGCTGCGCAGCGGCGGCAACACCAGGGGCACCACGTTGACGCGATAGTAAAAATCCTCGCGCATGCGTCCGCTGCGAACCATTTCTTTCAGGTTGCGGTTGGTCGCCGCCAGGATGCGGGTCCGGGAGGTCCGCTCTTCAGTGCCGCCCACCGGTATGTAGCCTTTGCCTTCGATGACCCGCAGCAGTTTCACCTGCAAATTCAGGTCGATTTCTCCCAGCTCGTCCAGAAAGAGGGTCCCTTCGTGGGCCAGATCCAGATAGCCTTTTTTGTCGGCCACCGCCCCGGTAAAGGCCCCTTTTTTGTAGCCGAAGAACTCGCTTTCAAGCAATTTTTCCGGTATGGCCCCGCAATTGACCGATATGAACCGCTGCTGCTTGCGATCGCTCATTTCGTGAATGGCCCGGGCCACCAGTTCCTTTCCGGTTCCGGATTCCCCGTAAATGATCACGCTGGCATCGGTGGCGGCCGCCTTGAGGATGGTTTCATAAACCTCCTGCATGGGACGGCTTTTGCCCACGATTTCACCGAAGCGATAGCGTTCTTTGATGGAGGACCGCAGCAGGGTGTTTTCCTTCCGCAACGTGTCTTCGCTTTCGCGCAGCTCCACCTCGTCGATTTTGCGTTGATGGATGTCGGTGATCAGCGCCAGCAGCGAAGATGATCCGTCGGCTCGCTGAATCGGGGAATTGATGCTGTGATACCAGCGGCGGTCCAGCGGGTTTTTCAGCTCGAATTTGACGGTTTGGCCTTCCTGCACCTGGGCCTGCACACAAAAAGGGCAAACCGTTTCCCGGTTGTGCAGGGCCTCATAGCAAAGCGCGCCGGTGACGTCTTTTCCCAGAAGCCGCCGATACCGATCGTTGATGAATTCGATGCGGTATTGCGCCGAGCTGACGTATATCAACCCTTCGAAACTGTTGATAATGGCCTTGAGCTTCGCGCTGGTTTCCTGAAGGGCCTTTTCGGTTCGTTTCAGGTTCGTAATGTCGGTGAACGAGCCGATGCTTTTTTTGGTTCCGGGCACCAGGTCGACTTGCAGAAACATGTCCTTGACATTGCCGGCGCGGTCCACCAGGCGGCATTCGAATTCGTTGGGAGCAATACCGTTGCTGCGCCGGTTGAAGTGATATCCCTTCAGGCGCTCGTGATCACCGGGATGGACGAAGTCGGTCCAGTGCATCCGGCCTTCGATTTCATGCTTGGTGTATCCGGTGAGTTTTTCGAAACCCGAATTCACCATGGAAAGCGTCATGTCGGCTTCGTTGACGAAGGTCGCCGTGCCGGTGTTTTCAAAGACCGTGCGATAGCGGTCTTCACTCCGGCGCAGGGCTTCTTCGGCCTTTTTGCGTTCGGTGATATCCCGGATCAGGGCGATAATCCGGCCGACGTGACTGATCACGCAACGCTTCAGGGTCACTTCGATCCAGAAATACTGGCCGGAGGGTCGGCGCGGGCGGCACTCGAAGATAAAGGCCTCCTCTCCGGAAGCCGTCTCCAGCAACTGGACCGCGTTGCGACCGGCGGCCGGCGACTGCCCGCCGAAGAGCTCGCCGGCATCCAGGTCCCGGAAATGCTTCCCGTCGGTTCCGTAGAGTTCCACCGCCGAGGACGTAAAATCCACGATTTTACCGCTGCGCCGGTCCAGGATCACCATGGCTTCGTTGGCGGCATCGAAGATCGCCCGGTAGTTTTCTTCCCGTTCGACCAGATCGGTGATGGACTTTCGCTGCCGGGCGACCTGCTGTTCCAGGTTGGCGATGCGCCGGTGCATCGTCTGAATCTCGGCGGCATCGATGGTTTCATTGGACTTCATTAAAACGGTTTCCTTGGTGTGGAGTCTCGAAGATAATTGGCATTGAATTCGGGTTTCGCAATCCGGCCGGTACTGTGACCGCCCCGGACTCGGAATGCGCACAACGCAGAAACCGCTTCCACGCGTCATCCACATCCGTGTTATCCAAAAACGGAGTCCTTCGCTCTCCCCAAAAAGGCGAAACGAAGGACTCCGGGAAGCGGAGAAACGTTGCGATCGGGGCGGTCCCGGGCCGGACCGCCGATCAGTTGGATGCGCAGGCTCAGGAAGCCGGCCAGGATCGAACCAGGCGCCCGTTTGCATCGGTAATGGTGATGGACACGCCGTGATCGCCGTCCAGGCGATGGGTCGCACAGGAAATTCACGGGTCGTAGGCGCGCACCGCCATTTCGATCTGGTTGAGGATCCCTTCGTCCACGTGACCGTCGTGAATCAATTCCCGCGCGGCCTGGTTTACGCTCATATTCATCGGCCCGATGTTGTGAGTGGTGCCCACGATCATGTTCGCCCGGGTAATCAAGCCGTTATCATCGGTGGAATAATCGTGGATCAGAGTCCCGCGCGGGGCCTCCACGCAGCCCACGCCTCTTCCGGCCCGGGGCTGGACATCGGCGCGCACATGCGGGTCGGTGATATCCGGGTCTTCCAAAATCTCGATGGCCCGCTCGCAGGCATAGACTTCCTCGATCAGCCGCGCATAATGATACAGCAGCGTGGCCTGGGCCGGACGGCCGAACTGGGCGCGAAATTCCTCCAGTTCGGCCTGGGCCCGGGGGGTGGCCATTTTGTCGGCCACGTTGATGCGCGCCAGCGTGTTGGCCCGGTAAACGCCCTTGGGCTGCTCCAGGTCCATGGAAAATCCTTCATCCCAGCAGCGGGCATAGGGGAATTTCCCATAGGAATACGGTTCCACGTGCTCACCGATGTAATCGGCGTAATCCTGCGCATCGAATTCGGTGATGCCGCCGTCGGATTTCATCAGCCGGATGGTGCCGTCGTACAGGTTCAATGCGCCTTCGGCGTCGACAGTACCCATGAAACCGGTGTTGATGACCCCCAGGCGCTGGATGGTGTCCAGGTATTTCGGGAAGACCTCCTTCTTGGCAAAATCGATGGTAAACAGGGCGAAATCCAGCACCTGCCGCATCTTGTCCAGGATGTCTTTGCGCTCTTCCTCCAGCAGCGGCTTGGAAAATCCACCCGGCACGCCGGCGATGGGATGAATGGCCTTGCTGGAGAATTTGTCCAGGATCATCTTGGCCATCTGGCGGGTTTTGACCACCTGCCGGGCCAGGTCCGGATTGGCCTTGGCGATCCCGATCACGTTGCGCACCGCGTAATCGCTGGTGGGGCCGATGACGAAATCCGCCGCTGCCAGAAAGAAAAAATGCAGCAGCTTGTCTTCGGCATGGGCGATGGTCTGCATCAATTCGCGCAGCTTGCTGCCGGCCGGCGTCGGGGTTGCACCGAAGCAGCGGTCGACGGCCTTGTTGGAAGCCAGGTGGTGCATCCACGGGCAAATGCCGCAGATGCGGCTGACGATGCGCGGCAGTTCTTCGGCCGGCTTGCCTTCCACGAATTTTTCGAAGCCCCGCAGGGACATGACATTGAGACGCGCATCGGCCACGTTGCCGTCGTCATCCAGTTGGATGCCGATAGAGGCGTGGCCCTCGATGCGGGTGATGGGTTGGATATTGATTACACGAGACATCGGTGGTTCTCCTTTCATCTGGCGGTCGGCCGCAAGAGGCCGTGTGCGCCGGCAAACCGCAGCAAAGAGGTCCGCTCGGGCAGCGACTTGATCTCGATGCCGTTGGATGCCAGGGCATTGAGCATGTCCATCAGGGGGTTGCCGTCCGGCCGCACCGGCCCGTAACAGCCCCGGCACGGCACCCGGGCGGCAATGCAGCGGGGCGTAAGGTTTTCGCCGCCGCACCCGGCGTGGGTCACCGGTCCCATGCACAGCAGCCCCTGTTCCAGCAGGCAGCGCATTTGATCCAGCGGTTCGTCCGGCGCGCCGTACTGCGGCGGCTGCAGGAAACGCCGCATCTGCTTCAAATCCCCCTTGCCTTTGCGCAGGGTCGGGCAGGTGTCACAGACACTTTTGGCCGGCAGTTCGGGCGTCTTGCCCGCCACCAGCGCCGTCAGCGCGTTGAACACGTGATCGGGATGGGGCGGGCACCCCGGCATGTAGACATCGACCTTGATTTTTTCGTCCAGCGCGTAGCAGGCGTCCAGCAGGGCTGGGAGTCCTTCTGACGGATAGGCCGCCGGTTTGTCGGTGGTTTCGGTGGAGTAATAGCGCTCCAGGATCTCCTCCGGCGAATAAGAGTTGGAAAGGGCCGGAATGCCGCCGTGGGTGGCACACGTTCCCAGGGCGATGATCAGCTTGCATTTTTTGCGCATCGCTTCGGCCACCTCGAGGTGCTCGTGGTTGCGAATGCCGCCGCTGATGATGCCCACATCGGCTTCCGGGATGTCGATTTGCGTGCCGTCACCGGTCTGACCGAAATACTTGTGGTCCATCAGCGCCGGCAGGTGGACGAACTCGGCCACTTCGAGGACATCCAGCAACCGCTCGCCCATGTCCACGATGGAGATCTCGCATCCCGAACATGAGTTTAACCATTCACTTGCAACTTTGACCGTCATGGTGTGTTCCTTCCGATTCCGGACGGCGCAGCGGCCGGCCGGAGATACGTTCGCTGAGCTCGCCCAAGGGTTCGACCTCGAACCCGTCGGCGGACAGCGGTTATTTCTTGATCGTTACCGATTTGCGGCCCAGGCCGCGGCGATTCTGGCGCGCGTGCTTGCGTTTGCCGGCCGACCAGGTGCGCACCTTCTCCAGGGCCGCAGAGGCAAATCCGGGATGCTCGTCATGGCGCAATTCCTTTAGGGCGCCGGCGCTCTTGGCGTCGGCCAGGGCCGCCCGGCCGATCGGCGTGCGGCTGATCACCGTGGTCCAACCTTCGGCGGCCCCGATGCCGCCGAAGGAGATGTCGGCAAACTCGGCCGAATAATCCGGGCAAAACTGGCAGGCGTAGCGCTGCATGAAGTCCATCGATTCCAGGGAGACGGTTTTGACCTCGCCGGATGCCAGATGCAGCATCAGGTTTTCCTTGATGTTGATCTTGCGCACCGCTTCCCATTGAATATCGGCCATTTGGGCGATTTTGCGGCGCTGGGTTTCTCCGAAAACGAAATTGCCGGAGCAAAACAGTCCCAGACACAGGCTGATGGATTCCGACGGGACCAGGCCCAAGACCTGCATGCGCCGCACGGATTTGATCTGGCAGGGGGTGCCCACCAGGGCCACCCGGCGCAGGCCGCTGCGCAGCATCGGGGCAAACTCTTCGACGGTGGCGTGGGTCAGGTAGGCCTCGCTGTATTCCGGCATCCCGTGGGAGGTGTCGAAAAAAAAGCCGGCTGCCTCCCGTATGTCTTCGCGGCTGGTGGCCAGAAAAGGACGCCGCTGGAAAGGTCCGACCTGTTTGGTCACGATGGCGCCGTCGATCCGCCCCCGGTCGAAAAGGTGCAGCAGCAAACCGGTGACCACCCCCCCGTCGGTGGCCGCCTTGCGGACGGCCTCATCCGAAGCCCGCGCCACCGTGGTTTCGATCACCCGGCCGATGGGCGCGCTCCAGGCCACCCGGCGTTTGGTTTCCTCTTCGAGTTCGTCGACTTCCGGGCAGATCGCATGACAAAGCCCGCACTCGATGCACTTTTCGATGTCGGCATACCGGGGTTTGCCGTCTTCGTCCAACTCCAGGGCCCCGTAGTTGACGGCCGTACAGAAAGTCACGCAGCCGCCGCAACGGTGGCACAAACCGGGTTTCTGCACTTCCTGGATCAAATTGAAAAACGTTTTCATAACCGCCTCCATGCGGTGGTTCCTGCGGGCGAAGGGCCCGAGGGGATTGATCGATGACTTCGGAGCGGCCCGGCAGACATTGGGCCGCCTAAGCGGCCCGGCCTTTCGATCCCGCCCGCCGCAGGGGATTAGGCCCCAGCGTGCGGATGATTTCGGTAAAGCGAGTGACCACTTCGGCAAACCGCGGCGCTTCGGCCGAGGAAACCCACTCGATGGCGAATCGTTGCGGGTCGATGCCGATATCTTCCAGGACGAACCGAATGGCTTCGGCGCGGGACAGGGCTTTGTGATTACCTTCCAGGTAATGGCATTCGCCCAGGTGTCACCCCATCACGATGACCCCGTCGGCGCCCTTGTTGAGGGCGTCCACCACCAGGTCCGGATGAACCATCCCGGAGCACATCACCCGCACCGCCCGCATGTTGGTGGGGTACTGCAGGCGTGAAACCCCGGCCAGGTCGCCCCCGGCGTAGGCGCACCAGTTGCAGAGAAAACCGATGATTCTGGGTTCAAACTGTTCGGACATTTGGATTCTCCTTGATCGTGATCATGGATCGGAAGCCGCTGGGGCTTCCGGGGCCGTTATCCGGCCATGGATTCCAGGGCGGCGCTCACCTGGGCCTTCAACTGCTCCAGGGTGAATCCGTGCACATACACGCCCCCTTTCGGGCAAGTCGCCTCGCACAAACCGCAGCCCTTGCACAGGGCCGGATCGGTGCGGATGCGCTTGTGCGCACTGCCGTCGCCGGCTGCATAGTCTTCCAGCTGGATGGCCCGGTAGGGGCACACGTCCAGGCACAGGGCACAACCGTCACAACGGTCGGTGACGTAGGATTTGATCGCATCCAGCTGCATTTCTTCGCGGGCCAGCAGCACCCCGGCCCTGGATGCGGCCGCCTGGGCCTGGGCGATGGACTCGTCGATGGGCTTGGGATAGTTGCAAAGGCCGGCCAGAAAAAGCCCCTCCACCGACATGTCCACCGGCTGCAATTTGGGATGGGCTTCGTTCAGGAACCCGTCCTCGTTCTGGCCACACTTGTACAGCTCGACGAGCTGCTTGTCGGCCAACGGTTCGATGGCCGCGGCCAGCACCAGATAATCGGTGGTGATTTCGATGGGGCGCTGCAGGATCGGATCAAAGGCGGTCACCTGCAACTGGCCGTCGGCAGCGGCGACCTGCGGCTTGCGATCCAGATCGTAGCGGAAAAACAGCACCCCCAGCTCACGGGCCCGCCGGTACAAATCTTCGCGCTTGCCGTAAGTGCGAATGTCCCGGTACAGCACCACCACATCCATTTCGGGGTTGAGCTCCTTGAGCTTGATGGCGCTTTTCATGGTGTGCGAACAGCAGATCCGGCTGCAGTAGGGACGCTGCGGTTCCCGCGAACCGACGCACTGGATGAACACGGCGGTGCCGGCCCGCTGGACGGCGTCGGATTCCTCCCGCAGACAAGCATCGAATTCCAGATGGGTCATGACGCGCGGATCCTGACCATAGAGATATTCCGCCGGCCGGGATTCTTTGCCGCCGGTGGCCAGCACGGCCACCCCGTAGTTGACAGCCCGGGTCTCTCCGTCCACTTCGATCTTGCTGACGAAATTGCCCACCGAACCCACGGCGGTCAGCAGTCGGGAATTTTTCAAAACCTTGATGTGCTCGTGGGACTCCACCTGCCGGATCATATCTTCCAGCATCGGCCGAACGGGCTGGCCGCTGCCGGTCTGGTTCAGGTGCCAGGCATTGCCGCCCAGGCGCGCTTCTTTTTCCAGCAGCACGGTTTCGTAGTTCTGGTCGGCCAAGGTTAGGGCGGCCGTCATACCGGCAAATCCGCCTCCGATCACCAGGGCCTTCTGGGTCACCGGCACGGTAAGGCGCTGCAAGGGTTCGGCCAGCGCCGCCTTGGCCACTGCCATGCGAACCTGGTCCTTGGCCTTGGCCGTGGCTTTTTCGGGCTGCTTCTGGTGGACCCAGGAATTCTGGTTGCGGATGTTGGCCATTTCCACCAGGTAGGCGTTGAGCCCGGCCTCTTTCAGGGTTTCCATGAACAGCGGTTCATGGGTGCGCGGCGTGCAGGCGGCTACCACGATGCGGTTGAGCCGATGCTCGGCGATCTTTTTGGCGATCAGGTCCTGGGTATCGGCCGAGCAGGTAAACAAGTTGTTTTCCACCAGCTCTACGTTGGGCAGCGCGCGGGCATACTCCACCACCGCATCGACGTCCACCACCCCGGCGATGTTGATGCCGCAGGAGCAGACAAACACCCCGATCCGGGGGGGATCGGCGCTGACGTCCTGTTCGGGCGGATAGGTTTTCTCACGGGTCAGGCTGCCGCGCACCCGGGTGAGCAGGCGGGCGGCCTCGGCCGCCGCCGAAGAGGCCTCGGTTACCGACCGGGGTATGGCCTTGGGCCCCTGAAAGGCCCCGGTGACGAAGATGCCCGAACGGCTGCTGCGCACCGGTGCAAAATATTCCGTCTTGGCAAAGCCGAACGGATCGAGTTCGATGTCGAACAGCTGCCCCAGCTGCCGGGCATCCGCCGGTGCCTCCAGGCCCACCGAAAGCACGGTCATGTCGAAGTCTTCCACCATCATTTCACCGCTTTCGGTGGTGTATTGCAGGCACACGCCCGAGCCACCTTGGCCGGCTTCGATGGAATGCGGCCGGGCCCGCACGAACCGCACGCCTTTTTCCCGGGCCCCTTCGTAGTAGCGTTCGAATTCCTTGCCCGCGCTGCGGATGTCCATGTAGAATATCGTTTGCTGCAGCTGATCGCCGCTGAGGTGCTCGGCGGTCACCAGGGACTGCTTGATGGCGTACATGCAGCAAACACTGGAGCAGTAACTGTTGTCGCAGCGGTTGGTGCTCCGGGAGCCCACGCACTGCAGCCAGGCGATTTTTTTCGGTTCCCGGTTGTCGGACGGCCGCATCAGATGCCCCATGCAGGGTCCGCTGGCCGACAGCAGCCGTTCGTATTCCAGGCTGGTGACCACATCGGCGATGGCGCCCTTGCCGTAGAAATCGAAAACCGTGGGATCGAAGGGCTTGTAGCCGGGGGCCAGGATCACCGCACCGACGCTGAGCGACACGATCTCTTCCCTGTCTTCGAAATTGACGGCGCCGGTGGGACAGAATTTTTCGCAGGCCCGGCATTTTCCGCGGGTCAGGTAGATGCACGCGTCGAAATCGATGGCGTATTTGAGCGGCACCGCCTGGCCGTACTTGATGTAAGCGGCCTTGCGTTTGTTGACGCCCATGTTGAATTCGTCATCGACTTTTTTGGGGCATTTCTGCGCGCACAGCCCGCAGGCAATGCACTTCTCCATGTCGATGTAGCGGGGATGCTTTTTGATTTTGACGGTAAAATTGCCCGCCTGCCCGGACACGTCCACGACTTCCGACAGGGTGAGCAGATCAACGTTCAGGTGCCGGCCGACCTCGACCAGTTTCGGTGAAATAATTCACATGGCACAGTCGTTGGTCGGATAGGTCTTGTCCAACTGGGCCATCACGCCGCCGATGCCGGCGCTCTTCTCGACCATGGTTACAAAATACCCGGATTCGGCCAGATCCAGGGTGGCCTGAATTCCGGCGATACCGCCGCCGACCACCAGCACGGATCCGATGGGCTGATCAGACATAACGACCTCTCTTTTTTCAAATTGGTTTGCAGAAACGGACAGATCGGCAAAAGCGGCACCGGTAGAAACCTCCGGCATGAGCTGTTGGACCACGGCCCCGGGCACGTTGTAGCGCTCCAGAAAATCCTGCAGCCGCCCGGCCTCCAGACGATATTTTTTCCCGACCGTGGCCGTTGCGGCGAGCTTTCCGCTCTTAATCCAGTTGGTGACTGTATTGCGATGCACACCCAGGGCCTGGGCCAGCCGGCCGACGCGAACTTCGATCATTTTGGCGTTCATGATGGAATTCCTTCCGCCAGATGGGGGGCGGCCAGCTCCAGAACCCGGCGGCCCATTGCGGGAACCGCCTGCTCCAGCTCGGAAGAAAGTCCGGGCCGGACTTCGGGCGGAAGACCGGTGATCTGAACCACGAGCAGGCGCACGTCGATTTCGGTTTGTTCTCGAATTTCCTTGAGCATGTTGGTGGTCGGAAACTGGTGCAGGGAGTAGTCGCCGATCTTGGCCGGCGCAATCTGGTCGACCTCGATTTCGAAAATCTCCCCCGGGCTCCGGCCGGGGACATCGACCGCGTCGATGATGATCATCCGCCGGGGCTTTTGCTCGGCCAGGATAATGTCGAACAGAATGTCCCGGATCGAAGTGCCCACATCCAGTGCGGTAATGGTCGCCGGAAGGTGGTACTGGCTTTCCAGATACTCGATGACTGCCGGTCCGAACCCGTCGTCTCCGAAAAGCGGATTGCCGCATCCGAAAATCAAACAGTCCTTTTGATAACGCCCTACATTCATGGACAACCTCGTTGTGCATTTTATGCGAAATGTGCAAACTAATGACAGAAGGATAGAGCAAGGGTTGTGCCAAAAGGGCTATAAAATTATAACTATATGAATTTATAACATTTAATTAAATAAAGGCGCATCGCGGGATGATTGCTTTGGGGCGATTTCACCCCGATTTTTTGCGGATGGGGAAGAAAAGAACAATAATTCCAAGGAGGTAGCGAATTGGGGCGATAAAGCCCCAAACTGGGAGGTTCATTCCCCGTTTTGGGGTTCGTTTAATCCCAGGTCCTTCATCTTGGTGAACAGGGTCTTGCGGTCGATGCCCAGGGCCCTGGCCGCGTTGCTGCGGTGCCAGTGGTGCTGCTGCAATACGTTTTCCAGCACTCTTTTTTCGTATTGTCGCAGGGTGTCGCGCAGGGTCTGGTTTTCGACCGGCGGCGGTCCACCCGGCAAACCGATCCGGGGGGCGGGTCGGGACACGGAGGTGCTCGAAAGGTCGAGTTTCTTCAAGGAGCAGTATCGGATGATGACGTTTTGCAGTTCGCGCACATTGCCGGGCCAATCGTGGCGGTAGAGCCGATCGAGCATCTCCCCGGTGATGGGCGGCAGGTTTTGTTTTTCGCTGTAAATGCGAAGGAAATGGTCCACCAGCAGCGGCAAATCTTCCTTGCGCTGCCGTAGCGGCGGCAGATGGATGGGCAGGACGTGAATGCGGTAGAAAAAATCTTCGCGAATCGACCCCTGCGCGATCCGCCGCTTCAGGTCGCGATTGGTGGCGGCCACGATGCGGATGTCGGCGTTTTTGACCTGGCTGGTGCCCACCGGCGTGTAGCCGCCGCCGTCGATTACCCGCAGCAGCTTGACCTGCATGTGCAGGGCGATTTCACCGACCTCGTCCAGAAAGAGCGTGCCGCCGTCGGCATAGTCGATATAGCCCTGCCGGTCGGAAGCCGCCCCGGAGAAGGCGCCTTTCTTGTAGCCGAAAAATTCGCTTTCGATCAGGTTGTCGGGGATGGCACCGCAGTGCACCGGCACGAAGCGGTTGTCCCTTCGCCCGCTCATTTCGTGAATGGCGTGGGCCACCAGTTCCTTGCCGGTGCCCGGCTCGCCGTAGATAATCACGGTGGCGTCCGATGCGGCCGCATTGACGATCTGCTGATAGACTTTCTGCATGCCGGGGCTTTTGCCCACGATTCCGCCAAACTGCTGCCGCTCCTGGATGCGGGAGCGCAAAATCAGGTTCTCTTTCTTGAGGTGGTCCTGGCTCTCCCGCAAGGTGGTCTCGATGCGCTTTTCCTCGTGGATGTCGCGAATCAGGGCCACCAGGGAAATGCTGCCGTCTGTGTGGCGGATCGGGGAATTGACGCTCTGGTACCAGCGCTGTTCGCCGGGATTGCGGATCTGAAATTCGACGGTCTGACCCGAGCGCACCTGGTCCATGACGCAGAACGGGCAAACAAATTTGCGTTGGTGGATGGCTTCATAGCAGATTTCACCGGTGGCGTTGCGCCCCAGGCGTTCGATGAGCTGCTGGTTCATGTACTGCAGCTCGTAATCGGCCGAACTGACATAGATGCTGCCGTCGAAACTGTCCACGATGGCCTTGAGCAGCGACTGGCCTTCGCGGACCTCTTCCCGGGCCATCTTGAGCTGGGTGACGTCCACGATGGAGCCCACCACCCGGTGGGTGCCCGGGATGCCGTTTAGCTTCAGCAGCACGTGCTTCACACCGCCGGATCGGTCCACCAGCCGGCATTCGCATTCATCCGGCGGACCGTTGTCGCGTCTCCAGGGCGGCTGCAGCGCCGCCAGGCGGCTGCGATCGTCCGGATGAAAAAAATCGATCCACTGCATGCGTTCCTGAATCTGTGATTTGGAAAAACCGGTCAGCGCCTCGAAACCGGAATTGACGATGGAAATCTCACCGTCTTTTTCCTTGATGAACATCGCCGTGCCGGTATTTTCAAACACCGTCTCGAACATAAGAGGGGGGGGACGTCTATTGGTTTATAAGTTTCTTATGCCAGCAGCTGCCATCCGTTGGCCCGGGCCAGCTGTTCGCCGCGGCGCACCGACTGGCTGACCGCAGGTTGGGAGAGCTTCAGCACTGTCGCCAGTTCGACGGTCTTCATGCCCAGTTCACGGCAGGCCCAGTAACACAGCAGACTGCGGGCTTTGACAGTCTGCGCCTGCTTGCCACCGGAAAACAACTGGTCTTGCTGCACGCCGGTCTGTTGGCAAACTCTCCGGGAGACTTTCTGCGAATCGTAGCCCTTTTGCTTCAGCGCGTACCGGGTTTCAAAAGATTCATCGGCGGCAGCAAGAATCTTCTCGACAAAGTCGCCGTCTCCCAGAATTCGTTCGTCGCTTTTCACCCGAGATGTTGGCGGATTGCCGGGGGCGACAGCGGACCAGCCCCCCATGCTTCGGATCAATCCTCCGCCGACCAAATCCGTCCGCCGGCCCTGGTCGAGCCCTTCTCTGACGTATTGCCGGTATTGTTTACGCGCCTCGGGCAACGAACTGCCGAAAAAACGTAAGATATATTGATCATCCTGCCAAGGGTATCGTCGCCGGCCCATCAACCCGCTGTGACCGCTGTAAGGCCAACGCTCCAATGATGACAGGTTGACCAGCACTTGCGCTCGAATCGGGTTCAAGTGGATGTAGCGCACCAGCTCAAGCAAGTAGCGGTCTTGCTGGCAGAGAATCGATTTGTAACGGTTTTGAAAAAGCTTTCCGTTGCGCCGGTGCCGGCGATTGAAGTAAGCGGCATGACCGGTCAGGAGCCGCCGCATCACGGTGGGAATCGGCGTTTGGCCGGTTTTTAAGAGAAGATGCACATGGTTGGGCATCAAGGTCCAGGCAAAACATCCCGTCCCGGTCTCGGTCAGAACGGTGCCGAGCCGCTCGGTGAAATCGTCCCGATCGGCGTTATCCCGAAACAGGTTCCGTCGTTCGATTCCCCGGAAAATGATGTGGTGCAGGGCTCCGGGGGCATCTATCCTTGCTTGCCGGGGCATGAAAGCCGTGTACCACAGACAAACAGGAAAAGAAACTTATAAACCAATAGAGGTTCCCGGTTGCATCCGAAGAGGAACAGAAACTTATAAACCAATAGACGTCCCCTGTTGTCTGTTGTCAGTGGTAGTCGTGAGTGCCTTTGACGACTTCGATGCCGAACTTGTTCGAAATGATATTGGCCATTTCGTCGGCATTCGAATAGGGACAACCCGGCTTGGCGTTGACCAGACACGAACTCAGATAGATTTTCTCGGGCTTGATCTCCGAAAGCTTCATCGCCATGCCCACGGTGGGTACCAGGGCCCTGCCGGGACACTCGCACTTGACGAACGAAACCACCTGGGAAGCTTCGTCGAAATTGCCCTCCCCCAGCGATGCGGCCTTCAGGCAGCGCCACTCGCCCGGGCAGCCGTAGCCGCTGTCCATATAAGCACCACAACCGATGACGGCCACCTTTTTCATCGTCTAGCTCCTCCCCTGTGGGTCGTAAATCCCTTGCAAATGCTGACGGAAAGCCTAACCACCCCGCCATTATGAGACAATGCTCATAATTAGCTGATCTGTTTCCGCCTGTCAAGCCTCGATTTGATCGGGAATTTTATCGATGGGAGACGAAAATCGTCGACAATCGGACTAGCCGCAGGGATTGGAACCTCTTGATAGAAACGATGGGTCTTGATTTTACGATCCGACGGTATTAACAAGTATTGCATATTTAGAAATATTAAATTCATCATTCCATTGGCGAACCGATCCCTTGTATTTCCTCATTTAAAAAGTAGGCAAAAATCAGGAGTATTCACACCCTCGAATTTTGACTCTGAATCCAGACAAGACTTATCATCAACCCCGCTTACCGGTTCCTGCTGGGAGCCGATGGTATCCGCAAACGGCTTGATTATTTTGATTCGTTCCAACGGCACCGCACCCGATTCGTCCATCAAGGAGGCACAACATGAGCGTATGGGGAAAACTCGCATCCAGATACGAAGGCAAGGAAAACGAGCCGCACAAAATACTGGCCCTGGACGGCGGCGGGATTCGCGGCATCCTGACCCTCGAGGTCCTGGCCCGCATGGAAGCCCTTCTAAAAAAGGCCACCGGCGGCGGGGAGGCTTTCCGGCTTTGCCACTTCTTCGATTACATCGGTGGAACCAGCACCGGAGCCATTATCGCCGCGGGACTGGCACGGGGGATGAGCGCACGGGAGCTGCTGAAGTTTTACCAGGACACCGGACCGGCCATGTTCGACAAGCAGTTCATTCTGAAGCGTTGGCATGCGCTGTACAAATCCGAACCGCTGAAAAAGGAGCTGCAGGAGGTTTTCGGAGCCAACACGACGCTGAAACCCGCCGACCTGCAGTGCCTGCTGCTGGCAGTCACCCGCAACCGCACCACCGATTCTCCCTGGCCGATCAGCAGCAACCCGCAGGCCAAGTACAATGACACCGCCCGCAAAGACTGCAACCTCAAGATTCCCTTGTGGCAGATCGTGCGCGCCAGCACCGCCGCACCCGTGTTTTTCCCGCCCGAAGTCATTCACTGGGATCCGAAAGATCGCAGCAAAGCCTTTGTTTTCGTCGACGGTGGCCTGACGCCTTACAACAATCCGGCCTTTCTGCTGTACCGGATGGCCACCGAATCCGGCTACCGCCTGAACTGGGCCGACGGCGAGGACAAACTGTTGATCGTCTCCATCGGAACCGGCGCGGCGGCAACGGTCGAAGACGGCATCGAAGACCCCAACCTGGGACTGATCGAAAATGTCGCCTCGCTGCCCGGGGCCCTGATGTATGCCGCCATGGTGGACCAGGACACCAGTTGCCGCCTGGTCGGCCGCTGCACGCACGGCGCGGTCCTGGACCGCGAAATCGGGGACATGATCCCCCGCGATGCCGCCGGCCGGAAAATCCCGCTCAGCCGCAACCTGGGGCGCAAGTTTCTGTATGCACGCTACAACGCCGATCTAAGCCGGGAAGGGCTTGCCGCCATGGGCCTTTCGGACATCGAACCCAAAAACGTACAAAAGCTCGACTCGGTCAAATATATCAAAGACCTGCGTCGGGTCGGCCGGAAACTGGCCGAAGAAATCCGGACGGAACACTTCGGCAGCTTCGCTGCAGCGCAGGAATAACGAATCATCCACGCGTTAACAACCACCCGCATAGCGGTTGGCTTGGATTTTCTTTCCAGCGGCAATTGCCGCTGGAAAGAAAATGCAGAAGCACCTTTGTGCTTCTTCTATGTTGAACTTGCCACAGGTGCATCGCACCCGGTTTGGCAAAAATCGAGGAGGTGCGTCTTGGCAGATTCATCACCTGCTGAGGTGAGCCGGAATGTAGCCCGGGCCAGGGACATCCTTCGCAAAAAAGAGCCCGGGCCGAAAGCCGCCGAAATCCTGGCACTCTCCCGGAAACTCAAACAGGAAAATGCGTTCGGATACGCGCGCAGACTGCTCCGGCTTGCAAGGGAGTCTTCCGAACCGGAGACCGATGCGCGCCTGTCCCTCCAGCTGGCCCAGGAACAAGCCCTGTGCACTCATAAAGACCCCCATTTGCCGGTCCGCAATCGATTGGAAGGTGCGTTGCGGATTCTGGATGCCGCCGACCCGCTTAAGGAATCCCGGGATCAGGAAACCCTGGGTCTGGCCGGTGCCATTTTCAAGCGGAAATGGGAAGTCGGTGGCCGCAAGGCTCACCTGGAACAATCCCTGTACCATTATCTGCGGGGCTATCGACTGGGAGCGGCCTACGATTCGGGCTACACCGGCATCAATGCCGCCTTCATCCTGGACCAGCTGGCCGACCTGGAAGCCGCGGAAGCCAAACGGGCCGGTGTCGAGTCCCCGGTCGCCGGGGAGCGGCGCAAACTGGCCGCAGAGATACGAACGACGCTGGTGGAAACGCTGCCCACACTTGCCGAAACGGACAGCGACCTCCTGCGCAACTACTGGTTTCTGGCCACCGTCGCCGAGGCCTTTTTTGGTTTGGCCGATTATCACCGGGCCGGTACATGGCTCGAAAAGGCCAGAGCCAATTGCGATATTCCACTCTGGGAGATGGAGTCCACAGCCCGGCAGCTGGCAACGCTCGCGCGTTTGCAGTCCGGCAACGATCCCCAAAAAGTGGACCCCGCCGCCTGGACGGTTCTGAAGCAATTTCTGGGTGGCAGCGCCCAGGGCTTGCGTACGGCCTATCTGGGCAAGGTGGGGCTGGCGCTTTCGGGCGGCGGATTTCGAGCCTCGCTGTTTCACATCGGCGTGCTGGCCAAGCTGGCCGAGTTGGACATGCTGCGTCACGTCGAAGTGCTCTCCTGCGTGTCCGGAGGCTCCATTGTCGGCGCGCATTATTACCTGAAGATGCGCGAGTTGTTCAAACGCAAGGCGGATGCCGATATCCAGCGCGATGACTACGTGCGCATCGTGCAGGAAACCTGCCGGGAATTTCTTGCCGGTGTCCAGACCAACATCCGCACCCGGGTGGCGGCCGAGTTTTTGACCAATATCAAAATGATTTTCCGGCCGAACTATTCCCGCACGATGCGCGCCGGCGAACTTTACGAGGAGAAGATCTACGCCCGGATCCCGGATGGCGAGGGAAAAACGCCGCGCTGGTTGAATGATCTATTCATCCATCCCGGGGACGAGGCCGATTCATTTGCTCCCAAACGGGACAATTGGCGACGGTCAGCCAAAGTGCCAATCCTGATTTTAAATGCCACCACCCTGAATACCGGACACAACTGGCAATTTACCGCATCCTGGATGGGTGAGCCGCCGTCGAGCATCGACACGGCCATCGATGCCAACTATCGCCTGCGGAGAATGTACTATCACGAGGCACCACCGCCCCATAACCGAATCCGGCTCGGTCACGCCGTAGCCGCATCGGCCTGTGTGCCGGGGCTTTTCGAGCCCATTGTGCTGCCGCGGTTGTATGTGCGCAACCCTGATCCGGAACCGGAGCAAGACCGGGCGCCTTCAATCGAAGACCGACCGATTACCTTACGCCTGGTGGACGGCGGTGTCCACGACAATCAAGGCATCATGAGCCTGCTGGAGCAGGATTGCAATTCGGTAATCGTCAGCGACGCCAGCGGACAGATGGACAGCGATGATAATCCCAGCAAGGGCATCCTCGGTGTTCCGCTGCGTTCCAACAGCATTTTGATGGCCCGGGTCCGGGAGGCCGAATACCGTGAACTGGATGCCCGCAGCCAGGCGGGCGTGCTGCGGAATTTGCTCTTTATTCACCTCAAAAGGGGACTGGAAGTGATCCCGGTCAACTGGATCGGATGTGAGGATCCGCCGGAGCTTTCAGCGGACTTTCTCGCCAACCGGGCCGACCAAACCACCCCATATGGAATTCTGAAAGAAGTTCAGGAAAAGTTGGGCGCCATCCGCACCGACCTGGATTCGTTTTGCGACAAAGAGGCCTATGCCCTGATGACCAGTGGCTATCGCATGGCAGAAAACGGATTCAAAGGAAAATTCGAGCACTTTCCCCTATCGACTCAAGCGCCCCCGGTTTGGGATTTTCTGGCGGTGGAAGAATCGATGCGCAATCCATCCAAAAGCACACACCTGCTGAGACTGCTGGATGTATGCAGCCGGCGGGCATTTAAGATCTGGCGGCTGGTCACGCCCCTGAAAATCACCGGCATAACGCTGGGCGTTCTGGCGCTGGTTTTTTTGCTGTGGGCCTGCTGGAAATGGTCTTCAGTAGCGCTGGTGACCCTTGGAACCGTCGGCACGACCGCAGCCGTTTTGGTTGCAGGGGCCATCGTCGGCAAATCGGTCATGCGCGTGGTGCGCTACCGCGAGACGCTGGCCGAGATCGCCACCGGCATCGCCATGTCGCTCGCAGGCTGGATCCTGGCTCGAATTCACCTGCATGTCTTTGACCGGTGGTATCTGCGATCCGGCAAGATAAACGCTCCAATGAAATCGCCCGAAAACGACCGGTAAGCCGGCCGATTCCGACCAGGTCGGCAGGAGGGGTTGCCCGATGCAACCGCAACCATCGGCCCGCCATCGAGAACTGGAGGTGACGCATGAAAATCTGTATCGATCCCGGACACGGCGGAAACGATCCGGGTGCCATCGGAACCGATCCGTTCGTCATGGAGGAAAAGGACTTTAATCTGGCCGTGGGCCTGCTGCTGGAAGGCATCCTGGAGCAAAACGGTCACTGGGTGGTCATGACCCGGCGGCGTGACCGCACGCTGGGCCTGGCAGGGCGGGCGAATTTCGCCAACCGTCTGGGCGCCGACCTTTTCGTCAGTATTCATGCCAATGCGGCCGTAACACCCGCTGCCCAGGGAATGGAGGTCTATCATTTCGCGGCTTCCCCTGAGGGCACTCGGGCCGCCGCAGCCGTTCTGAACCGCATGATCGCGAAATTTCCGGGTCACAGGAACCGCGGCGTCAGGGAGGCCAACTTCACCGTGCTGCGGGTCACGGAGATGCCGGCCATTCTGGTGGAATGCGAATTTCTGACCAATCCGGAACAGCTGGTATTTCTCGCCGATCCCCAAAACCGCCGGGAACTCGCCGCCGCCATTGCCGAAGGCATCCAACACCTGGGCTGATCCCGACAACAAGCCCGGCAAGCAGTGCAGATCAGCGCGCTGCCGCGGCCACAGCCAGCCTCACAAGCACGAAGGGAGAGCGATGGCATGTCCGCCGACAAACAACAAACGATGTATGATTACGTGCAGAAACGCTACCAGGAGGCCGTCGATTACTACCGCAGGAGCGGCCGCTACAATAAGCGGGTATACAAGGTGACCCGGATCCTGACCCTGTTGTTCGGTGCCGTCGTCACCCTGGCCTCGTCTCTGGCTTCGGCCAGCTTCATCTCCGAGAGCATCGTCTGGGACCGCATCTTCGCGATCGGAACCCCGATCCTGGCCGCCGCCCTGGCTTTTTTGGGCGGATTTTCCCAAAACTTTCAGTGGGGTGCGGCCTGGCAGGACATGGTCCTGACCGGCGAGCGGCTGCAAAAGGAGCTGGACCGGGTGATGGTGACCCAGCCCGAAGCGCTCGACCTGACCGCGGAGATGAATTTGCTCAACGACTTCGTCATCGACGAAAGCCGCGGATTCTTCGAGCGGATCCTGGGCCGAGCCAAGCCCGCCCGAAAAGATCGGTAAGCGGGCCTGTCATACGCATTCGAAAAGCCGGCGCCCGAAAGCCGGCAAACCTGCGGAGTGCGCTTCCCATGAATCCAGGGTTGGATCCCACCGTCGTGCTTACCGGAATGCTGCCGGCAGTGATACTGGCTGCAGCAGTGTTGACCGCGCTGGCTTCGGCCCTGCTGTTGCGGCTGTACCGCCGGGCCGTGTTGCGGGCCATGAACGTCGCCGTCGGCACGACGCCTCCAAACAGACCGCCGGTGGCCGACGCCGAACCCGACGCGGCCCCGCCGCTGACCGTTGTCGATCTCGATGCCGGCAGCCGACCCCACCTGGATCCTTCGGCCAGTGCGGCCTTGCGGCGGGCCGAGCACTCCCTGCGTTATACGGCCGGTGTTTATCTGGTCGGCGGCCTGCTGTATGCCCTGATTTTCGCATCCGCCTGGATGGTGTTGTCCGAAGGCGGATTTCTTCCGGTCCGATTCAGCTGGCTGTGGGTGTGTTACAGCTGGCCGATCGTCCCCGCGCTGGCGGTTGCAACCGTCAGCGATCCGCGCCGCTTGGCGCTCGTCGCCGGCGGATACGGACTGGTTGCCGTCATCGCCGCGGCTGTGGCGCTGATGCGCAACCCAGTCCTCGCCCCGGGGCAGCTGATCTTTTTCTGGATGTACGCCAACGCGCCGGGTACGCTGCTGCTGCTGGCCTTTTTGCGACCGCGGGTTCGGGCGGTAGGCCCCCTGGTGCTGGCCTTCATGCTGACCGGCGTCACCGGAGCGGCGCTGGGTATCCAGGTGGTTGGCAGCAGCGATCATCTGATGCGCGGTTGGGTCGCGGTGGGCAGCGCCCTGGGACTGGGGGCCACCGCATTGTTCATCCTGCTGCACCTGGCAGGTTTTGCATTGTTCGGTGTCCTGGGCTGGATACTGCTGCGCTGGATCGGCCGGCGATATCGATTGAAACAAACCAGTGATCAGTCGGTAATCCTGGACTCCATGTGGCTGATGTTCGGCGTAGTCCAGTCCATCACCCTGGTATTCGAAGGTTGGATGTGGATTTTTACCGGTATCGTCGCCTTTGCAATTTACAAACTGGCGGTATTGGCGGGGTTTAAATGTCGGCAACGGTCGTCCGGCGACAAAATCGCCCGAGTCTCTCTGTTGCTGCTGCGGGTATTTTCCCTGGGGCGGCGCAGTGAACAGCTGTTTCGGCGGCTCTCGAAGCAATGGCTGCAAACCGGCAACATCGGTTTGATCGCCGGCCCCGATCTGGTCACTGCCACAGTGGAGCCCCACGAGTTTATGGACTTTCTATCCCGCAGACTGTCACAGCGGTTTATTCGGGATGAAGCCGATCTGCACGCCCGCCTGTCGCAAATCGATCCGGGGCCGGACCCGGACGGTCGCCACCGGGTCAACGAATTCTTCTGTCACGCCGACACGTGGCAGATGACCATGACAACGCTGGCGGCGGAAAGCCGGTCGGTAATGATGGATCTGCGCAGCTTTTCACCGGCCAACCAGGGCTGCCTTTACGAACTGCAGGAACTGCTGCGCCGCGTGCCCCTGTCAAAAGTGCTGCTGGTGATCGATGCCGCCACGGACCGGTCGCATCTGGAACAGACCTTGCAGCGTCTCTGGGCTGGCGTTGACGCCGCCTCCCCCAATCGGCAGGCGGCATCCCCCGAAGTGCGGATCTTTGACCTGGCCGCCCGGTCCAAAGGGGAGATGGAAGCGTTGCTGCAACAACTGTTCACTCTGGGCGATACCGCCGATCGACCGACCGGCGGGGCCGGGTAAGAACGGACTATCCAAACCGGTAATGTTTCCTGACCGGCTCGGTGATGTCCCAGACACAGGAGAGGCCGGCCGGAAAACGCACCAGGTCGCCGGCCCCGAATTCCACCTTGCCGCCGTCTGGCGTGCTCACCGCCACGCGGCCTTCCAGCAGGTAGCAGGTTTCTTCGGTGTCGTAATGCCAGTCGAATCGGGAGACTTCCTTTTCCCAGATCGGCCATTCGAAAACGCCCTGTTGTTCAAGTTCCACGGCTTGCGGTTTTTTTACTTCGATTTTCATGGCACCTCCACCCAACGATTAAGACGAACGCCGCAGTCGTTTCACCAGATCGGCCACACGGCGTCCCAGCTTGCGTCCATTTTCCCGCGCGGCGGTGTCCGGTGCGCCCACACAGGCCGTGCCGTAGTGACCGGTGGCCGCCATGGGGTCACCGACGATGATCATCCCATAAATCAGCAGCGCCTGAATGATGGACAACATGGTGGTTTCCTTGCCGCCGGAGGCGTCCCCCGAGGTGGCAAAGGCGGCGCCCACCTTGTTTTCCATCTTCTTGCGGCCCCCGATGAAATCGTCCAGAACCTGCTTGAGCTGGGCCGCCATCGTGCCGAAATACACCGGAGAGCCGGCGATCAGCCCATCGGCGGCGGCAAAATCCTCCTGGGTCACGTCCCGGGTGTGGCGCAGCACCGCTTCCACATCGTCCACCTGACCCACGCCTTCGGCGACGGCCTCGGCCAGCTTGCGG
Organism: Desulfobacterales bacterium; assembly: GCA_051155755.1. Lineage (GTDB taxonomy): Bacteria > Desulfobacterota > Desulfobacteria > Desulfobacterales > SG8-13 > DAXETY01. The sequence continues at coordinate 30,602 of DAXETY010000065.1, forward strand.
GTATTGCCGCCTTTGGAATAGTACAGAATCACGACCTTCATGCGGCCTCCTTTGGAATCCGTGCCGGCGGCGGATCGCCGGCAGAAATTATGGATTCGATCAGCTTAGACGATCGGCCGGCAAAGATCAATACGGACAGGCCGCCTGCAGGCGCATCGGAATCGATCCAGGAGAGGCCTGAGCGGTTTCAAGGAAAGATCATCTCGACAAGCGCCGTTGCTCGCTTATGATGTGAGGATGTGCTGGAGCCAAAAATCCTTCTAATCGGCCGGTTGTTTTCATGTGGACCTGGTCGCTGAACTGGGGGGAAGTTACGCCGTCGATCGTCATCGGATCCTGTCCGATGACGGCCGCCGATCTGAAGCGCATTGTCGAGGAAAACCGGATTGGGGCCGTGCTTTCGTTGCAGCACGACGACTGCCTGGCCTACTGGAACATTGACTATGCGAGTGTGGTTGCAACCGCCCGGAGCATGAATGTGACCATGGCCCGCTGCCCGATTCGGGATTTCGATATCGCCGACATGCGCAGACGGCTGCCCGCAGCCGTTTCGATGCTGGCCGGGCTGATCGGCTCGGATCGACGCACATACGTGCACTGCACCGCCGGAATGGGCCGGGCGCCGCTGACGGTGCTCGGCTACTTGGTATGGGTGGCCGGTTACAACTCCGAAGATGCAATCCGCCTGATTTTACAGGGGCGTCCCGAGGCCGTGCCAGCCTGGGAGGCCTTGCACGGCGCCGAAACGGACCTGGAAAAATGCTATCGCAGGGAAATCAAAGCCCTGGCTTACAAACTGCACGAAGCCGGCATCAACGCCGATCCCGGGGCCGACTGGCATCAGGCAAAAGCCGGAATTTTGAGAGAAAAATTGGCGGCCGGCGATCTGCGCTGCAGCGGTTCGGATCCCGAAAACGATTACGGTCGCTAGCGCTTTTGCATTAACATCATTGCGAAGCGTCGCTGCTGCAAATGCACAAAAAGATATGGACTATAATCGATAACCCAGGACGGCTGACAGAATATATCCGTTCAAATCGGCACCCAGGGAGTCGTCAAACGCTTCGGCTTCCTCGGTCAGCAGGTACTTGCCTTCGAAGCCGAGAAACCAATTGGAAGCGAGGTCAAAATTCGCGCCGGCCACAATTTGTCCACCGAATACGGTGTCGCTGTCGTCATCCGAAGCGCTCATCCCCATAAAGGTGACATCTGCATCTATTTGAGTGTAATATAAGCCAATGCCGGCACCCAGATACACTTCACCGAACTGCAACGGCATGATCCCTTTGGCTGTTATGGTGATCGGTATCACCGAAATGTCAAAGCTAAAGGAGGCCAGGGGATCGGAAAAGCTGTCGTCGGTTTCGAAATAACCGACAACCGGCTCTAAGACAAAATTGGGCGTCACATAATGTCCCCAGGCAATCTCTCCGCTGAACCCCGAATCGAAATCCGCACCGTCGTCGGTCAGATCGCCGTTGGGCGTGTAAAAACCGGCCTTGAAAGCCAGGTAGTTGTCCTGTCCGAAGGCCGCCAGGGGGGGCAACAGCAGAAGGGCACAACCGAGAACCATCCACTTGCAGATGTTTGCTTTCATGAATCCTCCTAGAGAGTATTATGAAATTGGGCATTGCGCAGCCCTCTGTCGCAACACCGCTACCGGACCGACCGTCCGCGCATATCGCTTTAAATCAAAAAAGCCAGGCCACCTCTTGAAAGGCAACTTGGCTGTGGTTGACTACCCGGCAACCCGGCTGTCTTAAACAAGACCCGTGGCTTTCCGTCCCCCGATCACTCGAGGTTTGGCATGATTCTGGATTTTCGTATCATACTGGAATCGGCCTTTTGGGTCAAAAATCAATGCGCCGGGCCGATTTTTCAACGGGAAAACGCTGCCGGCCGCCTTAACGCTTGCGCTGACAACCAATTCAACGGTTTCGAAAGTTCCCGGCAAGAACGCTATGCATTGCTCTGCGGGCTTAAAATTTGGTAGAATAGGCAAGTAATGCGTCGGGGCCATACAGGGCGCGATTCCAATGCGGCCGAAATTGGGAAGGGAGGAAAACGAACCGTGAAGAGAGACTGGTTGAACAAGCCGGAGTGGTTGGACGGGCACCCGGAAGTGGTCTTGGCCATGGTGCTCAAGGATCGGATGCGTGAAGCCATGGAAAGCGAATGGGAAGACAATCTAAACGATATGGTGGACCGCTTCTCCTTTAAAATCGAGATCACCGTGCGCAACCGGGAAAACGGCAGCAGCGCCGAACGGGTGATCACCATCCCATAGGTGGAACCAGCAGTCGCACCGCCGATGATCCCGAACCGGAATTGCCCCAAACCGAACGGCTTGTTTGGCAGCCACCGGTCCCAACGCGGTGGGGATCTTCGTGGCTGTATGGTAGAACCCCGATTTCCCGAACACCTTGCCCGATGTGGCGGGTTTCATTGCGGCCGCGACGCGTTTTCCTCAGACGAGCTTCTGCGCCAGGCTCCGGATATGCCGGTCGTCGGTGCCGCAGCACCCTCCCAGTATCTTCAAACCGAAATCCGCGTGCAGACCGGCCACCGTCGGACCGAACGTCTCGGGTGCCTCCTCGACCAGGTCCTGGCTGTCGTCCAGCTCTTCGGGGGTCAAAGCGGCGGTGTTGGCAAACAAACCGATGATTCGCCGCCGGACGTGGTCGGAGGAATGCGCCGGGTGCGCCAGTGCGCTTTTTAAAAAGGATGCATGCGTGCAGTTGGCCATAAAGGCCAGCGGGCCCGGGGTGACGGCATCCTCGATGGCACTCAGGGCGTCCTTCAGGGGGGTGCCGTCGAGCAGGGTACCTTCGGGCCTTACCACGAAAGAAACCACGTAGGGACGTCCGGTTTCGGCCAGCGCGGCGGCCAGCCCGGTGGCCTCGCTGAGCGCCGGCAGGGTGGCGGCCAGCAGAAAATCGGCTCCCGTCTCGCCCAGTCGCCGGGCCTGCCAGCTGTGAAACCGGTACGCCTCGTCAACTCCGAGCGCCTCGGCGGGATTGTAGGCGTTTCCCCGGCAGCTCAGCAGACCGCAGATCACGACTTTTTCCGCATAGGGGCCGTAACTCTGGCGCAGGTCGTCGAGAAACCGGAAATTATCCCCGTTTAGATCCCGGTTCCCGTACCCGGCCGCCTCGATCCGGGTCCGGCTGGCCCGCCAGGTGGGTGTGGAAAGCACCAGCGGCAGATCGTACTGCGCACCGATGTCCAGGTATTCGCGGAAGATCATCTCGATAGCCGATCGCTGGGTGTCGTCGTAGATGAAAGCCGAATTGACCACGTGCGGGTCGAGCTCGAAGCCGTCGCGACGCAGGCGCTCGATCACGGCGCCTTCACCGAGAATGCGCGGGTGCTGATCGAAAAATTGTCGAATGTCGATGGGCTTCATTTCATCTCCACAGATTGGGTCTTGGCCGACCGGCGGCCGTCAGCCGGATTTGGGTGCACCCCTACCGGTCTTGCGCCGTTTTTTGAAATCAGAAGCCTTTTTTTTTTGCAGGCGTCTTTTTTCCATCCGGCTTTTGCGCAGCGCTGCCTTGCGCTTCAAATCCCCGTATTTGCCGAACCTGCCTCCCATGTCAATTGACTCCCCTTTTGTCAGCGTGTTTTTCACCGGATTCTTATTATTTGTCAAAGATAAAACACAGACCGAACATCTTCTCGAATCCGGTCGGCAACACGGCCCATTCTCTCAGAGTCTCACTTCTGCAAAGGGTGACATGTGAACTTTTCGTTTCATAGCATCGCCCAATTGTCAAATCCCGCACAAAAGGAAATCCGTCTTTGAACAAAGCCGGGAAATTGCTGAGGTACTTGCCATCCTGTGCATCCGGTAATACAGATCCCTTCCATGAATGCCATCCGCGAACGCGAACCCGCCGAAGGGTTCATCGAGATTGAAGACAGCCGGCTGCACTACCTGGACTGGGGCGGCTGCGGCCATCCGGCGCATTTCCTGCACGGCAACGGCTTTTGCGCCGGCACCTACACCCCGTTTTTGAAATTTCTGTTCCACGAACTGCATGTTGTCGCCAGTGATTTGCGCGGACACGGCGCATCGACGCACGCCGGCGGCGAGCGCATCGGCCACTGGCGCATTTTCGCCGAGGACGTGCAAAAGATCATCGGCGCCACCCTGCCGCCTCCGGTCGTCGGCATGGGCCATTCTCTCGGCGCGGTTTCCACCTACATGGCAGCGGCCCTCTACCCGCAATTGTTTGCCGCGGTGGTGCTGATCGATCCCGTTATTTTCCCCAAAACGATGCTCTGGAAGATCGCCCTGGCCAGGTGGCTCGGCCTGCGGCGCTGGTTTCCACCGGCCCGGGCCGCCCGCCGCCGGCGAGCGCAATTTCAAGACAAGCAAGGCGCTCTGCAGCGGTTTACCAATGGCCGCGGCATTTTCAAAACTTGGTCGAAACAGTTTGTCGAGGCTTATTTGGAATGCGGCCTGCTGGAAAAGGATGAAAAAACCGCCGTGCTGCGATGCGATCCGGAACTGGAAGCCCAGATTTTCGAAGCCGTGCCGCTGGACGTCTGGTCGTATGCAGTCGGCATCCGATGCCCGGTGCTAGTGCTGCGGGGCGAGCATTCGGACGCGATCGGGGTCGAATCCGCCCGGCGCCTGGAACGCATCAACGCCCATTTTCAAACTCGCACCGTCGCCGGCACAGGCCACTTTCTGACCATGGAAAAGCCGGAAAGATGCGCCGCAGAAATTCTGGACTTCATCCGGAAGATTTCACCGTTGTCTTGCAGGCGCACGATGATCGGAGGGTGATTCACGGTTCCTCCAGGCATTCTTCGACCAGCCGCCGCCATTCTTCTGCCAGCGGAATGTCGGGGCGGCGACGGCCGGCGCGGTTGTACCAGTAGTCGGCGTTCCACAGCACGCCTTCCTCGCGGTGCAGGTAGGCGTGCACGGCGCTGCCCTGCACCGTCGCTATTTGCTGAGCGATGGAATGAGCCGTGTCCCAGTCGCCTTTTTTGTCCCACCACAGGGAAGCCAGGGTCTCGGAAATTCCACCGGGGGGCTTTTTTTCTTCAATGCTGCCCACAAACTCCTCGTAGGTCATGCATAACTCCTTTTTATGCCCGCAGGGGGGGGACGTCTATTGGTTTATAAGTTTCTCGCCGAGAATCGATCATATATTATACCGCCGTTAGTCAACAACCGCCCGCGAAGCGGGTGGCTTGAATTTTCTAGCTGCGGCAGGTGCCGCTGGCAAGAAAAGACAGAAGCACGGTTTTGCTGCGAAGTTGAACTTGCACCGGGTGCGAGCACCCGGTTTGGGCAGGAATCAAACACCGCTTAGGGCATCAGCTCGTCGAGAACGTCCTGCAGCAACTTTTTCAGCGGCAGCGGTTTCTGGGTCTCGGCATCGGCCATGACGAAAGTGACGTCGGCATCGACGATCAATTTGCCCGAATCCCTGTTGGAAATTTCCTGGTGCATGACACCGCTGGTGTTGCCGATCTTCGAAACGGCGGTCCGAATCTCCAGCACATCACCCAGCGTGGCGGCCGCCCGGTAGTTGATGTTGATGTTGACGACAAAAAACGTCACGTCCTTCAGTCGATAGAAAAATTGGGGGTTCCCGTCGAAAAACGCCCAGCGGCCCTCTTCGAGCAATTCGAGATAGCGCGCGTTGTTGACGTGTCGAAACATGTCCAGGTGATAGCCGCGAATTTTGATTTCTGTGCAAACTGTCTTCATTCAATGCCTTCTCGTTTGTTGCCCCCTGTACCCAAAGAATAATCCGATCCTGCCGCAACGACCAAAATAGGGTTAAAACCACCGCCGAACAACCACGATCTGTCGTTTTCCTGTGCGGAACTGGAAGCTTGTAACGCTCTGAATGGATGGTTCCAAATTTTGGAATTGAAATAAGCCGAAATCCTCTGAATGAAAATCAATTATAATGAACTGTCAAAATATGAAACGCTCACTGCAGGCAGACAAGAGCGGTTCCCAGTTTTTGCAGCCAGCGGCGCTGCAGGGCCAGGTCGGGAAACACGATGTGCGGCAAGTCGTCAACCAGCGGTGCCAAACGATCCTGCCAG
>DAXETY010000066.1:0-10356 GCA_051155755.1 Desulfobacterales bacterium
CCGGAGCTGTACCTCAAGCGCCTGGTGGTCGGTGGATTCGAACGCGTTTTCGAGATCAATCGCAACTTCCGCAATGAAGGGGTTTCCACCCAGCACAATCCCGAGTTCACCATGTTGGAATTCTACCAGGCCTATGCCACCTACGAAGAGCTGATGACGTTGACCGAACAGCTGATCGCCGAAACCGCGCAAGCCGTGCTGGGAACCACCACGATCGACTACCAGGGAAACCGGGTCGAACTCGGCGGCCGCTGGCAGCGTCTTTCCCTTTTCGATGCACTCACTCAGGTCGGTGGCATCGACGGCAGGTTGCTCGCAGATCGGGAAGGTCTGCTTCGGTATGCACGGGAGCATCAGGTGACCGTTACCAAAACCGATCGCATCGGCAAAGTCATCACCAAGTTGTTTGATGCGCTGGTGGAGCCGCAATTGATCCAACCGACATTTGTGACCGGATATCCGGTGGAGGTTTCGCCGTTGTCGCGGCGCAGTGACATCGACGGAGAACTGACGGAACGATTCGAGCTGTTTATCGCCGGACGGGAAATCGCCAACGGTTTTTCCGAGCTCAACGACCCCGTTGACCAGAGAAACCGTTTTTTGCAGCAGGTCGCCCGCAGGGAATCCGGTGACGAAGAAGCCCACTTCATGGATGAAGACTACCTCGAAGCGCTTGAATACGGCATGCCGCCCACTGCCGGTGAAGGCATCGGCATCGACCGTCTGGTGATGCTGTTGACCGACGCTCCGTCCATTCGAGAGGTGATTCTCTTTCCACATATGCGTCCACTGGAACGCAGAAAGGACTAAGAGATGTCTTTCGAATACTTTGTCGGCGGCCGGTATCTGAGGGCGCGAAAGCATCAGGCCTTTATATCCCTGATTACAATTTTGTCCACCGCCGGTGTGATGGTGGGTGTAATGGCGCTGATCGTCGTCATTGCCGTAATGGCCGGTTTCGAATCCGATCTCAAGTCCCGGATCCTCAGCGGACAGGCCAACGTGGTGATTGTTCGACAGGGGGGGGATTTTGTCGACTACCGCCGGGTCATCGATGAAATCCAGCAGATCAAAGGCGTGGAAGCAGCCTCTCCGGTGATCTACCACCAGGCCATGCTGCGCTCCTCCCGGGGGGTTTCCGGGGCCGTCCTGCGCGGGATCGACCCGGTCACTGCCGGCAACGTGATCCCGGCGCTCAAAGACATCAACCTGCCGCCCGCTGCGGCCAATTCGCCAAACGATGCGGGCCCGGGGGCTGCACCGGGGATCGTGCTCGGAAGGGAACTGGCACGCAATCTGGGCGTGTTCAAAGGAGATATGCTCTACCTGATTTCGCCCCAGGGCATGCTTTCTCCCATCGGGCATGTGCCGGCCATGAAGCAATTCCGGGTGACCGATTTTTTCGAATCGGGAATGTACGATTTTGACGGGACTTTCGCCTATATTCACCTGGAAGATGCCCAGCGGCTGCTGCGGATGAACGATGCGGTCAGCGGCGTCGAAATTCGAGTGAGCGATGTATACCACGCCGGAAAAATTGCCGAAACCATCGACGCCAAACTGGGCTATCCATACCGATCCTGGGACTGGATCCGTAAAAACCGCAATCTTTTTACCGCCCTGAAGCTCGAAAAAACCGCCATGTTCATTATCCTGACGCTGATCATTCTGGTGGCGGCATTCAACATCGCCAGCACCCTGATCATGATGGTCATGGGGAAAACGCGCGATATCGCTATTTTAAAAGCCATGGGGGCGACCGACGCCAGCATTCGCAAAATTTTCGTCTTCAAAGGAATGGTGATCGGTGTTGTGGGAACCGTGCTCGGTGTCCTGGCCGGCTTCGGACTCTGTGCCATTCTAAGACGCTACAACATTGTGGAGCTCACCGGCGACATCTACTATTTCACCACGTCGCTGCCCGTGCGGCTCGAAGCGCTGGATGTGATCATTATCGTGGCGGCCGCTCTGGCCATTTGTTTTCTGGCCACGATTTATCCGGCCCGGCAGGCATCCAGACTGGACCCGGTGGAGGCCATCCGCTATGGTTGATGCCTCTGATGCCGGCCGATCGGCTGCCGCGCCGCAGCCGTTCATTGCCATCCGAGACCTCCAAAAGGGCTACGAATCGAACGCCGGGCGAATCGAAATTCTCAAGGATGTGCAGTTCGATATTGCCGCCGGCGAAACGCTCGCCGTGGTGGGGGCCTCCGGCATCGGCAAATCGACGTTCCTGCACTTGCTGGGCACCCTGGATCGACCGGATGAGGGACGGATACTCTTTCAGGGCGATGATGTCTTCCGCTACGATGATCGCAGGCTGGCAAGGTTTCGCAATCAGACAATCGGTTTCGTGTTCCAGTTCCATCATCTCCTGGCGGAGTTTTCTGCACTGGAAAACACCATGATGCCGGTCCTGATCCAGGGCCGGAGCAAGCCGGCTGCCCGCCGGGCAGCCGTCGATATTCTCGAGCGGGTGGGTTTGAGCGGACGGCTGGATCACCGGGTGGGGAAGTTGTCGGGCGGCGAGCAACAGCGGGTGGCTCTGGCCCGGGCACTGGTGCTGCGCCCGTCCATTTTGCTGGCGGATGAGCCCACTGGAAATCTCGACAAGGAGACCAGTGAAAGGGTTCACGAACTGTTGATGAAACTCAACGCGGAAATGCGGATGACGTTGGTTGTGGTCACTCATAATCTGGAATTGGCCTCTTTCATGTCCCGGCGGGTGACCATCTTCGAAGGTAAATTGGTGGAAATCGAGTGAAGCAGCCGGAGGCGGCCGTATTGCAGCATCGGAATAACACGATCAGACGGTTCCGATTCGACGTTATGAATCGACTTTTTCTGCGACGGTTCCTGCCGCTGGTTTTGGCGATTTTGACGGCTGCCGGCCCGGTCGTCGGACCGGTCTGCAGTGCCGAGAAGCCGCACCCGCGCGTGCTGCTGCTGCCGTTCGAAGTCAATGCACCTCCCACCATGGGCTACCTGCAGGAAGAGGTGCCGAAGGTTCTGGGACGTCGCTTGTCCCAGGAAGGTGCCGTCATCCTCGATCCACCGCCCGACCTGCAGCAGCCGCAACCCTGGAGCCCGGAGCGAATTCGCCGTGAGGGAATTGCCGCCGGGGCCGACTACGTGGTCTGGGGCAGTATTACCGCCATCGGACAGCGCTACAGTATCGACGCGCGAATTTTAGAGATTTTCGGAACGCGGCCGGTTGATCTGGTCGCTGTCGAAGGAACCGGGTTGGAAACGCTGCCATTGCAGGTCCAGCAACTGGCAGAGGAGCTGATGCTGACGATTTTTCGGCAGCAGAAAATTGTCGAAATCCGGATCTCCGGGAATCGACGCATCGAAGCCGATGCAATTCGCAACATGATCCAGTCCAGCCCCGGTGAAATTTATTCGGTGAAAAGCCTGTCCGAAGATCTCGAGGCGGTATATTCCATGGGATACTTCGACGATGTCCGCATCGAGGCCGAAGATAACCCGGACGGCAAGGCCATCACCTTTATCGTCGAGGAAAAACCTACGATCCGCCGGATCCGGTTCGATGGCAACCGGGTTTTCGACGATGAAGAACTCCAGGAAAACATTACCCTGAAAACCGGTTCGATTCTGAACGTTTTCACCATCCGCAACAACCTGCAGCGGATCGAGACCCTGTATCGAGAAAAAAACTTTCACAATGTCAAGGTCGATTACCAGATCGAGTCCCTCGAGAACAACCAGGCCGACCTTGCGTTCGTGATCGAAGAGGGCGAAAAACTTCGCATCTCCAAGATCACTTTTATCGGCAACAAGGCCTATTCCAGCGATGAACTCCTTGACGAGATGGCCACCTCGGAAAAGGGATTCTGGTCGTTTTTGACCGAGTCGGGCGACCTGAAAAATGAGGAGCTCGATCAGGACGTGGGCCGCCTGGAAAATTTCTACCACAACCACGGTTACATCCGCGCCAAGGTGGGCGAACCGCAGGTCGATTTTCTGCAGGATGCCATCGAGGTTACCATCAAGATCGACGAAGGTCCCCAGTTCAGGGTCGGCAGCGTCGATGTTCAGGGCGACCTGATCTTTCCGAGGGAAGAGCTGCTGCAGAAAATCAAGCTCAACGAAGAAGAATTTTACAATCGGACCGTGCTGCGCAACGATCTGCTTCTGCTGACCGACCTTTACGGCGATGCCGGATATGCCTATGCCGACGTGACCCCGCGCATCGACGAAGATGCCGACCGACTGATCGTTGACATCGTGTATCAAATCAACAAAGGCGAACAGGTTTTCTTCGAAGAAATCGTCATCAGCGGCAACACCAAAACCCGCGACAAGGTCATCCGCCGGCAATTAGAGGTGCACGAGCAGGGGCTTTACAGCGGCACCCGGCTGAAGCGCAGCATCCGCAATCTCTACCGCCTCGACTATTTCCAGGACGTCAGGGTCAACACGGTCAAGGGCAGTGCCGACGACAAAATGGTGCTCAACATCGACGTGGAGGAAAAGTCCACCGGTCAGTTCAGCTTCGGCGGCGGATACAGCAACACCGAAAGCGTGTTCCTGATGGCCTCGGTGACACAGCGCAATTTTCTGGGGCGCGGTCAGAATCTGACCCTGCGCGGTGAACTGGGCGGCAAGACCACCCGCCTGCTGCTGGGCTTCACCGAACCTTGGCTGTTCGACATCCCGCTGTCGGCCGGCTTTCGCATCTACCGCTGGGAGCGCGAATTCGACGCCTACGATCGCAACAGCTGGGGCGGTGCGGTATCCTTCGGATACCCCGTGTTTCGCAATGCACGCGCCACGATCAGCTTCGGCTACGACAACGCCAACATCGAAGTCGACGATCCCGCCGGACTGCCCATCTCCATCGAAGAGCTCGTTGCGGAATTCGGCGACGACAACATCATCACCCTCAGCGTCGAAGGCGGGCTGCGCTACGACAGTCGCGATCGAGTCTTCTCCGCTACGGAAGGATCCAATCATTTTGTGACGGTCGAATACGCCGGTTTCGGTGGCGACATCGGCTTTGTCAAAACGGTGGGGCAGCTGTCCTGGTACATTCCCCTGTGGTGGGATTTCGTTGGTTTTGTGCGGGGCAAGGGCGGTTACGTGACCGAATCCGGAGACGGGTTTCTGCCCGATTACGAGAAATTCTTTCTGGGCGGCATCGATTCGGTGCGCGGCTTCGATGAGGACGACATCAATCCGGTCGACGTCAACGGCAACAAAATCGGCGGTGACGAGTTTGCCTTCGCCAACGTGGAGCTGATCCGCCCCTTGATGCGCGACCTCGGTCTGGACGGATTCGTGTTTTTCGACATCGGGGCGGTCGTTGCCGACGATGCCGCCGATCCCGTTCAGCGTAGGCTCGACCCGGATACGTTTCGGGAAAGCGTGGGGCTTGGTATCCGCTGGAACTCGCCCATGGGACCCATCGGCATTGCCTACGGTTACAAGCTCGACAAGCAGGATGATGAAGACTCGGGCAACTGGGAGTTTGCCTTAGGCGCGGCCTTTTAACCAGCGTCCATCCAGAAATGGCCCTTTTCCGCTGAGCTTCGTTCTCCGCGGGTTTCTCTCGCCTGCGACGTACTCCGTGTACGCCTCGGCGGCCCGTGGATAGGCACCAACCAACGCTTTGGAGCAGTGTGTGAATCAGGCGATTTACCGGACAAAAATTTTTGCCACTGTTGCGTGGTTGCTTTTTGCAGAACGATCGACTAAGCTAACCAGTTTATAAATGCGGGATTCAAAGATAAATTTTTATTTTAAAATCCACTTAAAAACGATGTCATACAAATAAAAACATCCGAAACCTGAATTACCGGTATCTGCGGACACCGGAAAATGACTGTTGAACACGTTGGGGGGATCATGCTTAGAAGATATTCGATTGGATTGACGGTTTGGATCATACTGATTTTCGCCGGAATCGGTTTTGCCGCCGACATCGCCAAGATCGGGGTCCTCGATGCCCAGCGGGTGCTGGAAACTTCCAGTGCCGGCCAGGAGGCCCGGTCTCAGATCAAGGGCAAATCCTCTATTATGGCCGAAGAGTTGAAAAGTCGCGGCTCTGAAGTCGAAGAGCTTCGCAAGCAGCTCGAACGGGAAGCCATGGTGATGAGCCAGGAGAAACGCGAAGACAAACAGCGGGAATATCGCATCAAACTCAACGACTTCAAAGGTCTTGAGCAGAAATATCGCGGGGAACTGAAAGAGCTCGAGCAAAGCCTGATCGGCAAAATTCAAATCGACATCATCAAACTGGCCGAGGAGATCGGCAAGGAAGAGGGATATCTGATGATCGTAAACAAGCCCGCGGTGGTGTATTATCCGAACTCGATCGATATTACCGATACCCTGATCCAACGATACAACGCCCTCTACGCCAAAGGGCAGGCAGAGGCTTCCAAAAAATAGACGCTTGGCGGAGGCAAGAATTGTTCGCTATGGAAATGAACTTGAGTCAAATCGCCGAGTTTGTCGGCGGGCGCGTGTTTGGCGATGGTACCGTCGCCATTCGTGCCGTTGCACCGTTTGAGCAGGCGACGGAAGACCAGATTACCTTTGCCGATGGACCGAAATTCCTCAAACGCCTGGAAGAAACCGGAGCCGGCGCCGTCATCGTGCCGGAGAGTTTCGAGGTCGCCGGCCGGAATCTGTTACAGGCGAAAAACCCCCGGGTTGCATTTGCCCGCACCGCAGCACTGTTGCATCCATTGCCGACGCCGCCTCCCGGCATTGACGAACGTGCGGTGATCGGATCGAATTTTGCCTGCGGCGAACAGGTTTCCGTCGCCGCCGGAGTTGCGATCGGCAACGACGTTTCGATTGGAGACCGAAGCGTGCTGCGACCCGGCGTCGTTCTGGAAGACGGCGTGGCCGTCGGCGAAGATGTGCTGTTGCACCCCAATGTGACGGTGTACCGCGGGTGCGTAATCGGCAACCGTGTCATTGTGCATGCCGGCAGTGTCATCGGAAGCGACGGCTATGGCTTTGCACCCGAGGGCAATCGTCATGTCAAAATACCGCAACTGGGCATCGTAAGGATCGAAGACGACGTGGAGATCGGTGCGAATTGCACCATCGACCGGGCGACATTCGGCGAGACCCGGATCGGGCAAGGCACTAAAATCGACAACCTGGTGCAAATCGCTCACAACGTCAGCGTCGGCGAACATTCCCTGATTGTTGCCCAGGTCGGTATTGCCGGCAGCACTCGAATGGGTAAAAATGTCATTCTGGCGGGCCATTGCGGCGTCGCCGGACACCTGACCCTTGGCGATCACGTCATCGTCGGGCCCATGGCAGGGGTCGGCAAGTCGCTTGCGTCCGGAGAGATCGTGTCCGGTGCCCCGTCCATGCCGCATCGCCGCTGGCTTCGGGTTCATCGGGTGATGCCGGAGCTTCCGGAAATCAAAAAATCCGTTCGGTCGCTGGAAAAGCGGCTGGAGCAGCTGGAGAAAAAGAAATCCGGATGACGCCGCGGCCGGGGAGCGGTTTTGGAAGAGCGGGGATGAAAGGCGGAGATGCCCAACGCGCTCAAATTCGGTAAAATGAGGGGAAGATTGCATGGAAGCGACCGTAGACATTCAGAAAATATTGGCGCTGATGCCCCATCGTTATCCGTTTCTGCTCGTCGATCGAATTCTTGAGCTGGTTCCCGGTGAAAAAGTGATCGGATTGAAGAACGTCACCTTCAACGAACCATTTTTTCAGGGTCATTTCCCGGAAATGCCGGTCATGCCAGGGGTTCTGATCGTCGAGGCCATGGCCCAGGCCGGTGGCGTGTTGTACCTGTCATCGTTTCCGAAACAGGAAAGTGATTATGTTTTTTATTTTCTGGGAATTGATAAGGCCCGTTTTCGCAAACCCGTGGTTCCCGGAGATCAGTTGATTTTCGAACTGCAACTGCTGAAAGCCCGCACCCGGGCCATTAAAATGTCCGGCACGGCGATGGTCGACAACAAACGGGTCGCAGAAGCCGAGCTGCTGGCCACTGTTGGAGATAAAAAATGATTCATTCAACTGCCATTGTCAGTTCCAAGGCCGAGATCGAGGCGAATGTGGAAATCGGCGCCTACACGGTGATCGGAGACAACGTAACGATCGGCTCCGGCACCGTTGTCGGACCGCACGTTGTGATCGACCCGTTTGTCTCGATCGGACGTAACTGCCGTATTTTTCAGTATGCGGCTCTGGGTGCGATTCCGCAGGATTTGAAATTCGGCGGTGAAACCAGCTATGTAAAAATCGGCAGTGGATGTATCATTCGGGAGTTTGTCACCATCCACCGGGGCACCAAATTGGGCGCCGGCGTGACGGAAGTCGGCGAAGAGTGTCTGCTGATGAACTACGTGCACATCGCCCACGATTGCAAGATCGGTCGCCGGGTCGTCATGGCCAACAACGCCACCCTGGCGGGCCACATCACCATCGGCAGCCACACCACCATCGGTGGTCTTTCGGCCATTCACCAATTTGTCAAAGTCGGCGACTATGCGTTTATCGGCGGCATGACCGGTATTCCCAAAGACATTCCCCCGTATGTGATTGCCTCCGGTGAGCGGGCTCGACTGCACGGTTTGAATCTGGTGGGACTCAAGCGCTTCGGGTTCAGCCAGAAAACCATCAGCGAGCTTAAAAAAGCCTACCGGATCATTTTTCGGGTCGGTCTCACGCTCACTCAGGCCGTCGAACGGGTCCGGGCCGAAGTCGATCAGTTGCCGGAAGTTGTGAAATTCATCGATTTCATCAAGGCTTCCGAGCGGGGCATCACCCGATAACCGATATGGAACGATGGCCGGGCTGCAAAGCTGCACTCCACTCGAAAAAGCTTTATTGCAGCACCGAACGGCCGTTTCCGGAGAAGAAATGCCCCAGTCCGTGAAAACCACCTCCAGTCCCCTGCGGGTCGGCGTTGTTGGAACCGGCTATCTGGGTAAATTTCACGCCGAAAAATATTCCCGCATGCAGGATGTCGAGCTTGTTGGCGTTGCAGACATCGACCGTCAGGCGGCGGAGACCGTCGCCAGAAATTGCGGCACGCGGCCGTACACCGACTACCGCCAGCTGTTCGATGCCGTCGATGCCGTCAGTATCGTGGTGCCCACCTCCGATCATTTCGAGGTCAGTCGGCAATTCCTGGCGCGTGGAGTGGACGTTCTGATCGAAAAGCCGATGACCACCACGCTCGCAGAGGCCGATGCCCTGATCCGAATGGCCGAGTCGAATCATCTGATTATTCAAGTCGGACACCTCGAACGGTTCAATCCGGCCGTGGTCGCTTTGAGAGGCATCCTCCACCAGCCCATGTTCATCGAATCTCACCGACTGGCAATGTTCAAACCACGGGCCACCGACGTCAGCGTCGTCCTGGACCTGATGATTCATGATATCGACCTGATATCCAATTTCGCCCATTCGGAATTGATCAGTGTGCATGCCGCCGGTGCTCCGGTGGTTTCCGGCGAGGTGGACATCGCCAACGCCCGGCTCGAATTCGATTCGGGTTGTGTCGCCAACGTTACCGCCAGTCGCATATCCATTAAAAACGAGCGCAAGATCCGCATTTTCCAAAAAGACTGCTATGTGTCGGTGGACTTTGCAGCGCGCAACATTACCGTGATCCGCCAGGACCCCGCCGGCACCGGAGGACCGATACCCGGCATGACCGTCGAGCAGCTCTCGTTTGCCGAGGGTGACGCCCTCGAAAACGAACTGAAATCCTTCGTTGCCGCGGTTCGCCTCCGTAACGTTCCGGAAGTCGACGGCAACGTGGGGCGTCAGGCATTGCAGATCGCGCTGGATGTCATGGCGCAGATCAACTCCAAGATCGAGCGTTATCAAAAAACGCACCCGAAAGCGCCGCGGACGCAATGATGAAACCGGTTGACGCCCCCGCGTGTGTCATGATGGTTGCCGGTGAGGCTTCCGGAGACCAGCACGGCGCCAAGCTGGTGGCGGCCATGCGCCGCATGAATCCGGAACTTTTTTTCTGTGGCATCGGCGGCGGTTCGATGAAAGCCGCCGGTGTGCGCATCCTGGTGGATGCCCGCAAGCTCAGTGTGGTGGGCATCACGGAAGTGGTCGGCAAGCTGCCGACGGTGTTTCGGGCACTTGCCACCATCAAAAAATTGATCCAAAGCCTGCGACCCGATCTGGTGATTCTGATCGATTTTCCGGACTTCAACTTTCGGGTGGCCGCAGCCGCCAAAAAAGCCGGTGTTCCGGTACTCTACTACATCAGTCCGCAAATCTGGGCCTGGCGCCCGGGCCGGGTCAAAAAAATTGCCCGGTTGGTCGATCACATGGCGGTCATTCTGCCTTTCGAAGCCGAATTTTACCAGCGCCACGGCATTC
>DAXETY010000067.1:0-9442 GCA_051155755.1 Desulfobacterales bacterium
ATCCGGGACCGCAAGATCCAAAGCGCCGGGATGCAGGAAAAAGCGCCCCTGGATGAGGCCCTGGCAGCCGTGACCACCCTGACCGAAGGGGCGTCAGTGCCGGCCATCGTCGGATTCGGCAGCAAGATCGATCGTCTCCGCTCGGATATCATCAAGGCCGCCCGGGTGGATGTGGACGTGCTGATCATCGGGGAAACCGGCACCGGAAAACAACTGGCGGCCGAAGCCATCCACCAGCTCAGCCCGCGGCACGACCAACCCTTTATTTCCATCAATTGCGGGGAACTCGACGAAAATCTGTTGTTGGATACGCTGTTCGGCCACGTCAAGGGCGCCTTTACCGAGGCGCGCAATGATCGCAAGGGCGCTTTTCTGGAGGCCAACGGCGGCACCCTGTTTTTAGATGAGATTCAGTCGGCTTCTCCGGCGGTGCAGCAGTCCCTTTTGCGGGCCATTTCCATGCGGAAAATCAAGCCCCTGGGCAGCGACCGCGAACTTGACGTGGACGTGCGGCTGATCGCCGCCACCAATGCCAACCTGGCCGAACGCATCGATCAGAACCGTTTTCGCAGCGACCTGTATTTTCGGTTGAAGGTGATCACCATTCACACGCCGCCGCTCCGGGAACAGCGCGAAAACATCCCGGTGCTCACCGGGCACTTCCTGCAGGAAATGGAACGCCTGACCCACCGTCAAAATCTCGGACTGACCAAAGGCGCCCTGGAGCAGCTCAAACGCTACGACTGGCCGGGCAATATCCGCGAACTGAAAAATTGCCTCACCCGGGCGGTGGTCATGGCGGAGGACAGTCTCATCCGCACCGAGGATATTCAGCTGGAATGCGGTCCGCTGCCTTCGGAAGGCCTCGACACCGAAGCCGACATCGAGAAGACCCGGTTCGAGGGCGGAATGCCGCCGACGAATTCCGGACGGCCGAATGCCGCAGCCGGCTTGCCGGGGATCCCATTGAACGAGCGCCAGCAGAATGCCATACCAATGATCCTGCAAAAGGGGGGCGTCACGCGCAGGGAATACCAGAAGATGGTCGGCGGCGGCATGTCGTCCCGAACGGCATTGTATGACTTGAAAGACTTTGTGGAAAAGGGGATTCTGCAGAAGGTCGGTCTCGGACCTTCCACGCGGTATGTGCCCCGGAAATGAGGTTCTATCCTGATTTGAGCTATTTTACCGTCACCACCGGGCAGGGAGCTTTCAAAATTACGTACTGAGCCGTCGATCCGAACACCATCTTGCCCACCTTTGAACGGCGGCGAATGCCGATGATGATTTCATCCACCTGGCGCTCTTCGGCGAAGCGCACCAGGTCTTCACCGGCACTCATCCCCCGGACCAGCAGGCGGGGTTCGATCGGCAATCCCTCGTCCCGCAGTTCGGCGCATACGGCGCCCAGCTTCCTTTCAGCGTTGTCGAATTCTCTGCGCGCGATGTGGGGGCCGCCCTCCATCGATTGTACCAGGAAAATCGCATCGGCCATGAACGCCCAGGCGTGTTGGACCCCCAGGTTCAACGCTGCCCGTGACACGGAACTGCCGTCGTAGCAGATCATAATTTTCATCGAGGCCCCTTTGCCGAAATGGAGGCGGCGCACTCTCCATCCGAAGCATGAATCGATTTGCCCGTTCAGGCGGAGGGCATCCGGATCAGGCCGCAGACTTTTTCTTCAACATCGAGCCGAATTTCCGGCGGAAGGCCGTGGCTACGATATCCGCCGCCCAGCGCGGCTTGTGCAGAAAATCGAGATTCATCACCAGATCGAATTCGTCCGGCGGCGCCGATTTCCGGTTGAAGGATTTCTTGAAAAATTCGCGCTGCTCTTTGTCCACTTCCTTGAGTTTGCGTCCGGCTTCCGATTCGGAGATGTTCAGCATACGGCTCAACCGCCGCCGGCGATAGTCGTCGGAGCCGATGCACCGCACGGCCAGAACCCGGTCCCGGGGGAGCAACAGATGGGTCCCGCGTCCGACGAAGATCGTCGGCTCGGCCTCGGCCAGGCTGTAAATGGAGCTGACCAGCGAGCGCAAGTAGTCGCTCATGACGAAGGATTTTTCGCCGAAGAGAAAGGCCGCCAGTTCGCTGATTTTTCCGGGATAGCGTTCATCGAAGAACTTCACGGCCGAACCGCTCAACTCGGTGCGGTCGGTGATATGCTCGAGAATCAAACGGTCGGCGACGCGATAGCCGAGGGTTTGACCGACCCGGTCGGCGATTTCCAAGGCACCGACGCCGATTTTACGCGAAAAACAGATTGTCGGCGCAATTTCCCGGTCTGCCGGTTTCTCCTGGAGGGTGTCCGGCCTCCTGCGCATTTTGCTGCGAACATAGTTTTCCGCCATTCGGGCCGCGTCCAAGGTTCTGCCAACGTAAGATCCCGGTACATATCCGGTGGTATGCTTTGTCATGGAATCCTCCTCCCGGTTACCCATCGGGTTGCTCACCTGACCCGGGCCTGGTGGCGGGCCCGGCATCTACAACCCGCTGTTCAAATGCGAAGCAGCGTTCTTAAATCGATCCGGAGTTCAAAGGTGTTCGATTCCGGGATGCGCTGAAGCGCAAAGCCCAGTTTGCGGCCCAGGGACAGCATCTGGGTGTTTTCGGTCAGCACCAGCCCCCAGATGCTTTCAATGTTTCGTTCTTTGGCGATCCGCAGGCACAGCTTCAGCAGCTCTGCTCCGATGCCTTTGCCCTGCCATGGATCGCCGACCAGGACCGAAAATTCCGCATTTTTCAGGTTGCGTTCCATGATGACCCGCCCCACGCCCATCATGTATTCCGGATTGGGGCTTTCAGGCAGTGCCACCAGCGCGATTTCCCGGTCGTAATCGATCTGGGTGAAGCGCGCCAGCATGGCGGGCGGCAGATGCCGCAGCGGAGATAAAAACCGCTGGTAAAGGCTGCGAGCGGATAGCGTTTCGATCAGCTGCCGCAGCATGGGTGCATCTTCGGGGCGGATCGGGCGGACGAATATCCTCTCGAGCCCCCGGGTCGTGATGCGCGTTTCGTAGGATTCCGGATAGGGGCTGATCACCAGGTGCAGCGGTGCCGCTTTGCCGGACGGCTGCAGTCGAATGCGGGCATCCACCGCACAGAATGAATCGGAACCGGCAAACAGCGGGTTGATGTCGAGCTCGCCGATTTCGGGAAAATCGGTGACCAGATGCCCCAGGCGGATCAGGATTTCCTCCAGGCGCTCCAGGTCGATCGAGGGTCGATTGCGATAGCCCGCCAGCATTTTGTATATGCGGGTGTTCTCCATCATCCGTCTGGCCAGCAACCGGTTCAGCGGCGGCAGGGCCAGGGCGCGGTCCTGCAGGGCCTCCGCCAGAACGCCCCCGGCGCCGAACAGCATCACAGGGCCGAAGTCCCGGTGATGTTTGGCGCCCAGGATCAACTCGAACAGCGGCGCTGCCAGCATGGTTTGCACCGTCACACCGGCGACACCGGTGCTGCGCGGGTCGCAGTGCAGACGGTCCATCAGTCTCCCGTAAGCATCCCGCACCGCCGCAGCGTCCTGAAGGTTCAGCGCTACACCGCCGATGTCGCTTTTGTGCGTGATTCTGCGCGAGTAGATTTTCAGTGCCACCGGAAATCCCAGGCGCAAGGCCCGGGCTGCGGCCTCATCGTCCGAGAAGGCCACTTCGGTTGGGTTGACCGGAATGCCGTAGGCGGCCAGCAGCGTTTTGGATTCCGGTTCGGTGAGCCACTCCGATTTTTGCTCCAATCCGGCGCGCACCAGGGAGCGGGCTTTCTGGCGATCGAATTCCAGCCGTTTCGGAAGCCGGGACGGAATTTCCTGCAGCATTTCGATGTTCGTGCGATACTGCAACAGGTTTGCAAATGCCCGCACCGCCCGTTCCGGAGTTTCAAAGCTGGGGATGCCCGCCCGGTTGAAGGCCTCCCGGCCGCCTTCCACCCGGGGGCCGCCGAGCCAGGCGGCAAGCACGGGCTTACGGTATTTTTCGGCCGCCTGGACCACCGCATCGGCCGCCGCGGCGGGATCGATCATGGCCTGGGGAGCCAGCATCACGATCAACCCGCTCGGCTGTGGTGATTGCAGGCAAATTTCGACGACCTGGCGGTAGGTTTCCACCGTGGCATCGCCAAGCATGTCGATGGGATTGGCGCGGCTCCAGTGAGCGGGAAGCACGGCATCGAGTCGCTCCAGAATCGCCGGGTCCAGCGCAGCCGGTCGCAGTCCGAAATCGGCCAGCGCATCGACGGCCATTACGCCGGCACCGCCGGCATTGGTTACGATCAACAGCTCCGAGCCCGTTGGGCCGGCATGGGCCGCCAGCAGCTCTGCGCAGTCGAACAGCTCCTCGAACGTCTTTACCCGCAGCACACCGGCGCGCCGAAAGGCAGTATCATAGACGGCATCGTCACCGGCCAGGGCACCGGTATGGGACGCCGCGGCGGCCGCCCCGGCAGGAGTGCGGCCGGCTTTCAACACCACGAGCGGCTTGACCCGGGATACGGCCCGGGCTGCGCTCATGAATTTGCGCACCTGGGTCAAGTTTTCCACGTACATGACGATGCTGCTCACCCCGGGGTCTCCGCCGAGATAGTCGATCATGTCGCCGAAATCGACGTCCAGCATGGAACCCAGGCTGACCATGCTGTGAAAGCCGATTCGCTGCCGCAGGGACAAGTCCAGAACCGCTCCGCAGACGGCCCCGCTCTGGGAAATGAACGCCAGCTTACCCGGCAGGGGCATACGGGGCGCAAAACTGGCATTCAAACCGTTGGCGGTGTGGATCAGCCCCATGCAGTTGGGGCCGATGATGCGCAGAGGGCTTCCGGCGGCGGCCGCGGCGATTTCCTGCTCCACCGCCTCCCCTTGCGGACCGATCTCTTTGCCGCCGGCCGAAAGGATCACGATGCCGCCGACATCGGCAGCAGTGCATTCTTTTACCAGGTCGACCGCCGATCCGATCGGCACGGCCATCACGGCCAGATCGACGCACCCGCTGATGTCGGCAATGCGGGCATAAGCCTTGCGGCCCAACACCTCGCTGCGGTTGGCGTTGACCGGGTAAACCGTTCCGGCAAAACCGCTTGACGCCAGGTTGATCAGCACGGCACCGCCGATGCTGCCTTCGCGCTCGCTGGCTCCGATCACCGCGATCGAGCGGGGCTCGAAAATTCGGCTCAGGTTCTCGATGCTCATCAGTTGATAATCCAGACTGATTTTTCCCGGGCCAGATAAATGACTTTGTTGGTGACGCGGCCCAGAAAAAAGTCCCGTGGTCGGGTCAGTCCGCGACGTCCCATGATGACAGTGCCGAAATCGCCCTGGCGACCTTCTGCGACAATGGTTTCCGCGCGGCTGCGGGCCCCGGTTACGATCTTGGTGGAGATCGCCGCCGGATCGATGCCGCTTGCAACCAGGCGTTGTTTGGATTCTTCGAAGGCCCGGGCGATTTGTTTTTCGGCCGTTTGGGCCAGGACTTCCGAACCCGACAAGGCTTCGATTTCCTTGCGGTCTTCGGCACCCCGGATCACGCCTAACAGGCAGAATTCACAGTTGCTGCCCTCCAGGAAGGTACCGGCAAAATCGACAGCTTTCATCGCGCCCGGCGACCCGTCCATGGCAATGAGCATTTTCGGTCCCGGCGGTTTGCGTCCGGCCAGCAGCAAGGGAATGAAGGTGAGACCCTGCAGCAGCTTCATGGAAACGCTGCCGAGGATGATGCCCTGGATACGACCCATGCCGCGACGGCGGGTGACCACCACATCGTAGCCCTCGTGAGCTTCGCGGATGATGTCCCGCGCGATCCCCTTTTTGCGGGAATGAATCTTGACTTTGAGGTTTTCCGCCGGAAAGCCGTTGTGCAGCAGAATTTCCCGGGCTTTTTCCATGAACGCTTCCATGGTTTTTTTCTGCTGGGACTCCCAGGCTCGAGCGTATTTGACCGTTTTTACGCTTTTGGGCTCCCGCTCCAGGTCATAATAGCTTTCCGGAATGGCATTGAACACGTGGAACAGCACGATGCGGTGCTTCCGGAAGGCCGGCAGCTTGGTCAGGTATTTGACCGTCAGCAGGCTGCGTTCGGAGCCGTCCAGGGCCACCAGGATTTTTTTAAATTTTCGTTCCGCCATGATCGTTTCTCCATCTTATATTAAAGCTGATTTTTCGATTCAGGCCGCGTAAATTTCACGGCGGTTTTCGCGGTGATCGACCATGTACAGCAGCTCGGCTTTTTCCCTCAGGGAACGTTTGAGGGGCTCGAGTTTGCTGCGGTCGATGCCCTGCATGCGGATGTACACCTTGCGGAATCCGGACTCCACGTTTTCGTAGGTGGTCAATATGCTCACCATCCGCCCGCCGAAGCCCCGAATGATATCGGCTACCTCCTTGATCGAACCGGGCCGGTCTTCCAGTTGAAAGGCGAATTGGATGCCGCGGTTGCCGATACCGGTCAGCGCGATCAGCACCCGGAAGACATCCGATTGGGTGATGACCCCCACCACATGACCGTTTTCCACCACGGGAACCCCCGAGATTTTGTTCCGCAACAGTACTTCGGCGGTTTCTTCCACGGTAAAATCCGGCGGCACGGTGATCGGATTGCGGGTCATGATATTTTTGATCTTGATTTTGGAAAGCAGGTACAGCAGCTCGTGAATCTCCAGGGACGTCGCATCCGAGGCCGAGGCCCGTTTCAGGTCCCGATCGGAAACCACCCCCACCAGCCGGCCGTCTTTGAGCACCGGCAGCATCCGGATGCTGTATTTTTTCATCAGGGTGGCGGCATCCTGCATGGATTCGTCTGCATCCACCGTGAATGCGGTCGGACTCATCCAGTATTTGACCAGCATTGCTCCTCCTTGCATCTGCGGTATTGCCGGAAACCCGGCCCCGGTACACCACCGGT
Source organism: Desulfobacterales bacterium (assembly GCA_051155755.1). Classification (GTDB taxonomy): domain Bacteria; phylum Desulfobacterota; class Desulfobacteria; order Desulfobacterales; family SG8-13; genus DAXETY01. The sequence goes on from DAXETY010000067.1 coordinate 6,894, forward strand.
GAGTTTATTCTGCGGCGCGGATGCTCAGCAGCGGCACCGGGCAGCGTCGAAAGACTTTTTCGGCGGTGGAGCCGAACAGCACGCCCGCCAGATTGCCGCGTCCCTTGGTGCCCATCACCAGCAGGTCGGCGCCTTCTTCCTCCACGGCCTGAATCAGCATCTTGAACGGCACGCCGACCCGTATCTCCTTTCTTACTTCCAGCCCGGTGCCGCCGGTTTCTTTCAAAAGATCATCCATCATGGCCCGCCGCTCGGTTTTCTGATCGGTCAGGTATCGTTCCACGGTAAAGGCCGGATACTCGGCTTCGACCTTGGCGATGGCATCCACGTCCCGCTGGTTGATGACATTGACGATGATCAGCTCTGCGTTCAGATCTCCGGCCAGGTCGACGGCGCTGCCGACCACCCGCGGCGAATATTCCGAAAAATCACACGCCACCATCACTTTCCCGATCTTACTCATGTTCTGGCCCTCCTCGCATCTGTGCGTTCTCGATCGGCCTGGACACTACGCCGTCGCCCTCGTCCAAGCGCAAGTGACATACCAGAGTGAAAGAATTCCCGAGGGGAATATTCCGGAAAATCATATGCCTCCGCCACTATCCCAACCTTGCCCATGGTCTGGCTCCTCGCATCTGTGCGTTCCCGATCGGCCTGGACACCACGCCGTTGCCCTCGTTCAAGCGCAAGTGAAATACCGGAGCGAAAGAATCCCCGAGGGGAATATTCCGGAAAATCATCTGCCGCCATAATTTTTTTGATTTTGCCCATTTTCCGGCCTCCTTGTATCCGGCAGTTTCGGTCCGTTTCAAATAGTCCGAACTGCGAGCCTCTGGACTGGTTATGAGCAAGTGACGTGCCATAGCAACTTCATACATAACCAATTAAAACGATTAAGTTTAAATTCCGGCTGCCGTGTATTTGCCGCCGTGCCGTTGTCGACAAATTTTACAGGCTGTAAAGTCGGGGGATGAAGGTCGGTATCAGTTCGGGTGAATGCGTTCGTGAAAAGCCTGTAAATGTGGGATTCTTTCAAGCGGTTCGGATCTCGCAGAGCGCGACGTTATCGCATACAGGGTAATGATACGGCTGGTCCGGGAATGGCGGACGGGTAAACGCAACATTCCCTTGGTCTCCCGCCATGGGGGGGCCTCTCAAGGATTTGTGGTGCGATCGGGGGGCGCCGGCAGTCCCCCCCGGAGCGGGAAGTTTGCAATCCTGCTGAAAAAAGCCATTGCGAATGGTTGCTATTTTACCTTTACCTCGATCGCCTTGGGTTTGGACTCCTCGGTTTTCGGAATGCTCAGGGTGAGCATCCCGTCTTTGAAATTGGCTTCGATGTGGGTTTCGTCCACGTTGTCCGGCAGCGTGAAGCTGCGGGTGAAACTGCCGTAAAACCGTTCGATCCGGTGGAACTTCTTGTTTTTTTCCTCTTTTTCCTGCTGGCGTTCGCCGCGGATGGACAGTATGCCGTTGTCCACCGTGACTTTCACGTCTTCTTTTTTGATACCGGGGATTTCGGCTTTGATCGCAAATTCCTTGTCGGTTTCCACGATGTCCACCCGCGGTGTCCAATCGCCGGTGGTCATGACCTCCTGATCGGTGCGCCGCGGCCAGCTCAACGACCGGCTGTATTGATCGAACATATCCTCGAATTGACGAAAGGGATCCCATTTGGCCAGTTTCATGTTTGTACCTCCTTTTCGAAATGTCGTCCGGTAAAAAACGGAGCGAAGATTGCCGTCTCTTCTTTATTTAGCAACCGGTGTGCCAGTTTACCCATCCGTTGCAGTCGTAGTTAACCGGTCTGAATCGCTTGTTTATTTTTGGAGACACCCAGACCCCGGCTGCGGACTCAGCCGTCTTTGTCTGTCGAAATTGTTTACAGGTTGCAATAAAACCGAAACACATCCTTTTCAGACCCGTTCCATCGAAGCGGATGCGTTTTCCCGGTTTGACATTGCCCCTTTTTCAAAAACCGAGCGAACGCGAGCGACGATTTGACGCTCGGTCATTTTGTCGCAGGATTCCACAGCGAAAATGCGCAGGGACAGGGGCGGCATCGAGCTTTCGATTTGTTTTCGAAGTTCGATTTTGGCTTCCCCCGGTCCCATGATCAAAATTTTGTCGGCATTCTTCACTGCATGGATAACCGTTTCATAATAGCGGCTGAGCTGATGTTTCTGGCGTTCTTCGATCTTGCGGTCCACGGAGACATCCTGCGGCCCCCAGGGCGTTCCGCGGGTGCGCGCACCGCCGGAGAGCCTTGTGCGGCGCTCGATTTCGGAGTTGATCTGTCAAGTTGTCTTTTTTTCAAATTCAACAGAAGAATTAGTAATTCCTGATCCCCTCTCGATTTGCAGAATTGGCAATTCTGAATTACGGCATTCGCAAAATAATTGTATTTATTACAGTAATTTATATCATGGTACGGTCTTTGCTTGGCTAATGAAAAAAAACATGTTGGCAAGGCAAAACCGGATCCGTGCAAAAAGATGGCATCCAGAAAATGAATTCCGATCCGTCGGAAGTTGGGCGAGGCGCTATGG
>DAXETY010000068.1:0-40505 GCA_051155755.1 Desulfobacterales bacterium
TCCTATGAAGTGATCGAATACCTGGTGGACTTGAAAAGTCGGCATCCTTATCCCAAAACGGTTTTCCTCAAAGGAAATCACGAGGATATGATGGAAAAGTACCTGGCCGGCAAAGACCGACTGACCTGGTTGATCAACGGCGGCCAGCAGACCCTGGAAAGTTACATGCAGCACCACGAGGATTCGGAAGCGCCCCTGATACCGGAATCTCACCGGCAGTTTTTTGACACGTTGCAGCTGTATCACGAAAGCGAGAATTACATATTCGTGCATGCCGGACTGCGCAAAAACGTTCCCCTTGAAAAACAAAAACCCGAGGATCTGATGTGGATCCGCAAAAAATTCATCGATACCGATTTCGATTTCGGTAAAATCGTAGTCTTTGGCCACACCCCGCTGCAGGAGCCGCTGCTGCGGCCCAACAAGATCGGAATCGACACCGGGGCCGTTTACGGCAACAAACTGACCTGTGTGCGGTTGCCGGAGCTGGTGTTTTACAATGCCTAGGATGCGGCCGGTAAAAATCCTGCTTTTGACCGTCAGCGGTGTTTTGTTGGCGGTTTCGGTCGCTGCGGCCGAACGCATGGCGATTGTCTCCGAAATCGCCAACATTCGATCCGGGCCGGGGACCGAACACGACATCCTGTGGCAAGTCTATCAAAATTATCCCATCGAGGTGATCGAAAAGCAGGGGGCCTGGTATCGATTCCGGGATTTTGAAGGAGACATCGGCTGGATCCATTCGTCCCTGGTCGAAAAAGTTGCAACCGTGATTACAAAGGCGCCCAAATGCAATGTTCGTTCGGGACCGGGCACCCATCATGACATTGTTTTTACGGTGGTTGACGGCATTTCGTTTCGTCTGCTGGAGCGCAAGGGCGACTGGTTGCACGTGCGGCACGCCGATGGCGATAGCGGTTGGATTTACCGTTCCCTGGTCTGGTGAGGAGGATATGGAGATAATCGATCAACTGGGCGGCAACAACGCGATGGTGGTCGGGGTCGGTTCGGCGCTGATGGATATTCTGGCGCACGAAGACGATGATTTTCTGCGGAAGACCGGCATCCGCAAGGGTGGAATGACACTGGTGGACAAAAGTTTCATCGAACAGGTGCTGACCTTAACGGCCCGGCGTCCGAGCCTGGTGCCGGGCGGTTCCGCCTGCAACACGGTGGTCGGCATCAGCCGGCTCGGGGGGCGCAGCCGCTTCGTGGGCAAATGCGGCAACGGCAACTGGGGCAAACGGTACCGTCAGGATTTGATGCGCCAGCAGGTGGATGCCATCCTGTTTCCCTCGGATTCTCCCACCGGGCGGGTGCTTTCGGTCATCACCCCGGATGCCCAGCGTTCCATGGCGACCTTTTTAGGCGCATCATCGGAATGTCGCCCGGAGGAATTGAAAAACGGCTGTTTCGCCGATGCCGCCATCGTACACATCGAAGGTTACCTGTTGTTCAACCCGGAGTTGATCCTCACGGCGGTGGCGACAGCGCGTGCAGCCGGAGCCTTGATATCCCTGGATCTGGCCAGCTACACCGTGGTCGAAGGCGCACGGGATTTGCTCGATCGGCTCGTTACCGAATCGGTGGACATCGTTCTGGCCAACGAAGACGAAGCCCGGGCCTTTACCGGTGTGGACGATGAACTCGAAGCCCTTGAAATTTTGTCGCAGAAAACGGCAATTGCGGTGGTGAAAGTCGGGGAACGGGGCAGTTATGCCGCCTGGGAAGACCAACGGCTCAAGATCGATCCCCTCGGGCCCCATCCGGCGGTCGACACCACCGGTGCCGGTGATCTCTGGGCGGCGGGCTTTCTCTACGGATTGGTCAACGGCTATTCCATGCCCGATTCCGGACGGCTTGCTTCGGCCTGCGGCTACGAGGTCTGCCGGGTCGTGGGGGCCGCCATACCGGATGACGGCTGGCGGCGCATCCATCAGATCAAAAGCGAATTGACCCCTGCCCGGACCTCGCCGCGCAAGGGTCTGCAAGCGTGATGCTTGCCCAAACCGGGTGCGCTGCACCCGGTGCAAGTTCAACATCGAAGCACAAAAGTGCTTCTGTCTTTTATTGCGGCGGCGAGTGCCGCAGGAAGAAAATTCAAGCCACCCGGTTCGCGGGTGGTTATTGACTCATTCAGGAGCGAAGATGGCCAAAAAAAAGAAAATATCGCGCAAGCAACTGTTGAAAGAACCGGATGAAATTCTGACCACCACCGCCCGTATCTTTCAGTTTGCCGTGCGATATCGTTATCCGCTGCTCGGTGTCCTGGGCGGGTTGATCCTGATCGTGGTGGTCATCTCCGCGGTTCGCTATCACGCAATTGCCAGGGAAAATGATTCCTTTGCCGGCCTGCAGACTGCCTGGCAGAACTATCGCCAGCAGGCGCAGAGCACCGATCCGCAGACGGCCTATCAATCGGTGGAATCCGAATTCGAGGCACTGCTGGATCGATTTGGCGGCTCCAGGGGCGGAAAATACACAACGCTGGTGTTTGCCGATATCAGTTTCGAAGCCGGTCGGATCGACCGTGCCCTCGAGCTCTATCAGCAGGCGCTCGAGGACCTCGAAGTGCCTGAAATCCGCAATCGGATACACAATGCCATGGGCTATGCTTACGAAGCAAAGGGAGATCTGCCGGCCGCGGCAGGCCAGTTCGAACAGGTCCTCGGCGGCAGTGCCGCTGCTTTTCAGGAGGAGGCCCGCTACAATCTGGGACGGCTTTACGCCGAACTGGGCAAACCCCGGGAAAGTCGGACCGCCTATGAAACACTGTTGGCCGAAAATCCGAATACGTTGTATGCGGGCATGATCCGGGAACAGCTGGCAACGAATCTGTCGGCGGGTGACGCCGCATCGCCTCCGCAAGCTCCCGGCAATTAACCGCCGCTTTTGTTTTTTGCCCATCCGCGCGGAGTTGCTGGCGCTGTTGAGCGTGCAATTCGGAAATCAGCAATTTTTCTTGCCTCGAAAGCCTTCGGCATCCTGCCGGTTCAACGCGAAAGTACGCCCGTGCTTTTGTCTTTTCGGCGAATGCCGAAAATCCAAGTCGCGCACTTTGCGAGCAACCGTTGCTGCCTTGAGCAAGCCCGCGGACAAACCCGCCGGCGGCGGGATACAACGGGAAAAAGGTCATTTCCGGGTGCACACTACTTCGGAGATACGTCCAGCGCATACTTCTTGATCTTCTGATTCAATCCACTTTTTCCGATTCCCAGCAGTTCGGCTGCCCGGGACTGCACGTAGTCGGATTTTTTCAGCGCTCTGAGGATCAGCGTCTTTTCGATCATCGCCAGGGTTTCGTAGAGTTTGGCGTCCGCCGGAATGCTGTCCAGATATAGATTGTCCTGGACGTTTTCCCGAAAGTTCCGCGGCAGGTCGCTCACCTGGATGCGGCTGCCCGGGCTCAGGATCGTGGCGCGTTCGATGATGTTTTCCAGTTCCCGCACATTCCCCGGCCAGCTGTAATCGTAGAAAAGCCGTTCGACATCCGGTTCGATGCCGGTGATGGGTTCACCGGCTTTGCGTTCAGAAGCATACTTGCGAATAAAATGCTCCATCAGCAGCCGTATATCCTCCGGGCGTTCCTTTAACGCCGGCAGCGGAATGTGAACGACATTGAGACGGAAAAAGAGATCCTCGCGGAATCGCCCCCTGGCCATCTCGGATTTCAGGTTCTTGTTGGTGGCGGCGAGGATCCGAATGTCGACCGGTATTGCACGGCCGCCGCCCACCCGCTCGATAGTCTTCTCCTGCAGGACCCGCAATAGCTTGACCTGCAGGCCGGGCGTCAATTCACCGATTTCATCGAGAAACAGGGTTCCGCCGTCGGCCAGTTCGAACCGCCCCTTTTTTGTGGCCACCGCACCGGTAAATGCGCCTTTTTCATGGCCGAAGAGCTCGCTTTCCAGCAGTGTTTCGGCCAATGCCGCGCAGTTTACCGCGACAAACGGGCGGTCCCGCCTGGGACTGTTAAAATGGATGGACTTGGCCACCAGCTCTTTGCCGGTGCCGCTTTCACCCTGGATCAAAACGGTGGCACCGGTGGGGGCGACTTTCCGGATCAGGTCGAATACGGCCTGCATGGATTTGCTTTTGCCGATCAGGTTGCCGAAACTGTAATGGGAGGACACCGCGCTGCGAAGCCGGCGATTTTCCTGAACCACGCGGTACATGGCGATGGCCTTGTTGACATAGAGAATCAGGCGTTCGTTGTCAAAGGGCTTGAGTATGTAGCTGTAGGCGCCTTTCTGCATGGCTTCGACGGCTTTGTCCACTGTGCCGTAAGCCGTCATCATGATCACCGGCAGTTCGGGATCCTTGGTTTTGATTTTTTCCAGAAGTTCGATGCCGTCCATCGAAGGCATCTTCATGTCCGTCAACACCAGGTCGACATCCGAAGCTTCCAGGATCTCCAGGGCTTCTTTGCCGCTGTTGGCGGTTTGGATCTCGAAGCCTTCTTCTTCCAGCACCGCACCGAGAATACGCGGATAATTTTTCTCGTCATCGACGATCAGGATGGTTTCCATTTTTCGGGATCTTCCTGCTGGATCGGCAGCCGGATGGCCACCTGGGCCCCTCCGCCGGGCCGGTTCCGGATTTCGATCGAACCGCCGTGCAGCTCGATGATTTTTTTCACGATGCCCAGTCCCAGGCCGGTTCCCTTGTCCTTGGTGGTAAAAAACGGATCCCAGATTTTTTGCAGTTGATCTTCCGAAACGCCCGGACCGTCGTCTTCAATCTGAACATGGACGTCGGCGTGATTGGAATTCACCCGCACGACAATGTTGCCGCCGTTTTCCGAAACCTGGGTGGCATTGATGAGAAGGTTCAAAAAGGCCTGATAGAGCATGGCCGCGTCGGCCGAAATTTCGGGCAGACCTTCGGCGATAACGCATTGGACGCTGAAGCCCTTTTCCTTGATCTGATTGGCCATATGAGACAGATTTTTTTCAACGACCTCTTCCACCCGGCAGGGCGCGAAACTGGGGTCCCGGGGTCGGGCGTAATTCAGAAAGTCCGTGATGATGTTGTTCAGGCGCCCGGTCTCTTCAACGATGATGTCCGGGATGGGATTGGCGGGATCGACGCCGGCCATCTTTTTTTTAAGGTGGTCGGCACTGCTGCGGATAATCCCCAATGGGTTGCGGATTTCATGGGAAATGACCGCAGCCATTTCGCCCAGTGAGGACAAATGTTCGGCGCGATTAAGCTGCTCCTTGAGGCGCAAACGTTCCCGGGCACGCTGCTCAATGATGTTTTCACCGCGTCTGACCACGAAAATGAGCACCAGAAACAGAACCAGCATTACCACCGCGCTGGTAATGACGATAAAGATTTGAAATTGAAAGATGGTCTGATACTCGTCGGACAAATCCTGAACGATTTCCACCACCCCCAGCACCGGTCCGGACATTCGGGCGGGGGGGCGTTCGGCCCGTAAAGGGGCAAAGGTAATCAGCTGGCTTTCCCGCGGAATCCCCAGCAGGATTTCCCAGAAATTCCCTTGCTGGATCTGGCGCGATACGTTCTTGCCGCTGAGGGCTTTTTGAAAGCCGGTGCCCCCGAGATTTTCTTTGCCCACCAGGTCCGGGTTGAAGCTGTAGGATACGACGTTGTTCATGTCGTATATGTTGACCGTTTCGACCTTGAAGCTGTGCAGCGTGTTTCGCACGATTTTGTCGAGCCGTTCGTATTGCTCTGCATCCCGAAGTTGAATCCGCCCGAACTTGATCACCATCGGCATGACAAACTGCAGAAAAACCTGATGATTCAGGTTTTCCAGGATCAACAGGGCATATTCCTCGCTTTTTTGCCGTTGCATCGTCCGCGCCCAGTGGGTGTTGAGCATGGACAGAATAATGGTGCCCATGAATATCAAAACCAGGCTGGTTATGGTAAAATATTTTACCAGCCGGAAGGGCTTGGCTTTTTCTGCCGGTGGCGGGTCGGTCGCGGATCGCGCCGGGCTTTTTTGAGTTTTCATTTTTGCCATAATCAGGATGGTTTCGACCACCGTGGGAGACCCCCGGCGCTTTTAAATTCAAGCTTCGAAAGTTAGCACGCAGTCGTGAAAAAAGCAAACCGGCAGCCTTGCTACCGGCGCTCGGCGCCGGCGGGGAACAGCGCCTCCGGCAGGGTCGTTTCCGGCGCGGCGAATCGGGTCTTGCTGCGATACCTGCGCCGCATACAATATGTAGGTCAATACGGCGGTTTTGGGAACTATATATCTTAAATAATTATAATTATATCTAATTAAAATACAATTAGCTTGACTTACCGCCAACCTAATGAGAAAATGTATTTAAAAAAACGGACAAAGTAATACTATTTTCTCCTTCTCAGAAACCGCAGCAAACGGGTCAATGAAACAGAATGCACTGAAGGAAACCAGGGAATCCTTGCTGATGAGCAAGGCGGAGCTCGCCAGAGCGGCGAAGGTTTCTCCAATTACCATTGCACGGATCGAAAGCGGTATGCCCTGTCGGATGGAGACCATGCGCAAAATCATTCTTGCGCTGGGATTGGACCTCTCGGACAAAAACAAAATCTTCAAAGATTAGAGAAAAATTCCTATGCTATTCGGGAAAAAAGAACATCTTGTCGGCCTCGATATCGGCTCCAGAACGATCAAAGCGGCCGAAATCGCCGAAACGAAAAAAGGGCGCGGTTTGAAACGCTTCGGCATGGTGGACATCGCTCCCGGACTGATCGAGGACGGGGCCATCAACGAACCGGAAGAAGTCGCCGAGTCGATTCGGCAATTGTTCAAGACGTTCAACATCAAGGAGAAAAACGTTGCGGTCTCCATCGGCGGTTATTCGGTGATCGTCAAGAAAATCAACGTGCAGACCATGGCCGAGGAACAGCTGCAGGAAACCATTCACTTCGAGGCCGAACAATACATTCCCTTCGACATCAGTGACGTCAACCTGGATTTTCAGATTCTGGGGCCCAACGAAAACAACCCCAATCAGATGAATGTCTTCCTGGTGGCGGCCAAAAAGGAAATGGTCAACGATTACATCAACCTGGTCAACATGGCCGGTTTGAATCCATGCATCATCGACGTGGAGGCGTTCGCCCTGCAGAACATTTTCGAACTCAATTACGAGGCCCAGGAAGAAAACACGGCTTTGATCGATATCGGTGCGAGCAAAACCTCATTGAACATCCTAAAGGGCAGCAACTCTGTATTTATGCGGGATGTTTCCCTGGGATGCGGGCAAATCAATCAAAAGATCATTTCCCTGATCAACTGTCCGTTCGACGAATCCGAAGAAATCAAGCTCGGCCTCCAGTCCGACAAAATTTCCGCCGACGACCTGCGCGAAATCATCCACGGCGTTGTTTCGGACTGGTGTACGGAAATCCGCCGGGCCATTGATTTTTTCTATTCCACCTACCCCGAAGATCAGATCAAAAAGATCCTTCTCAGTGGCGGTGGCGGCAACATCGATGAATTCCGCAAGCTGTTGGCGCAGGAAACCTCTTCGGAAGTCGAAACCATCCAGCCTTTCAATACGTTTTCTCTGGACGACAGTCTGGATCCTGAATACATCGAACAAATCGCGCCCCAGGCGGCGATCAGCATGGGCCTGGCAATAAGGAAAATCGACGATAAATGATACGCATTAACTTACTGCCGTTCCGCGCAGCCAGAAAAAAAGAAAACATTCGTCGCCAGATTTCGATTTTTCTTCTATCGTTTTTCCTGGTCATGGCGGTGTTGGTTTTTTACAACATGCACCTGAACGGAAAAATCGAAGATTTGAAGGGGCGCATTGACGTTACCAAGAAAGAAGTTGAAAAATATAAAAAGATTACCAAGCAGATCGAAGAGATCAAGCGCAAGCTGGCCATCCTGGAAAAGAAAATCGAGGTGATTCGAAAGCTCGAATCCAACCGCTTCGAACCGGTGCAGATCCTGGAAACGATGTCCCAGAAAGTCATCGAAAAACGCATGTGGTTTACCGGCTTTACCGACAAACCCGACAGTCTGTTGATCAACGGGATCGCCCTGGACAACCAGACGGTGGCCGATTTCATGGTTCAACTCGAAGGCACCGGTCTTTTCAGTGCCGTCGATCTGAAAACAATTGAAAAGCAGGTGGTTCGGGGTTCGAACCTCAAAAAATTTACGGTCGCCTGCACCAAAAAACCGCAATCGGCAACAAAACCTGCGAAATAAAGAGAACGCAACGGCGCTATGGGCAAAAAAGAGAAAAAATCGCTGGGCTCCTCGTTCGAACCACTGTTCGAAAAACTCGAAAAGATGCCGAAAAACTACCGGCTGCTGATCAGTGCCGGCATTTTTCTGCTGATCATCGCCGGTTTCGTGTGGCTTGCGTATCTGCCCAAATATGAAACCATCGACAAACTGGATAAAGAGCTCGCCGAACTGGAAAAGGAACTGACCACCGCCAAACGCAACGCCCGGGATCTGGCTAAATTCCAGCAAAAGATGAAAGAGGCCGAGGTTCAGTTCAAATTGGTGATGAAATCGCTGCCGGAGAAAGAAGAGATTCCTTCACTGCTGACCAGCGTGTCGGATTCCGGCCGGGACAGCGGACTTGAATTTCTGCTGTTTCAGCCCAAGGGCGAGGTCAAAAAAGACTTTTACGCCGAGATCCCGGTCTCCATCCGTGTCAACGGCCAGTACCACAACGTCGCGGTGTTCTTCGACCGGGTCGCACGTCTGAACCGGGTCGTCAACATCCGTGACATCAACATGTCGCCGAGCAAGGACGAAAATTTGGTTACCTCATGCACGGCGGTCACCTACAAGTTCATCGAAGAGCAGCCGAAGAAGCAGCCGTCGAAGAAAAAGAATAAATCGCGCCGGAAAAAGCGTAAATAACCACAGGAGATCAAACGGGTATAGATTGCAGATTATGAAACCATCACGCGGCATTCTCATCCTGATTACGATGGCGGTATGCGGTGCGTTCATCTGGGCCGGTTGCGGCGGCGGCGCTTCCGCCGCTCAGGCGCAACCCCAGGTCGTGCGGAAAAAAATCGTTGCCACCGCAAAGCCGGCGGTCCCGAAAGTGGGAAGCCCTGCGGTCCTGCAGCCCAAGTCGGCGGTGGCTGAGACCCGCAAAACGTCTGCGGTTCCGAAAACCGCCACGGCTCCCGATACGTCTCCTTCGGCCGCTCCGGTGGCGAGTATCCGGCCCAAGTCCGAAGTCGCTGCAACGCCGAAAACCAACACGACTTCGGCCACAGCGGCCGTGCGCAAAGAGGATCAAAGTCCGGCCGCCACAGCGGTAAATGCGCTGGCCGCCAAAGAAGCGCCGCCGCCGACGAAACCGGTCGAAGGCCGGCCCCCTGGGGATGGCATGCCGCAAACTGCCGAATCGAAGACCGGTGCTCCGGAAATTGCGATGGCGACGGCGCCCGAAAAACCCGGTCTGCCGCCGCCCTACGATCCCAAGGACAAAGTCGATCCCTTCGAACCGCTCTTCAAAGAAGAGCCGGAAATGCCGAAGACCCCCAGTGACCGTCCCAAGCGGATCCCGCGCACGCCGCTGGAGAAAATCGCCTTAAACCAACTCAAGTTGGTGGGCATTATTGTCGCAGCCAGCGGCAATCGGGCCCTGGTGCAGGAATCTTCCGGCAAAGGCTACATTATCAAGAAGGGCACCTATATTGGAACCAACGCCGGCAAGGTCGTTGAAATCGATAAAGAAAAAGTCGTCGTCGAAGAAGAATTCACCGACATCGTCGGCAATCTGCAGCTTCGCAAAAAAGAAATTTTTCTTCCGAAACCCTCCGGAGAGTAAACCGATGAATTTGTCTTCAGCCAGGAACAACTCCTTGATTTGTGCCTTCGCAATGTTGGCCGCCGTCGTCCTGCTTGCCGTCGGTTGCGCCTCCCAACAGCCGGTTACGGGCGATTCGGCGGCGGAGACGGCCGGAGGCGGCCCCAAGCAAATCCTGAAAATTTCCGCCTCCGAAGAACCCGGCGCATTCGTGGTCCGCGTTCTCGGCAGCCGCCAGTTGACCTACACCTCGGTCAAACAGAACCTTCCCCTGGGCGTATTGTTTTATTTTCCCGAGACCGATCTGGCAGCTTCCGTACCCGCCGAGGTCGAGTTGGACAACCGGGTCATCGACCGGATGGAAGTCTCCAGAATCAGCGAAGAGCAGAACATGACCCGCCTGTTGATCGTCTTGAATCAGGACGCGCCCTACCGGGTAACACCGGATGGGACCGCAATCCGGATTGCGTTCACCCAACCCCTGGCAGAAGGAGAATCGGCGCCTGTGACCGAAGAAGCACCGCAGCCGGCGACACCTGTTCCGGCAGCTTCCACCCCGGCGGCCGTCGATGCCGACACGCCGACGGCATCCAATCTCAAGGGGGTCTTTGCGGTCAAATCCGGCAGTCACACCCGGATCAACGTCGAGGCCGACGGTGCCATCCGGAATTTCAAACAGTTTACCCTGGAAGACCCGGCCCGGATCGTAATCGACATTCCCAATCTGCGCAGTCCGTTCGACGTGCCTCAGACGGTTAAAGTCGATACCGACTATGTCCGCAGCGTTCGGCACTTTGCGCACCCGGGCAAAGTTCGCGTGGTGATCGACACCCGCGACGCCTATCTGCAGCGCTATGCCGCCGTGCCGGTGCCCGAAGGTCTTTGGATCCAGGTCGGTGAGAAAGAAATCACCGCCAAGACCGCTCCGGCCCCGATGCCGCCGCAAGCTTCGCCAGCTGCAACCGCTCCGGCCACCCCCGCGGCGGAGACAGCCGGGACAACGGCCGCCGCCGGCCAGCCGGCATGGATCAACCGGCTGGATTTTCGCAGCCAACCGCAGGGTGCCTCGACCATCGTCGTTGGAACCACCCGCGCGGTGGATTACGACCTGGTCCGCATCGAGGACAAACTGCTGCAGCTTAAACTCTACAACACCAAGCTGCCGTCCTACCGCAATCGTCCACTGGTCACCACCCGGTTCGAAAGTGCAGTCAACCGGATCACACCGGTGGCCAAAAAGACCGACAATGGGCAGACCACTGTGGTGATTGAGCTGCGGGAATCGGTTCCTTATGAAGTCGAGCGCAAGGACGATCTGATCCTGGTCAATTTCGAGCCCTCGACGGTACCGCCCAAGCCCATGGAAAAAGCCGACCTGCCGGCCTGGAAGCAGGTGATGTCCAAAGCCGAGGCGGTCGATTCACCGCCATCTTCGCCGGCACCCGCCCCGGCCCCACCGGTGCCCGCCGGGGACGTGATGCAGCCCGCTCAACAATCCTCCGCTGCCGCTGCGACGGCACCGGAGCCGTCCTCCACACGGCAACCCGCGGTCGAACCGACGGCCGCCCAGATGACGGCCGAGGTTTCGACACCGTTCATCCCCGAGACTTCGCCGGCTCCGTTGGCGCGCTCCAGCAGTGCCGTGTTCAGCGGCGGACCCTACACCGGTGAAAAAATCGCTCTGGATTTCTACGAGACCGACATTAAAAACGTATTTCGCATCCTGCGTGAGATCAGCGGCAAGAATTTCGCCATCGACAAAGACGTCACCGGCTCGGTGACGCTGACCCTCGAAAAACCGGTTCCCTGGGACCAGGTGCTCGACCTGGTGCTCAAGATGAACCGACTTGGCATGGCCTACGAAGGCGACATCATTCGCATTGCCACTCTCTCCACGCTGACGGCCGAAGAAAAAGCCCGTCAGGAGCAGATCAAGGCCGAGCGCCAGTCGCAACAGGTGGTAGAATCTCTCGAACCGCTGGTGACCGAATACATTCCGGTCAATTACTCGGATGCCAAGGCCGAAGTGCTGCCGCACGTGCAAACCGTGCTGTCGTCGGAACGCGGGAGCGTCAGCGTGGATCAGCGCAACAACCAGCTGATCGTCACCGACACGGCCGCCAAGCTCGAACAGATCAAGCAAATCGTCGAAAGGATCGACACGGTAACCCCCCAGGTCATTATCGAAGCCAAAGTGGTGGAGGTCAGCGACGAGTTTTCCATGGAACTCGGCATCGATTGGTCCCTCACCTGGGGCCCGATCAGCGAAGCCTTCGGAACCGCCGCCGACCTGACCACGGACATCTCGATGAACTTTCCCTCGGCGGCTTCCTCCACGGTCGGTTTCAATTTTTCCAAGCTCAGTGGAACGCCGTTCCTGCTGGATGCCCAGCTCAATGCTGTGGAAGCCAAAAAGCAGGGACGGATCATTACGGCCCCCAAAATCGTGACTTTGGACAACAAAAAGGCCATGATCAAACAGGGTGTCGAATGGCCCTACCTGGAAAGGGATTCGTCCGGCAACGCGACGGTCAAGTTCAAGAACATCGACCTGAGTCTGGAAGTCACCCCCACCGTGACACCCGATGATCGAATTTTGATGAAGATCTTCATCACCAAAAACGATATCGGCACCATTACTCTGGGAGTACCCTCGCTCAACACCAACGAGGCCCAGACCGAGCTGCTGGTCAACGACGGCGATACCATCGTCATCGGCGGGATTATTAAAAACAACCAGCAGGATTCCACCACCGGCTGGCCGGGCGTAAAGGACGTGCCGCTGTTCGGCTGGCTCTTCAAGACCGAATCGGACTCCAACACCGCCAATGAGCTGCTGATTTTTATCACGCCACGCATCGTGCAGCTCGAGCAGCGTCGGGCCATTTAACCGCATCGGATAGTGCCTGGAAGGCTTGGTGCCGGGCGCATCGAGTCGAACCCACAAAAAAAAGGCCCGCCTCGCAGGAGGCGGGCCTTTTTATACTTTCTGAATGGACTACTCCACGTAGCGCAGCTGCTGCAGCGCCTTCCGGGCACTGCGCCCCAGTTCCGAATCGGACTCCAGATTCGCCACTTTCTGAAAGGCGGCCTTGGCTTTGCGGTATTCCTTGCGCTTGAGGTAGGCTCTTCCGAGGTCATAATAGGCACCGGCAAATTCCGGGTATTGTTCGATGGCCGCACTCAACGCCGCCACCGCTTCGGAATCCCGGCCCATGGCAATGTAAGTGCGACCCAATCCACGCAGGGCCGGCGGGTAATTGGGCTCCAATTCAAGGGCCTTTTTGTAGTATTGCTCGGACTGGGCATACTGCTGTTTCTGGTAATAGGCATAGCCGAGGTTGGAAAGCGGATAGTGCGGCGTGGCATAGAGCAGGTCGCCGGTGAGCTCTTCGAACACGGCAATGGCCTTGTCCCAGTTATTCTGGGTCAAATACACGACGCCCAGATTGTTTTTGGCCACTGCGTAATCGGGTTTCAGCGCGATGGCTCGTTTGAAATGAACAATCGCTTCCTCGGGCTTGTTCTTGGCCAGATAGACCTGGCCGAGATAATTCTGCAGGATGTGGTCGTCCGGGTAATTCTCTTCGGCTTCCAGCAGGTAGCGCAGCGCGGTGGTGTGGTCCCCTGCCACGTAGTACTGTTTGCCCAGATCGCGCAGAGCCACCTCGCGCTGGCGCAGTTCGGCCTTGTTGGCCCCGCAGGAAAACAAAATCAGACATCCCAAAACGGCACATAGGATCGAAAACAGGTCGAATTTTTTCATTGTCCCTCAATCGGATCGTTTGTTGATTTTTTCTCCAGATCCAACGCCCGGGCGATTTCAGTCGCCGTTCGATCCACGAATCGTTCGAAGGCCTCGCCGCCCAGGGGTTTTCCCGGTGCTGGCACGTCGCGGAGGTCTTCGGGATGCACGTACCGGGGCGTGTTGATCAGTTCCGGTTTCGGATCGATCTCAAAATCGGCGGGAAATTGCCGCTCGAAGTACATTTGCTGAAATCCGGCGAATTTCAGTGCGTGGGCGGTGGAATCGACGATGGCCACCTCATCGGGGGCGACCATTTCCCGCCGGACCGCGGCCACTAGGCCGGCCAGAGATTCGCCGCCGTGGGTGCAGGCGATGTGCCCGTTGCGGTTGGCAATCAGCTCCCAGTCCATGATTTCCTGCTCGGTGACCTCTACGAAAAACACCCGGCTCTGCCCGGCTGCCTGATTGTACCGCTCCACCAGGTGAATCACGCGCGGCATCGATACCGGGTTGCCGATCATCGCGGCCTGGGCCACGCTCGGCTGGACCGTGACCGGTTCGAATCGGCGCCGAGTCGGCTCCATCTCTTGATAATAGCGGTATACCGGGTTGGCATGCCGGGACTGGACACCGATGATTTTGGGCAGCGCATCGATGATGCCCGCAGCGTGGAACTTCAGAAAACCGTTCATCACAGCCGTGATGTTGCCGGCATTGCCGATGGGCAGCACCACGACCTTGTCCTGCAGGCGGTACTCAAAATCCTGTGCAATCTCATAGGAATAAGACTCTTGCCCCAGGATGCGCCAGGCGTTTTTGGAGTTGAGCAAAGCCACTTCGTAGGTCTCCGAAAGCCGTTCAACGACTTTCATGCAGTCGTCGAACACCCCCGGAATCTCGAACACGGCGGCCCCGCTGCCCAGCGGTTGAGAAAGCTGCTGCGGGGTGACTTTGCCGTGGGGCAGCAATACGGCCGACTTGACATGCGGCTGCAGGTAAGCTGCGTAAAGTGCGGCTGCCGCCGAGGTGTCCCCGGTCGAGGCGCAGACCGCCAATACCTCGCTTACCCGGCCGCCTCGTATCAGGGCGTGAATGTAGCTCAGGGCACTGGCCATTCCGCGGTCTTTGAAAGAGGCGCTCGGATTCTGTCCGTCGTTTTTGAGATAAAATCGTCGGCCGACCTGTTGCTGCAGCGTCCGGTTGCCCTCTACCAGAGGGGTGTGGCCTTCACCCAGGTATACGATCGCATCCAGCGGAATGATCGGACCGATAAATTCGTGATAACGGTAAATCCCCTTGAGCGCCGGCACGGAAAGCGTTTTGCGGAAATCGAAGATTCGATGCCATAGGGGGGCTTCGATTTGCTTCAAATCGTCAAAGCTGCGGTCTTCGATCAGCAGCACCCGGTCGCAGTCCGGACAGGTGTAGAGCAGCTTTTCGATGCCGTGGGTCCTTCCGCATCCCAGGCAGCGGTAGACCATCTCTCCCCGAACGGCGGGCAACACGTAAGGGCGAACATCGGCTGGAAGATCTTCAGGTTTCACGTTGCATTCGTTCCATTCCGCCCATGTAGGGATGGAGCGCTTCGGGAATGATCACCGAACCATCGGCCTGCTGGCAGTTTTCCAGCAGAGCGGCCAGCGTGCGGCCCACCGCCAGTCCGGAGCCGTTGAGGGTGTGGACCATTTCGGTCCCCTTGCGGCCCTTGCGCTTGAAGCGGATATTGCCGCGGCGGGCTTGAAAGTCTTCGAAATTGGAACAGGAGGAAATCTCGCGGTAAACGCCCTGGGCGGGCATCCAGACTTCGATATCGTAAGTCTTGGCGGCCGAAAAACCCAGATCTCCGGTGCACAGCGCAACCACACGGTAGGCAATGCCCAGCCGCTGCAATATGGTCTCGGCGTTTTCCAGCAGCGACTCGAGTTCGCCATAGGAGTTTTCGGGCAGTGCGAATTTGACCAACTCGACTTTATTGAATTGATGTTGCCGGATCAGCCCTCGGGTGTCTTTGCCGTAGGAGCCGGCCTCGGATCGAAAACATGGGGTGTAGGCCGTATAATACAGCGGAAGTTGGTCGGCATCCAGGATTTCATTCTGGTGAATATTGGTGACCGGCACCTCGGCGGTGGGGACCAGGAAATAGTCCCACCCTTCGAGCTTGAAGAGGTCTTCGGCGAACTTGGGCAGCTGTCCGGTATGAATCAGGCTCTGTCGATTGACGATAAATGGCGGCAGGGTCTCGAGATAGCCGTGCTCGCGGGTGTGGATGTCGAGCATAAAATTGATCAGCGCCCGTTCCAGGCGGGCACCGGCACCCAGGTAGAGCGGGAAACGTGCACCGGTGATGCGCGCGGCGCGTTCGAAATCCAGAATGCCCAGGGCCTCTCCGATTTCCCAATGCGGCTTCGGTGCCGTGTCGAATTCCGGCGGTGTGCCGACCTGTTTGATCACCGGATTGTCGTTTTCGTCTTTTCCATAGGGAACTGTTGCGTGCGGCAGGTTGGGGATTTCCAACAGCAGTTGATGCAGGGTCTCTTCGTCTTCCGCCAGGCTTTTCTCCATGGTTTTGACCCGATCGGATACGCCCCGCATTTCCTCGATCAGCGATTGGGCATCTTCGCCCTTTTTTTTCATCGCCGCGATTTCTTCGGAAACCACATTTCTGCGGTGGCGCAACGCTTCGACCTCGAGCAAGGACTGGCGCCGTTTTTCGTCGATCCGGCGAAAGGCGTCCAGGTCGACCGCTGCATCCCGGGCCGCCAGTGCTTTTTCCACCTGCGGCAAATTCTCTCTAACAAACTTGATTTCCAGCATATCGAACCTATAATAGGGATTATTTTGCAATCACTATAATTGTTTTCCTGCGATGTCCGGCTTTGTGAAATCAGTCGGCCTTGATGCAATTCGACTGCAGGCGATCGTCCAGGTGCCGAGTTAAGGCGGGAAAAACGGGCAAACGGTAGCATGGGGGAGATCATTTCGTCAACGATGAATAAGGGTTGAAGCCGTTCAACCCGTCCACACGGGTTCTGGAGAGCGTTTATGGAGGAAGTACACAAGAGCAAGGACGAGATTCGTGCAGAGATGGCCGCAAAAATCGAGGGGCTTCCCGATGGAGCGTTGCAAGAGAAGACACGCTTGATCGAAGAGCGCGTGTTCGATTTTGCCAACTATCTGGAAGCTCGGGTCGTGTTGATGTATCTGCCTCGCAAGAACGAAGTGAACACCGACACCATCATTCGCCGCACTTTCGATCTCAATAAAATCGTGGTTCTTCCGCGATTCGAGCCGGGATCGAAAAAAATCCAGCTCTTCAAAGTCGACGACCTTCAAAAAGAACTGACCACGGGGTCCTCCGGTCGACTGCAGCCCGATCCGGCCCGTTGTCGGGCCATGCCCATCGACAGCATCGATATCGCCATTGTTCCGGGGATTGTTTTCGACGAAAAGGGGGGCCGCATCGGCTTTGGCGAGGGCTTTTTCGACCGTGTGATTCCCAACCTGCCGATCACCACGCGCAAGGTGGCCCTGGCGCTCGATGAACAGGTCCTGTCCCAGATTCCTTCCGAATCTCTCGACAAATCCGTAGATATTATCATCACCGACAAAAGAGTCATTTACAAGATTTAGCCTTACCGGCAAGCCGCCGGCCGAGCGCCGGCGGTTTGCGTCGATCCTGTGCCGGCTGGAGATTTCGGTTTCGTTTTAAAGCACGCCGGATGGTATGTTCTTGACGGGAACGGGTCGAATTGATAGGTAATCATTCCAATTTTTCGGGCGAAGGGCCCATCATCGGCGATCGGCAGTCTTCCCGTAAAGGGGTGCTTCGCCGGATCTCTCCGCAGGATGCACTAGGATGGCCAACAAAGAACGCAACAAATACGAACGCCAGCGCGAGGAGATGGTCAAGCGCCAGATCGAAGCCCGCGGCATCAACGACAGCGGCGTGCTGGCGGCCATGCGCAATGTGCCGCGCCATCGATTTGTCAGTGAAGCACTGCGGGATCAGGCTTACGGGGATTTCCCGCTGCCCATCGGCGATCAGCAAACCATTTCGCAGCCCTACATTGTGGCCGAAATGACCCAGGCCCTGCAACTCGGTGCCGAAGATCGCGTACTGGAGATCGGTACCGGTTCCGGTTACCAGGCGGCCGTGCTGGCGGAGATTGCCTATCGCGTTTACACCATCGAACGCATCCATTCGCTGCTGATCCGGGCCCGCCGAATTTTTGACGAGCTTCACTACCACAACATCATCACCCGCCTGGGGGACGGGACCAAGGGATGGCCGGAAGAGGCGCCCTACGATGGCATTATTATTACCGCCGGCGCCCCGCGGATTCCGGATGCGTTGATTGCACAGCTGGCCCCCGGCGGTCGGATGATCGTTCCGGTCGGCGACCAGCATTCCCAGGAGCTGGTCAAGGTCTTTAAGGATGAAACAGGCATACATCGCACCAATCTGGGTGGTTGCCGCTTTGTCAAGCTCATCGGCGAACACGGTTGGCAGGAATCCTGAACCCTTCCCATCTCACAGATGCTGAAACGACTTTATCACTGGGTTTTGCATTGGGCCGAAACACCATACGGCGCGTGGGCGCTGTTTCTGTTGGCCTTCAGCGAATCTTCGTTTTTCCCGATTCCACCGGACGTGCTGTTGATTGCCCTGGCGGTCGCCGTCCCCGCCAAAGCATTTCGTTACGCGCTGATCTGTTCGGTCGGTTCGGTTCTGGGTGGTAGTTTCGGTTATCTAATCGGCTGGCAGTTCATGGGGGGGGTCGGATACAGGATCATTGAATTCTACGGTCTGACCGAAAAAGTCGAATACATCCGAACCCTTTACAATACCTACGATGCCTGGGCGATCGGCATCGCCGGCTTTACGCCGATACCCTACAAGGTGTTCACCATTACCGCCGGACTGTTTGAGATCAACTTTCCGGTGTTTCTGATCGCCTCTTTCCTGTCGCGTTCCGCCCGCTTTTTCCTGGTCGCCGGCCTGATTTACCTGTTTGGACCCGGAATCCAGCGTTTCATCGAAAAATATTTCGACATCCTTGCCGTTGCGTTTACGATTCTACTGGTGGCCGGATTTATTGTGATCAAATTTGTATTTTGACGCTTGTATCCCGCTCGGACCCGGCAAGGGTTTCGGTGAGAAATCGACGAAATGCCTGGGCCGCAGGGGAGAGGCTGCGATGCCGGTGCGCGGCCAGGTAGAAATGACGCGTGAGTTTCAAGCCCTCGATCCGCAGCGCTTTCAGGGAACCGGCTTCCAGTTCTTCGGCCACGGCAATCGGAGAGACGATGGACAACCCGATCCGGTTTTTCACGCCCTGGACAACCGCCTCGGTACTGCCCAGTTCACAGACAATGGACAGGGTTTCGACACGAACGCCTTGATTTTTCAAGGACTCGCGGATGGACCGCCAGGTGCCTGAGCCCGACTCGCGGATAATGAACCGCTCGTCGACGATTTCCGACAACGACACCCGGCTTCGACGCGCCCAGGGATGGTCTCCGGGGACGATCAGTTTCATCTCGTCGGCCACCAGCACTTCCTGAACAATGCGGGCATCTGTGGTTGCGGCGCCCACCACCGCCAGTTCCACCTCACCTACGAGCACATCGTTTAAAATGGCACCGGTGTCGGCGACTCTCAGCGCCGGGTAGACTTCCGGATACCGCTGAAGGAAGCCGGATATCAGTCTGGGCAGCAGGTATCCGCCGGGGATAGTGCTGCCCCCGATGATGATTCGACCGCTGATTCTGTCCTGAAACCGGCTGACGGCTGACTCGGCTTCGTCTCGCAGGGACAACAGCCGCAGTGCATATTGATAGAGCAACTCGCCTTCGCGCGTCGGCACGGCTTCCCGCCCCATGCGATCGATGAGACGGCAGCCGAAATGGCTTTCCAGATCCTTGATGTGGCTGCTGACGGTGGGTTGGGAAAGGCGGATCATTCGACCGGCCCTGGAAAAGCTGCGTTGCTCCACGACCTTGCAGAAAATGGTAAGCTGCCAGAGGTCCATTGCTGCTCCCGACGGGAGAGAGCCGGTTACTGCTGGAATTTTTCTTTCAGCTTCTTCAACACCAGCGGCGGCACCATCCCCTCGATATCACCTCCGAACCGGGCGGCTTCTTTGATGATCGAAGAACTGGTAAAAATCCATCGCAGACCGGTCATCAGAAACACGGTTTGCACCTCGCGGTTGAGGCGGCGATTCATTAAAGCCATCTGAAACTCGTATTCGAAATCGGAAACGGCGCGCATCCCCCGCAGAATGGCATTGGCCTTGCGCCGGGCGGCATATGCCACCAGCAGGCCGTCAAATGTGTCCACTTCCACGTTCCGGAGGCTTTTGGTGCTCTCCGATATCATGGCACGGCGTTCTTCCACCGAGAAAAGGGCCTTTTTTTCCGGGTTGTGCAGGATCGCCACCACGATTTTGTCGAATAGTTTCAATCCGCGTTTGAGGATATCCAGATGACCGTTGGTTACCGGGTCAAAAGACCCCGGATAAATCGCAACTGTTCCCATCAGTCCCGCTCCTGTTCAGAATCTCCATTCGAGCATTTGGAACCCTGCTGCCTGTCTCCGGATGTTTCGAACCCACGGTTTCGGGCTGCGTGTTGCACGCCGAAACGAAGGGCTTCTATACCACAGGACCGAAAAATGAAACAAGGGTTTTTCCGTAGCGGCGTTGATCGAAAATTTGCAATTTGGGGGAGTTGAAGGCAATGGCCTCCCCGGGGGCATGTTCGGCCACCACCCAGGCGGCGGGGTTGAGGGAATTGCTTTCGAGCAGGTGATGCAGCGTGGTCGCAACCAGGTCGCGGCGATAGGGAGGATCGAGAAAGACCAGGTCAAAGGCGTACGTGCCCGCCTGCAGGCAATGCAGATTGCGGCGGATGTCCCAGCGAATCACCCGGGCCTGTTCCCGGATACCGCATTGGTCCAGGTTGCGGTGCACCAGGTCGATGGCCGAGCGGTGGTGGTCTACAAACACCGCGCTTCGGGCGCCGCGACTGATCGCCTCGATGCCGAAAGCGCCGGTGCCGGCGTAAAGATCGCAAACCGTTGCACCGGCAACCCGGTCGGAAAGAATGTTGAAAATCGATTCTCGCACCCGGTCGGCGGTTGGACGGAGCATGCGGCCCCGCGGCGTGAACAGTTTTCTGCCTTTCAGAACGCCGCCGATCACGCGCATTGCCGACCCCTTTACCGAAGTTGAGCTCAGCTTCGGTTTTATTTACGGCCGCCTGTCGCCCGGAGTCACACCGCAATGATCCGTCGCGTTCAGGATTCCAGCTCTTTGATTCGACGGTGCAGGTAGCTGCGGGCGACGCCGAGCGATTCGGCGGTCTTGGTGATGTTGTTGTCGTTTTCTTCCAGTTTTTTGCGGATGAACTCCCTTTCGAAGGTTTTTTTGGCCTCCTTCAGGTTGTCTGCGGACATCAACAGGGCCTCATCTGCATCCGGCCCCCCGCCCTTGAACGGGTTGTATGGTTCGGGCAGATCGTCGGCTTCGATCGTTTCTTTTTCGACCATGATCGCCAGGCGTTCCACCAGGTTTTTCAATTCCCGCACGTTTCCGGGCCAGTTGTAGCCGCGCAGGAGCTCGACCACTTCGCCGGAGATCTTTTTGGGACTCTGTTCATTTTGCTTGGCGAAACCGCTGAGAAAAATTTCCACCAGTTGCGGAATGTCCTCGGCGCGCTCCCGCAGCGGCGGCACCTCGATCGGTACCACATTGAGGCGGTAATAGAGATCCTGACGGAAATTGCCGTTTTCGATTTCCGTTTCCAGATCCTTGTTGGTGGCGGCAATTACCCGGACATCCACGTCCAGCGTCCGGCTGCCTCCGACACGGTTGAATTTCTGCTCCTGCAGCACCCGCAGGATTTTGGATTGAGTCCGCAAACTCATGTCCCCGATTTCGTCCAAAAAGATCGTCCCGTTGTTGGCCAGTTCGAATTTACCGCGCTTTTTCATGGTGGCGCCGGGAAATGCGCCTTTTTCGTGACCGAACAGTTCGCTTTCGATCAGTTCTTCCGGGATGGTCGCGCAGTTGACCACGATCAGCGGTTCGGGTGCGCGCTGACTGAGTTGATGAATGGTGCGGGCAACCAGTTCTTTGCCCGTGCCGTTTTCTCCCTTGATCAGAATCCAGGTGTCGGTGGGCGCGGCCACGGCGATCTGTTTTTTCAGCGCCTGGATCGGTTCGCTGTTTCCACTGATGGAGTTTTTATCGATCATTTTTTTGCGCAGATAGCGGTTTTCTTCCTCCAGCCGCCGAAAATTCAGCGCGTTGTTGATGGCCACGATGATCTTGTCGATGGAAAGCGGCTTTTCGATCAGATCGTAAGCGCCCATTTTGGTGGCCCGGACCGCGGTTTCGATGGTACCGTGGCCGGTGATGATGATTACCTGGATATACGGATTGTTCTTCTTGATTTCCTGTAGCGTGTCGATGCCGTCGAGCCCCGGCATCCAGATGTCGAGCAGGACCAGGTCGGGCGACTCCTGTTCGATCAGCTTCAAGGCTTCATATCCGTTTGAGGCTGTCAGCACCTCGAAGCCTTCGTCGGTCAGCAGACCCCCCAGGGATTGAAGGATGGACGGCTCGTCGTCGACGATCAAAATAGAAGGATTCATACAACCACTCCCTGTCGCATTCGTTTTCGGCGGCATTAGACCGGCAGTTCGATGACGAACTTGGCCCCCCGCGGCGGATTATCCTGCACGCTGATCACGCCGTTGTGATCGCCCACGATGGTGCTGACAATCGTCAGGCCCAGTCCCATGCCGCTCTTTTTGGTCGAAAAGTTCGGTTCGAAAAGCCGCGTTTTGTCCAGATCGGAGATTCCCGGTCCGTTGTCGGCCACTTCGATGCGCACCCGGTTGAGGATGGAATCATGGGAGAGGGATACGGCGATTTTCCCATGGTTGCGCGTTGCGGCGACCGCGTTTTCCAGCAGATTGATCATGGCCTGCTTGATCTGTTTGCGATCGAGGTTCATCACCGGCATCGAATTGGCGATGCGGGCATCGAACTGGATCTGCGGATAACCTTCGCGATAGAGCGCTACGGTCTCTTCCAGGATCGGCGCCAGCTCGCAGGGTTTCAAATCGGCGGTGGGGAATTTGGCAAAGGCCGAAAATTCGTTAACCAGGTTCCGAATTAATTCGACGTGATCGATGATCATCCGAATGCATTCATCGAAGACCGGGTCGTTGTGATCCTTGCCGAATTTGCGTTTCAATCGTTGGGCCGACAGTGTGATGGGTGTCAACGGGTTCTTGACTTCATGGGCGATGCGCCGGGCGACTTCCCGCCAGGCAAACATGCGTTGGGCTTTTTCGAGTTCGGTCAAGTCGTCGAAGACCATCACGATCCCCATGGAGTTGCCGGCATCGTCGCGCAGGGCATTGACCTGCGCCAGGAAGCTGCGGGTGCGTCCTTCGATTGTCAGTCGCAGCGGCATCTGCATGGCATCCTGGCGGGAGAGGGAAAGGTTGTCGATGACTTCGTCGACCATCAGCCGGTATTGCCCGTCCAGCAGGGTTCGGTAACTTTGTTGCAGAACTTCTTCGGATTTGACCCCCAGCATCCGTTCGGCCGACTTGTTGATCGTGGAGAGGTTGCCTTCGGCATCCAGGGTGATCACACCGGCAGACACGTGCTTGAGGACGATCTCGACATACTGTCGCTTTTCTTCGATCTCCACGTTCTGCTGCTGGAGTTTCAGTGCCGAAAGCTCCAGTTGCTCCCGGCTCAAGCGCAAATCCCGGGTCATTTTGTTAAAGGATTCCACCAGGCTGCCGATTTCATCATCGGCAGCCCGGTCGATGGTAAAGCTCAGCTCACCCTCGGCCACGCGCCGGGTGCCTTCGGCCAGCTCCTTGATGGGAATGCTGATGGTCTTGGCCAGGTAGAAACCGAACCAGATGGCACAGAACAGCACCAGCAGCGCGACAATGGACAAAACGATGTAATAGGTGTTCTGGATCGGGTTCTTCAGCAGCTTGATCTGCTGGTATTCCTCGAATCCGCGGCTGATCGACTGCATGTTTTGAGATAAATCCGGCGGCAGCAACTGCGACATGGCCAGGAAGCCTTCGGCTTCGACGGGAGCCACGCCGAAGGGAATGGTGCCGACGGTTCGCACCAGTTCCCCTTTGGAAATAAACTCGGAAAACGTCCAGACCCCCTCGGAGTCCACTTTTTGAAAAAAACCGGATGCGGCAATAATACTGAATTCGGTATTTTCCAGGTTTTCCGAAACCGCGAAGGACAACCGATTGGCTGCGGCATCGTAGACTTCGACGACATCGATGTTGAATTCGCGTTGTACGACGCGGATATACCGGGAAAGGTCTTCGACATTCTCCGGGGCCAGCAAATCCTTCCTGATGATCTGGTAGGAGGCCCGGTCCAGAAAGAACCGGTTGGAGGATTCGGCCCGCTCGTAGATGTTGCGGCCGACCGCCAGGGAGTTCTCCAGGGCGCTTTCCACCGGCACATTGAACCAGAACTCGATGCTGGCCGACAGGAAATTGATCGAAAAGAAAAACAGCACCGTGGTGGGCAGCAGGGTCAGCGCGATAAAGGCTACCACCAGCCGGGTCCGCAGCCGGGCCCCCATCACCTTGGCCTTGCGTTCGTAGATCAGTTTGACGAGATTGCGGAAAACCAGAAATATCAGTAGGATCAGCAGCAACAAGTTGATGTTGATCAGAGTAAACATCAAGATGGTGTTGCTGACCGGAATATCGGCACCGAAATGAATGATGCGATATTCGGTGATGGTCAGCAGGCCGACCAGCACCAGGATCAGCAATATGTAAATCCCTTCCCGCTTTCGACGCCGGATTTCTGATGTTTCGGTATTGCGGGCTCTGAGTTTCGGCATGGTGTCTACCTGGTGTATCTGCACCGACAATCTTGACCCTCGGATTCTATCTTGCTGTTGGAGGGGAGCCGGACATTCGGCGGCAAGTCCAACTTGAATATCCCGTGCGTTCTTTGGTTGCCATCTGGGATCACGGCTGAAAAACAAGGTGCCGCAGAAGTTGTGCGGCCGTCGATTTCCGGTTGCAGTGAAATTCGACTTGATAATGACGCCTTTCCGAATTGAGACTCCCGGTCTCCGTCACCCATTTACGAATGGATGCGACCCGAGCCGGATTTTCCGGACGGAAAAAACAGACCTCCGCTCCGCAAAACAAGCCGGGTGATATGTGCTCCGGTTTTTGAGAGAGATCGGTCAGAATACAAAGTCGATCGTGTACCAATCGGTTTCCACATCCCATAGAGAGAACAGAACGTAGTGCAGATATAACGGAAGCGTGAGCTTGCTGATCTCGGCCATCACCCGGATTTGGTACTGGAGGCCTTTTTCCAGATTTTCCAGTGGATACACCCGCAGGTTGTCGATTTCAGTCATCCATCGCTGGGCCTGCTCGAATGATTTGGTGACCACCGGATCGGATTCTTTCCAGGATCTTTTTACGGTGAACGTCTTCTTCAGGCTATCGTATTTGATGGTATGGGTCAGCTTTAAATCGGTGATAGATTTGTCGAACCACCAGCTGCGAATTCGGTGCAGGCTCACGTTAAAAGTAAATGTAGCCGATACGCCGCTGAGTATGGCCTCCTGGAGCTTTTCGGTGAAGGCCCCCTCCAGTGTAAAGTACAGCAGCAGGTCATCACGGGTGTTCGACACGGTAATGCGCGTAAGTCTAGCATCCTGGGCCCATCCCACAGCCTGGATCAGCAGCACCAGGAAAACGGCTGCAATTATTTTGCTTTTCCGACCGGCAACGAAATCCATAAGTGTTGGATACAATCTTTTCTCGGATCCGGCACGACTCCGGCCGCTGTTAGGGCGCCGGCATTGATGGCACACCTTCAGTCCAACGGGGTTTGAGGCGTTTGCGCCAATGGTTTCGACAGCGCCGAAACCCCGATGCTTGCACCTGCCGCTCGTAAATTTTTGACAGGCAACGGTCGTCTCGGATTTATACCGGAAAAACGGTTACATGGCAATAGATTCCGGCCTTCCGGCCGGCAGGGGGCAGGACTCCGGTAACCAGCGGGTTTCCCAGGCTTCCTTTTGTGCGAAGAATTTTTCCAAGAAGCTATGATTGAAGGCGTGGCCGGACTTTTTGACAACGATATGTCCCAAAATCGGCATGCCGAGGAGTGAGAAATCTCCCAGGCAATCTAAAATCTTGTGCCGGACAAATTCGTCTGGAAACCTCAATCCGCCTTCATTGAGCACTCCCTCACGATCGACGACGACCGCATTGTCGAGAGAGCCGCCCAGTGCCAGGCCGAAGCGTTTCATGGTTTCAACCTCGTGCAGGAAACCGAAGGTGCGCGCCGAGCTGATTTCTTGCGCAAACACCGTGTCGGTGACTTCTATGGAGTATTCCTGCTCTCCGATCATTGGATGGGGGAAATCGATGCTGCAGCTGATTTTAAAAACATCCGACGGATATACCGTCACAGACTTATCGCCGTCAACGGCCTCGATCCGCTCGCGCAGCACGAAAAAATGGCGCGGCACTTTCAGGTCCTGGATACCGGACTCCAGGATCAGGGAGGTAAACGGACCGGCACTGCCGTCCATTACCGGCACTTCGTACGAATCCAGTTCCACCAGGGCGTTGTCGATTGACAGTCCCGCAAAGGTCGCCATCAAATGCTCGATCGTGGACACGATGCACCCGTCGCTGCCGATTACGGTGGCAAGGCTGGTGTCCACGACCCGGTTGAACTGCGCAGTCACGCTGGGGTGTCCCGGTAGATCAACCCGAACGAAACGAATGCCGTGGTTGATCGGTGCCGGCTTGATTGTAAGGTGGACCTCCTTGCCCGAGTGAAGTCCGATTCCCTTCGTTTGAACCGGATTGGCCAGTGTCCGCTGATTGAAATGCATGAAAGTGGCTTCCTCCTTACCTACCTGTATCTGAACCGCAGGCGGCCGGTATGGATCGAACCTGTTGTGCCCGTGACCGATGCGGTGCGCCTCTTCAGGCACGACGGTCGGTCGCAACGGACGCATCCGATGGACGACCGCTTCCATGAACTGTAAATGGTACGTTCGATATAATTTTTCATATTTTGGGGAAAATTACAATAAAAATCCAATTAAATTAATACGTTTTTGTTTCAAATTTCTTCTCGCAGAAAACGACGACGGCGTGCTCCCCGGTCCGTATGTATGTATGTACGAACCGCGAGATGTCAAATTCGCTCGGCAGTTTGTGATATTCAGAATCGATTTCAGTATGTTATTAATGAGCCTTTTGGGCGCCGGTTTTTCTCGTTTCGAATTCCGGACGGGAAAGCGAAAGGGTTTGAAGCAAATCCACCTCCGCCGCGGCGGTACGGGAAGATCGTTCGCTTCATATCCAAGCGGATCGAGTAGCGGCAAATAAAGATGGCGAATCCCAACGGAACAGGTTATGATGCTCGAAACCCGTAAAGAATTTGCTGGCGGATACGCAAACCGGCGGGCACGATGAGAACGGAAAGATTCCTTCGGCGGATCTGTTTGGTCATATTGCTGGTGATTACGGCAATCGGTAGCCTCCAGGCCCGCATCGCATTCGCCCAGGAGACCGATGACGGGCCGCGGATCACGCTGGAGGCCCGGAATCGAGCCCTGGGTGATGTGCTGGACCAGATCAGCCGTGACACCGGATACACGTTCACCCTGGAGGAATCCTGGCGGGAGCATTCCGTCAAAGCCTCGCTTCAGAACGTGCCGTTGCATCGCGCCTTGAAGCGGGTCCTGGCGACCCTGAACCACGCCCTCATCTACGAAACGGAAACCGACATTCGCATCGTCATCTATGGCGAGATGGGTCCGCGTCCTTCCGGGAGTGCGCCGCCATCCTACCTGGCCCCCCGGCCGCCCATGGAAGACCCCCCCGAGCCGGAACCTCCCGAGGAATCCCTTACAGAACCGGAACCCGAGCCGGAAGCCGAGCCCGAGCCGCCGCCGATTCCATCTTCCGAAGGCAGCGAAAGCGGTGCGGAAAGTCTGCCGCAGGAAAACGTCCAGGAGCCGGCCGCCGGCGCCACCGGATCGGACTGACCTGCATTCTGCTGCAAGCAGCCGGGTGAATAAAGGCACGGCTGGCGGCAAATCGAAAAATACAGTATAATGAAGTTGTATTTGAGCGATTTTGCCCGGCACTGCATTTTTCAAGTGACCTTCTACCGTCACCGGCTCAAAGAAAACCGCGCCGGCCATCGAAAGCCATGATGACCGCCTGCCCCCAATGTGATCGTCTCGTTGACGGAGCAAAGCCCCGCTGCCTGTACTGCGGCGCTGCATTGACCCCTGCCGGACAACTGCAGCCGGCCGCTGGTTCGGGCACCGGGGTCGATGAAGACCTCGGGGCCGGCACCGTCAATTTAAACGACCTGCCCCCGGAACTCCGGCAACAGGTCGAAGATGCGATTCGCATTGGAAACACCGGGATCTTGCCCGAACCCTCTGCCCGGGAAACACCTCTGCCGGAAAGCACCATTGCATCGGTGCTGACGGCGATCTGCAAACTCAAAGAAAGCTTCGACGCGGACCGGATCGACTATGACGAATATCGGACGCTGACGATCGATACGTTGATGCAATATGTTGAAACCCTGGAGGTCCACAATCGCATGAATTTCGTCTTCCGGGAAATACAGCAATCGGAATTGCAGTCCTATATCGATGAACCCATTTTCAAAGCCTTGAGCGCGCGGGTCCTGTCGGCCGTGACGGCCGTCACAGATGAACCGACTGCCGAGAAGCCGAAAAAAAAGAAACGATTCCGGTTGTTTCGTCGTTGATCTTGCCTCCAAACCGATTGGAATGCACCCACTGGCAAAATTTCTTGAATGCACCGGGGTGCGTTTGTTTTTTCGGGCGCGATTGCGGAAACCCATACAGTTGTAATCTTGCAGACGTCAATATTTGCGAGCACCGGGCAGACAACAGAGCGCTCCGGTTGCTCGGGCACGTGTTTTATAGAGGTTGATAATCACCCAAATTTAAACAAAATATGAATGAAATCGATTTTCGACAGGATCCCGGTATGAGGCACGAGATTGTCTATTCGGTCGTGATCCCGGTTTACAACGAAGCCGCAACACTGGACGAATTATGGCGTCGGTTGGAAAACGAGTTACGACGTCTGGAAGGCGGATACGAAGTCATTTTTATCGATGACGGCAGCAGCGACCGCTCTTTTGAAATTCTGCAGGAATTCAGTCAGAAGCACCCGGAAATCAAGATTATCAGGCTTTCTCGCAATTTCGGCCACCAGTGTGCGCTGACGGCCGGAATCGATCATGCCGGGGGAAAGGCCGTGATTATGATGGACGCCGATCTTCAGGATTCACCGGCGGCGATTCCGGAATTTGTTGCCAAATGGAGGGAAGGCTACCAGGTTGTCTATGCGATTCGCACCAAGCGTAAGGAATTTGTTTTAAAAAGAATTGCATTCAAAGCCTTTTACAGGCTGCTCGACATCATGGCGCCCATGAAAATTCCAAGGGATGCCGGCATTTTTTCGCTGCTGGACAAAGCTGTGGTGCAGGCGCTGCAGGCGATGCCGGAGAGAGGTCGTTATCTCAGCGGGCTGCGGTCCTATGCCGGCTTCCGCCAGACGGGGATCGAAGTGGAAAGAGAGCGCCGTTTTCAAGGGGCGCCAAGGGTCACACCGGGCAAATTGTTCAAACTGGCTTTTGACGGTATATTTTCGTTCTCGGTACTGCCGCTGCGCATGGCTGTGATCTTCGGTTTCGTCTGTTCGCTAACCTCCTTCTTGATCGGGGTGGTGGGGCTGTATTACAAGTATATGCTCCAACGTCAGTTTCTGTGGCCTTTCGGTCTGACCACCACCTTTTTTATGGGAGGCATTCAGCTGATTTTTCTCGGAATCATTGGAGAATACATCGGTCGGATCTATGAGGAAGTCAAACAGCGGCCCCTGTATTTCATCAAAGACAAGGTCGGCTTTGTCAGCGGCTCCGGATCATCTCCAGCAGAGGAGTCCGGTCGGTCGCGGTGATCACGAATTCACGCGGCAGTCCGGCCAGGGACTGCTGTAATGCGGACGGCACGATGCGGTGTATCAAAAGAACGTAGTCGGCGTTTTCTGCGCGATCTGCAGGGTAAACGGTTTTTTTCATGTTTCCCAGCCATTTGTTCCATCCCAGGATATCCTTGTTCGGATACGAATACACAAAAACACCCTCGGCATCCGCCAGCCGGTTGATTTTCTCGACCGCTTCCCGGTTCAAGGCCTCGTACCAGTATGACACCGTAAAGCCCGCTTCGGCGGCCCCGCGGGTTCCACCGACAAACCCATTGTAATAACTGAGCTGGTAGGGATGGGTTTTCAGACAGGCGTGGGCCGAGAGCAATACGGTCACAACCAGCACGGCGCCCTGCAGGCTGAATCGTATCCATTGCGGGGTTTTTGGAGGAGCGAAACGCATCATCGCATTTGTCAGGCAAACAATGCCCCTTACGCAAAGCAGCATGATAAACGGCCACTGGATGCTGAACAGACGAATGCCGTCGTGCTTGGGCGTGGAGGGCAGGATAAATACTGCGCAGAGGATCAGAAAGGAGCCGGTTTCAAAAAACCATTCCTTGCGGGCACGACGATACGGATGCAGCAACAGCCCGAAAATTGCAAAGATTACGGTGATTGCCGGCAGAGCGATTGCCAGCATCACGAATGGCTGATGCCAGGGTAGCCGGTACGGGTAGATTTTTCCGAAGTACAATGTGGCGATCGGAACGGTGCTTTCCCGCTCCAGCACGCTCTGAAAATAAAATCGCAGTTCGTTCAGTTGGCCGAACCAGCTATGGGGATTCAGCAAAACAAAAAAGAACCCGGCCAGCAGGCAGAAACGCAGGTAAAAGGCAGCAAATTGCTTTTTGTCCTTTACAGTAAACACGGTTGCCAGCGCCAGTGGAAAAATGAGCAGACCGGTGAACTTCACCGCCAGCAGTGCGCCCGCGCAGGCGGAGGCCCACAGCAGCGCAAAGCGTCCGTTGCGCCTGTAATAAACCAGGTACAGCGTAATGAAACCCAGGGCGGCCACCATCATGTCGGTGGCATAGAAATGAGCGTGTGCAAAAAATCGAGGGGAGAAAAGAAACAGCAGGCTGCCGGCCACAGCTACCGCAGAATTCGTATAAGCTTTGCGAAGGTAGAAATACAGAAACAGGATTAACAGCGAAGCCCAAAAGACGGTGGAAATTCGATAGGATGAGAGCAGATCATCGAAGAGCCATCCACCCAGGGTCCGCGAAAATACGATGCCGGACAGTTTATAAAACGGCGGATGGCAGTTGTGATAACGATCATAGTTCCAGGCGGCTTCCACGGCCCGATCTTCGAACGGATTCTGTGGTCCGGCGAACATCGAAAACCATTGAGCGATTTTTTCGGAGTGAAGCACGTAGAACGGTTCGTCCCAGGTGAGACCGTATTGCGGTACCGAGACGGCATAAACGGTGAAACTGAAGAAAAAAATTGCGATGGCCGACAGCGTTTTGAGAAGCACCGGCTTGTTGGGTCCAATGTTTGGGGCGCGCAGTCGCAGCAAAAACGGGCAACCTTCCGATTCAATGTTCAGTGTGGAATTACAGGTAAATTATAATATGAACCCGCCCAGTATTCCAAAAAAAAAATACCGGCGGCCGGATCGGGACGCAAACCTCTGGCCGGAAACGCCGACCTTGGCGCCGTAAATCCCGCCTGCGGAAAATCGCAGCACGGCAAATGGAGCCGCGAGCAGGCGGTCGGCCTGGAGCCGTCCGAAGCCGCTTGCAGTGTTTTTTCAAGTGCAATCTCCCGGGCCTTGGATTACAATCGGCACTGTAATGAAAGATGGAACCAAAAGCGGCTTCGGTTTGTCTAACAAACCGGGAAGAGATGTGGATGCCCCCCTGGTGTCGGCGGCAGCCGGCGGGGATCTGGACGCCTTCGAGATGCTGGTGCGACGGCACCAGAGCCGCATCTACAACTTCGTGCTTCGCATGACCGACAGTCCGGAGGATGCCGCCGAGGTCACCCAGGATGTGTTTGTGGCCGCTTTTCGGCGTCTGAAGACCTTCCGCGGAAAGGCGAAGTTTTCCACCTGGCTGGGTGCGATTGCCGTAAACCTCTCCCGGAACCGGCTGGTGAAAAACCGGCGCCGCATGGCCAATGAAACGCCATCGCTGGATGCCCCCGTGGTTACTGCCGATGGTGAATTTTGTCGGGGAACCGTGTCCGAGGAACCATCGGCCCTGGAGCGGTTGGAGTCTCAAGCCCTGCGGCGGGTCGTGCGGGATTGCGTCGCGCGGCTGCCGATTGAATTTCGGGAAGTCGTGGTATTGCGGGAACTGCAGGAACTGGCCTACGACGAGATTGCCGACATGCTTTCCTTGCGTGCGGGTACGGTCAAGTCAAGACTCTCCCGCGCCCGGGAGGCCGTCAAGCAATGCCTGCAGCGCGCAATGGGAAAACTGCAATGAACCACCGAAACCTACGGGAAAAACTATCGGCCTATATCGACGGGGAAGTCGCCGATTCGGAAAAGGAGGCCATCGAGCGGCACCTGCAGGTATGCGATGCCTGTCGCGCAGCGCTCGATGCCCTGCAACACACCGTCCGACAGGTAAAAGCTCTGGAAGAGCAAACGCCGCCCGACGGGCTGACGCGGCGGATTATGGATCGCGTGCGCGCCGAGGCGGCCGACAGGGGTCAGCCCTTCTGGCACAGGCTGTTTTACCCCCTGCACATCAAGCTGCCCATCGAGGCTGTAGCCATGGTGTTTCTGGTGGTGATGGGGGCCTACCTCTATCGGCAAATGCCGGACGATCCCCGCCTGGCTCAAATGCCTTCAGCCGTTGAACAGAAATTCGAGACACCTTCGATGGCCGATGCCGAGGGCGAAAGCCGCCGCACGGGCATCGCGGAAGAGCGCCGCTCCGGTGCCGAACACCCGGCGGCCGAATATCGTGCGGTAAAACCGGCGCCGGCCCTTCCGGAGCAAAAAGCGCAGGAACCTCCGGCCGGCCGGCCGGCAGAGTCCTCTCCATCGTTTGCCGTCGATGAATCGGGACCGCAGCGCAGCGCCGCAGCACGGAGCGCACCATCGGAATCGACCGTCTTGAAGAAGGACTTGGATGCGGACCTACCTCCTTTGCAGATGACTCTTGAAGTCGGTGATCCGGGCTCGGCGGCCGTTGCGGTCGAAAAACACCTGAAAAAAGCCGGCGGAAAACTGCTTCACACCGAAACGCAGTCCGGTGACACCATTTTGACTGTCAGCATTCCATACGCCGGCCTGGATTCATTTCGCACCCGTCTCGCCGAACTCGGCCGGGTGCGTGAAAAAGAGGCCGCGCTTGCCGAAAACCGGACCGAATCCGTCCTGCGCATCACCCTCACTGCCCAACCTTTCAGCGAGTAACCGCATTTTTTTTGCTGGATTGCCAACAAGTATCAGAAATCATTTTAATTTTATTATTTGGCGTCGGTTTTTGCGGCAGAAGTTAAATTTTGCGGGAACTTTTGGGGAACTCCGGCTGTCTAAGCTTCCAAAGGGTTCAATCTCAGCGAAAGGAGTTTCTCATGAAATCGATGCTGACTGTACTTCTTCTCTTGATGTGGACCGGCAGCGGTGCGCTGGCATTTGCCCCGCCGGAGCCTGAAGATCGAACACTTTCTCCCTATTTCTTTGTCCAGAGCGACGATCCGCAAACCGATCGCCTGCCGCTGGAATCCACCGCGGCGCAGGTGGACATCGCCGGAGTCATCGCCGATGTGCGCATTACCCAGGTTTACAAGAACGATGGCTCGCGGCCCATCGAGGCGATTTATGTGTTTCCCGCCTCCAGCCGTGCTGCCGTGTACGGTATGAAAATGACCGTCGGCGAGCGGACCATCGTGGCCGGAATTCGCCGTCGCGATGAAGCCCGCCAGCAGTACGAGCAAGCCCGGCAGGCGGGCCAGAGTGCCTCCCTGTTGGAGCAGCAGCGGCCGAACGTGTTTCAGATGAACGTGGCCAACATTCTGCCCGGCGATCGGCTCACGGTCGAACTGCAGTACACCGAACTGCTGGTTCCCACCGACCGGATCTACGAGTTTGTCTATCCAACCGTCGTCGGCCCCCGTTACTCCAACCAGCCCGAAGCGACCGCGGCCGCCTCGGAGCGCTGGGTGGCCAATCCTTATTTCCATGAAGGCCGGCCGCCGTCCTACGACTTTGACATTCAGGTCGATATCCGGGCCGGATTGCCCATCGGCCGGATCACCTGTACTTCCCACCCGGTGGACATCGGGTATTCGGGAAAAAACGAAGCCAGGGTGACGCTCGATCCTGCAGCCGCCAAAAGCGGCAACCGCGATTTTGTGCTGCGCTACCGCCTGGCCGGGAACCGGATCGAATCCGGACTGCTGCTGTATGCGGGTGAAAAAGAGAATTTCTTTCTGCTCATGCTGCAACCACCCCTGCGGGTGGATGCCGAGCAGATACCCGGCCGCGAATACATTTTTATCGTGGACGTGTCGGGCTCCATGAACGGGTTTCCGCTGGAAATCTCCAAAAAACTGCTGACCGACCTCATCGGCGGTCTGAAGCCCTCGGATCGTTTCAACGTGCTGCTGTTCGCCGGCGGATCGAGCCTGCTGTCCGAACGCTCCTTGCCGGCCACTGCGGATCACATTGCCCGGGCGCAGCAATTCATCACCCGTCAGCGTGGCGGTGGCGGTACCGAGCTGTTGCCGGCCCTGGAACGGGCCCTGGCGCTGCCGCCCGCCGAAGGTGTCTCACGCAGTGTGGTAATCGCCACCGACGGATATGTCACGGTGGAGGAGCAGGCCTTTGATCTGGTCCGAAATCGGCTCGGAGAGGCCAACCTGTTCGCGTTCGGTATCGGCTCCAGCGTCAATCGCCACCTTGTCGAAGGCCTGGCGAGGGTGGGCATGGGAGAACCGTTTGTGATCACAAAACCCCAAGAGGCTCCGGCAAAGGCCGACGCCTTCCGACGCATGGTCCAATCTCCGGTGCTGACCGGTATTGAAATGGAAATCGAAGGACTGGATGCCTACGACGTAGAACCGCCGTCCATCGGCGACGTATTTGCCGATCGACCGGTGCTGGTGTTCGGCAAATGGCGCGGCAAACCGCAGGGGTTCATCACCATGAGCGGAGTCGCCGGAGACCGCGCTTATCGGGAAACGATCTCAGTGGCTTCGGCCACACCGGCCAAAGCCAACGAAGCACTGCGCTATCTCTGGGCCCGCCATCGAATCCAGTTGCTGGACGACTACAACCGTTTGCGGGCCGACGACGGCCGCATCGAAGAGGTCACTCAGCTGGGTCTGACCTATAATTTGCTTACCCGCTATACCTCCTTTGTGGCGGTGGACTCCCGGGTGCGCAACACCAACGGACAACCCGAGTCGGTCACCCAGCCCCTGCCGCTGCCCGAAGGCGTTTCCGATCTCGCCGTCAGCGGTGAGGCGGTGCGCACCCTGGCAGCCCCACTGCCGCAACGTTCCGGGGGATTCGTTTCCGATTCGAGGGAAAAATCGGCCCGGGAGGCCATCTCGGACCTGGAAAGACCGGAAACGGCCGGGCAAACCGTCATTCACTTGGAACGGGTCAGCGTAGAAGGGGCCATGACGGAAGAGACGGTCCGCAAAGTCCTGCAAAAGCAAATGGAATCGCTGCGGGAATGTCGGCAGAAATCAAGTTTCGTCGGCAGCCTGGAAATCACGTTGAGTGCGGCCGCCGACGGCCGGGTCACCAGGGTGGTGCTGGTATCCAACCCCTCCGGCGATGTCTTTTTATCGCGCTGTCTGAGGCAACGGATGTCAAGGCTGAAGTTCCCGGCTTCGGCGGACGGCGGCGGGTCGACCGTCACTGTGGTGCTGCGGTTTTCCTGACGTAAGACTGCGCGCCCCATTCGGGGCCGCTGCCGTCCACCGGATGCAAGGCCGCCTGTCCGTTGCCGATCGATGCCACGGCAGGCGGCCTTTCCGCATCGATTTACATCGACTTTGACAGCGATTCGGTTTCGGAGTATAGATAAAATTGAAAGGCGCCGACCTCCAGACCATTCGTCGCATGGAATTGCATTCGAAAGCCGCCTCGGGCCCCTTCCCAAGATCTGAATCCTGCCGCCGCCCGGGGAAACACACTGGATTATGGAACACTGCCGGATCGGCCCTCCTATGGCTCGACCGACCGGTATTGATGTGATCTGCCGGCCCGCGACCCCACCCCCCAACAACAGGAGGCGTCAGATGGATTCCCAAATTGGGCGTTTCAAACACTGTGATCCACGGTTTCAGCCCTTGTTGGACAATGTGCTGGCCAGGGTGCCGCCGGAGGTCAAACACTCCGTTCTCGAAGACAAAGGGCTTCAGATCGTTGCCGATACCGCCTTCAGCCGTTGCTGCGCCCTCCAGTTCACCTTCGAAACTCCGATATCCCGTCTGATTTATTTGAATCCCCGGCTGCTGCAGGAGGCCGATTACCGCCAAATTTACATGCTGTTGCGGGAAATCGCCCAGCACGTGCTCGGCGAGCAGCTGGACGACAGCGCCGCCGACCAGCAGCTAATCGCCTGGGGATTCGAGGCCGAAGTCAACGCCATGCGGTTCGACCGGGCGGTGGCCGACTCGAAAGGATTTCGAACCGGATACGAGTGGGCCCGACGGCAAAGCCGTCAATACCTGTTGCAGCATTTCGGGATTTATTTCGATGACTGGAACAACCGGGGGTTGGGCTGGGGAAGACTGCCGGCCGTCGAGGATCTGCGGATCCGCGGCGAATCGCGCACGGCAGTGGAAGAGCTGGATCAGGACGTCGCCGGTGCCGAAGCAGCCGGTATTTCATCCCGGGATGCGGTGCTGGCCGGAATCATGACCGCGGTCAAGGAAATTCGGTTCCAGGAGTTCGAAGGCGATACGGTCTGCCGCATGAACCGGCAAAGCTCTTTCTAGTTCGTCGGTTCTGCTTTTGGCCGGTTGCCGGTCAGAAATTCTCTGTAGATCCGGTAATGGTCGGTTTCTTCGTAGGATCGGGCGCAAATCGGGACATCGTCAAAACTGTAGATCTTCGCCCCGGGGCAGGCCAGAATAATCGGAGAGTGGGTGGCAATGATGAACTGCGCTTTTCCGGTGGTTCCGACCGCCGTCAGAATCTCCAGAAACGCCAGTTGGCTTTTGGGAGACAGCGCCGTTTCCGGCTCGTCCAGAAAGTAGATTCCTTTTCGCTGGTAGCGGGATCGGAAATAGGACAGGATCGACTGACCGTGAGATTGGGTCAGCAGCGACCGGCCGCCGAAGTAGTCCAGCTGCCGGGGGTCGGTGACGGCCCATTTTTCCAGGCTGCGGGCAAAATCCTGGAAACCCGAAGAGCCGAAAAACGAGCCGGGCACCCGGCCGTCCACCCATTCCACGGTCACGTAGCGCCAGAAAGCGTCTTCGTAGGGGTTGCCTTCCACACGTTGTACCATTGGGTTGCGCCAGATGTGGATGCCGCATCTCCGGGCGATGGCTTCCAGCAGGGTCGACTTGCCGGTGCCGTTTTCGCCGACGAAAATGGTCACCGGACTTTCAAAGCCAATCGAATCGGTCTGCCGGAAAATTTCCAGGTTAAAAGGATAGCGATCCCAAACCGGGTATCGGTCGCAATGAAAGACAAGTTTTTTAACGTGCACCACACGGCTCTCTTTCTCCGGCCCGAAATCGGAGATGCCGGCATCGTTGGCGCAGATTCGGCTTTTTTCCAATTTTTGCCTTGAAATCCGCCCAAACTCTCCGTAAGAATGTTTTTACAGGGTCACTGGGCCGGTGGTCGTAAGAGATTTTAATTTGCATCTTGCGGTTTCTGGGTATTGTTTCGAATTGCTCGCATACTCGGTTTCTCGAGGGAGCTGTTCAATCTTTTTCCAAACCGTCGGCCGGTGACCCTTTTCATTTGCCGGCGGCCGGTGCATCCCGTTCGCCGTTTCCAATCGCTGACGGAAACCAAGTCTATGCAGGATATATCCCTGACGCCCCTGGCACAAGAGGTTCTTGAAAAAAGGTATCTGGCGCGCAACTACCGCGGAGAGCTGCTCGAGTCGCCGGCGGATCTTTTCCGACGGGTGGCGCGCGCGGTGGCTGAAGCCGACCGACTCTTCGAAGCCAACGCCAACGTGCGGCGCACGGCGGCGGCTTTCGAAGAGGCCATCGCCTCGCTGTCGTTTATTCCCAACTCGCCGTGCCTGATGAACGCCGGAAGACCGGCGGGCCAGCTGGCGGCTTGTTTCGTGCTGCCGATAGAAGACAATCTGGAATCGATTTTTCAAACCTTGAAGGACACCGCCTTGATCCACCAGACCGGCGGCGGGACCGGTTTTTCCTTCAGCCGCATTCGACCTCACGGCGACAGCATTTTTCCGGCCTTCGGTGTGGCTGGCGGGCCGCTTTCGTTCATTCAGCTGTTTGATACGGCCACCTACCTGATCGATCGACACCGCGTCAGGCCCGGCGCGAACATGGGCGTGCTGCACGTCAGCCACCCCGACGCCGAAGCCTTTATCACCGCCAAAGAAAAGCCCGGCCGGCTCTCCAATTTCAACCTTTCGGTGGCGGTGGACGATCGCTTCGTGGAATGCCTGAAGCGCGGTGACGATTATCCCCTGGTGCATCCACGGACCGGGGTCGAAATCGGTCGCAGACCGGCGGACAAAATGCTGGATCTGATTGCCCAATCGGCCTGGAGTTGCGGCGACCCCGGGCTGATTTTCATCGATCGCATCAATCAGGCCAACCCCACCCCCGGCATGGGGCGCCTGGAGGCCACCAATCCCTGCGGAGAACAACCGCTGCTGCCTTACGAGTCCTGCGTTCTGGGTTCCATTAACCTGACCCGCGTGCTGGATGGGAAACGGATTCGTTTTGAAAGAATCGATGCCCTGACCCGGCTGGCGGTTCACTTTCTGGACAACGTGGTGGAAATCAACCGCTATCCCCTGCGTCAGGTCGAAGAATGGAGCCGCACCAATCGCAAGATCGGATTGGGTGTCATGGGTTTTGCCGACCTTCTGATCTTGATGGGGATTTCCTACCAGAGCCAAAAGGCCATCGAGGTGGCCGAGGCGATCATGTCACGCATTCAGCACTGCGCCCGGGAAGCTTCGGCGGAACTGGCCGAACGGCGGGGCAATTTCCCTTCATTCGATCATAGCATTTTCCCGGGGAAAGGCGTCCGCAAACGGCGCAACGCAACGCTGACCACCATCGCACCCACGGGCACCATCAGCCTGATCGCCGGTGTGAGCAGCGGCATCGAGCCGGTTTTTGCCTTCAAGGCCAAACGTCGCATCGTAGACACCGTTTATGACGACGTTCATCCAATCTATGCGCGCTATCACCGGGAAGGCAAGCCGATTTCTTCCGAAATTTTCCAGACGGCCTGGGACGTCGATCCCGAATGGCACATCCGGATCCAGGCCGCCTTCCAGAAATACACCGACAATGCGGTGTCCAAAACCATCAATGTTCCGTCTTCGGCCGGCCGGTCGGACATCCGCAGCCTGTTTCTGAAGGCCCACGAAACCAGTGTGAAAGGCATCACGGTCTATCGCGACCAATCCAGGGAAGATCAGATTTTACAGGCCTGCTCCATTAAAAACGAAGAATGCAGTTGATCCGAATCTGTGACAAATGACGGATTCATAATCGGTCGAACGCCCCAAAAATTCGGTAAGGAAGAAACATGATGACAAAGGGTCTGAGAGATTCATGTGGCCTGCGGCTCGCGCTGGTGCTGTTGGTAGTGTTGCTGCTGCCCGTCGCCGCCGCGGGCCAGTCGGAATGGGTCACCGGCAATGCCACCCCGCAGGAGATTTACGAAAAGGTAACGGAGGCGGCTCAATTTCTGGCCGAAAAAGGCGAGCCGGGCTTGAAGGAATTCGAACAGGCCGGGGGCCGGTTCGCCTGGAAGAACACCTATGTGTTCGTCACCCAGTGCGAGGAGTTTTTCTGCCTGCCGAACGCCAAAAGCAGGGAAATCGGAATGCAGTTTTCCAAGGCCAAATGCCACCTGACCGGAAAACTTTTTATTTTGTACCTGTGCGGGGAGGTACAGGGCAAACCTGCAGGGGCCTGGACTGAATTCTGGTGGCCCAGGCAGGGTTTCGACCAGCCCCAGCGAAAAGTCGCTTTCATGAAGCCGGTGCCCAACATGAACTATCAAGTCGTGGCCGATACATTTGACGACAGCTCTTCCCTGGAAGAATTAAACCGGATATCGGCCCCCTGAACCCGCATTCGGCCTCGATCATCCCACCTCGACCGGCTGAAAACTCTTCGCCGGCGGTACCTGTGTCCAGATTCGCTCCCAGACCCAGTGGAGTTGATCCAGTCGGCGCTCGCTGGGCACCCGCGCGCTGTCCGTCGGCCGGGCGTGGGGGTTGCCGATTTCTCCCACCTTGAAGCGAAAGACGTAGTAAGGCTCCAATCCCATGCGAAGGTCGGTCATGACGACGGCCTGGCGCAAGCGCTCCACGGAATAAAATCCGTGGGTAAACCACCGCAGGCGTTTGACAGGCCAGTGGTTCTCGATGCCTTCCAGCAGCGAATTGCGGCTGGTGTAGTGGTCGAACCGGACGTTGCGGTCGTCATCCAGAAGGGAATAGAAGCCTTCGTAGTACCCCTCGTCTTGCATCACCAGCACGCGCCACAACAGGGTGTTGAACGGGGTCGGCACGGTTAGCACTCTTTCCGAGGAGATGGCCTGCCGCTCCAATGCGGCCCGCGCGGTTTGCTCCACGTGCAGCTTGGCGCCGGCGCTCCACACCAGGTAAGCGGTGCTCAGCACCAGGCAAACTGTATTGACCGTGTGCCCTACGGGCTTTTGACGGCTCAGTACAAGGGCCGCCAGCACCCCCAGAAACAGCGGCAGCGAATAGGATGGATC
>DAXETY010000069.1:0-15218 GCA_051155755.1 Desulfobacterales bacterium
ATGCCGACAAGTATACCGGTGCTGTCGAAAAGCTGCGCCACCAGCCACTCGGCGATGCCTTTCCGAGTCCAATATTTTCGGGGGCTTGGCGGCGGCGGAACCTCTGCAGGCGCCGAATCCCGGTCCGCCGTGTACACCCGCAGCCCCTTCAAGCTTGCGGAGGGCACCTGCGCACCGGAATAGTCTATGCCGATGTAACGATGAAACAAGGAAAATCCTTTTCAAAGTGTATTGCATACCTTGATATCTCGGTGCGACCAACCGAATTTTCAAGGTAATTCATGCGCCGAAACACGTTGTGCTGAGGATAGGCGGTCTTCAACCCTGTCATGGAATCGGGGCAATGAAAACGCCGAAAGCGATACAAACGGATTGTGGCCTCGACTTTATCAGCTGGCCGAAGAGATTCGCAAACTCGCTACGAGTGACCGCCCAACTCTTCTGCAGTTATGCTTACCCAACGAAGAAAACGCTCTCGCAATCGCTCTTCAATATTCAAATTCCCAATTCTTTCTTCAAGAATTGTAGCATCAATCATTTTCTCAATCAGAAGCAAGCGAACAAATTCTTTGTCCTTTTCCCTGTAAGCGGCAAGCTTGCTGGCTGCAAGATCGTGCACCTCGAGGCATAAACCCGTCTTGCCGCGTGTCCTTATGGGGTCGCAGATGGGTATCGTTCTTTGTTCCCAGCCACCCGGCAGCTTGGCTGATTCAATCGATATCCCATGAACATAGAAACCATGGGTTTGATGGAACATTGACAATTCACCCAGTGCACCGTCAATGGCATCTGCGGCTTCCGGCCGATTCTTTGGCTGGACATCGACTTCGATCGAGGCCCGGAGGCTTTCCGGCGCATCGGGAAATTGCCCAAGCAGCGCCTGAGAGCCGAATATCCATAGCTCGGAGTCATTTGAAACATCACAGGCCGCCCTGATCGCGTGTTCAAGTTGATTGCGCGTCACTCCGGTTCTCCAACGCCTCGGTCATCCGAGCCCGTTCGGCGGTGTTTAAAACGGCGAAAAATGGATTGCTCTGACGTAGGCGATTGGCACGTTCGCTGGAAGACGTTAAAAAACGCGCCAACCGCTGATCGGAATAGGAATCGAGTATATTGCGCCATTCCATGATATCTTCGGTCGCCGTCCCCTGATCCTCCTGAAGCAAACGATCGATATGATCCTTCGCGCGCTTTATAAGGGAAGGATCCTTTTCAATGGACTTTGCCAAACTTTGGGACAGTATTTTCAGTAGGCGATTCTTTTCTCCATGTGTCAAAGCTTTTTTTGCCTGCTTCTGCGCATCTTCGTTCGACGTTTTCGGTAAGATGCCATATATGACGTTAACGCCGTCAAGCTCGAGGTCTGGAATGTCCGCCTTCGTAAAGCCTTCAAGTTCGATGGCCAAATCGAAACCCTTTTCAATCTGAGCAAGTTCTGGCCGCAATTCGCGCATGCATTTGTTCAGGTAAAGGGATTCATGAAACATTCCAAGCATCAAAGGCTCATCGATTTCCCTGGGAACCGCCTGAATCCATACCGCCTGCGGAGGCGGTGACAGACGGTCGATTTTCTTTTTGAGAGCGGCAAACAGCTGCTCATAGCGGCTCTTTTCCTCTTGAAACAACGCTATCGTCATTTGCATGAGCTGGTCCGAGCGCCGGATTTCATACTGGTGCTTGCGGCCGCCGCCCACCCGGGAAACAAATCCGGAACGCAAAAGCTTATCCAAAGCTTTTTGTGCGCCGGGTACGGTCAGCCCCGAGCGCTCGGCGATATCCGCCACCGTTAGAGGTCCCTCGACCTCGGTTGCCATAACTCTGAGCAGCCTTACTTGAGCCCGGGTGCCAAGAATATCATTGAGCGGGTAGCGCAGAGGGTCCTGCTCTGAAGCAA
The DNA here is from genome assembly GCA_051155755.1 of Desulfobacterales bacterium. Taxonomy (GTDB): domain Bacteria; phylum Desulfobacterota; class Desulfobacteria; order Desulfobacterales; family SG8-13; genus DAXETY01. The sequence continues at coordinate 1,895 of DAXETY010000069.1, forward strand.
TCGGGCGCATTCTAATACCTCCATGAACCGATATTATTTGAATCTTAAAATACAACTATAGATTGTTTTTGTCAACTATAGTTTAATATTAAAAACTATATAAAACACTGGGATTCCAAGCCGAAACGCTTGAACACAATGAATCCTGCCTCTTTGCAGTCGTATGAAATCCTCCGTCTGACGATTTCACGCAAATCGCAGCGATTAGACGGTTTGCGGTGACACCGATAATCATGGAAACAATGCAACAACGTCCATAAACGACCTCAAACACGAAGGATTCGGTCGATAGCGGCAGGCGTCGATGAAATCTTAACTTTCTTGACATATCTGCCACTTACAAATAAGTTGGGATTTATTGATCGGCCTTTCGGAGTGCCTGCTGCCGTAAATCGTCAAGAAGGCAACGACCATGGGTGAACCGGATTCAAAGCTGCTCGATGAAATCGTCAAACGGGTGACCCGTGCCGTTCGCCCCTTACGGGTTGTCCGGTTCGGTTCCGCCGCACGGGGCGGAATGGGGCCGCACTCCGATTTGGATATTTTGGTGGTTATGCCGGATGGTACCCATCGCCGGAAGGCGTCCCGGACGATTTTCCGGGCCCTGCGCGGATTGGGGGTGTCCAAGAATATCGTGGTTGTCACGGAGCAGGACGTTGACCAATAAGGCGACAACCCTTCGCTGGTCCTGAAGCCGGCTTTGGAAGAAGGCAAGACGCTTTACCGTCGGGGATGAGGGTATGGTCTTATGGGTTTTCGTTAATTTTAATCGAGGTGCGATATAAAATGGATGAATCAAAACAGAAAATTGCATTGTTTATAGATGCGGATAATGCGCCGGCCAGCAAGTTTGAAGACGTTCTGAGTGAAGTGGCAAAATATGGTGTCGTGACGATTCGAAAAGCCTATGGAAATTGGAAGAATGCCTCTCTGAAGCCCTGGGAGGATCTTTTACATGAATATGCAATACAACCCGTGCAACAGTATGACCTCTCAAAAGGGAAAAATGCATCGGATATTGCACTTGTGATTGATGCAATGGATGTGATGTATACCAAGAATATCGATGTGATGTGTTTCGTTTCATCCGATTGTGATTATACGCCGTTAGTTACCAGAGTCCTTGCGGAAGGCAAAGTCGTTCTGGGATTTGGTGAGCGCAAAACCCCTTCTCCGTTTGTGAATGCTTGCTCCAAGTTTTTGTTTTTAGACCAGGAATCAAAACAAAATGATACCGCACAAACAAAATCCAAAAATATTAAATCGGATACAAAACTGATAAATCTGCTTCGACAAGCAATTGAATCGACGGAAGAGGGCAACGGATGGGCTGCTCTCGGTGCGGTTGGGTCGCATATATCCAACAAAACCTCTTTTGACAGCAGGAATTACGGATACAAAAATCTAAGCAGCCTTTTCAAGGCCATTGATCTATTCGAACTCAAGCGCGGACCAGGGAACTCCTATATGGTTAGGGATATACGAAAAAGAAAATCAACTTAACATCGGGCGGGCGGCGAACTCGGTTCCCTTTTCGCACAGCTTTTTGTTTTGCTTTTAGCGGCGGACATCGGCCAACCAAGCATCCCGGTGCAAGGGGTCAAGACCGCCGGTGCCTTATAGATTGAATTTGGCGGTCGCAATTGGCGACATAAAGCTTCAGAATCGGTCTTTTTAGAAACAGCTTCTTAGAATATCAGTCGCTTGCCTTCGTCCGCTCCCATTTTACGCGCAACGCAACGATCGTTGTGTGAATAATGGAGCGTTCCTATAACCCTGATTGCGTCCAGATTTTGCCACTTGACAATAGTACCAATAATGATACTATCCTGCCATGACAAAAATCGATGACCTGCTATTTATGTTAAAGAGAAATCCGAAGGATGTTCGGTTTTCGGATTTGTGCAGAGTATGTGATCATTATTTTGGTGAACCACATCAGAAAAAAAGCAGTCATCGAATTTACAAAACACCTTGGCAGGGGGATCCAAGGATCAATATTCAAAATTACAAGGGAAAAGCCAAGCCATATCAAGTGAAGCAGGTGCTTTTGGCGATTGAAAAATTGGAGGTTAGCCATGGCCACAAAAAATGATAAATACACATACCGGGTTACCTGGTCTGAAGATGATAATGAGTATGTGGGCCTGTGTGCTGAGTTTCCTAGCTTAAGTTGGTTGGCTGAGACACCGGAAAAGGCGCTAAAAGGCATCCGGAATCTTGTTGCGGATGTACTGTTGGATATGAAAAAAACAGACGAGCCAATTCCTGAACCGATCGCAAGTAAACATTTCAGCGGTAAATTTATGGTCCGGGTGCCTCCTGAGGTACATAGGAAATTGGCCATACAAGCTGCCGAGTCCGGTGTAAGTCTTAATCGTATCGCTAGTGCCAAATTGAGCCAATAAATTCATCTGCACACAACAAGCGGCTGGAGTCGGACACGCGTTTCACGCGCCGCTCAGCCGGAAAATTATATTTCCCAAACCATAATTTCAACGCATGGACAAAACACCAAGTTGTCGTTCAAGCACAAGATGTAATTTCACCAAACGGCCCGGCAGCTCTTGGTAGAATAAAAACGCATAAAATCACATCCCGCTTTTTCCGCATCGAAGCTATTTGCGTTTGGCTTTGTATCGTTTTCCGACATTCCATGCCTTGGCCAAAGGTTTCCCAAGAGACCAATAAGAAGTATCCGGTTGGGAAAGGATCAGCGGTCTCATTTTCCTAAAATCCATTTTGCCATCCGTCAAAAACCGCTCTTCGGTATAGGTGCCGATGATTTCTCCAATGAAGATTTCATTTACACCGCTCTCCACAGTATCCACCAGTTTGCATTCCATGCTTAAAGAACAGTCTCTGATTAGCGGTGCGCTTTTCAGCTCTCCATAAAAAAGATCAAACACACCCGATTTGTCCGTATTTTTACCCGATACAATTCCGCAATAATCCGTCGTCTCCACCATATCCTCCGAAGGCAGACATATGCTGAAGGCTTTATTCTCTTTAATTCCAGGATTGGTGTAATGGCCTTTGCCGAGAGCAATCGCGATTCTTGGCGGCTTATAGCTGACCATGGTAAACCATGCGACTGCTAAAAAATTCGGCTTGCCGTCCACATGGGCTCCGACAAGGGAAACCGGCATGGGATAGGCGGGTATGGTTGATCCCAGGTTGATTTTATTCATTTGAAATCACCTCCATTCATTTTAATGTCATAATCCCAACGGTTGCAACGATCGAAAATAGCGTTGAAACGGGTTGTACGATCCGGTGATCTGCGGTTTACCTCAGGATTTGCCCGAATGTCAAACACCCACAACCAAAGCGGGGCAACCGTAAAAGCCACAGAAGCCGCGAAAATCTGGATCGTTTACCCCAAGGGCACTCGAAAACAATACGGTCTTATTTATGTCCAACTTATCAGAATATCGGTTCCCTGCCTGGGTCCGTTCCCGTTTTCACAGCGCACTCTTTTCAAACCGCGGCCCAGTGGGCGAACCTTCCGGGGGTTGCCAGCTACCAGTGGCGGGGTCCGCGGCTGCTGTCGGGATGCCGGCCGTTGTCGCTGCGCCGGCGTTCTGAAACCCTCGCGGCTTCATCGTCTGATCTAGCTTTGCGGAGTTGTTTCATCGGGCGCGGATTTCCGCTCGCACGCTCCTGCGGCCGGGCGTGGTTCCTTAGAATCGTCCCGGCCGGGCGCGACCCTGAAGATTTGCCTTCCGAAAGCCGCATGCCGCGGTCTGCGTCCGGGCTTTGGCGCTGTGCCGGCGGCGTTTGCCGCCAGTCGGATCTTTTACTCGGCCGGTCCACAGCCGGCCGGCGGGAGGATGTGTCCGGAGCCGGCAGCGACCGCCGCGACATCTGTACCGGCGGTCCGGATGTCTTCGGGCTTCGTACCGTATTTTGAAGGCTGTGGTCCGGTATCCGGAGTCTGTCGAAGCGATCCTCCTGGGGCCGCGGACGTATGGCCCTCTTTGCGGGCGGCGCCGCCGGTCCCGGGGTTCGCTGCCGCGGTGGCTCCAGCCGTTGGATGCGTTCGGCCCGGTGCCGCTGGGGAACATTTTGGCGCGCCGTTTCCGAAAGCGGCTGAAAATGCCTGTCACCGTGCCCGCCGCGAAAATCGTGCGGACCGGCGATGGGGTGCGGCCTGGAGGCGGCGCGGTCCCGGCGCGTCTGGAAGCTCGCCTCCAGCCGATTCTCCCACCGGCGGTCGTAGCGGTAATGCCAGCGCTGATGGGCGTAGATCGGATCATAGACCGCCCGCCTGGCCTGCGGCGAATACCAGGGGTAGATTCCCCGCTGGAGATGTTTCCGCGCGTAATAATCCCCGTAGTAATAATGCCGGTGCCGCGGGCGCAGGAACAGGGCATCGTCGAAGATGTTCAGGCTGATGACGACGCCGGGGGAAAACGCAAAGGCCGCCCTGAAGTACGACCGGTGGGGGATGTAAACCGGCGCATACAGAATTCCGCGGTGGATCACCGTGTAATCCCAGTACCCGCTCACGAACAGGTACCCGCGGGGGGTCCAGAGAGAACCGGCCGGCACCCAGATCCAGTCCGGGTGCACGAGGCTCCAGTAGCCCGGCCGCCAGGCGTAGCGTGCCCCGACCCATACCCAGCCGCCGGGTATCCAGGTGTGATCTGAAGAAGGCGCAAGACTGCTGGGGCCGACTTCCACCGATTCGGGCGGCGCGGGCAGATAGGCCGTCCGGCTTTCGTCCGCACCGGCCCAATAACCCGAAATCCATCGATATCCGCTGGTCGAAGGGGCCCAGTAGCCCGAAACCCAGTAGCGGCCCGGCGGCGGAACCCGCCAGATTCCGCTAACCCAGATAAAGTCGCTGCGATCCTCATCCCAGGCCCAGTACCCCGGAATCCACTGTACGTCTCCCTCGGGCTTGCTGCTCGGCGGGACCTCCTCGATGCGCGCAGGCGGCTTGGCGGGCGCTTCGATCCCCGGCTCCGGATCCAGACCCACGGCCTCTGCAAATGCCTCGTGTATGGGACCCGAGGCCAGCACCTGCACATCACCGGCCACCCCGGCGTCCGCCGGGGCCGCTGCAATCGGCGGTAGGCCGACAGGCGCTCCGAGCAGCACCAGCACCCCAACTTTCAAGAGCCATTGGAATTTCCTTGTCTTTGGCATGGATATTCCCCTTGTCGTTCGATGTCTGGGCCTGCTCAGGCGGCCCGATCCGTCCGATGTCCCGATGCAGTGATTCCGGCCCTTGTTTCGATGTCCGCAACCGTTCAGACGCACCGCACCCGTTTCGGGTTTACACGATTGCGGCATCTGCGGCCGAAGTCATTTTTGTTTCGTTGTAACCGAAGCTGTGGTGTAAGCGGGTGGTTCCGCAAATCATGTCCAGTGTAATTCGCGGCGGTATCTTCGAATACACAATCAACCCCATTTCAGAATCGATTTGCATTCTCTAAAAAAATCCTGTTTCCCCGGACTACCGCTATACCTTCTCCGGTGAAAACAATTTCCGGTTGCCGACTTTTTGGGAGCGCGGCCGGATAATGATTGACGAAAAACACCGGCAGGTGGTCGAAGCCCTGACCGCCGACTGAATTGTACCCGTCACAGAAGGACGGGATATGGAGAACTCCAGCCGACTGGACAGAACCTTTCAAATTATCCTGAAACACATGATTGAAACCGGACAGGCGCCCCACTACACGGAAATCGCCTCCGAACTGGGCGTCGGCGTCGAAGAGGGGCGCAAGGCACTGCATGAACTCTTCTCCGAAGGGTTTCCGGGCTGGTTGCTGCCCAACACCGACTACGTCGGCTCCTTTCCGCCGTTCAACAATCTGCCCATCCAGTACCGCATTACCATCGACGGCCAGCAGAAGTGGTTCGGCCAGTGAGGATTCGAATCGCTGGCGGTCAGCTGGCTGTTTCCCGGAAAGTTGGTGCAGATCGATGCGCCCTGTCTGGACTGCGGCAAGCCGGTGCACGTGGAAATGAAGGACGGCGCCATCTTGAAGGCCGAACCGGATGGAATCATGGGCTACGTGTCGGTGCCGTTCCGGGATTGGTTCAACGACCTTCCCTATGCCTGAAGCACCATGAACCTCTTCCGGTCGGAAGAGCATGTACGCAACTGGAGCGGTTTTAAAGCCGGCACCGAAGCCGGCATCAACAAGCTGTCCGACATCGCCGGGCTTTTTTCCATGGACTTTTTCACCCGGCGCTCGGAGTCCGATTACGCTTCGCGCATGCACGACTATCTGCAGGAATTTGTCGGGGCGTTGAAGAACATGGGCTCCTTCTGGCATCCGCCGGAGCAGAAATAAAAGAAAAAACACTTAGGAGCCGCAGATTTCTGGCATCCCAAACCGACGTGGAAAACGGCAGGGCCGATGAAGGCGCTGCCGTTTTTTCGGCAATGGGGTCGGGCCTAGCCAAGAACTTGTTTTTATTCAAATATAATGAATTTTTTGCCCCTTTTTGGTACCTATAATAGGTTTTTTGAGGCAAAAATCAGATACGTAAGCCTATCGGTATGAGGGGAAAAGATCACTGGCGCCTTATCAGTTCAATTTTGGGGGCTAAATTGGCAATATACGGCTTCAGAATCGATCATTTTAGGGACAAACACTAGTAATATCTGTTACTTGTCATGGCCCGACCCCCTGATCTCTACATTGTTTCGCGCGGCAAGGAATTCTATTGGGGAAAAGAAGAAACGAAGAAAATCATTTCCGCCTTTTCACCCAAGCTACAGGCCTAAGAGTTTTTTCGACAAGCTGTGCAAGTCGGAGTTTGCCAGTGCGACTACTTTTTTCTTGACCGTCCGGGAATAATACTCCTGTTCAGTTTTTGTCAGGGGATGACCTCCCAGTTTCTTTTTGAAGAGTTCTTTTTGCTTTGGCGAAAAAACCTGAGACAAGGCGTACTCCAGGGACAACTCCTCGTGCTGTTCTTTACGCCGCCGGTCTTTTTCCGCCTTTTTCTCGAAGTAAAGTTCAAACACATTTTTCAATCGCTGCGGATCGAGTGTTGCATCATCTAATTCGAGTGGGCGATTATTCACCAAATGGTTTTTCCAGGTCTCAACCATTTCTTTGTCTTTTGGGGAAAGGTCTTTTTTGAACTTGCTCCACCATGAAAACGACAGGTGGTAAACAGCGAAAATTGCCCCGGATAAAAGGATCAACCTGTGAAAGCGTTCTTTCTGTTTTTTTCCTGGTAACTGCTTTTCCACCTTTTCCGGTGTGAACTGAAACTTTTCCGATGCATTGGCCAGCAATACGGGAAAACCTTCCCAGAGCCGCTTATCACTGCGCTTGGCGACCTCAGCCAGGATTTGGTTGATATCCAATTCTTCGGCCGTTTCAAACAAGGAAAAACCGAATTTCGATAAACCGGCCAACAGCTGTCTTTCATCCATAAAGCTTTTCCTCACGCAACAATTCCAGGAAATGATCCATATTGGGCCTTAATCGATCTTGAGCCACATCGTAACCAACCATCTCGTGAAAATGCCGAACAAGCCTTTCAATATTAATCTCTGCGAGATGGGCTTCCGTCAGAACCAGGCAGTCATCGAAATCGACACTGGTTCCTCGCATTAACTTGCTGGTAATCAAATCATAGTTGTTCAAGATACCAATATAAAGATGCGAGAAATCCTTCACTGTTGTGTGCCGCCCTTCCTTGAGGGGAGACTCCAGCAGTTCGGTTGTGTGGATCCGACTGCCTCGGAAAATATCGAACTGGAAGAACTCACCGGCCCTTTTCCATCCGGAGCCAGTCACGCGATTATAACCAAGTGCCGCTAACTGTTTCGTCAGGTAGTCATGTTCTCTTACTTCAGGCACCATGAAATCGACATCCTTTGTCGAAGGTTTCACTCCCATCAGAGTCATCGCCGTACCACCGCCGGCAACCAGGCGCACTCGACGCTTTAGAAATCGGTTCCATCCTTCTAAAATTTCGAAAAGCCGATTTTTGTCTATTCTGTATTTAATTTTTTTTATACAAACTTTTGTATATATTTATACAATTTTATGCATTATATGGTACAAAAAAGCCGACGTCAATATGAATCCGCCGAAGAGTCGATATTGAGTGTCATATTAATGCCCCCGATGGGAGCCAAAAAATCATTCAATTTAGATCCCTTGTAATGCTACCCGGTACCACAAACCGCCGCCAGGCTTCCGGTTCGATTTCCTGCAGCCGGACCTTCAGCCGATAGAAGCGGTCTTCATAGCACTGGTCCTTTCGTGATTCGATTTTCGCAGCTGCAAGCCCTTCCATCGCAGTAGCGCCCCATCGAGTTTTTTTATCCCCTGTGACCGCATCTGTCACACTCATCCGTTATGATGGATTCACAATACCCAAAGACAAACAACAGCAAACCCGGTTCCGGTCATGGATAAAAAACCAAAACTTCCAGCCGCATCCTGCATTTTTTGCGGAAAAACCATTGAAGAAGTCGGCGGCCGCCGGCTGGTTGCGGCCACCATCGGCTACCGCGTCTCGAACTGGAAATCAGCGGGGGAAGCAGGGACCACCCGTTCAGGAGCATCCAATTTCCCGAGCCGGAATCCACCTACCTGGTCGTCTGGGGTCAAAAATGGACCCCTGAAACCATCCAGCAGGCCCTTGCCACCCTGCAGGATGGCAAACGACCCTGGTTCTGCCAGAAATGCGGCAGCCGCAAATGCTCGGTATGTGGCGAGCCGCTCAATTATCCTTCCGCCGCGGATGTTCTTTATGACGATGGTACCGTCAGCCACTGCATGATCATTCCGGCGGATTTGGGCTGCATCAATCCGAAATGCAAAAAATACAGAGACCTGAACAAGAGCTGACATGAATGACTGAAAAGAAACGTACGCAAGGAGACCCGCACCGAATGAAACCTCTGCCGGAAATTGACGATTTTCACCTGTTTCTCGCTCACCTGCTGGTCGAAATGTCCAAAAACGAAATCGAAGGGGTCAATCAGATCTTCGCGCAGCCGGAGCATCCCTGGTTTACGAAAAAAGGACTAAAAGACAAAATCACCTCCGTTCCGTTCTGGCTCGGCAAGCTCGGTCGCTACAACATCGCTGCCGCATCGACCCACGAAAACTTCACCGATTATGCATCGACGCATGTGTTTGTGGAAAACCCCGACCGCAACGACGTGTTCGCCGACATCGGCTTTGCCAACCTGAACACTGTCTTCGGGGTCATGGTTATCTTCTTTGACGAGTACGATTCCCTGTACAAGCTCGAGCTGCACTTTCGAGTGGAGAAACCGCTGCCCTCATTCCTGCTGGATCTGGTCCGACACTTTCCGAACGAAGACCCGCAAACACACGCAAAAATTATCACCGAGATCGAGAAGATCGGCACCATTCCGATCGAAGAATTTATGGGCAGGTTCAAACAAAAAACGCTCAACATCGTCGAACTGGAATGAATTTCCTTAAAAAGCATCTGAAAATATCGGATCGCCCGTCGCCAAAGCCGCTTCGCTGCTGGCTTGAAATTTGGAGCACCGGCCGCTTTTGTGGTAAAATAATGATTTAACACGTTGACCGTCTCGATCGACAAACTGCGCTCCTTCAATCGCTAAGCTTGCCGTTTTTCAACCACAGGCGGCCGTACCCGAGCTCAAAGATCAACCCGCCCATGGTGCCGGGCGATCCAACCGGCCATGACTCCAAAGTTCTCTGGTTGAAGGCGGGCCCACAACCCTAAGCCTGTGCCAGTGAAACAGGGAGCATTCTTTGCAAAACGCCGTTACCGATTTTCTGCTTACACCCGACGGTTCCAGCAGCCGTAGCGTGCGAAAGATGTTAGCCGCCGAGGCCCCGGGACTGTATCGCATTGCCGGCTCCTGGCCCGAGCTGCTTTCCCAGGCCTGCGCGGCTTATCTCCTGCCGCCTGAAAACCCCTCCTGGTCCGAAAAACTGGCCGAATGCGCCGCCCGACAGAGCGAAGCCTTCTGGTCTGCCAGCCTCGAGGTGGCGCCGGAAGAAACCCTGGCCGAACTGGATGCCGCCTTGCAGCGCCTGATCGAAGGCGCCGGCCCGAAGGCCGACTGGCCGGCGTTCATAAAAAAGCTGCCGCAGCCCTGCCGTCTGCACACCCGTTTTGGCCAGCTGTCCGAGCTGCTCAACCGAATCGACACCCTGCCGGAGGCCTTCCGGATGATGGAGGCCGTGATCAACGCCGCCCATCCACCCCTCCGCCCACTGCGGGTGCACAGCCTGCCGGATTTGCCGGCATTGAACGCCTGGCAGCAGGCCGTGCTGGACCGGCTGGCCACCGACGCCCCGCCGCCCGACAGCGAATTGCAAGACCTGCTGGCCCGCGCACTGGAGCCGGCCGGCACCTCGAATCCGGCGCTGCTGGCCGCCCGCGCCCTATACCGGCCCCTGGACACACCGGTCCGTCCCAATCACAGCCTGCGCGTGCTGTCGGCCCGCGACCGCCTGGAAGAGATCGAGGTGGCCGCCGGCATGATTCAAAAGTTTATCGATCAAGGCGGCCGGCCCGAACAATACGGGATCCTGCTGCCAGCCGATGCCTTCAGCTTGCAGACCGTGGATGCGGTCTTCAATCAATTCGGCCTGCCGCTTTCCGGCCTGCAGCGCTCGCCGGGTGAGCGCGACCTGGGCAAAGAAGCCGTTCGCCTGCTGCTGTTGGGCCTGCGCCGGCCGGCTCCGCTCATGTCCATCATCGCCTTGCTGACCTCGCCCCTGATGCCCTGGCCCATGGCCGAGGGCCAGGATTATGCCCAGGCGGTCATGGACGGAGATGTGCTGCTAAAGGACCAAAAGCTGGATGCTGCTCCGCGCAGATTGATGGACATGCTGGATGCCGGCGTCGATACGGTTGAACAGCTGCAACAGCATCTCGCATCGTTCCGGCGCCTGCTGGAAAGCGGCGAGGGCCTGCTCGATCACCGCCGGCGGGCCCTGGCCTGCATCGACGAGGTGTTATTGGCGCTGCCGGACATGAGCGAACCCGATTGGGAAGCGCTGCTTTCCAAAGCAAAGCCGCAGCCGATTCACACCGCCGCAGAGCGAGCCTTCTGGAAAGAAGCCGTGGCAGTGTTTCACGAAGGCTGCGAGCCGTGGCGCACGGTCGAACATCTGGTGGTGGTCGGATTCAACCAAGGGCACTTCCCGGCCGGCGGACGGGCCTCGGCCGTGTTCACCGAAGCCGAGTGGGAGACGGTGGCCGCTAACGGGTGGGCGGTGCCGACCGCCGAATCCAAAAGAGAACAGGAAAGAGCCCGGTTCGCCCGCCAGATGGCCGCGGCCGCCGAGAGCCTCACGCTGGTGTTTTCCCGCCGCGCCGCCGACGGCAAGCCCCTGGAGCCCTCCAGCAGCCTGGTCTTTCTGGCCCGCCGCTTCGGCATCGAACCCGACGACCTGGTCCTGGAATTAAGCCGCCGGGAAGACCGCGAACAAATTGCCGAACTGGCCACCGCCGCCCCAAAACAACCGGTTTCGCCGCGCTCGCTGTCGATCCAAGACCTCGACCTGCAGATCGACCTGCTGCGGGTCTTCGGCCCGGCCCCTGACAAGCCGGCGTCGCTGTCGCCCAGCGCGGCCGACACCTTGATGGTGTCGCCGTTCGCCTGGCTGCTGGGCCGGCTGGGCTGCGAGCCCCGGCAGTGGACCACCGACGAGCTCGATCCCATGACCGCCGGGACCCTGGCCCACCGGGTGTTCGAACACTTTTTCCCCGCCGGCAAACCGCTGATCGGTGTAAAGGCCATTGCCAAGCAGGCCCCGGCAGTGCTGAACCAGTTTACGCTGCAGCTGACGCCCTTTTTGCGCAGCCCGGACTGGCGGGGCGAACGGCTCAAGCTCGAAACCGAGATCGTCACCGCCGCCGTGCGCTGGCGGCAGCTTCTGGCATCCTGGAACGCGGAGATCATCGGCTCCGAGCAATGGCTGCAGGGCAACTACAACGGCATCACCTTAAGAGGACAAAGCGACCTGTTGCTGCAGCTGCCCGCCGGCAAGGTGCTGGTGGTGGATTACAAGAAATCCGGCAGCTTCAAACGCCGCCGGCGCATGCAAAGCGGCTTCGACCTGCAGGCCCATCTCTACCGCCTGATGATTCAATCCGGCGGCCTGCCCGCCCTGGCGGCCGCACCGGCGGATGTCGGCGTGCTCTACTACCTGCTAAACGATCAGACCGCCCTGTCCGACAGCGCCATTTCCGCAGACGGCACCGTCCCGGGCCTGGTAGTCATCGATGCGGACATCTCCTCGGCCGCCATGGAGCACCTGGAGCGGCGCCTGGATGAAATCCGCACCGGAAAAGTACGGCTGAACTCCACCGCAGACGAAGACTGGTGGGACAAAAACGCCGGCATCCGGCTGTACGCCCTGGACAACAGCCCGCTGCTGCGGCTGTTCATGCACCAGGCGGAGGTGGCCCCATGAGCGCGCTGCCCAAGTTGATCATGGTGCCGGCCGGTGCGGGCTCCGGCAAGACCTACCGCATCAAGGAGCAGCTGGCCGACTGGGTGGTGTCCGGCGCGGTGGCCCCCGACCGCATTGCCGCGGTGACCTTCACCGAAAACGCCGCCGGCGAACTGCGCGACCGCATCCGCACCGAGCTCATGGCCCGAGACCGCCTGGACGATGCCCTGCGCCTGGATCGATCCTTTATCACCACCATACACGGGTTCGGCAACCGCCTGCTGGTGGAATACGCCTTTGAAGCCGGCTGCTCGCCCTACCCGCGCCTGCTGGAAGAAGATGAAGAAGCCCTGTTGCTGCGCAAGGCCATCGCCCGGATCGAGCGCATCGAAGAAATCAGCCGCAAGCTGGCGATGTTCGGATACACCTATGATTTTGCCAGCGGCAAAGACGGCGCCGGCCGGTTCCGGGATCGCATCTTAGACTGCGTGCAAATGCTGCGCGTGATCGGCGGCGACCTGGACCGCGCTGCCCGCCTGGCGCACGCCCTGCGCTGCATCGAGCAAACCTACGGGCCCACCGAAGACGGCCCCGCCTTGACCGCATCGCTGCGGCGCTGCGCCCAGCGCCTGCTTCACCAATACCCGCACTGCATGCGCGATTTTGTCAACTCCGACAGTGCCAAAGCCGCGGTGGAGGCCGACCACCGCTGCCTGCAGGAGGCCGCCCACGGCTCGAAACTCAACGAGGACTGGACCCTCTGGAAAAAACTCCAGAACCTCAAGGTGTTCAAAACCAACGGCCAGCTGCCCGAAGACTACCAGCAGCTGGCCCGCGAAGTCATCGACCGTGCCCGGAGGCTGCACGCGCATCCGGGACCGCTTGCCGACGCCGTCCAGCACGCCCGGGTGCTGCTGGAGTCG
>DAXETY010000070.1:0-20610 GCA_051155755.1 Desulfobacterales bacterium
TCTCGAAGTCGAAGCCGAAGAGATCCGGATCCTCGCCGATCACGATGGCCGCCACGATGTGGAAGACATAGTCGTAGGTCTCCCGGGGGACCTCACCGTGCTCGAGCAGCTTCCAGAAGTTGCGCTCGCGGGGGTTGTCGGGCATCTGGCGGATGCGGCGGCGGATGTTGTTGGGGCCCCAGTTGTAGGAGGCCATCACCAGCAGCCCCGAGGCCTGGGCCTCGGTGTCGTAGATGTCTCGCAGGTAACTGGCTGCCGCACGGGTGGATTTGCTGAAGTGATGGCGTTCGTCCAGCGGATCGAACTGTCGCTGATCTTTCAGGGGCCCGATCTTCAGGCCGTAACTGGCACCGGTGGTGGGAATAAACTGCCAGATGCCCTTGGCGATGCCGAATCGCGTCTTTGGTCCGACTGCCTGCAGATCGAATCCGCTCTCCTGCAGACCGAGATAGAAAAACTGAGGTGCCAGACCCTGGCCTTCCAGGGTTTCGACAATAATGTCGGTGTATCCGCGCTGCTCGGCACGTTGAACGGCATTGGCCAGCCGGGAAGAAGACTTCCATTTTTCCACGTAGGCCATCACTTCATCCACGAAGCCGTCCGGCATGCGGATTTCGCATTCGCCGAAAGCCCGGGCCATCTGCAGAATAAGTCGTTTTTCCGGGCTGATGCCTGCCTCGTAGATTTCCAGCTCGGTCAAAAACCGCTCGTACTTGTCTTCCATCGCCCGGCGCTGTTCCCGGTATTTCTGCACCTGGGCCAGCGATTCGGCGTCCGCCCGTTCCCGGGCGGCTTTGAGAAACGGTGCGAAATCCAGTTCCATGGACTTCATGGTATAAAAGATCTCTTCGGCCAGTCGCTTCTGGCGTTCCACCTGACGGTGCTTCAGCCAGGCCACGGTGCCGGCGGCCACCACCAGGCAGGAGAGCAGCGCCACGGTAATCACATATCTGGTTTTCTGCCGCTTTTGAATCTGGCGAAACGCCTGCCGGATCATGACGGTATGCTCGCCCGCCTCCCGGTCGTCGGCCCCTTCGAGATAATGGGCTCTCATTTCCTCGACCGTCGTATGTCGTGGGGGTGTCGGCCGCGGCGCGGGTGCCGCTGCTTCGATTTCCACTTCCAGCGCCGGTCCATTGGGGCCGAAGGCGATGCGGTCCCCGCTGGAAAGAGCGGTTTTTTCCACCCGGGTACCATTGACAAAGGTGCCGTTGCCGCTCTGCAGGTCGATTACCCACCAGCGGTTTTCCAAAAACCAGAATTCGGCCTGGTACCGGCTGACCAGCGAATCCCGCAACTCGATTTCACAGGTGGGATCCCGCCCTACCCGGAAGGGTTCCTCGAACCGGTACGAAACCCCTTGTTTCATACCGGAGTGCACCGTCACCCGGATAGCCGGCCGCCGGTTCGATCCGGCATTATTTTTTGGCGAGGGATTCATCTTGGGATGTTTCCGTGCACACCAACCCCTGATAGGCTTCCAGCGGCAATTGCAAGGCGGTGTTGTCGCGGACCGGGCGGCGGACATCCGGCAGGGCGCCGAACATATAGCGAATCACAGCAGGCTCCTGCACCGGACGATCCAGCGCGATGCGCAACGTTTCGGCGTCCTTCTTTGAAACCGCCGCAATCGGAACCGGCTCGCCGGCTGCGATCACTTCCCAGCCGCTGGCGCCGTATTGCGGCCGGAAATTCGACCCGCCCCGATGACGGATTTTCACGTCGATGGTGGACGCATCGACCTGCACGGCAGCGGCAACCTCCGGTCCGCGGTAATAGGTTTCCAACCCCAGCACGTACAGCACGGTCTGCGCCACCCGTTGCCCCAGGGTGATGTAGGCCGCCGGTGCCAGGTGCTCTTTGCCCAGATTGGCCAGATCAAGCGTCGTCGCCGCAAAATAGCAGTCGGCCAGTTGTTCGGCCACCTGCCGCTGGGCATTGCGAATGCCCTGGTGGGGCTCGTCCTTGCCATAGGGACGCTTGATCATGGATACGATCAGAAATGGCAATTGCGGCTGTTCGGAGGCATTGCGCACGTCGGCCCGCACCTGCCGCTGGATAAAGCTCTGCAGGGAGTAGCGATATTCCTTTTCGGTAACCGTCCCCCGGGCCGCGTCGGCTTCTCCCTGGGTCCAGACCACAAATTCCAGGGCGCCGCCTGCATCGGAAACCCCGTCGATGAAATTCTGATAGATGGAGCCCGGCGCGGTGTCCTGCCAGTAGCCGACGCCCCAGTCCGCTTCCCGCCGCAATCCAGAACCGTCCACGGCGAAATCCATGATGCCGACCGGAATGCTCAACCGTTCGGCGATGCGGTTGCCGAAGGCAATGGCACCGTTGCCGGACCGCTCGAAAACCTCCCAACCGCCGGAGCCAAACTTGCGCAGCAGCGGATGGGCCTGCAGGTCTTCACCGGTTCGGAACCACTCTTTCATATTCGACTGCCCGATGCAAGCCACCAGCATCCCCACCCCCCATCGACTTTGGCCGTCAATGACCCGGGCAGGATTCGCGCGGCTGCGCACCTGCAACCGGTACCAGCCGCCCTGGGGTACCTGGGGCAACACCCCCAGAAACATGCCGTCCTGGGGTTTCGGATCGATCTCCGTCCAGGGCAACACCACCGTTTTTTCGGTATCCCATCGCAGCACCCGCGCCTCCACAACACCGGGCGGGCCGTTGTATTGCCCGGATACGGTGATGTCGGCCCGGTGGCCGATCCGCTGAAAGATCCGTCTATCGGCAAACTCGGTCAGGTTCAGAGCCGGCGGCTGCGGTTTCCGGGGGGCATTGACTTCGGATGCGGGTGGTTTTTCGGAGGTTGGGTTCATCTCGGTTTCTCGAAGGGTCGATTGCGGTTCCGGCCGGACCGGGGGCGCCGGTTTTGAAACGACGGTATCGGCAGACGCAGCGGCTGCAACCACGGTCGCCGGATGCGTCGCCGGCAGCCGGGCGTCGCGCACCGATGTCGACGCGACAGCCGTATCTTTGCGGCGGTCGGGCGTCCATTGCCCGGTTTGCATCCAGGGGTCGCGATCCGCAGCAGCAGGTGTCGCCGGGTTGATGTCGGCGGTGATCTCGACCGGCGGTGCCACCTGCGGCAATGCGTCCGGTTGCGCCGATAAAGCCACAACTTCGATGGACTTCAGCCAGTACAGGGCCGGGTGCTGTCCCGGCTGTATGATCAGGGAAAGCGAATCGGCAAACGGCAGCGGCACGACAAACTCGGAGGTGCCGGCGTGGAGCGTCTCCTGCGTCCGGTAGGGCAATTCACCTGCAAATTCCAGGACCCAGCGCTCGGATTGATGGGTCGAGACCGCAAACCGCAGCATCCGGAACACCGAGTCGTCCGAGCCGGGCAGGTCTTCGATCACCATCTTCGCGATGCCGCCGGCGGAGCGCAGGGCCCACCCCTGGCCGGACCGGCGCAGAGATGTTCCCGCACCGGCACGGATCGTCGCCGGATCGACCGCCCGGGCGGTCACGTTGCCGAAGCCCGGTGACAGGCTCCGGAATATACGGGTGACATCGATGTGCAAATTTTTCAACCGGGATTCGGCGACCTCAAGCAGCATCAGATCACCGTCGGCCGGGCTTTCGCCGAACTGAACCGAAGGGATCCGATCGTTCTGAAACACGTCCATGCGGCCGTAAAACGGGACCAAATCGGGCAGCAACGCTTCCAAAAAACCGTCTGCGTAGACGATTGCGGTCGGCAATTCCGAATTTCCCGGTCCGTTAAAACGGCGGTGGGCCGCCTCGGTTTCCACAACGGAAATCCCCATCAGGCGACGGCGCAAATCATCCGATGGGGCCTTGCTTAGAGCAATGGACACCGGTTGCACCGCCGGCGGTTCTTGTTCCAGTGTGCCCAGCAACCGGTCCAGCGCCACGGCGGCACCGAATTCATTCCAGAAACGGCTGTCACGATTGTACAGGGTCGGACTGCCATTGACTTTGGCATCCCGCAGCCGATCATCGAGGCGCACAAACCCCTGCAGGGGATGTTTGGCAACGATCTCTACAAACCGCTCGTAAAACCGTTTCCCGCTGACGTCGGTCCCGTTGACCCGGCCGAGATACTCCGGATAGATGGTGGACTTGTTCGGGGCCACCACCAGGGCAAAGTCACGCCCGGAGGCGTTCAACATAGCTTCCAGGGCATGCAGCGTCACGACCGTTCGCGCCAGCTCGGGGTCCATTTTGTCGGCGTCGCTGCGGTAATCTTCGACCGACTGCCGATCATAGAGCCAGTGGTTCCGGCCGATGTGCACCTGATCGGCGTCGGTGGTGCGAAACACCCGGTACTCGATCCAGCGTTTTGCAAAAAGCAGGGGGCCCTGCAGGGAAAACCGATCGTTGAAATAGCGGTCGAAGGCACGGTAGAATTTTCGGTCCAACAGGACCTTGCCGGAAAACGTGGGACGTTCGTAGCCGCTGCGTTCGACATTGCAGTCGAATTCCAGGTCCGCCAGCCACACGGCCGCCGGCAAAAACAGCACCAGGATGAACACAAAAGAAAGCAGTTTCTTCATCGCTCACAGCGCCGCAGCGTCAGAATTTAAAATAAATGAACGGCACGCTCGAATGTTCCACAACCAGGGCCGCGCAGTACGGCAGCATCAAAAATATGAACACGATGCCGGCCAGCAGCGGCACGCGCCGTTTTTCGGGAGTCAGTGCGCCGATGCCGCTGTAACCCCGCGGCAGGAAGAATACGGCCAAAGCCAGCGTCATAAAGGTGATGTTGCGATAATTCAGTACGCGCAGCAGCTCGTAAGGCAGCGGCAAATCACTGCCATTGAACATTACGGTGAGAAATTGCATGGCCTGGGCGAAAGTTTCGGAACGAAACACCACCCAGCCCAGGGTGATCAACACCGCCGTCACCAATCTGCGGACGACCGGCAGGCGGTCTTCCGGCCAGCTGCGGATGCCGCTGAACCGCTCGACAACCAGCAGCAGCCCGTGATACATGCCCCAAACCAGAAACGTCCAGTTGGCCCCGTGCCAGATGCCGCAAAGGACGAACACCAGGGTAAGATTCAGATAAGTTCGCAGGCTGCCGCGGCGGTTGCCGCCCAGCGGAACATAGAGATAATCCCGAAACCAGGTGCTCAGCGTGATGTGCCAGCGGCGCCAGAAGTCGGTGACGCTAAGTGCGGAATACGGCCGCCGGAAATTTTCCGGCAGCCGGAAGCCGAACAGCAGTCCGAGTCCGATGGCCATGTCGGTGTACGCCGAAAAGTCGAAATAAATCTGCAGCGTGTAGGCGATCGCCCCCAGCCAGGCCATCTTGGTGTCGAGCAGCTCCGGCGGAAGGGCAAACACCGCATCGGCCACCTGGGCACAGGCGCCGGCGACGACGACCATCTTGGCCAGACCCCAGATGAAGCGCAGAACGCCCTGGTAGAATCCGTCCCAGGTTTCGGTGCGCCGTTTCAATTGCTCGCGAATCTGGCCGAACCGCACGATGGGCCCTGCATTCAACTGCGGGAAAAATGTGACATACAGAAAAAAATCCAGCGGATTCTTTTCGGCCGCAATGTGACCGCGGTACACATCCACCGCGTAGCTGATTTTTTGAAAGGTGATAAAGGAAATGCCGATGGGCAACAGGGTTTGAGCCAACGGCAGCGAGGAATCCGGCAGCGGCAGGAACCATCGACTCAACTCGGCTGCAAAAAAACCGGCGTACTTGAAATACACCAGCAGGCCCAGGTTTTCAAAAATCGCCAGCGCCAGCCAGAATCGCCCGGCCTTCGCGCTGCGCTCGATGGCACGGCCCAGCCAGTAGTCGATCATGGTGGAAAGCAGCAGAATCAGGATAAATTCAGCTGCACCGTAGAGGTAAAAAAAACCGCTGAACAGAAGCAGGACGGCATTTCCGGTTTGCCGGGGCAGCAGCCGCCGCTGCAAAAAATAGCCCAGCAAAACCGCCGGCAGAAAACCGAACAAAAATATCGGGCTCGAAAATATCATGGCTTCAATCCGCGGGCTTCAGCGGTTCGAAATCGTTGTCAACCTTTGTTGTTCGAATAACGGCGGGTGCCACTTGCGCGGTTGTCCGGCGGCCGGTCCGGACATCTTTCTTATTATACGGGTACCTATTTGAAATGAAAAGGATAATCTGAAGAAAGGAATCGGGGTCGGGTCTTCACTTTTGGCACTTGGGTTTTTCAGGAGAGATCAGGTCGTTACTTTCAGCAAATGTCAAAAGTGAAGACCCGACCCCTGCGAATTGACGGCGGCAATGACCACCGTAACATTGTCGTCCCCGCCGGCGTCGTTGGCGGCAGCGATCAATCGATCGACCTTTTCCGAAAGCGGGTGGTCGGCAGCCAGCACCGTTTGAATCATCTCGTCCGGTACCATGTCCGTCAGTCCATCGGAACACAACAGAAACAGATCTCCGCGGGTGGTTTTGCCGCGTAGAATGTCGAGCTCCAGATCTTGCTGCAGACCGACACCCCGTGAAATCACGTGCCGCAACGGATGGCGTTTCAGGTTTTCGGCTGTGATGAGCCCATCCCGCAGTTGCTCCTGGACCAGGGTGTGATCCTGGGTAAGCTGTTTGAGCTGCCCGTTTTTCAGACGATAGGTGCGGCTGTCGCCCACATGCCCTACGAAAAATCCGTCTTCGCAAAATGCCAGCAACTCGGCGGTGCATCCCATGCCTTCATGTTCCGGATGCCGGTCGACGTGTTCCAGGATGTTTTTGTTGGCCAGTGAAAAAGCCCTTTCAATGCGGTGCGCCACCTCGGTGTCGGTTCCGCAAAGGGCGTCGGCAAACACCTCCACGACGGTGTCGGCAAAAATTCGGGAAGCCACCTCCCCGGCGGCCGCACCGCCGACGCCGTCGGCCGCCAGACAAAAGCCGTTGGCCGTGTCGATGACAAATACGTCTTCGTTATTTTGCCGTTTCATACCGGTGTGGGTATTGCCGGCAAACTGCACGCTGACCATGATTGCCTGATTCTGTTTCCGGGTTCGGTTAAACGAAAACGGGCATGTTGCCGCTGTTCAGAAATTTTACCAAGATCAACGGTCGGCCTGATCGAATAGACGATTCATATAGTCTGCCAGGTCCGAGGCATCGAAGACAAGATTGAAATTCTTCCGGAAGGCCGTGAGGTCGCCGTAGAGCTCCGACGCATCCTGGTAGCGCGCTTCGATGTTTTTCACCAGACATTTCATCACGATGCGATCCAGCTCTTCCGGTACGGCCGGGATCAGGCTGCGCACGGACGGGATTTCGAACCTGGGGATTTCGCGCAGCGCTTCCACGTCACTGTTGAACTGGTATACGCGTTGACCGGTCAAGGTCTCGTGAAAGACGAGCCCGAGTGCGTAAATGTCGGCGCGGTGGTCGGCAGCCTCTCCCAGGGTTTGCTCGGGGGCCAGATAGGCCATCTTGCCTTTGATCACACCGGCCTGCGTCAGACTCGGCTCGGAGCGTGTTTTGGAGATTCCGAAGTCACTGATTTTCACTTCGCCTTCATAGGAGATCAACAGGTTCTGGGGGGTGATGTCCCGGTGAATAATGCTCATCGGCTCGCCGGTATCGTCGCTCTTCCGGCTGTGAGAATACACGAGCCCTTTGCAGACCCGCGAGATGATAAACACCGCCGGTTCGACCTCCAGTCCGTTTTCTTTGGCCGCCAGCACTTCGGCCAGGTTCTTGCCGTCGATGTATTCCATGGCGATAAAATAGGCGTGGTCGATCCTTCCGTAATCGAATATCTGCACGATGTTCGGGTGCTGGAGCAATGCGGCCACCCGGGCCTCTCGGATGAACATTTGAATAAATTCCGGATTTTCGGAAAGATGCGGCAGAATGCGCTTCAGTGCCACCTTTTTACGGAACCCGTCTTCACGCAGGTAATCCGCAAGATACAACTCGGCCATCCCCCCGCGCGCCACCTTGCGAACCAGCTGATACGGCCCGATGCGTTCCTGGCTTTCGAGATCCGCTTGAATCTTGCGCTTTTTTTCCCGGGTGCGACGGTCCGACCAGAAAAGGATCCCGGCCGCCATCAAGGTTGCCAGGCCGACGACCGCCGCGAAGCTCCACCGCCAGCGGCTGATGCCCGCATACAATTGATCCGCGCTGAGGGCCAGAAAGGCATGGCCGACCTGCACGTCGGCAAAGGTGATTTCGGCCGAAAAACCGATGCTGCGCGAATCATCGGCAGAGGACTCCCGCGTAATCCAAACAGTGCCTTTCTGGTCGATCACCTTGCGGTCCTGCAGTGGATCGAAGGGTGCACTCAATGTCTCCGAACCGGTTTGCGTGAGAATCTCACCTTTGTGATCGACGATCGCCGCCAGCTCAAGGTTGGAGAGTTTTTCGATTTCCCGGATCTGCACCGACAGCGCCAGGATGTCGTTTTCCAGGATAAACGGCCCGCAGTCTTCCGCCAGTGCCTGCACGGTGTTGATGCCACTGCTGTAAAAAGCATCAGTGGCATTTGATACCGAAGAACGATAAACTGCATACCCGGCAACGATCACCAGCAGCCAGCAAACAGATACCCCGATCAGCATTTTGCGGTTGCGCTGCAGGAACGCCACCCCGGAGAACTTGTCGGCAACCTTGTTCAGAAGACTGGTGGACACTTCTTTCACCTTTACGACCGTGTTCAGAGCAATTTCATTGACCAGCATTGGACACCTCCAGGTTGGTGTCAGTCCACACTCAGGCCGTCAGTTTTTGGATGATTTCGGTACAGCGCAAAATGACTTTCTTGCGGATATGAACGACATCCTGATTGTCGCAAGAATGTCGCAGGTCGATTTCATCCGGTAATCCCGACTCGGCGAAACCGCGGCCGCCCCTTTGCGATGATCTTCGACTGCCGTTGGGATTAAACAAGGTCTCGGAGAGTGGGTGCAAGGTTCCGCACAGCGGGCAACGGATTTCCGGCCCCCGCGGCGTCGCCGCCTCTTCGGCGGCGGAATCGACGGTTTCTTTGGAGGCACCTGCGTCGATGCGAACGATTCGAAACCGTGACGCCAGAAACGAAAGTACAATGGTCAGCAGACTTGCCAGGGCGGTGATTCCGAAAACCACCCGGGGGGTGCCGTCACCGAAATCGGAAACGTACAAACGAATTTGACCGATGGGGACATCGGCAAAATGAATCGGGGCCTGCAACCCCATCCATTTGTCGGACTGCGAAAGCGGCACCTTCCAGGTGGCCACCTGATGTTGCAGCCCGGCACTGCTCGTTTCCGCACTGAAAACCGTCTCGGAGCCGACCAGCGCGACTGCGGTGTTTTGATGGTCGAATACCGAAGCCAGCAGGACCCGCTCGTGGGCCAACGCCTCGTTTAGAATGGAATGAATGCCGGCCGCATCGCGGTCCAACAGCGGGACGCTCAATCGCTTGGCATATTGATTGGCCAAAGCGACGGCGGTGTCCTGCCCCCGGCCGGCCCTGGAATCCGTCCACAGGTACACGGCGAAATAGCACAGCACCATTGCCAGCCACCATACCAGCAGCCCAACGAGCAAATGGCGCATATGCAATGTTTTCGGATATCGGCGCAGGCTGTCCATGGCAGTGCTCGATTTCTGATGGGACGACAGCGCGGTGGGTGAGGATGACGGTGTTGCCGGTCATCCATCTCTCACACTTTATGTATGGCGCACTTGAAATAATGTCAAGTAATCGTTACCCAACCTTGACGGCCTCGTAAAAGTCGGCTCCAACAGTGTGTCACCCCGGCCAAGCAGACTGCCTCGCAATTCCCGAAGTACGTCATCTTGGGACAGCCCGGCGCAGTCGGTCGTGTTCCGGAATCCAGCATGTCCACCGGCCGTCGAGATGGCCGGATTGATTATGTTGAAAGTGAACGGTGCAGCGCCGGTTTTCTGTCTTTTAAACCGCCGACCTCCGATCGCAATCGTTCCGCAACCCACCTGGGCGAATCTTACGATGCTCCAAATGCGATTCCTCGCAAAAGATGTGCCGGAATTTCGGAAATTTATATAATCCATAAATTCGATCTCTTGGAAGGCACAATCACTCTATTGCGTTGATTTCATACACATCTTGGCAAAAAGAGGTAATAAAAATGTGACCTGATTTTCCCATTTGGACGGACCGGACACCACCTCAGCGCGAGGCTGGAAGCACCACCGGTATTTCACATTCCATTTGACAACCCCGGCGGTTCTGATTAAACAGAATCTTGTACGCGATATTTTTGTAACGGTTTGAATCATTTTATAATACATTGCGTTACCCTCGTTCGGATAACGCCGACTCAGGTCGGCTTCGACACCGAATGCCGGCTGAAGCTAAGTCTCTCGACGCCAAGGGCCCGTCAATTCTTGCAGTGATTCCGACAGTGAGTGGTATTGAGCAATGCAACTCAAATACAAATGGAGCCGCACGCTGTTCTTCCTGTTTCCGCTGCTGATCACCTTGTGCTTGTTGTCCTGCACCCTGAAGCCCGAAATTTTCACCGTCAGCCGGGAAGCAACGATGTATCGCTCCGACGACTATATACTGGTGCCGCGGGACGAAGCCGATTCTCCGGAACAGCTGGCGCAAAGATACTTGAAAGATCCCGCCAAGGCCTGGGTCATCGAAGAAGCCAACCAATATGCAAACAACAACTACTTGGTCGTACCGCTGCGGCAATCGAATCGCGGCGGTCTGCAGGCGGACGGATATCAAACCGTTCCGATTTTAACTTACCACCGCTTCGCGGAACGCTGCAACTCCCCGCTGTGCATGCCCCGCAGCGTCTTCGACCAACAAATGCGCTATCTCAAGGAGAACGGCTATCACGTCGTCTCCCCGGCAGACCTGCTGGCGTTTCTGGAATACCGACAGCCCCTGCCGCGCAAATCGGTGGTCATCACCATGGACGACGGCTATCGCTCGGTCTATGACATTGGATATCCGATCCTGAAGAAATACGGGTTTAAGGCCACGCTGTTTATCTACACCCGTTTCGTCGGCGTTTCGCGCCTGGCCATCACCTGGGACCAGCTGCGCGAGCTGAAATCCGAAGGTTTCACCATCGGTTCGCACACCATCGAACAC
Organism: Desulfobacterales bacterium; assembly: GCA_051155755.1. Classification (GTDB taxonomy): domain Bacteria; phylum Desulfobacterota; class Desulfobacteria; order Desulfobacterales; family SG8-13; genus DAXETY01. The sequence continues at coordinate 11,061 of DAXETY010000070.1, forward strand.
AGCGACCTGACCCGCCCTCTGGAAGGCGAGGACGAAAGCGCATTTCTTCAGCGGATCCACCGGGAATTGCACGGCTCCAAACAAATCCTGGATCAAAAACTCCAGCAGGACACCATCGCTCTGGCCTATCCTTTTGGTTACTACGACTACCGCGTGGCCAATATTGCCCGGGAGGCCGGCTACAAAATTGCCATGTCGGTCAACCGGGGCGGCAATCCGTTTTTTGCCGACCCCCTTTTTCTGAAAAGAGACCAAATCCTGCATCAGGATATGGACACGTTTATTTCGCGCTTGAAAACTTTCGAACCTCTTGCTTTAAAGTGAATGACATGAAAAAGACAGCCTTACGAATTGGATTGCTCCTGTTGGTCACGGTCATTGCCGGTTGCGCTGCCCCCGGCACGTCCCGGCAGTCGGTTGCAAAATCCGAGGCCATGTCCGCCGAAGAATACCTGGCCAAGGCCCAAAGCCTGGAGCAACAGGGCGAGCCGGTCGAAGCGCTGAAAATGTACAAACTGGCGCTCACCGTAGACCCCAAAAACGGCCAGATCCAGCAAAAAATCACCGCACTGGAAACCGAGCTCAACCAATTGGCCGAACAACGCTACCAGGCCGGCATGAACTACCGCAAAATGGGCAACTATGCCAAGGCCAAGCAGGAGTTTCTCACCGCCCTGCGCTACAACCCCGAGCACATGCAGGCCCGGGAGATGCTAACGGGCAAGGTGTCACAGGTGGATCAGGTCAAGCAATATGTCGTGCACGTCCTGCAGCCCAACGAAAGTCTTTCTTCGCTGGCCGAAAAATACTACGGCGACTACCGCAAATTTCACCTGATCGCCGAATTCAATGAAATCCAGGACGCCACCCGGGTGCGGGTGGGCCAGGAAATTAAAGTGCCCGTGCTCCAAGGCGTGCCCATCATCGCCGAACCCGACCAGATCGTCACCGAAGGCGGAAAGCCGGGCCGGCTGCCGGAAAGTGTCATCACGGTGAAAGGCTACGCGCTGCACACGATTCAGCCCGGCGACAGTCTTTCCAAGCTCGCCAAGGAATACTACGGCGATTACAAGCACTACGAACTGATTGCCAAGTTCAACGGCATCGAGGATGTAACCGGTATCCGCGTCGGCCAGGAAATCAAAATCCCGGAGGTGTCCGGACTGCCGTTCCTCATCGAGGAAAAACAGCGCATCGAAGTGGAAGAACAAACGGTGACCGTAGCGCCGCCCCCGCCCCAACCAAAGCCGGTGCAGCCACCGCCTCCACAACCGAAGAAAGCCGAACCGGCACCCCCACCGGTACCCGAACCGGCGGAACCTTCCATCGAAGAGCAAATCGCCGCCTACCGCGAGCAGGGCATCGAACTTTACAACAGCCGGGAATACGACAGTGCCATCAGCGAGTTTCAAAAGGTGCTCAGCGCCAGCCCGGACGACGCCGTGGCGGTGGAGTACCTTTCGCGCTCCTACTATGAACAGGGCATCGAAGCCTTCAAAAACAAGAACTATCCCAGCGCCATCGCGCACTTCGAAAACGCCCTCAAATTCGACCCGGGCTGCGAAACCTGCAGGGCCTACATCGCCAAGAGCGCGCAAACCTACAAAGAGCAGCACTACAACAACGGCCTGGAATACTTCAAAGCCGAGAACCTGACCGAGGCCATCCGGGAATGGGAAATGGTCTATGCGATGGATCCCGGATACAAGGACGTGGAACGCAACCTTACCAAAGCCCGCCGGCTGCAGGAACGGCTGGAGACCATCAAGAAAAGCACGGAGTAAGGTTTGGAGTCATCGAACATCTTATAAAAAACGCCATTGAATCAGTATACCGAAACGGTTTGAAATCCCGATATGTGGTCCATAATCAACCACACACCCTATAAGGTCGAAAGTACATGGGGGCGTGACAAAAATGGCGTCCACGAATGGATTGTTGCGGTCAAAGGGACTTACAATATCAAGTCGAACGGCTATCTCGAGCTCTCCGATGAACAACTCGAGCCATTGCTGGCACCGAAATATAATGGTGAAGACGGCAAATCAAGCCTGCGCTACGATGCGGACCTGGTCTCCCCCAAGCCGACGACAGACGTGGTACTCAACGCCACAGCCTATGCCCCGAAAGGGCGGCCGAGTAAAGACTTCCCGGTTTCGTTTCGACTCGGTCGGTTGCACAAAGTCATTCGAGCTGTGGGTGATCGACGCTGGAAAAAGGGTCTGCTCGGCATATCACCCTCGGCAGTAAAGCCTCTCACCGAGATTCCCATCGTCTACGAACGCGCTTATGGTGGATTTGACAGCAAAGACCCCGACCCGATGAAACAGCGCCTGGACCTTCGCAATCCGGTGGGCTGCGGGGTAGCTGCAAAATCCCGCCATCGCGTCGGGCAACCCCTGCCCAATTTCGAGTATCCAAATAAAAAAATCAATAAGTCCGGTCCCGCAGGTTTCGGAGCTATTGACAGCTTCTGGTCGCCCCGAAGAGAATTTTGGGGCACCTATGACAAAGCCTGGGAAGACCAGCGTCGCCCACTGCTTCCCGAGAATTGGGATCCTCGCTCATTGCTCTGCTCCCCTGAAGACCAGCGTCCCGAACGTCACCTGCGCGGCGGCGAACCCGTTGAAATCGTCAACTTGACACGAGACGGTCTTTTGCGGTTTTCTCTGCCGAAGGTGTACCTATCATTCAGCACACATATTGACGGGCGGACCGAAGAACATCGCAGTCGGCTCTCCACGGTGATCATCGAGCCCGACCATCCTCGTTTAATCATGGTTTGGGTGAGTGCACTGCTTTGCCGCACAGACGTAGATTATCTGGAGGAAACCGTCGTGCGGGAGAAACCATATCTGCAATGAACAATCCCGTACATATCATCGCCACAGGCGCGCGAACCCCCTTGGGGCTGCAGGCTGCGCCTGCAGCAGCTGCCGTGCGCGCCGGGATCAGCAAACTGGGCGAGCATCCGTTTATGATCGACCAGTCGGGCGAACCCATGCCGGGCGCCATCGACACCCAGCTCGACCCTGCCTTATGGGGGCCCAAACGACTTTTATCATTGGCCAAAACTGCGCTCCGCGAGGCGTGTGCACCGCTTATCGAACGCGCAATATCCCCTCTTCTGAAAATACCCGTATACATAGGTCTGCCCGAGCTGAGACCGGGATTTACCAAACAGTACGCCGAAGAAGTTCGCGAAGGAGTAACGAGTCTCGATGAGCTGCCCATCGATATCGCAGAGGTAAAGGTATCTACTGAAGGACATGCGGCTGGGTTGTTGGCACTCGTCTCTGCGTCGGAGCAAATTGGACGGGGTGGATTGGAAGCATGCTTGGTAGGCGGTATCGACAGTTATTTTCATCCGGATACCATGGAATGGCTCGACGAAAATCGCCAACTCGCCGGTGCCGTTTCACGCTCCGGGTTTGTGCCGGGCGAAGGCGCCGGATTCTGCCTGATTATGTCCGAAAAAGGTCGGAAACGACTCGGTTTGGAAACCTTGGCGCGTATACGGTCGGCTGCCCGCGGCAAGGAAACCAGGCTGATTAAAACTTCGGATATCTGTCTTGGGGGGGGATTGACCGAGACAATCAGAAATGCTGTTGATAACTTGTCCCTACCCGATGAAACGATCAGCGACATCATCTGTGACATCAACGGCGAGCGCTACCGGGGCGAAGAGTGGGGATTTGTCTGTTTACGGCTACCCGAATACTTCGACAATCCGACCTCATATCTTGCACCCTCAGAGTATTGGGGGGATGTTGGTGCGGCATCGGGTCCACTGTTTGTGATGCTTGCCTGCAAAGCCGCAAGTCGTGGTTATTCCAAGGGACCGTTTACGCTTTTATGGACAAGTTCTGAAAAAGGGTTGCGTGCGGCTGCCGTGTTGGATTTTGAAAACGTGGTAAAGAATGTCGGAAGGAACTACGGACATGTCTAGTGTCGGTATCCATCCTCCTAAAACCCCGGTCACTAAAGGAAGCAGAAGCAAAGCCAAGGCAACCATACCAAATGTTTGCAAGATGCCGGGCCCGCCTGCTCCCTTTGTACCCTCCCCTTTGCCGAACATCGCCAAATCTGAAATGTCACCCAAGGGTTACTCCAAAAAAGTCAAAATCGAAGGAAATGCAGTGGCAATTCGAGGTGCCAGCTTCAAGAGTATGGGGGATATGGCCAGCAAGGGTACGGGGGGTGGACTAATTTCAGCCAATACACATGGTCCGGCCAAGTTTATAACTCCAGGTTCTTTAACAGTGAAAATAGAGAATAAGAGCGTTCACTTGCTTGGTGAACCAATACTAAACAACTGTGGCCCCAGTGGTAATCCACCAAATACTGGGGCAACTATGATGGGTGTTGATCATAGTGATATCGATAAACCCGAGCCGTTTGTAGTTAATATAGACTGCGCTCAAAAAATGAAAAAACCCAAGCCTGGAAGCAAAAAATGGGACAAATGTATGTGTCAACAACTTTGTGCTAAAATCAAAAAGATGGATGATGCACGCAAAAAAGGCGTTATTGTACCTACTCCAGGAGCAAGAACCACAGCCGATTACGCTGCTGGTAAGAGAAGATTTATCAAGGACTTTATGGAAAGAGTACAATCAGGTAAAGGAATACGAAGCAAGTTTATTCACAAATGTGCAGCCGATAAATATATGGAAAAATTACATCCCGAAAATCCAACAACTGGTGGACACGACGCGCCGTTTAATGCGGATCATATGCATGAAGCAGCTTTAGGAGGAGATCTTTTATCTATGGATAATTTCAAAATGTTAGATAAACGTGTCAATCAGTCAATTTCGTTCGAGTCGTATGATCCAGATGGACTAAACAAAGGAAAACCAATAAAAGCACATCCCTCCTGCAATTGTCCACACGGACCGGAATAGAATGAAAGGATAAAACCAAATGCTCTCAAAAGATAAAATCAAAAATCTCGTTGATGAAATCATCAAATTAGGAAACGAACTTCGAAAATATCATGAACTTGAAGACGAACCAGCCAAAGCATATCCGCCTCCGAAAAAGACTACTTTAGACGTATTTAAAAACCGATTTGCAGGAAATGTCCCTCCCTCTTATCTTAAACTCATGACTATCTATAATGGGATAGAAAATTTTGAGTGGGTGGACGTTTCTATTCTTTCTATCGAGTTTCTGATGAAAAACGAGAATCTTGATGAAAGTTGGATTGAGGCAGGCGCATATAACGAGGGTGAGCTATTTATTTTTGCCCAATCCGACTCTGACGCTCATGTCGTTGCATTTCTGATTAAGAAGGCTGATGACAAAGGTGAAATGGAGGTTGTCCACTTTGACGCTGGCGGTATACTAGGACGACACAACAATTTAGAGAGCTATCTAAAAGATCGCCGCAATTGGTTTAAGCAAAGCCTTGAATTAGAGATAGCAGATAGAGATAGGCTACATAATGATGAATAGCTATAATGAGAAAATTTTGCGGGGTGAAAACCCTTTCGTATCATGGGAAGTGGACGAGATAGATGGCAAAATCCATCCTTTATTTGAGCTTAAATTCGGAATAGTCTTCTACATTAATTATCCTCCGGGGCCAAGGCGAACACGGAATGTATTTGACCTTTATATGGGCCGATATTCAAACCGTATAAAAAGGTACGTATCTACTGCTTCGGGAGCCGGCATACAGGATTGGACAAAGGATACAATGCAATTGTTTCACAATCATCTATTACCTAACCTGCGCATCGGGCTTCATTGGGGGTATGGCTTCGACGATGGAAAAGCACTTGATTCCTTTCTCTTTATGTTTCACGGATATAGACCCGTTCAAGAAATTGGTAAAGCAAGCTTTTTTCGATTTGAATTTCCTTGGAATATTGACCATTATGAAGTAAAGCAGTTGGCTATAGATATAGCGAAGATAGTACCTTTTGAAAGTGGATTTTCCGGTTACTTCTTCAAACCATCTATTCAAATACCTGAAAGCTACAATCAAATGTTTGCTGTATGTCGACGCTTTTGGGGTGTTGAAGCTTGGAATTTGGACGTTACTGTTAATTACATATTGGAGGGTTACAAGAGTATAAATTGGCTGACTCTTATAGGCAATTCATTATGTAAGCAAGATCCTAAAGCCATACAGTTGGCAAAAAAAGCTGCCGTGTATTTCGAAGATTCACCTCATGGAGTTATTTTTCAGGCAGCAGATAGTGCTCTTCTTGGAGACCAAAATTTGAGAGAGGACATGTCTTCATACGTCGCTATTGCTAAAGCTTTGCTCCCTCTACAAATGACTACATATGGATCTTTTGGCGGTGAGCGATGGGATGAAGAAAATAGTCTAAATTGGATCCGCAGATTTACTCATCCAGATGATGTGTAATACATAAAGATAGTTGTCATTTAGTGTCTTGTGATTCGCAATTAATAGTGCAAAGTGCCCCGACGGCCACCTTGGTTAGGCTCCGAATATTTTACAACTATGAACTACAGTTCCTCCCTTTATGATGTTATTCCATATCACGGTACAGTAACTCCTGATACTGACCTTGGCCACCTTTCCATATGTTCACTTTGGCAAAAAGGTCCGCAACCGCCTCTTCAGCGTTTTTGCTTAGCCGAACTCGGTTGCGGAGACTGTGCAAATTTGCTTCCGGTAGCTTTTTATGATCCTCATTCCGTTTTTATCGGGATCGACAACTCCAAAGCGGAGATGAAAAGGGCCAAACAATGTGCTAAAAGATTAGAATTGAAAAATATTCGATTTGTTCTGGGAGACATCCGAGAGCTCGATTCAAACAACTTTGCTCCATGTGACTACATCATCGCTCACGGGCTATTCTCCTGGGTGCCTTCAGACGTCCGCTACACCATTTTAGATTTCTGCCGAAAGAGCCTTTCTTCTTCGGGCTTGGCCTACATATCTTATAATGCCCAGCCGGGGTGGTCGATTCGACGCTTGGTGCGAGAAGCCCTCCTGCGCGACCGCATGGTTCAAGAAGCGGCCGTGGGAAACAAAGCCCAACGAGCCATAGAGGTGGCAACCCGGCTCCTGGAGGATCTGCCGTCGCGGGATTATGCTCATTCAGTTCTTTTGGCCGAAGAATTGGAGCGCGTACGCGACGGAAACCCCGGATATGTCTTTCATGAATATCTCGCCGAAGTCAACGAGGGATTCTGGCTTCGAGATTTCGTAGAACATGCCCGGCGCAATGGCCTACGCTATGTAGCCGACGCCCAGTTCTGCCGCTGGGAGGGATATGTTCCCGACGAACTCAGAAACGCACTGGCCAAAAGAGACCTTGATCCCATCGAACAGGAAGAGGCAGCCGACCTGCTCGGTAATCGATACTTTCGAGCCTCCATTCTCTGCAGAGACGATGCTCCTCGGTCGTCTGTGTCTCACCGGGATATCATTGAAAAGGTATTCATCGCCACTTCCCTGCATGCGGTATCCGACCCTTTTGATCCCCGTGAGGGAGTGGTGGAAACTTTCGCCGGTCAATCTCTTATTGGTAAAAATGCCCCGGAAATCACCCTGAATGCGGCCATCACCAAAGCCGCTGTGGTCCTGCTGGCCGCCCAATGGCCCTTTGGAATGAAATTTGATGCATTGTTCGATCACGCAACGGAGCTACTCACCAGTCATGGTTGTGAGGTGAATCCGGATGCTCGATCGCAGCTAGCGGATGAACTGGTAAAACTATTCGAGGCCGGACAGATCGATTGCCGCTTGAGCGAACCCGAATATCCAACAGAGATCTCCGACTACCCAAAGGCCCATACCTTGGCTCGATACGAGGCCGAGCACCGGGAAATGTTAACCACTCCGCACCATTTACCGCTTTCCTTCGATTCGCGAACGTTGTCTTTCCTGCGCAGTTTGGATGGATCAATGTCACAGTCAGATCTAGAGCGAAACTTTGGCGCGAAACGGGTGAACGACACGTTGGAAATTTTGAGACGATGGGGATTATTGGAGAAATAGGTTTTCGTGCGGCTGGTAAAAGTCCGCTAAATTTCCATTGAGATAGATTCAATTCGGTTTAATTTAATAGCCTTATTTTTTCAAACCAAGCGCTTTGAGTTGCTGGAATCCCGGTGCCCTTACCTCGAAAAGAGGCTGTCCCGCTTGCATCAGAGCCAGTTCAAGTGCCGCTGCAGCCCGCTGGCGTTGCAATCCGGATGCAAGAACGTGCTGGCAGTGCTGCCGGGAAACGGGCTTACCGCACAGATACCGGATACCATTTCGAAAGAGATTTTTATGCTCACTCCACCAATCATGAACTAGTTCAGGTTCCGGCCAAGGCAGATTTTCATCCGGGTCCATTGACACATCTTCATCCACCGGATTCTCCGAAGGACCAGCTCCAAAGCCTTCGGGCAACTGTCCTTCAAGATTTTCATCGATGATATCAACTCCCGTGATCATCGCAAATGCTTCACCGGCAACCCGTGCCATCTCCGGGATCGACATATACTCAATCAGCAATGGAATCAGCACCGGATCACCAATTGCTCCTGCACCAATCACCTCAATTCTTTGCAGGGGCTTTTTATTCGAAATTGCCTTATTCCAATCATGTCCCTCGGGCACACTCATTCGCCGAAGTGCGATGGAACAGGCCTTTTCTGCACGCGGACTTCCCCCCTCTACGATGGATTGTAATGCGGGCAACCCTGCGGTACTGCCAAGCAAAGCAGCCGACCAGGCAGCATAAAACCTGCAATTCTCATCATCATCATTCAGGTGGTCGATGACTGCGGCAGCAAAGTCCGTTTTCCCCAGTTCACCGAAAGCCTTTAGTGCCCGGGCTTTCAGAATGGGTTCCGGAGAATTCAGTACGGCATGCATAAATTGACCGGGATCCCGGCGGTGCACCGCAAATGCCGCCAAACCGATTCGACATAATAGCGAAGATTCTGAGTGTAAATAATCCTGGATGAAATTCTCAACTTGCGGGAATGGGATCCATCCTAATGCGGACACGATTCCGCGAGATATTTCGAGGCTTGAAACTCCCGCATCAACAACCGCTTGGATTCGATCTGTATTTCCATTTTCAAATGCTAAAACGGCTGCGGTAAAAACATCGCCCGTTTCTTCCCAATCAAGCACTTCCTTGCAAATTTCCCATCCTTTGTCCTCAGCTATCCGCAGACCATCGATGTTTGCTTCTATGCGGTCATCAAGGTCAGCAATCTCACTTAATGAATAGTGGGGATCACCGACGGCTGCATTCCGCATATACCAGCTGAACGCTGCGACATCCGCGTGTTGTTCAATGATTTCCGATATTACGTCCATTCGGATGGTTTCTTATGCTTCAACTTATTGGTACATCCAAAGTAGCTCTTTTCAATTAATCTGAACCGATCCACCTCGGATGCGGTTTACACCCGAAGAACGACTCAGAAGGTATGCGCCTTTGATCAAGATTTTCCCGGCCCGCGTCAGCGTGATGCTGGCTTTGCCGCACCGGAGCACGATCTGTTCTTTGGCGTCGAAAGTCACCTGCCTGCCGTCGACAAATACCGCTTCGGTTTCATC
>DAXETY010000071.1:0-11641 GCA_051155755.1 Desulfobacterales bacterium
GTTGTAGGATTCATTCGCTTGGTAAAGAGATCGGGTAAATACGAAAATAATCGTTTATTCCGTCTTGTGGGAGGGATAACTGCCGAGCAGCTTGACCATCAGGGCGCGGGATTCGAGCTCCATGAAGGCAAAACGCACGTCGTCCTCTTGAATGCCGCCTTCGAAATCGGTGTAGAAGGTGTACTTCCAGGGCTCTTCGGGGATGGGTCTGGATTCGAGTTTGGTCAGGTTCAGGTTGTGGCGTTTGAAAATCGTCAGGCAGTCCACCAGCGCGCCGGGGTAGTGGCGGGTCTGAAAGGCCAGCGAGGTCTTGGCCGCATCCGGGATCGGGTCAGGCAGGCGGTCTTTGCGGGCGATGACGAAAAAACGCGTGGAGTTGGAAACGTTTGACTGGATGTTCCGGTTTAAAATGGCCAGGTCGTAATATTCGGCGCAAAGTTCGGAGGCGATGGCGGCACAGTCCGTTTCCTTGGACCGGGAAACCATTCGGGCGGCGCCGGCGGTATCGTATACGAGTACCGGTTCAATGCCGTGTTCCTTGAGAAAATTGCGGCACTGGGACAGGGCGTGGGGGTGTGAATAGGCCTTGCGGATGGCGGCCAGATCGCTGCCCTTGCGGGCCAGCAGGGTGTGACGAATGGGGGTGTAGACCTCGGCGGCGATGGCCACATCCCGGGAGAGGAGCAGGTCGTAATTTTCCACCACGGTTCCGGCGATGGTGTTTTCAGCCGGAATGTAGCCGAACTCGACGCTGCCCTGCTCCACCGCCTCGAAGACTTCCTCGAAGGTGATGCAGCCCAGCGATTCGGTTTCTTTGCCGAAATGCCGCAGCAGCGACAGCTCGCTGTAGGCGCCCTTGATTCCTTGAAAAGCGATTTTCACTTTTCCAGCTCCCGGTTGATCTTGTCGGCCGCGGCCAGAAAGGCCTCGCGCGTATTCGCGGCATAGGGATTGTATCGATTCATGTCCACGAACAGCTGCCAGGTGTCGTGCTCGACCACCCCTAGAATGTGCAGCAGACGCTTGTAGCCCTCGGTATCGATGGATAGCGGCTCGGCGCCGAAGTCCGCCAGACTGCGGCCGATGAAATGCGTCAGCGAAAGGCTGACTGCGATCTGGCGGTCGTGATCTTCGGGCGTGGTTTCGATCACCGTCAGTTGTTTTTCTTTAAGGTAGGCGCGGATTTTGCGCAGCGGTGACGGATCGATGCGCACCGGGCACAGGGCGATTTTCATCCCCCGCAGGGTATCGGCGGCGCTGTCCGGTCCGAACATGGGATGAGTGGCCAGGATGGGGACATGGGCCGGCAGCCGTTCGAGCATCCACTGCACCGGGTAGACCTTCACCGAGCAGACGTCGATTACGACGGTATCCGGGCCGAGCTTCGGTGCGACGGTTTCCAGGGTGTCCCGCATGGTCGAGATGGGAACGGCCAGAATCAAGAAACGCTGGCGGCAGACCTCATCGAGTGAGGCGTTGCGGATGTTTTGGCCGGTTTCCGAGACCGGAATCGGTTTGCGGCCGCAGACCGCCACCTCGAAATCCTGCGCCAGGTAGCGCGCTGCCAGTTTGCCGAAGCGTCCGTATCCGATGATGCCGATCATATCTCACCGCCGAGCCGCCGAGACCGCAGAGAAAATTCTATTTTTATTTGGCGTTGAGAGGGCGCCAAATAAAAAAACAAACCTACGGTCATGAATACGATGTAATATCAACTATTCTATCCTTGTGCAGGTGGTTGTTGATTCGTTTGCAATTTAGGCCCGCGTTTTTTGAATCAGGGCAAAGTCCGCCAGCACCAGGGCGGCCATGGTTTCCACGATGGGCACTGCCCGGGGTACCACGCAGGGGTCGTGGCGTCCTTTGGCTTCCAGAACGGTCTTTTCCCCCTCGAAATCGGATGTGGTCTGGCTCAGGCCGATGGTGGCCGGCGGTTTGAAGGCCACCCGAAACACGATGGGTTCGCCGTTGGAAATGCCGCCCTGCACACCACCGGAGAAATTGGTCGCCGTACCCAGGCGCTCGCCCTTGCTCACGAAAGGGTCGTTGTGGGCCGAGCCCTGCATGCGGGTGCCGGCAAAGCCGGAGCCGATCTCAAAACCCTTGGTGGCTGGAATCGACAGCATGGCCTGGGCCAGCTTGGCCTCCATCTTGTCGAACACCGGTTCGCCCCAGCCCGGGGGCACGCCGCGGCAGGCGCAGGTGACGATGCCGCCGATGGAGTCTTTGGCTTCCTTGGCCGCCGCGATGGCGTCTTCCATCCGGCGGGCGGCATCTGCATCCGGGCAGCGCACCAGGTTGGCGTCCACCTGGATGCGGGAGGTTTGATCCAAATCGACGTCCAGGGCTTCGATGGTGCCGACGGCACTAACCCATGCCACGATTTCCACACCGTAGGCCTGCTTTAGAAACGTTTCGGCCATGGCGCCGGCGGCCACCCGGCCGATGGTCTCGCGGGCGCTGGAGCGCCCTCCCCCGCTGGAAGCACGGATTCCGTACTTCATCTGATAGGTGTAGTCGGCATGGGACGGCCGGGGGATGTCTCGCATGCGGTTGTAATCCGACGGGCGCTGGTCGCGGTTGGCCACAAACAGTCCGATGGGCGTGCCCAGGGTGACGCCGTTTTCCACTCCGGAGAGAATGCGCACTTGATCGGCTTCGCTGCGGTCGGTGGTGAGTTTGCTCTGCCCCGGACGGCGGCGGTCGAGCTGGGGCTGGATGTCGGCCTCCGACAGTGCGATCCGGGGCGGATAGCCGTCGACGATGGCGCCGACGCCTCTGCCGTGGGATTCACCGTAGGTAGTGACGCGGTAGAGCCTGCCGAATGTGCTGGACATGGCGAGATCCTTTCTCGTTTCGATATGGTCAGTAAAACCGGCCGCCCAATTGGACTATCTGGCAGAGTTAGTCACAATTCTTCATTCCGACCAAATTTTCTACTTTAAGTTTACCAACCGCTTCAGCAGCGCCTCCATAGCCCGAGCGCGATTCCGTTGAGAAAACTTGTCTGCCAGCATGACCCCTTTTTCCGCATTCGCCTGCGCTTGCGCCGGATGCTCAAGGTGGGAGATGATCTCGCCAGCCCATTTCTCCAAATTCCATCCTTCCAGTATGGTTGGCACCCCGTCATCTTTCATAATTTCCGATGCTCCGACCTCTGATCCAACAATAGCCGGCGTACCGCACGCCAGCGCCTCCAAAACGACACGACCGTATTCTTCGATCTTTGCTGGATAAACGAACACGTCCAAGGCATGGTAATACAATTCAACGTTTTCTACGGGAGGGGCGAAAGTAACCGCATTTTCCAGGCCCAGTTGTTTCGCATAATTCCTGTACCATTCAATCGATCGGTCTTTTCCGACGACTACGAATCGCATTTCAGGAAAATAGGACCATACACTTGCGGCAACTTCCAGAAAAAATCGTACGTTTCGCTTTTGAAACGCGCCGGAAGTAATTAACCCGGCCACGTAGGCCTGATCCGGCAGCCGCAGCATAAGCCGGCCTTGATGACGGAATTCCTGATGGTTTAGCGTGTTGAACAGTGCGGTATCAACCCCCTGGTAGAAAACCACCACTCTTGAAGGCTCCAGTCCATATCGCAGTGTTAAATCCCGTTTCATGAGCTCAGAATTGGCAACAAGATATCTATAGCGGCTTTTTCTAATTATACGCTGCTGGAAACGAATAAGCGCGTTGTTTTCTGGGGGTGCAGAACCATGGATACGCTCGTGGGCCAGAGCCACACAATTATGTATCACCAGGATATCGTCTGAGCAGGCGTCATTATGGCTTATAAACAAGTCCGGTTTGATGACGGCAATGTAGCGTTTTACAAACCAGTTGAAGAACCTGCGACGACAATCGCTGTTTATCGGTAAACGAGGAATCCGGAACCATTGAAATCCATGCTGTTTCAGACGAGGAAGGTCAATCCGTTCGGCACAAATGCGTACATCGTACCCCATTCTTTGCACATATTCGGCCTGTTCGAGTACATTGCGAACCGCACCTGTATTTCGACGAATCTGCCTAATGGAAAATATGACCAGCGTTCGATGTTTCAAAAATTTTTCCCCATTTTTCTTGACGTTCTTCTATTTTCCAAAAGCCAGACACAATACATTAAAACGGCCATAATCCATCCAAGAAACCGGATCACATCGCGCTGATCAATGATCGAAATCGTTAGACCGGCAACAGCAACGATTGTGACCAGTGAAAGGCCGACCTGGGCGATGGAAGCATGATCCCGATCTCCGTGTAGAAGTAATTTCAGGAAATAGCCACCCATCCATGTCAGACCCACCAAAAAGAATAACAGTCCGATAACGCCTCGCGTTGCCCACTGATAGAGGTACTCATTATGAGGTTCTGTGGAATAAAAAAACATGTGCTTCGGCAGTTGGCCTGATTCGACTGCAGTACGAACCCGATTTCGGTAGCCGGAATAACCTGTTCCCAGCAGCGGTGCTTGACGGATTTCCAACCAAGCTTGCTCCCACATAAGAAAACGCACTTCGACAGCATTTTCCGGATCAAACTCGCCTAACTTTGCCCAATCTGTTTGCACTGCGGCAATTCGTGTCTGTACGTAGTTTGTTTGCCATAAACCCACGGCAATCAAAACCATCAGGCTCACGATTCCAAGGATTGCATAACGATTCAGCCTGAGTGAACGAGTTGCCATGATCAACGAGATAGCGATCAGAATCGGTATTGCCAGCCATCCACCCCGAGAGCCCGACAGTACCGATGCGCAAATACCGGAAGTCAATCCGATGACTGACAATATTTGTAGTCCTTGATGGCGGGAAATCGGCAGCAGCGCCAGGGATGCAAATCCCAGAAAAAGCCCCGCGTTTCCGAAATGAATTGCGTGAGTTGCTCCATACACGCGCCCCGAATGCAAAAACATGAATCCAATTGCATATATTCCGAAAGCAGCGGCACTGAGCGCAATGATCGTTAACACGGTTTGGAGACTCAAGCGCAGCCACCAAAGTAGCAGAAAGACAAAGGGTATGCCAAACAATAGAAGCTGGCGTTTGACCCGGCTTGCCGCAAAATCGCTGCCATCAACCAGAAAGTAATTCAGTATGGGTATGGCTAAATAGATCATCAATATTCCAAAGCGCCAAATGAGTCGATTGTTCTTACCGAGCTCCAGCCGCCATGTACGATGGGTTGCTACGGCGACAGCAAGTCCAGCCAGCGTGTTTAAGGCCCATACAATACCGCTGAAATCATCGATGATTAAGAAAGATATGGGACCGGAGGCGAACAGGGCTATGGCCAATGATTTGGCGATCTTGGTTGCCGTGGTGCGGGTACGGACGGAAAATGCAAAAACTGAATTATTCAGGTTTGATTTATTCGGGTTTGATTTATCCACTCAAATTTCCTTGGATCAAACTTGAATTAATCCTTCGTGATCGGATTTAGGTTCAGAAAGGTTCCTTCGTTCCGATAAGAATGAAGATAGATTCATTTTCTTACTCCGAAGCACCCTTCTAGAAGTGAGACCCATGTTCGAATTTCAACCGAGATGGAATTCAAGCGTTTAGAACTGACGCAAACACCTCCCAGAAATTGGGAAACGATTTTTTTACGCATTCTTCGCCGGTGATTTTCACGCCCGGGGTTTTCAATCCGGCCAGGGCAAAGCTCATGGCGATGCGGTGGTCCTTGTAGGTTTCGATCTCAGCCCCGTGGGGGCTGCCGCCGGTAACGGCCAGCGAGGATTCGCCGGTTTCGGCATTGACCCCCATCTTGGCGAGCTCGGCCGCCACCGCTTCCAGGCGGTTGCTTTCCTTGGCCCGCAGGTGGGCCACGTTTTCGATGACGGTGGTTCCCTCGGCAAAGGCGGCGGTCACCGCCATGGTCGGCACCATGTCGGGCATGTCGGCCATGTCCACGTTTATGGCTTTCAGGGGGCGGCCGGTCACCCGGATGCCGTCGGACTTGGATTCCACGTTACAGCCCATAGCGGAGAGGCAGTCCACAAAGCGGGCATCGCCCTGCCGTGAACGGCGACGGGTGCCCTGCACTTTTACACTGCCGCCGGTGATGGCCGCCGCCGCCCAGAAATAGCCGGCCTGGGAGTGATCGGCTTCCACGGTGTAGTCACCGGCCCGGTAGCGCTGGCCGGGCTCGATTCGGAAAAAATCGTAACCCTGCCGCTGAACCGCGATGCCGAAGTTCTCCATCACTTCCAGGGTCAGGTCGATGTAGGGGCGGGACACCGGGCCTTCGGTGACCACAATCTCCACCGATTTTTCTGCAAAAGGGGCGGTCAGCAGCAGGGCCGACAGGTACTGGCTGCTCAGTTTGCAGCGCAGCTGCGTGCGACCGCCGAAGGGCAGCCCGCCTTCGATGCGCACCGGCGGACATCCGTTGCGGTTGACGGATTCGGCCCGCATGCCCAGTTGCTGCATGGCGTCGAGCAAATCGGCCACCGGACGCTCCTGCATGCGGGCGGTGCCGGTGAGCACGACGGTGCCGCGGGCCAGGGCCGCCACGGCCGTTAGCAGGCGCATGGAGGTGCCCGAGTTGGCCAGGTCCACCGGTTTGAGCGGCGCGGTCATCGCACCGCCGGTCCCATCGATCCGGCGGTCGTCGCCCGCTTCGTCGTAGGCAGCGCCCAGCTGCACCAGGCAGGCCAGGGTCAGCCGGGTGTCTTCGCTGTCCAGCGGATTGCGGATGCGGCTGCGGCCTTCGGCCAGGGCGGCGGCGATGAACATCCGGTGGGTGTAGCTCTTGGAGCCGGGCACTGCGACGGTGACGTCGCCGATGGATGTGGGTTGGATCTGGATCAAGAAAATCCCCCTTGGTCCCGCTTTAAACTAAAATCACCTCAGAGCCGCTGCAGGGCGGCTTCCACCACCTGCTGCATGGCTTCCACCGGCGCGGTTTCGCCGGTCCAGAGCTCCAGCTGCAACGCACCCTGGAACACGAACATGGACACCCCATCGATGACCGTGCATCCGATTGCGGCGGCTTCTTTCAACAGCCGGGTTTCGGGCGGATTGTAGACGATGTCCATCACAACCAGCTCCGGCTGCAGGAATTCCGGATCGATGGGAATTTCGTCGTAATTGGGCAGCATGCCCAGGGGCGTGGTGTTGATCAGAATTTCGCCGTCGATCCGGTGCAGCTCGGACAGCGGCTGAAAGTCACCGTTCAGCTCCCGGGCCAGGGCTTCACCGCGGTCGCGGCTGCGGTTTGCGATCACCACCTGCCCGCCTTCGTCCACAACGCCGTGTCCGATGGCACGGGCCGCCCCGCCGGCACCCAGGATGAAAACCCGCTTGCCGGTCACGGTGGTTTTCTGTTTGAGGGCTTTGACGGCACCGGGGGCGTCGGTGTTGTAACCCCGCAGGATTCCGTTGCGGTTGACGATGGTGTTGACCGCACCGATGCGGCGGGCCTGGGCGTCGATGTCGTCCAGGTGCGCCATCACCGCCACCTTGTGGGGAATGGTCACGCTGACCCCCTGGATGTTCAACGCGCGGATGCCGGCGGCGGCCGCAGCGATGTCCTCGACCCGGCAGGCGACGTAAACTTCGTCGTAGCCCAGGCGGGTGAAAGCCTCGTTGTGCATCAGCGGACTCAGGCTGTGGGCGACGGGGTTGCCGATGACGGCATGCACCCGGGTGGTGCCGGGGCCCAGGCCGCCGCTGAGCTGGGGCTGCTGAATGGCGCGGGAGATGGTGATGATTTCCTGGAATATGTGATACAGGTTGGCATTGCTCAGGGGCCCCTGGTTCAGGGAGATCAACCGCCGGATGAGGTTGCGCTCCCGGTCCGGGTCTACGACCTCGGTGCCCTGTTGTTTTTTGAGCGCACCGATCTTCAGGGCCACCGCCAGGCGCCGGTTGATGAGCTGGAGGATTTCCCCGTCGCAGGCATCGATCTCACGCCGCAGCGATTCAATGTTTTTAGGGGTCTCGGACATGGGCCCAATTCCTTGAGCGTTTCAAAAACAAAAGCCGCGGACGGTGGCTTCAACCCGCGGCTTGTTCGCTCTTTTATCCTGGGAAGGATTCAGCGCACCCCGGGCGGCGCGGCACGATAACCGTATCGATCGGAATCAATTCCTGTGCCCGGTGGCATGCAATCCACTGCCGAATCCTCCACGCGCTTGCGTTTCAAGTGCGAAAAAGCCTAATACCGGCACTTCATCGGTGTCAAGAATTTTTTGTCCGCATTACGCCGCGCCGGCTGTAGCGCGGGTAATGCCTTCGATTCGACGGCAGGCGCTTGCGGGAAGCGCTGCCTGCGCCGGCGGACATATCTCGAGCTGCCGTTAACAGAGCGGCCAGCTCCTGCTGCAGGGTGCGCTGGCGGCGGTCTTCGAAGAGGTAGTTCAGCGCGCCTTTGACCAGCACGAACAGCAGGATGAAAAACACGGCCGGAAACACGATGCTGTCGAACAGGTAGCCGGCGATCAGCTGCAGGGTCCATATGGCGATGTTGCGGGATTGCTGGCGAAAATATTCGGCCTGCTCGCGAAAGTGTGCTTTGGCCGCTTCGGTATCCCCCTTGAACACCAGAGCCGAAAGCCATCCGCCGCCGGGCTGCACCTCTTTCGGAAAGAGGCGTGCTTGCAGGTTTTCGGCTGAAAACTCCTGTTTGATGCCGTCGAAGCTGCGCTGGGATTCTTCAATCAGAGGATCGGTGATCTTTTCGGAAAGAAAGGCCGCACCGGCAATGGAAAACGGCACCAGCAGGTAGCACACAAGGGTGAAGATCAGCAGAAAAAACACCGCGTCTTTGAGCAGGTAGGCGGTGCGGCGCCACCCAGGCAAAAACCAGCGCAGCGACAACAGCACCAGCAGGCCCGCCAGTGTGGCCGCCAGCGTCCAGTGATCGAGCAGTACGGTGACCTGCAGGAGCAAACGGGTGAGCAGAATCACCGTGCCGCCGGCCAGGGCGGTCTTCCAGGCGATGTCGACGTAGTCGTATATGGACTGCACTAGATCGCCGATTTCCAGGTTAAAGCCGATGCCCACCTCGGAGCCTTCGATCACCGCCAACCCGGTCTTGATCCCCGAAAGGATTAGAAAACCGGTGACCGCCTTGTCCATGGAGCGTTCAAGGTACTGTTGGTTGGATTCGGCCAACGCCCCCAGGCCGGCGTGCTGCGCAGGAATGTCGAGCCATCCGGCAGCGGCGAGGTAGATCGATGCCAGCAGCAAGACGATCCACAGTGGCCGCATCCATGGTTGCGAAGCAGCTGGGTTGAGGTAATGATTCGGCGGCGTCATCGTTAGCAATCGATCCTACAGCGGGTGTTTTGCATCATCGTCCCCGTCGGCAAGAAGACACTGGCCGTCGCCGGGGTAGATGCACCGTTTATCGCAAAAAGAGCCATTTCCGGATGGAGGCTAACTGCGGATCATGATCAACATCATTTTAAAGCGTTCGTTCGCGTGCAGGGCATGGGGGACGTCGGCCGGCATGATCAGCATCTGGCCGGCGGAAACATTCTTTGGTTCGCCGCCGATGGTCACCTGTGCTGTGCCGTCCAGAATGTGAACCACGGCGTCAAAGGGTGCGGTATGTTCGCTGAGCCCCTGACCGGCATCGAATGAAAACAGGGTGATGTTGCCGGTTTCCTTTTTTACGATCGTCTTGCTGACCACCGAGCCGGCGGAATAATCCACGGCGGCGGCCGGATCGAACGGCGTTCCTTTCATTTCTTCGATGGGTGCATCCATGGGTCTCCTCCCGTAAATCATCAGGTGGTTTATTGTTTTATGGAATGAGGTTGCGTCAGGCAGCTTTCGGCCGGCGCGGTGGTCGGCCCTACGAAAAAAAACAAAGTTATATATTAAGATTTATTAAACAAGTATCTATTATTGTTAACATTAATAATAAATTTAAAAAGCGGCTTTCTTTCAAGGGCACGGACCTGAAGATCCGAAAACTTGAAAATAGATGTCCCGGGTTAAAGCCCACGAATGTCGATCACGGAACGGCCGCTTTGTAGAGCGTCGCCGCCCCTTCCATGCGATATCGGCCGGCGGCGGCCGGAATCAACACCGAAACGCCCTTTTGGAGCGCGGTGGTGCGCCCGGTATCCAGTTCGGTGATGGTTGCCGTACCATCGACGCACAGATGGATCTCCACGGCACGTTCTTCTTGGCTTTCATAGCTTCGTCCCGATTCCAGACCGATGGCAGACAGCACAAATTCTTCGGCCCGGCTCGGATAGACCCGCTCGCCGGCTTCATCCGGTTGCGGATCGAGCACATGCAGCGGGCCGGCTGAAAATGTCAGCACTTCGAGCAACCGGGGGACGTCAACGTGCTTGGGGGTGAGCCCACCGCGCAGGACGTTGTCGGAGTTGGCCATCAGCTCGATGCCGGTGCCTTCCAGATAGGCGTGCAGTTCTCCGGGCGGCAGCCGCAGGGCCTGTCCGGGCTGCAGCTGCACCAGGTTCAGAAACAGCGGCGCCAGGGCACCGATATCCGAAGGATAGGCTTCGGACAGCACTTTCATCCAATCCAGTTCCGGAGCGGCAACATCGGCGGCATCGGCGGCGCCAAGCGTTTCGTCGAGCAGGATGGATTTTTCCGCAGGCCCAAGCGACAGCAATGATTCCAGGAAGAACCTGCGGGCTTGTCGGTGGTCTTTGTCCCGCAGGGGTTGGACCAGTTGACTGAAAGACCTGCTTTCGAGTCGATCGGCATGGGCCAGGATTTCGGTCTGCTCCCGGAACCCGCAAAGGGCCCAGAATGGTGTCAGGGCGCAGATGCATTCCGGTTTGTGATTTTCGTCCCGAAAGTTGCGGCGCGGGTCGTTGAGCGCGATCTGCTGCCGGTTTTCGTCCACATAGCCCCTGCGGGCCTGTTCGCGATCGGGATGCGCCTGCAGGGAAAGCGGCGCGGCGGCTGACAGCACTTTGAACAAAAACGGCAGCCGGTTTTGAAAGCGCCGGGCCACGCGGCGACCGAGAACGGCCTCGGGGTGGGTTTCGATCAAATCGTCAAGTCGCACCCGGATGCCGTTCAAGTCCACCTCGGAGGCTGCTTTCGGATGGGCCCCCATCCACAGCTCTGCCCGGGGCAGATCCGGCGCGGCCGGCAGACCGAGAAGCTCGGCAATGGCCGTGGTGGACCCCCAGGCGTAATCCTGAATCGGATTTTTCAGCACCAATACATGGTTCATGGTTGGGCTCTCGAATGTAAAACGCTCCATTCAGATCGATGTCTTGCCGTTCATAATGCCATTCGGCAAACAGTGTCAACGTAATCATCCCAGCAATGGCCGCAACTGCGGCATTGACCCGTCAACCGATGTAGATCGGCCAATGGCCGGCGATCGGGCAACGCTGCCTCTCCGGAAACAAGATCGGCGTGGCGCGAATTTTATCCTGCGCTCAAATCTTGACGATATATGAATTTTACTGTAATATAAGTTCGTTAATATGGTTCATATTGAAGCCGCCGATTGAATGTCGAACTCACCGCCGGCAGGGGATTCTCGCCGACCTCGAAGTGTCAGATCGATTGAGCATGCTGCAAATCGAATCCGCAGGCCTCACCGACGTCGGTAGGCGTCGCAAGGGCAACGAAGATTCTCTATTCCTGGACGACGCGCTGGGACTCTACGTCGTTGCCGACGGCATGGG
>DAXETY010000072.1:0-5025 GCA_051155755.1 Desulfobacterales bacterium
GCTAAACACTGCTTCTGCGATCGAAACAGTCCAAACGATTATAGCGATTCTGAAGATCTGACCGCCCACATTTATGACAATTTTAAGATAAAACTTTGACAAATTTAAGATTGTACTATATAATTTTTGATCATGTGGATCGAACGAGAGATTGCATCCGAAATCGAGGCGGCCGCCTCGGCGTTCCCTGTGGTCGCCCTGGTCGGCCCCCGGCAGATCGGAAAGACGTCCATCCTGGAGCGGCTGTTCCCGGACTACAACTATGTCAGCCTGGATGTGTCGGCCAACGCGGAGGCAGCCGAAACCAGGCCGCAGGAGTTTTTGCAGCGGCATGCGCCGCCGGTGATCATAGACGAGGTTCAGTATGCCCCTTCCTTCTTTCGCCACATCAAATCCCATGTGGACTCCCAAAAGGGGCGCAACGGTCTTGTCATAATGACCGGTTCGCAAAACTTCCTCCTGATGGAAAACCTGGCCGAAAGCCTGGCCGGGCGGGCCGCCGTGATTCCTTTCCTGGGATTGTCCGGAAAGGAGTGGCGGGAGGCGAGCGCCGCGAGCAGGGGGCGCCCGTGGATAGAGTTCCTCTGGAAGGGCGGGTTTCCAGCCCTTTGGTCCGATCCGGACAAGGGACCCACGCGGGAGCGCTGGTACCAGGGTTACGTGAGCACCTATCTCGAACGCGATGTGCGCAACCTGTTGAATGTCGGCAGCCTGCGGGATTTCGAGCGTTTTCTGCGAGCCTGCGCAGCCCGCTGCGGGCAAGCCCTGAATCTCTCGGAGCTGGGAAGGGATGTCGGCATCTCGACGCCGACGGCCAAGCAGTGGCTCAGCGTCCTGCAGGCTTCCAACCAGGTGATTCTTTTAGAACCTTATTATCGCTCGCTGGGCAAGCGCATCTCAAAAACCCCCAAGCTCCACTTCACGGATACGGGTCTTGCATCCTACCTCATGGGATTTGCCTCGGCCGAAGCCCTCTGGCGTTCACGGGAAGCCGGTGCGATCTGGGAAAGCTATGTGGTCGGGCAGTGGCTGCGGCGGCGGGACTGGCATGAGCCTTCGCTCATGCTCTGGTACTGGCGCGACCAAGGGGGCAGCGAGGTGGACCTGCTGCTGGAAAAAAACAGGGTGCTTTTTCCGGTGGAATGCAAGGTCAAAGAGCTGCCGGGAAAGAAAGACATCCGGGGCATCGAGCGGCTGAAGAAATTCTACGGAAGCGATCATGTACGGCAGGCCTTCGTTGCATGCCCCACCGACACTTCTTTCGACGTGGAGCCCGGCATCACCGCAATGCGCGGCTGGGAGGTCTGGCCGCTTCCAGACCTGTAAAACCCTGATAGAACCGGCTCTGCGAACCCGCACCATGTGTTTTGAGCGCTTCCATCAGCCGGTCAACTCAATCAACCGAACGATGCCTGCAATGGACCGGAGGCAACGTACGACGACGGCCGCCGGGAAAGCATATAATCATACCCGTTCCCGTACCTCAAAAGAAAAGCCCAGCGCGCGACTTCGCCCGGTCGCGGCAAAGATCATGGGGCAATCGATGTTGATCAGCGGAGCTGGCCAAATACAAAATCAGCGGCCGGGTTTCTTCGACGGCGCCTGGAAAAACCGGTATGCTGATCGGCTTAAAAAAACGGCTGCTCTTTGAGATCGACCCCGATTCCTTGAACACCGATTGAACCCTAAATCCGCAGTAAACCCGCACGGTGATCGTTCACGTAAAACGCAACACCTGTATCTTTGGATATGGCCAATACGTCATCGAAATCACCAACCTCCCCAAAACCGACCTCAATTTAGGTCAGGGTTACCAAGGCAAATGCCGGGAAAGCGGGATATGGCGTATAAAGGAATATTGACCAGACCGGATTCTTTCTTCCAATTCAGCAGCGTGGTTCTCGTGGCAATCCCCGGTTCGAATTTCTGGGTGTAAGACGCAAGGCTTTTGCTTTTTGGATTGATGCCGGCCTTGGCCTCAAATGGAATGATAAGCTCGGCCTTTATCCCGATCCTTCTGATCGTGCTTGTATTGATACCAACACCAGCAACGTGGGCCGGCTATAAGGATGACGTCGGTCTCAGCCAGCCGGGCATGACGCTGCCCGCCGGCAGCGAGATCATTGCCACGCAGGTCGAAGCCTCGTCTGATTGCAACTGGCAGCCGAATACCACCATCCAGACCGAATTTTGGGAGCAGGGCATCCCGAAAACGTTTTCCTATGGTGCCTGCGATCCTGAATGTAACGCTGCCTGCGGCGTTTCGGGCCATGCCACCACAGTGGCCAAGTATTTTTACGGCAACGTCTCTTCCCTCTGGAACGGCATCATGTCTATAGAAGTATACGATGCGGAATGGTGGCTGGGCGCCGACGATCTCAATTCTGCCAATCCCTTTGCGCTTCCAGATGTATCTCAAAGTCGGGTCGCCAATCACAGCTGGGTCGGAAATTCGGGATATGCGGCGGAAATATTACGCCGCATGGACTGGGTGGTTGAAAAAGACGAGTTCGTCCAGGTGACCGCCCTCAACAATGGTTCGACCCCCAAACAGCTGCCCTACAACATGTTCAACGCCATTGCCGCGGGGCGAACCGACCACATCCACACCCCGCAAACCTCATTTGTCGATGAGGTTTACACCGCCGGCCGCGTCCGGCCGCACATCGTCGTTCCATTCAACAGAACCAGCTACACCGCCCCCCTGGCAGCTTCGGCCGTGGGTATTTTGGTTCAATACGCCCATGAGAACGGCTCCCAGCTCTCAACCGGTTTTCAGTACAACACCCGCCTGGGAAAAGATATCTACAATGTCGAGACCAGCGAGGTGATCAAAGCGGCCGTCATGGCCGGAGCCGCGCGCAAAACCGACAACACCCACAGCTATCTGGTCGACAGCGAGCCGTTTATCCCCAACATCATCGATTACGGCACTGGGGATTTTGCCTCCGGAAACGGACTCGACACCCGCTACGGCGCCGGTCAGCTCAACATCTTTCACAGCTTTCAAATCATTGCAGCCGGCGAGCAGGAGCCGGGCGCTGTCAGCACGGATTACGGATTCGACTATAATGCCCAGTTCGGCGGTGATCCTGACCCTGAGGTTGAGTATTACTTTACGGTTGCAGACCATTACAGGCGCCTGTACGTGTCCCTGGTTTGGAATCTGAAAATCGATGCCGGAACCACCATCAACGCCACGACGCCGGCAACGCTCTACGATCTGAACCTTTCTTTATACCGAAAGGTCGGTCCGGGTCCTGAAGATTACGCATTGATCGCAGCCTCGAACGGGACGGCAGACAACACGGAAAATATTTACTTCCCACATGAAAGATACGGGCCTCAACTGCTCGATCCCGGCGACTACAAGCTGGAGGTAACCGGCGTCGCCACGTTTGCAGCAGGTTGGGATTATGCGTTGGCTTGGAGGGCGACCGTTGATCCGGATTTTGACGGCGACGGCGATCCCAACGAAACGGATCCCGACGACGATAATGACGGCATGCCCGATGATTGGGAGGCCCAATACGCACCGACCCTTAATCCCCTGATTGACGACGCCCAGGAGGACCCGGACGGTGACGGCGTCACCAACTATAATGAGTTTCAATCCGGCACCGATCCCACGGATTTCTACTCCAGACCCCACCACGTTCCCGGCCCCACCTGGGCATTGATTCCCACCGGTCTGGTTGTGTTGCTGATTGGCACCCTTTACCGTAAACGAACAAAGTGAAAACGGGATTCAACGCTTTTGAGGATCTGAATGGATCCCGATATTCCTGTGCGGCCAGCATCGCTATCGCCGGCCAACAGGCGCAGGCGCATTTGATTCAACCTTGAAACAACGTCCCTATCAGCCATCTGCTTGGAACTGATATTCGCAGTACGTCACATACAAAATCAGAGGATAGTCTCCCTCCAATAGTATTAGAAAAACGGGGTTTTTGGGTGCGGTGAAAAAGGCTTTTCTCTTTGATATCGATTTGTCTGCCACCCACGGCACTCATCTGCGCGAATCTGCGTGAATCTGCGGATCATGACCCGTTTCCGCTCAAAGCGCTTTCGGGTAAAGGGTGTGGGCGGATCCTGCAGGAGTGTTTTTCTTAGACAGTCCTTTTCGGCACCCAAAAGGCACCTCTAAGGCCTAAAAAGCGTCTCATTCCAAGCATATCGTATTTGATTCCTGATGGTTAGCTTGGTCCGACGTAACATCTCATTACAAACATCCGAAAACGATTGATTGACAAAATGCAACAGGTAAATTATTGTTGCTATAATAATTTCCGAGGTGCTGTCATGGATGACATACAAAAGATTTTACCGATCACTAAAGTCAAGAAAGACCTGCTCGATATCATCAAGGATATGCTCGACGAGGATTCTACGATCACCGTAACCAAAAACGGTGTACCAGTGGGCGTTATGATGACACCCGAGCGTTACGAAGGATTACTCGAGACAATCGAGATTCTGGCAGACCAGCGCATCCTTAAGTCACTGGCGGCATCTAAGAAAGACTTCAAATCCGGTAAGGTATTTTCTCATGAGGACACGTGGGCAGAGTGATGGAAATCAAATTCACGCTGCTTTATTCTGAAACTTCCCGCAATCAAATCAAAAGGCTTCATCCCAAGCTCAAACCAATCATCAGAGTAAGATTAGAACAGATCAGTGCCGATCCGCACGTCGGCAAAGCCCTTGAACGTGAGCTGTCAGGTTATCGGTCATGCCGAACCAGACGCTATCGTATCATCTACCGTATAATCGAGGATAAGAAGCAGATCGAAATTCATTTTGTTGGCCACCGCAGGGACATTTACGAGCTGTACAGCGAACAATTGCGGCAGAATAGCGATTAAATGCAGATAGATGACAAGGTTTTTTCATAAACCAGCCGCAGACCGGTTTAGGCCGAGGCTACGCCCGGCAAGCATCGGTAGACATTTCGTCCGGCCGATCCGCCGCCGCAGTCTGCTTTGGCGGGACAAGCCTGGCCGGGCTACGATTTCCATCGCTTCG
>DAXETY010000073.1:0-16028 GCA_051155755.1 Desulfobacterales bacterium
CAGACCAAGCCAGGCGACGTGCTGCTGGAACTGAATGACGTTCACATGAGTTTCGGTAAAGTCAGCGCGCTGTCGGGAGTCAGTCTTCAAATTCGCAAGGGGGAAATCCACTCCGTCATCGGTCCCAACGGCGCCGGCAAGACCGTAATGATGAACTGCATCAATGGATTGTATCGTCCCCAGCAGGGCACGGTTTCTTACAAAGGCGAGCGGATCAATCATCTGCGGCCCCATCAGCGGGCCAAGCTCGGTTTGGCGCGAACCTTCCAGAAAGTGGAAGTTTTCGGCGGCCTGACGGTCTTGGACAACATTCGGCTGGGGCGTCACCTCCACTATCAGGCCGGCATCGTTAGCGGCGCCGCCTACCTGGGCAAGGCCAAGAAGGAAGAAATCGAGCACCGCAACTTCATCGAAGAAGAAATTATCGATCTGCTGGAGATCGAACAGATTCGCCACCGGCCGGTGGGCATGCTGCCCTACGGGCTGCAAAAGCGGGTGGAACTCGGTCGGGCGCTGGCCCTGGAGCCGGAACTGCTGATACTGGACGAACCGCTGGCCGGCCTGAACCTGGAAGAAGTCGAAGACATGGCCCGATTCATTCTCGATGTCAACGAAGAAGAGCGCTGGAAAGTGACCTGTCTGCTGGTGGAGCACGACATGGGTGTGGTCATGGACCTGTCGGACCGCGTCTTCGTTTTAAACTTCGGCAACATGATCACCGACGGCACTCCCGATGAGGTGCAGAACAACCCGGAAGTGATCAAGGCTTACCTGGGTGAAGAGGATCTGTATGCAACCAGAAGATGAAGACAAGGCAATGGCCGGCGGCATTGAGATCACCGCAGATTTGACCATTCCGAAACTGTTCTGGAAAAAGGCCCAGGAGTTCGGCGCCGACCGCGTGGCCATGCGGGAGAAAGAGTTCGGCGTCTGGCGTCCCATCACCTGGTCTCAGTATCTGGACAATGTCAAGTACCTGGCCCTGGGACTGGTCAAGCTCGGTCTGGAAAAAGGCGACAAGGTATCGATCATCGGAGACAACCGGCCTGAAGGGCTCTGGGCGGAGATGGCCGCACTTTGCGCCGGCGGCATCGGTGTGTGGCTGTTTCAGGACTGCCTCATCGAAGAGGTCCGCTACATCATCGACCACTCCGACTCCAAGTTTCTCTTCGGCGAAGGCCAGGAGGAGGTCGACAAGGCTCTTTCGATCATCGATGAGTGTCCCAAACTTAAAAAAATCATCTGGGACAACCCCAAGGGGATGCGCAACTATGACCAGGAATGCCTGATCAGCCTCAAGGAGGTCCAGGAACTGGGCCGGCAGCTGGATAAAGAGCAGCCTCACAAGTTCCAGGAGCTGATCGAAGAGGGCACCGGCAGTGAAGTGGCCCTGCTGTTTTACACCTCCGGAACCACCTCCCTGCCCAAGGGCGCCCTGCTTTCCCACAACAACATGCTGACCATGGGAAAGGCCCTGATGGCGGTCGATCCGTGCTCGCAAAGCGATGATTACGTCTCGTATCTGCCGTTTGCCTGGATCGGCGAGCAGATGATGTCGATCTCCTGCGGTCTGCAGATCGGCTACACCATCAACTTTCCGGAAGAGCCGGAAACCGCCCAGGAAAACATCCGCGAAATCGGCCCCCATGTCATGTTCGCACCGCCCCGCATGTACGAACAGATGACCCGCACCGTGCAGGTCAAGTACCTGGACGCCTCCTGGATCAAGCGCAAGTTTTTCGAGCTCAGCAACAAGATCGGCTACCACGTGGCCAGCCTGAAGTTCGAAAAAAAACCGATCCCGGTGCACTGGCAGCTGTTCCAGTGGCTGGCGCGCATCACCGTGCAGAACAAAGTGCGCGATCACCTGGGGCTCTCCCGCGTGCGAAACGCCTACACCGGCGGAGCGGCCATGGGACCGGATCATTTCCGCTTTTTTCACGCCCTGGGGGTCAACCTGAAGCAGATATACGGCCAGACCGAGGTGGCCGGCATTTCGGTGGTCCACCGCAGCGGGGACATCAAGTTCGACACGGTGGGCAAGCCCATTCCGGGCACCGACATCAAGATCACCGACGACGGGGAGATCATCACCCGCAGTCCATCGGTTTTTCTGGGTTATTACAAAAATCCGGAGGCCACCGAAAAGGCGCTTCAGGACGATTGGCTGTACTCCGACGACAAGGGCTTTATCGACGAAGACGGCCACCTGGTGGTCTTCGATCGGACCAAAGACGTCTTCACCCTGAAAGACGGCCAGCCGTTTTCACCCCAGTACCTGGAAACACGGCTCAAATTCAGCCCCTACGTCAAGGATGCCTGGGTGCTGGGCCACAAGCGCGACTACGTGGCGGCGGTCATGTGCATCGACTACAGCGTGGTGGGCAACTGGGCCGACGAAAAGAAGATCAACTACACCAGTTATCCGGAGCTGTCCCAGAAGCCGGAAGTCTACGAACTGGTGGAACAGCAAATCCGCCAGGCCAACAAGGATCTGCCCGAGTCGGCCCGGGTGGTGCGCTTCACCAATCTGTACAAAGAGCTGGACCCGGACGACGACGAACTGACCCGCACCCGCAAACTGCGGCGGTCATTCGTGGAAAAACGCTACGAGTCGATCGTCAATGCGCTCTATTCGGACACCGATTCGGTGCACATCGACACGACGATCAAGTACGAAGATGGTCGCGAGGCGCATATCAATACCGACCTGACCATCCGCAACGTCGCAGGATGAAATGACCGGCCGCAGCCGCCGGCGCGGCCGGCCGGCGCACATTCGATAAAGGAGCAGACGGGATGGAACTTTTTTTAATGACCCTGACAACCGGCATCTTGGTGGGGGGCATTTACGCCCTGGTGGCCCTGGGCTGGGTGCTGATTTACAAATGCTCGGGGGTGCTGAACCTGGCCATGGGCGAGATGACCCTGATCGGCGCCTACGTTTCACTCAGCTTCTACTCCATGGGGGTTCCCTTCCTGCTGGCCCTGTTTTTCTCGCTGATCATCGGCTTCATTCTCGGGATTCTCACCGAACGGATCTTTTTAGACCGCCTGATCGGCGAACCGGTGCTGACCGTGATCATGGTCACGGTGGGGTTGTCGTTTTTTTTCAAAGGTTGCGTGGAATTGATCTGGGGCACCGACACCCGGGTCTTCTCACCGCCGGTGTTTCCGCTGGAGCCGCTGCATATCGGGCCGATCATCGTCGGGCAGGTGTACCTGTGGAGTTTTGTGGCCGCGATGATTTTGCTGCTCGTGTTCGTCAGCTTTTTCAAATACACCCGCTGGGGGCTGGCCATGCAGGCCACTGCCGACGACGAGATGGCGGCCCTTTCCCTGGGTGTCAGCGCCCGCTTCGTTTACGCGGTGGCATGGGCCATCGCTTTTATGGCGGCCGGTGTGGGCGGCACCCTGCTGGGCAACATCAACGGTTTGAACATTTCGGTGGGGTATCTGGGCCTCCTGGTGCTGCCGGCCGTGGTGCTCGGCGGCCTCAACTCGGTACCGGGCGCCATCGTCGGCGGAATCGCCATCGGCGTCCTGCAGAATTTTTCGGGTGCGTACCTGGACCAGTTCGTTCCCGGCGGCATCAAGGAGATCGCCCCCTTCGTGTTCATGGCCGTCTTTCTGCTGTTCAAGCCCTATGGGCTGTGGGGATGGGAGAGAATTGAACGAGTCTGATCGATTTTTCTCTAAGGGTCGTTTCCGGTTTCCCATCGTGCTAAGGAAATGAACCGGCGAAAGGGCGACGGGGCGAAACGGCGAAACACCCAGTCATCGATAAAAGGATTTACAATGCTTCTGGCAGCTGCCCAAAATGGGATCGACTTTTGAAGCCGGATATACCGACACCGGCTTTGCGCCGATTCGCCGGATCGCCGACTCTCCGTTTCAGGGACGTTACGTTCAATCGAGAACTTGCGCGGCCACCGCACCTTAAGATGAAAACAATGGAGCAATTGCGATGAGCACAACCTGGCTTCCCTGCGGTAAATACCATGAGACCTACGCTCAGGACCATGCCTGGTGGCAGACCAATTTCATCCGCGGCAAGATGATCCTGCTGTTTGCGGTGCTTTTTGTCGGGATTCCCATGGCGGCCGACGATTACTGGCTCAGCATCTGCAACAATATCGGATACACGGTGCTGGGCGCCCTGGGCGTGCAGCTGCTGATCGGATACTGCGGCCAGATCACCCTCGGCCACGCTGCGTTTCTGGCCGTGGGCGCCTATACCAGCACCCTGATGATCCTGGAGTTTCCCTGGCCCCAAGCGATGCTCGACACGGGTCTGGCCTATCCGGCCAGCATCCTGGTTGCCGCCGTGGTGGCCGGTCTCTGGAGCGTGCTTTTCGGTTTGCCGTCCGCCAAGGTCAAAGGATTTTACCTGATTCTGACCACCATGGCGGCCCAGTTCGTTACCGTCGATTTCATCATCACCCAGTACGTGAGCCAGATCGGCGGCCGCGGCCAGGCCTTTTCCCTGCCGCCGGGCAGCATCAAAATCGGTCCCTGGACCATCGACAGCGACCTGAAAGTGTATTTCATGATGCTGGTCCTGTCGATCCTGCTGATCGCCGTGGTGGTCAACCTGCTGCGGTCCCGGGTGGGGCGGGCCTGGGTGGCCATCCGCGACAACGACATCTCCGCCTCGGTGATGGGAATCAACGTTTTCGGCTACAAGCTGCTGGCCTTTTTCGTCGCCGGCTTCATCGGCGGCATCGCCGGAGCTTTCTGGATCAGCAACCTGGCCGCCATCAGTCCGGAACACTTTCCCTGGTCCTGGTCCCTGTGGCTGGTGG
This sequence comes from Desulfobacterales bacterium, assembly GCA_051155755.1. Taxonomy (GTDB): domain Bacteria; phylum Desulfobacterota; class Desulfobacteria; order Desulfobacterales; family SG8-13; genus DAXETY01. The sequence goes on from DAXETY010000073.1 coordinate 4,806, forward strand.
GGGTCATTCTCATCGGCGGCGTCGGCTCCATTCACGGGGTGGTGTTCGGATCGATCTTCATGGTGGTGGTGATCGAATTTCTGCAGCTGGGTCTCATGCAGTTTGTCGATACGAGCTGGGGGTCCCGGCTGTTCATGGACTTTCTTTTTGTCAAAGAGGCCGCCTTCGGACTTGTCATCTGCGGATTCATGATTTTCGAACCCAACGGACTGGCCTATCGCTGGTGGCAGGCCAAGAATTATTTCAACCTTTGGCCGTTTTCCTATTAACTTCCGGGAGGAGGTGATTGCTTCGAAGCAAGTTGGTGAAATTCGGTTTGCACCCAAACGCTCTGAAAAGAGGGGAGAAATTATGAGCATCCATACGAAGGGAACCAGGATTTGTGCGTTTCTGTTTGCCGCGGCCTTGATCTTCGGCCTTTCTGCTGCGGCCGGGGCGGAAGAGATCAACATCGGAGCGCTCAACGACATGACCGGTGCCACCTCCGACGTGGGCAAGGATTACGCACTGGGCATCGCCGAAGCGATTCACTACGTCAATGACACCGGCGGCATCAACGGCAAGCAGATCAAGCTCTACCAGTTCGATTACGGATATCGGATCCCAGAGGCTTTGACCAAGTACAAGCTGTTCAAGCGGCTCGATGCCGTCGCCATTCTGGGCTGGGGCACCGGCGACACCGAGGCCCTGGCGCCGACGGTGGCCAAGGACCAGATTCCGTATGTATCGGCGTCGTACTCCGGACATCTGACCAACCCGGCAAAAACACCTTACAATCTGTTCATCTCAGCCGATTACTCCACCCAGTCGCGCGGGCTGATCACGGCCTGGTTCGACAACAAGTGGCCCCAAAAAGCGGATTACGGCAAACGCAAGCCCCGCATCGCCATGTGCTACATGTTTGCTTCACCGTTTTCCAGCGCATCCATCAAGGCGGCCAAAGACCAGGCCGAGTTGCTCGGATTCGAGATCGGCGATGACCAGGACGTCTCTCTGTTCGCCATCGACACCAAAAGCCAGATTCTGGCGTTGAAACAATTCAAGCCCGACGTGCTGCTGCATACCAACACCGTCATGTCGGTGGCGGCCACGCTGCGGGATGCCTATGCCCTCGGACTGGGCGCCGATCATCTCATCAAGAACTGGGGGTTTGACGAAAATCTGCCGCGCCTGGCCGGCGAAGCCGCCGAAGGTGCCATCGGAGCCGCGCCCTGGGCGTTTTTCGGTGAAGACGTGCCGATGATGGACAAGGTGGTCGAATACGCCCAGAAGTACAACCCGGGCGTGCCGCTGGAAAAACGCACCATTCACACCGTTCAGGCCTGGGCCAATGCCCTGGCGCTGGCCGAGGCGTTGAAGCGCGCCGATGCCGCCGGCGGCTTGAGCGGGCCGAATATACTCAAGGAAGGCTTCGAGACGATGCGCGATCACGAAATCGGTTTGGGAGTGGCGCCGATTACCTTTACCGCAACGGACCATCGGCCCTTGAGCATCGTTCGCGTCTACCAGTTCACCCAGGGCGAGTTCAAACTGCTCGACACCGTCGATCTGCAGGCGCGCTGGCCGGAAAAATGGGCCAACGACTGGATTGGATGGTAGTGGAGGATGGCGTTGTGACCTATACAGAACCGATCCTGAAAATCAACAATATCGAAGTCAAATACCATGAGGTCATTCTGGTCATCAAAGGGGTTTCCATCGAGGTGCCCGAAGGCGGCATCGTGGCGCTTCTGGGGGCCAACGGTGCCGGCAAAAGCACGACCCTGAAGGCCATCTCCGGACTGCTGAAACACGAGGATGGCCAGGTGACCGACGGATCGATCGAGTACCTGGGAGAGCGCATCGACCGGCTCGGCCCGGAAAAGATCGCCAAAATGGGCATCGTCCAGGTGATCGAAGGCCGCCGGGTGTTCGAGCACCTGACGGTGGAGGAAAACCTGAAGGTGGGCGCGCACATGGGCAAGCTCGGTCGATCCGTCAAAGAAGGCCTGGAAATGGTCTACCATTATTTTCCGCGGCTCAGGGAAAAGCGCAGCGAGGTGGCCGGCTTTGTCAGCGGCGGTGAGCAGCAGATGACGGTGGTGGGCCGTGCCCTGATGACCCGCCCGAAACTGATTCTGCTGGATGAGCCTTCCATGGGGCTTGCGCCGATGCTGATTCACGAGATCTTCAATATCATCATGCGGCTCAACGAAGAGGAGAAGATTTCGATCCTGCTGGTGGAGCAGAACGCCAAGCTGGCTTTGAACGTCGCCCCCCATGCCTATGTGATGGAAAACGGGCGCATCGTCATGGACGATTCGGCCGAACGACTTCGAGAAAACCCGGATATCAAAGATTTCTATCTGGGAATGACCGATCTTGGAGGAAGAAAGAGTTTTCGGGAAATCAAACATTACAAGCGCAGAAAACGGTGGCTCACCTGAGCCGGCCGCATCACGGGGGCCAACGGCCCCGCAGGGCCCGGCCGACTCCAGCCTGCGCTGCCGGCGCTGGAATGCAGGGATTCTTTGAACCTGTTGCCAGTAGGGAGGGAAACTAATGCGGAAACAACCGATTCTCCTGATCGTCTTGAGCACACTGCTTGCCGTGGCGTTTCTGAGCGGCTGTGCGGGTATGAAACCCACAGAATCCAATTTCAAAGAGCCCGTCGTCACCCTGGAGTTCGTCGAGGTGGCCCATTACTGGGGCTGGTGGTATTTTGCCAAGAAAGTGGAACCCACGATGGGCGAGGCCGGCGATTACGGGGCCCCGCTGGATCTGGCCTTTACCTTCAACGTGGAAAACCCCAACGCCTATGCGGTGCGTATGACCGATATCAAGTTCACCGTGGCGTTTGAAGAATTCGACCTCAACACGGTCAATTCCCAGGCGGCCCAGTGGATCCCGCCGGGGAAGACCAATCAGATCCGGGTTCACGCCATGTTCGACGGCCGGCAGTCGCTGCTCAGCCTGCTGGTGACCGGCGGGTTCAAGCTGAAGGAAAAAACCGGTGATGCCGGAGCCGGCGCCGCCCTGAAGCAGCTGGGTGAATGGTGGCAGGCCGCCCCCGATTACGGTTTTCCCATCCACGTCAAGGAAGGTTCGGCCGTCTTCAAGGCCGACGGCCTGACCAAGGTCACGGTCTTCAGTGCGACCTTTCCCTGATCGCTGCAGGGACTTCGAATCCAACATGCAATGAAACAAAGGGGGAGGGCCGCAGGGCGCTCCCCCGGTTTGTTGGTCTCTAGATCCGTAATTCCGCGGATGCAATTTTCATTGGCCCTTGGGAAAATAACGACAGGGCCAAATGTCCGTTGTCCGTCGTCCGTTGTCCGTGGTCGGTTGTCAATTCTTTGGACGACGGCGTTTACAATAAAGAGGACGTGCTGAAAGCATTCAAGAACTCCAGGTTTTTCGCCCTTTCGCCGATTCGCCGACTCTCTTGGTAAGTTGCTCACCTCATGGCGAATCACTGTCAATGGACAACGGACCACGGACAACAGACGCCGGCGCAGCCGGCCAGGGGGGCCCCATGGGAATCTACGACTTTACCTTTTACGACGTCATCAATCGCAATGCGTTGGTTTTCGCCGATTCCCCGGCCTGGTATGAAGTCGATGACGGACGCAGCCTGACCTTCGTCGAGTACAAAGATGCCGTCGACCGAATTGCCCGGGGCCTGCGGCAGGCCGGATTCAAGAAAGGCGACCGCATCGGCGTGCTGGGTAAAAACAGCCTGGAATATTTCCTGCTTTACGGTGCCGCGGCTGCCATCGGGGGCATTTTGCTGCCCATCAACTGGCGTCTCTCCGCCGAGGAAATCGGTTTCAACCTGAACGACTGTGAGCCGCGCGGGGTGTTCGTTGATGACGAATATCAATCCCTGGTCGAAGAAAAACAAAAAGCGCTGATCGGCGTCGAGCAATACTTCAATCTCAAGGCCGACCAGGGCCGATTTGCTTCTTTCAGCAGTTTGTATCTTGACGATGCCGTCGAACCCGCCGATATCGCCGTCGCGTCCGATGGATTTGTCATCATTCACACCGCCGCCGTGGCCGGTCGTCCCCGCGGAGCGCTGCTGAGCCACCGCAACGTGATCAGCGCCGACATGCACCTGATGTACCTGTTTAACATCCGCCCGCAAGAGGTGCATCTCAACCTGCTGCCCCTGTTTCACATCGCCGGGCTCGTGATGGTCACCAGCACCTTTCACGCCGGCGGACAGAGCGTCAACATGAGCCGTTTCGATGCCGGCCGGGCGGTGGAACTGATCCAAAGCCGCAAGGCCGCCCTGATGTTCGATTTTTCCCCCATCCTGGCCTCGATTCTGGATGCCGCCGCTGAAAGCGGCAAGGACATCTCCAACTTGCGGGGCGTGCTGGGACTCGACACACCGCAGACCATCGAACGCTACCAGCAGCAGACCGGCGGGACCTTTTACTGCATGTACGGGCAGACCGAAACCTCCTGCCTGGCGACACTGGGGCGCTATAATGATCGGCCGGGCGCGGCCGGGCGAACCATCGAACTGGCCGATGTGCGCCTGGTCGACGACCGGGACCGGCCGGTGGCGACCGGTGAGATCGGAGAGATTGCGGTCAAAGGTCCCATGGTTTTCGAAGGCTACTGGAACCTGCCCGAGGACAATGCCTACACATTTCGCGGGGGCTGGCATCACACCGGCGACATGGGACGCTTCGATGCCGACGGGTTTTTGTGGTACGAGGGACGCAAGGCCGAAAAGGAATTGATCAAACCCGGCGGGGAAAATGTCTATCCGGCCGAAGTTGAAAACGTGATTCTGCAGCATCCGGCCGTGGAGAAAACCGTGGTTTTCGGTGTCCCCGATCCGCGCTGGAAAGAAGGCATCAAGGCCGTGTGCCGCTTGAAATCCGGACAGTCACTGACGGCGGCCGAATTGATCGCATTCGTGGGCAGCCGCATCGCCCGTTACAAAAAACCCCAGTACGTTCAGTTCGTCACAGAAATGCCGCTGCTGGAAAACGGCAATCCCGACCGGGAAGCCGTCAAAAAGCATTACGGGGGGCCGCAGGGATAGATTATAGCTCATAGCTCATAGCTCATAGTTCAGAGCTCATAGGTGATAGCTCATAGTTCATAGCTCATAGCTCATAGTAAAAAAAACACCTATAGCGCCATGCGCCACAAGCTGAGACCTGTGAGCCACAAGCCATGGATGCGCATTTGGAAATGAATCGGCGAAGGGGCGAAACGGCGAAGGTCGAGTCCGTGGTCAGTTGTCCGTTGTCCGTTGTGGGTCGGGTACCGATGGCATTTTTATTTTGCTTTCAGCTTTGAACTTTGAGCCGTTTGCTATGAGCTGTGAGCTATAAGCTATGAGCTTATCACTTCGAGGCATGGATTTTTGGAATGAACTCCGGGTTGGCTTAGCCCGGTGAAGGGGCTTCTCGTAACACTTCCGCCAGCACCCGGCTCAAATCCGAGATGTCAAAAGGTTTGGTGACGTATGCCCGAATCCGGCTTTTGATGGGCTCTTCCAATGCATTGGGGCCTTCTTCTTCGTAACCCGATACGATGATGACGCGCGCTTTCGGGTCAAAGGCGAGGATTTCGCCGGCGGCGGTAATTCCATCGGTTTCCGGCATGCTGCGATCAATGAGCACGACGTCGGGGGGATCGCTGCAATACAGCTCGATGCCCCGCTGGCCGCTGTCGGTTGTGGTGGCCTTGTAACCGATGCCGGCCATCAACGCTTCGACCGTCTGCAGCAGCCCGCGGTCGTCGTCTATGACCAGGACCCTCTCTCCCCGACCCTCAATGATTTCCATCGGCGGGGCCTTCTTTTCCACTCCCCGAACTTCGGCCATGGGGAAAAGGATTTGAAAGATCGAGCCTACACCGGGCTTGGAATTTACGGTAATCTCGCCTTCGTGATCGCGAACGATTCCGTAGGCTGTGGACAAGCCCAGGCCGGTGCCGCGTCCGGGTTCTTTGGTCGTGAAAAACGGTTCGAAAATGCGTTTGCGGATGGGTTCATCCATCCCCGATCCGGTGTCGGACACCGCCAGGTATATTTTGTCCTTGGCGGGCAGCGGCCGGGCAGTGATCTGCAGGATGCCGCCTTCACCCATCGCATCCCGGGCGTTGGTGCACAGATTCATCACCAGTTGGCTCAATTCGGACCGGACACCTTCCATGGGAAGCGGATTTTCCCAGTCCGCGTTGATGGTAATATTCTTGTCAAATGACGGGGTAATGATTTGAACGGTTTCCTCCAGCACTTCCGCCAGGTTGAATATCTGTTTTTCCTTGTCGTTGCCCTTGCGGGCAAATTTGAGCAGGTTGTTTACCAGTTCGGAGCCGATCTGCGCCAGGTTGTGAATCCCGTTCAGGTTCTTGCGCAAGTCCGTGTAATCCGGACAACGCATTTCCAACAATTGGCAATTGGCAATGATGCCGGCCAGGATATTGCGGAAATTGTGGGATATTCCGGATGCAAGCTCCCCCAGCGACTCCAGTTTCTGGGAGTTTTGGATTTGCAGCTCCAGACGGCAGCGATCGCTGCGGGTTTGCTCGCGGTCCATGGCGAATGACAGAAAATCGGCGGCGATACGCATCAGCGTCTGGGTTGAACCCGGAACCGGGTTAATGAAATATTCCGGATCCACCAGTGCGATGACACCTTGCGTCTGATCCCCCAAGCGCACCGGCTGGAGCCATATTTCGAATCGCGCCGGATTGACGGAAGTTTGCCCGTCGAATATTCGTTTGGCCGCCCCTGCCGTTAATCGAAGCACTTGGCCGGGTTCGCTCCGAGGGCACGAAATTTCGTCGATCCATTTTTTCAGATCTACCACCGGCAAATCCGGTTCTTCGAAGGCGGGATCGACCGAAGCGGCGCTGCATTCGGTCTGAATCCGGAACTGCGGGGAATCGAACGCCTCACTACTTCGCTCCATCCAGAGCGCCCGGCGTGCACCGCATGATTGCAGCATTCCCTGCAGCAGCGGTTCGATCAACCGTTGAAATCCCTCCGGGTTTTTGAGCAGACCCGTCCACTCGGCAGCCTGTTGAAGGCATGCAATGCCGGGGTCGTTTTGATCAACGCCGGGCATCAGGGGGCAAGAGATTTCCGCCCGGCGGAGGGTCGTTTCCGCCAAGGCCGCCACCGTTTCGAGCAGGTCGAGGTCGGATTTTTCAAAATTACCGGCTCGGCGATCGAGAAATTCGATGGCACCCAGGAGGCCGGCACCTTCTCCGATGGGCGCGCAAATGGCTGAGCGGAATTCGAGGTCCAGGTCCCGAATCGGCTCCAGCGGTTGTGGTGTTTGCGGATGGATGTCCATCACGAGTGCCGTGCGGCCGTGTTGCAGCGTCTCCTCGATCAACCCTCCGTGGATCTCACCGGGGGCGAATTCGCTTTGGGAAACCCCCCGGCCCTGCACATAAACAAACGCGCGCAGACCGGCCGGTTTGCACCGCCCGGATCGATCGCCGCTGTGCCGGATATCCGCATCGGTTTGCTTCGGGTCGCACCGGGTACTTCGGGACGGGTCGTTAAAAGGCGTGCCCTTTTCAAGTGAAGGGTTCTTGGCCGGTTCCGGCAAAGGAGGCTTGAGCACAATTCGACCGGCCAGCGCACCGAAAAACGCAGCACTTTCCTGCAGCAGCGCTGTCATGCAGTCTTCCAGGCTGCGGCTGCGGCTGAGAGTTTTCGCCAGCCGACCGAGCTGTCGGATTGGATTTTTCCGATTCCGCATGAGGTTCGTTTTCATAGATATACCGGAACGGAAAACCGGAATTCGGTGTCAGTTTTTCGCTGTTTCTTTTATGGTCGTTCGATTGCCGCGTTTCTCGGTGCGCAGCACGACGGTTACCCGGGTGTATCGCTTCGAATCGGTTTCGATTTCCATCCACCCGTTCATTTCCCGCAGGTTGCGGCGTGCGATGGAAAGGCCCAGTCCCATGGCCCCTTCTTTGGTTGTAAACAGCGGTGTGAACACTTTGGAAAGATGGTCGGGTTGGATCCCGCCGGCATTGTCTTGAATGCAGATTTTCAAATATGGATCGCCCCCGTGCACACCGACCCGGATTTTTGGCCGCCGGCACGGCGCCAGGGCGTCGAGGGCGTTGTCCACAACGGCATTCAAAACCCGTCCGAGGGCATCACCGTCGGTCGAAATCCAGACATTGGCCGTTTCTTGCGGCAGTTCCACCGCAATTTGTTTTTTGACGCACCGCAGACGGATATCGTTCTGGAATTTCTTCCAAACGCTCCGAAAGGGAATCGGTCGAATGTCGGTCTTTGCAAAACGACTGTAATGCTTCATCGCATCCAGCAAATGCTGTTGGCGGGATATCTGATCCTGGGCCCGTCTCAGAAAGTCAATCCGCTTGGCGTCGTCGAAGTAGTCATAATTGCGGATGAGCACCTCGAGGGTCACTTTCAGGGAGTTGACCGGATTGCCGAGTTCGTGGCGCAGAAATGAAAAAATCGGATCCAGATGGTCATCGGTCCAGGTCCGAGTCGACACCTGCAAAGGCGCGGTCGTTTGCACGGCAGTTGGGTTCGATTGGGTTTGGGTCAATTTTGCTCGAGTACTTTTTCGATGGTTTCCACCAGCTTCCGGGGCTCGAAAGGTTTGGTCAGGTAGGCCGTTGATCCGGCCATTCGTCCCTTGACTTTGTTGAGCAGTCCATCGCGGCTGGTGAGCATGATCACCGGGACCTTTTTGAGTTCCGGATTTTCCTTTACAACCGAGAGCACTCTGTATCCATCGATTTTGGGTAAAATGATGTCAAGGAGAATCAAATCCGGTCTCAGTTCGCTCAGTCGATCCAGTGCCTCGACACCGTCTTTGGCTTCCACGACATCAAAGCCCTGTTGACGCAGGGTGATGGTGATCACTTTGCGGGTCGTGGAACTGTCTTCGACCACCAACACCGTTTTGGCTTCCGTGCCGTTTTCCGAAACGACGGTTGGGCTGGAAGGGTCCGGAGCGGTCTTTTCCGGAACGGCGGTGTCCATACCGGCAGCGGCCATAATGCCCAGAAGGCCGTTCAACTGTTCGCTGTAAAACTGCTTTTGCGGCTCGATCTTGACGGCGCGATGAATGAAATCGAGGGCCTGTTCCCATTCCTGCAGATTGAAATAGGTCATTCCCAGATAAAAATTGGCCCGGGCGTTTTTTTCGTGTTCGACGACCCGGATATAACGTTTGGCCACCTCATAAAAATTGCGGCGGTTGGTCGGACCCGGGTTCTGAAATCCTTCTAAATCGACATAGAAATAGCCTCGGCAATAATTACATTGCCGGGCTTTTTCATCCACCGGAATCCAGCAATACGGGCATCGTGGATATCGACCCTGTCCCAGTTGGTTTCGGGCAAACCGGAATTTTTTGATTTCCTCGACGACGATGTTTTCATCGGGTGCAACGATGTGTGCGTTTTTGACCGCGTTTTCAATCAACCGCATGCTTCCGATGACCCGCGAATACCAGATCCAGGCCACGTGATCCCTTGAATTTCCTTTCAGGTGTGCCGATAAAAGCTTCTGTGCATCGCCATAGTGAAATCCTTCAGCCAGCAGAATTGCCCTGGATACCGGGTCATCACTGCCGCACCGGTAGGCTTGTTCGTCTTTATAGCGGGTGGCCTCCAGCAATATCTGCATCAGGGACGCATTGATGCTCCCCTGTTTTCGGCAGACGCCGTCTATGATTTCGATCTCGGTGTCATCCCAGTTGATGATTTCGATGGCGGCTTCCTTGCCGTTGCGAGTTTCGGTTTCCGCATCCACCAAAACTCCGGCGTTGATGTACAGGTGTCCGACCTGTTTTTCCGAAAGCACTTTTAACACCAGCGTCTTTTCTTCGATCTCGACCAGCTGCAGAAAATTGGCCAGGCAGAAGCCGTGAATGCGACTTTTGGTGCGGTTGGAAAGCGCATCGATGATTTTGTCCAGCAGGTCGTTGATCCCGATGGGCTTTTCCATGTAGTGTTTTGCACCCAGGTTTTTGGCCTGCAGTTGAATTTCCGGCGTGCCGAAGGCTGTCATCACGAGCGTTGGAACTTCGCGGTGGTGCTGGCTGATGTGAGCCATCAGCTCGAAGCCGTCCATAACCGGCATCTTCAAATCCGTGATGACCAGGTCGACATGCTTTGATTCCAGCAGGTGCTGGGCGACACGACCGTTTTCGGCCGTGAGCACCCGCAGCTGATCCGAGCAGAACTCGATGCCTTCTTTGGCCGAAAGCAGGAATGGTTTTTCGTCGTCGACCATTAAGATGGTTTTGGTTCCGTCAAACATGGTCCGGATTCCATTTTTATCGCCCATGGGCTTATCGCAACCAACGGCCTCGGCGGCTTCATTTGCCCGGCTGAGACCACCCGTGTTGCTACAAGCAAGATGCATACCATATTTAACCACCGGAAATGACGGGCCGGGGCCCCTCCGTGAGCGCTGCGGGTTTCGGTTCGCAGCCGTTCCGCCGGCGGATTGGACACCATGTCGATGATTGATTCTTGCCCAAACCGGGTGCTGCTGCAAGTTCAACATCGAAGCACAAAAGTGCTTTTGATTCATTTTGAACCAGCATCGGGCTGGGTGTGGTTTCCATTGCAGGAATCGAGGCGATAGGTCTTGATCTTTCGCATCAACGTGGACCGTGAAATTCCCAGCGCCCGGGCGCTTTGGGTGTGGTTGTGGTGGTAGGCGCTGAGGGCACTGCGGATATGTTCTTTTTCGATTTCCTTCAGCGGGACGATTGCCTCGCGACCGGATGCCGACGGCTCCCGGGGGCGGCCGTCGGCGGGGGAAGTCGGATTGGCGGTAATACCGGTCGGACGTTGAAGCAGCTGAGAAGGTCGCAGTCTGTCGTCATCGCGCAGAATGACGGTGCGTTCGATTACATTGCGCAGTTCGCGCACGTTGCCGGGCCAGGCGTAGTTCATCAGCGTCTCCAGTTCATCCGCATCCAGAAACAGAGACAAATTGGGTGCGATTTCGCTCAGAAAGGATCGACACAACTGCGGTATGTCATCCAGGTGTTCCCGTAAGGGGGGCAGGTGAATGTGCAGGACGCCGAGCCGATAGTACAGGTCCTTGCGAAAAATGCGACTTTCGATGGCCTGATCCAGATCGACGTTGGTGGCGGCAATGATTCTGGCTTCAACCGGCCGGAGGGTTTGACCGCCGATCCGCTTGATCTTTTTCTCATCCAGTGCGCCCAGGAGTTTAGACTGAAGATGCAGCGG
>DAXETY010000074.1:0-38633 GCA_051155755.1 Desulfobacterales bacterium
GAAGAGCAGGGAGATCCCACCGAATCGGCCCTGCTGCGGGCGGGTTTTATCATCGGCATGCGCCGCGAGGAACTGCTGGAAAAAAAACCGGAGGTCCGGGAAGTACCGTTCGACTCCGATCAAATGATGATGGCCACTTTTCACCGGACCGATTCGGGCGTCGAAGTGGACGTCAAGGGCGCTCCAAGCCGGGTGCTGGAAGCCTGCAGCCGTCGGGTCGACGGCGGCAACGGCGATCGACCGCTGCAGAAAGCAGATCGGCGTGAATGGCTCGAGCACGCCGAAACACTGGCCGGTGAGGGGCTGCGGGTTCTGGCGGTTGCCGACAAGATCGTTGAAAACGAAGAGGAAGCACCCTATGAAAATTTGCGCTTTCTGGGATTGATGGGCCTTTTCGATCCCCCTCGGAAGGAGGTGCGCCGGTCGATTGAGCAATGCCGCCGGGCCGGTATTCGCGTGATCATGGTGACCGGCGACCAGCCGGCCACGGCGGCCGCGATCGCAAATCAGACCCGGGTGGTTACCCGGGAGGCCGATGCTGGCGCCATGCACGGAAGTGAATTAAAAGATCCCGACGAGATGTCGGAAGAAGAGCGCCGCCGGGTGCTCGAAACCGCTGTTTTCGCCCGTGTTAGCCCCGAACAGAAGCTGCACCTGATCAAGTTGATGCAGGAGGAGGGTCAAACGGTGGCAATGACCGGAGACGGCGTCAACGATGCCCCGGCGCTCAAAAAAGCCGATATCGGCATTGCCATGGGCCGGCGCGGAACCGATGTGGCGCGCCAGGCGGCCGACATGGTGCTGCGGGACGACGCCTTCTCTTCGATTGTGGCGGCTGTCAAGCAGGGACGGATCATATTCGATAATATCCGCAAATCGGTCATGTTCATGTTGTGCACCAATGTGGCCGAGGTGATCGCCGTGGCGGTCGCCTCTGTCGTTGGCGGTTTCACCAAGCTCCCGCTTCCGCTTCTTCCGCTTCAGATTTTGTATCTGAATGTCCTTACCGACGTTTTCCCCGCCCTGGCGCTGGGAATGGGCAAGGGAGAGCCCGGCATCATGCAGCGCGAACCCAGACCGCGGCAGGAATCCGTTCTGACCGGCAGACACTGGTCGGCGATCGGCGGCTGGGCGCTGCTGGTGGCGTTCTGTGTGCTCGGTTCTCTGAGCATCGCTTACTATCTGCTCGGATTCGACCAGGAGCGTGCCGTCACAGTCTCCTTTTTGACATTGGCGTTCGGCAAACTGTGGTTTGTCTTCAGCCTGCGCAGTCCGGGGTCGCGACTGCTCGACAACGACATTGTCCGCAACCCCTACATTGCCGGGGCGATCGCACTCTGCACGGTTCTTTTGATCGCCGCGGTATATCTTCCCGGCCTGTCAGGTGTTCTGAAAACCCAGAATCCGGCCCCCGGGGGCTGGCTGCTGATTTTGGGTGTGAGTCTGATTCCGTTTCTGGTGGGGCAGGGCATGCGGATTGCCCAGGCGATGAAAAATGGCGGATAGATCGTACCGACGATCAATGCAGAGATTAGAGATTGGAATTTGGAAAGAAACTGCCTGCCCAGAAACAAAAACCCTGCAAACAGCCGCTAATAAAAAAGCGCTGAACGACGTTCAGCGCCATTGTATAATCTTAGTTGGTCGGGAAGACTGGATTTGAACCAGCGACCCCAGCGTCCCGAACGCTGTGCTCTACCAGACTGAGCCACTTCCCGACGCAAAACTAATTTAATAGGATGTTACCTTGCGCTTGTCAATCCCCAAATCCTACAAAAACGGATTCGACAAAATGATGGTTTCGTCGCGTCCCGGACCGACGGATACCAACTGAATGGGTGTGTCGGTGAGTTCTTCGACCCGCTTCAAATAGTTCTTGGTGTTTTCCGGCAGGTCGCCGAAGCTGCGCACATCGCTGATCTCCTCGCTCCAACCCGGCAAAGATTCATAGATCGGCTTGCATTCGGACAGCACCTCGAGGTTGGTGGGAAAATCGGAGAGCAGCTGTCCCCGGTATTTATATGCCGTGCAGATTTTCAGCTCTTCCAGGCCGCCCAGCACGTCGAGTTTGGTAATCGCTAGGCCGGTAAGGCCGTTGAGGCGCACGGCGTTGCGCAAAATCACCGTGTCCAGCCAACCGCAACGGCGCCGACGACCGGTGGTGGCACCGAACTCGGCACCTTTTTCCTGGATGCAGTCCCCGGTCTTGTCGAACAATTCGCAGGGAAACGGGCCGGCACCCACCCGGGTGGTATAGGCTTTGACAATGCCGATCACTTCCGTTATTTCCTTGGGGCCGATCCCGGCGCCGGCACAGGCGTTGCCGGCCACGGTATTGGAGGAAGTCACAAAGGGGTAGGTGCCGTGGTCGATGTCCAGATGCGTTCCCTGGGCGCCTTCGAAGAGAACCTGATTGCCGGCTTTGATGTTTTCGTAGATTTTGATGGAAACATTGGTGACATGCGGTGCCAGCCGTTCGATGTACCTGCGGTACTGCACCAGGATTTGATCCGCCTCCAGGGGTTCGGCCCGCAGGTAGTTTCTCAGATAGAAATTTTTCTCATCCAGAATTTCCCGCAGCTTTTCCTCGAAGCTGGCCCCATCGAGCAAATCCACGAATCGCAACCCCCGCCGCGTGGCTTTGTCTTCGTACGCCGGACCGATGCCGCGGCCGGTGGTGCCGATTTTTTGCTCGCCTTTCATGGCTTCCCGGGCCAGGTCCACGGCTTTGTGATAGGGCATGATCACGTGGGCCCGGTCGCTGATGGCGAGTCTTTCCGGGCCGATGTCGATCCCCCGGGACCCCAGGTAATCCATCTCTTTGATCAACACGGCCGGATCGACCACCACGCCGTTTCCGATCACACAGATTTTGCCCTGCAGGATACCGGAGGGAACCAGGTGGCTGATAAACTGTTCGCCTTCCACGACCATGGTGTGACCGGCGTTGTTGCCGCCCTGAAAACGCACGACCAGATCGGCATGGGCGGCCAGCAGGTCCACAATCTTGCCCTTGCCTTCATCTCCCCACTGGGTTCCGACGATCACCACATTCGCCAATGTTGACTCCTTTTTGTCCGTGTGCCGCAAGTCGCAGCCGAGCATTCATCCAGTGGATGCCCGTTGAAATGGTCACTGGCTCCGGTGGGCGTTTCTGGTTCGGATACCTACCACCGTCGCGGCCAACAGCCGGTCTTCATCCGGCGGGCTTTTATTTGGCCTGTCGTCCGATATGGTATTTTGATTTGAAGCCGACTTGTACTTCTAAACCCGTCGAAGCCGAAAAAAATCCTGCATCAGCTGCCTGCAGGGATCTGCCAAAACACCGGAGACGATTTTTACCTGATGATTCAATCGGGTGTCGGCCGCCAGGTTATACAGCGATCCGGCAGCGCCCCACCGGGCATCGAAAGCGCCGAACACCAGACAGTCCACCCGGGCGTGTACCAAGGCGCCCATGCACATCGGGCAGGGCTCGACGGTAACATAAAGCGTGGTGCCGGGCAACCGGTAATTGCCCGCCTTGCGGCATGCCCGCCGCAGGGCCAGAATCTCGGCATGGGCCGTGGGATCGGCCCTGGCGATCACCTGGTTGTGAGCGGCCGCCAGCTGATTGCCTTCCGGGTCGACGACCAGCGCACCGATCGGCACTTCGTTTATCTGTCGGGCTTTTTGCGCTTCGGCCAGCGCGGTTTGCATGTAAGATTCATGTGCGGATTGCATGGCAATCGGTGTAGGCCAAAACCGACCTGTAGTCAACAACCACCCGCAAAGCGGGTGGCTTGAATATTCTTTCTGCGGCACTTGCCCCTGGCAAGAAAAGACAGAAGCACTGTTGTGCTTCGATATTGAACTTGCACCGGGTGCGTAGCACCCGATTTGGGCAAGAATCATCCCAAAACGTTCGCATCCGACTCGCAAAATTTTTGTAATGATGATATGTGTTCACTTTTATTTATTAATGACAATTGCAGGTTACATGCAGTCATTTCGTTTCAAGGTCGAAAAGCCGACTTTTTCGATGCATGCGCACATCCGATCATGATACGTCCGATCGTTCACATCTTATTGCACCTGATCGTCCCCGGCGTTGTTGCCCGTGCGTTCTTCCCGGCTCGGTGGAAATTTGCCTGGATGATCATGGTCTTGACCCTGGTCGTGGACCTCGATCATCTGATGGCAGACCCGATCTACGATCCGAATCGATGCAGCCTTGGTTATCATCCGCTGCACAGCCTGCCGGCAATCGTAATCTATGGGTTGGCGGCGGCGTTGCCGGTGCTCAGAATTGCAGCCGTCGGTCTGCTGTTGCACATGGGACTGGACGGGGTGGACTGCATCTGGATGGGGACCGAACGCGTCAGTGCCGTTGTCGGATCGGCACCTTGATTGAAAGAAACCGGCTGGTTGGACCGGCAATAGCTTGGAATCGGTTCATATTTTTCATTGACAGACCGTTTTGATTTGCCTATTTATGCAAATTCAATTTATGCGCCCGTAGCTCAGCCCGGATAGAGCGCCGGACTACGAATCCGTAGGTCGCAGGTTCGAATCCTGCCGGGCGCACCAGTAAAAATTAAAAGGATATCAAGCTCCAAGGCTTGATATCCTTATTTTATTATTCATCGTCCTCGTCAAAGTCCTCTTCATCATAATCAGGGTACTGTGGGGGCGATTGACCAATTGATTTTGTTATTTTCAAGAATTTCTTCTTACGACCCGCATCAGTTACCGACTGAACTCGAATTCGATGCCACCATTCGTCCCCGAAATCGAATAAATAGTGAAAGATATCGCCTTCGGTAAACCCTACTTTGCCGATCTTCGTGGTAACGCCGGATTTTCGTTTCTTACCAAAGCCAAACATACTTTCAACACTTTGAGGATGTGTTATTTCTGGAGAATCCCATATCTCTCGAATATTTTTCGAGTCCTTGTTCGTCATGAAAAACGAATACAAATGCGGATCATAACGGTAAAATGCTTCAAAGATAACTTCATGCAAATCATCAAAGGTACAATTTTCTGAAGCCTCAATGATTCTGTATACTTTGGGAAGTCCCATTATGGAGATTCTAAATCGGTACACCTTCATGCTGCGCCTCCTTAGTCCTGATTAGAACCTATCGATTCCGACACACTCCCAAACCCGCTTTGCCCTTCACAACTGTAATCAAGTTTTCGACAACCGAAGTTTTGTCCTTGATGACCAATGCGTTGGCAGGCGGGTAGGGCGCAATCGTCCCTGCCGGCGACAAAAACGGCTTTAGATTTATAAACCGCCCACCTCGTTTCCGCGGCAATCCGGTAAACCTTCCTGTCCCCTTTGCGTCTAAATGGGCAAACCGAAAACACAAGGAGGGAGCCATGAAATCAAATCTACTGAAATTTCTGGTCATCTTGTCAGCGATTCTTTTCATTGGAACCGGTGTTTCATGGGCAGACGGGCAGCGCGGAAAAAGACATCATGGACGTGGTTATGACCACCCTCGCCAGAAAACACACATACACCATCATTACTACTTTCATAAAAAACACTCCTATGATCACCGCCGCGGACCACATCGGATATTTCATCACCATCCGGGTTGCAGACAAAAGCATTTCCAACGCCCGGGCTACAAACACCATTACCCGAAACATCACTATCGTCAGAGATTGAATCACGAACCTTATCGAAATGGGTATCACAAGGAGCATTACGCTTTTGGCTTCTCGATCTTCGAACCGGGCGTGGCTTTCGGATTCAGCGTAAAGGGCCAAAAATAACAAATCAAAGTTTAAACACCTTCTCTGGGGCCTGCGGCCGTAATGCTGTGGGCCTTTTCATTTGGTTAATCGAGGGTCCTGCTTTGAACTTACCGATGCAGAAGTGCAGGAAATCTGTGGTCTCTTTCCGAAAACGGCGAAGATTCGCTGCTGATTGTTTTGTTTTCGATGCGTGTTCAATGCGTGCGGCGGGCTAATCGCGTTGCATCAGCTGATTGTAATCAAGAGCCCTCTGGATCGCGACACCGGTCTGTTCCGCAACGGCCATGGCAAAATTGATGTCGGCTTCGGAAAAATAGCGGATCTCTTCCGTCAGCATCCGCAAGATCCCGATGATTTCCGCTTGGACCGTAATGGGAACGGCGAGAATGCTGCCGATACCTTCCAATTCAGCCTCTTTCTGATAAATGGTGTGGATGTCTTTCTTGGCGTCGAGAATAATGACCGGTTCGCCCTGCTTGAGATAATAAGTGGCCAGCTCCTCGTCCAGCGGTCCTCTTTCCAGATAGGATTGGCTAAGACCATGGGCCGCTTTCAGTTCCAATTGCCCTTTACGGGGTTCGATCAGTCTTATGGTGGCCCCTTTGAGTGCCATTACAACCGGGAGCCGGCTGACGATAAGGTCTAGAATTTTATCGAGTTCATAGGTGGCATTGATGGTCTTGCCGATCTCGTGAATCGCTTTGAAATAATTCAATTGAACCTGCTGTTCTTTAAAAATACGTGCATTTTCAATTGCGATGCCGCATTGTTCCCCCAGTGCGGTTACGAAATTGATTTCCGCCTGACTGTAGGTGCGCGGCCTTTTGGTCAGCAGTCTCAAAACGCCCTTGATTCGGCCTCGAATGGGAATGGGGACCACCAGGATACTGCGGATCCCCTCCTGCCGAGTCGCCTCGGGAAAATTGATGCGAGGGTCATTTGCAGCATCTTCGATAACAATCGGTTGGCCTTCCAGCGCCTTGAACACAGGTTCTTCCGTATCGATGGTGCCGCGTTCCAGGTACGCCGGACTCAGGCCGCTGGACGCCCTCAAGACCAGATTCTTGGCGGATTCGTCCAGCAATCGGATCGTTACCGCATCGACGTTAACGATTTCGGGAATTTTTTGGGTGATTAGTTCAAACACATCGTCTAGATCCAGGCTGGATGTAATCGCTCTGGTTACTTCGATAAACAAATCAAGAAAGGTCGTCTTTTCTTTCAGGGTCATTTGATCATGCCTCCTCAAGCTGATGTTTTACATTCCTGCGATATAAACTCAATAAAGGGAATTTGTGAATACCAATCAACACGATGACGATATATTTCAATTTTCCTTTTTGAATTGCGCCTGCTTAATGTCAAGTCATAAAAGTTCGATTCATTCATCTGGTGACTGCGGCAGCAATGCTAAAAACTTTTCGATCTTCTGAATCTGCGTCCAATTTTAATGTGCAATATGGCAGTGCTTGAAAATTATTGGGAAAATCTGCCGGATCCAGATGCATGATATTGACCCAACCGGAAGTAACGAAATGTAACGTTACGATAACATTTCATCACTCCGAGAATAACTCCCAGGATGGCAATTTACCACTGTGGGGTCTTGAAAAAAGGGCATTTTCAAACTTACCACAGTTTGGCATGGTTTTTGATAATTGTTTCTCAGGACCTTATTTTCGTTAGATCATTTCATAACGAGAGGTGGCATGCCATGGAGAGCGCCATTTTTTCTAAAAAAACGACTGTTAAAAATGCTTTATGCCCTTACTGCGGCGAACAGACACGGCTCAAATTGCCGCATAACTATGAACCGATATACGCTTACTGTAATATTTGTGGGAAAAAATTCATCACTGAACGCCTTACAGAAGGTTTCCAGACCTGGACCCTGGAAGATGCGCCCTGCTGGAGCGATCCCGACTGGCGGCAAATTGAAATGGGCGCAGGCGACGAAGAATAATCTACGATTCAATGAAAATTCAGTTGCTTGATACCGCCTGATTTTTGTTGACAGATTTCAAAAAATGTATTTAGTGTGTAACACGATTGCTCACCGTACGGCGCTTTCAATACCGTTGGCGTCAGCGAGGACCGAATTGCTGTTCGATTCCAGTTGGATTCCATTTCCCCCCTTGAGTCGTCGACCTCGCTCTTCATGATTGCGTTCCGTTCACAGCGCCACATTTACACGGCTCTGCAGGTTCTTTATGAATTGATGGAATCGTAAAAAGTCCCAATTTCATCAAAATCTGTCATTCCCGCGAAAGCGGGAATCCAGAAAAAAATCTAATTACAGTTTGTTAAACTCGAGATCCCCGCCTGCACGGGGATGACACACTGTTAAGACGGACTTTTTACGATTCCATCAAGAATTAATTCGAGCTTTTTTCCCCTTTTGTGCATGCGGCAACGGGGACAATCCAGGATCACATTTTAGGACGGGTATCGGGGCTAATTTATCAAAAGAAGGAGCGAGAGATGAAAAAGTTTGCATGGATTCTGGTAGTATTGGTCATGGGGATTGCCTTGACGGCTTCTGCATTCGCAGCGGACAAGGAGGTAATTCAAAATCAGGTCGACGAAATCGTTCAAGCAATCGATGGCGGCAAAACGGCCGGTGATTTCCAGGATGCCGCCAAAAAAGAACCTTATTATGTCTATATCATGGAGCAGGATGGCAAACTGCTGGTGCATCCCTCTTTGGAAGGCAAAAATCTCATGGAAACCGCTCTGCCGGCTTACGAGGCGGTCAGTCAGGCCACGGAAGAGGGAAAATGGGTAAAATACGAGTGGAAGGGGGCGGAGAAAAACGCCTATGTCAGAAAGACAAAAGAAGGTGTGATCGTCGGCAGCGGTTATTAATTGAATCTCGTGCTGTCCATCCGCAATTACACTTTTTTGTGCTATGCGAGCTTGAATGAAAAATTCGGATGGCCGCGGACATTGGAACCGATGCAGGCCTTGGGTGCAAGGCCTGCATCTTCTTCCTTCTTTGAAATCCGGACAGAGCTGAAAGCAACAACTTGAAGTATATTCAGACGAACGTTTGGTAATCAAGGCCTGCAGTTGATTCTTGCCCAAACCGGGTGCTACTGCAAGTTCAACATCGAAGCTCAACAGTGCTTCTGTCTTTTCATCGAAAAACCGTTCCGCCCGCCAGGCGGGCGGAAGTCAAAGCGGCCTATGGCCGAAAAGCCAAGCCACCCGCTTCGCGGGTGGTCGTTGACTCCGCTGAATTCGAAGACGCAAAGGACTCAGTCTTCTATATCGCCATCTGCGTCGAAGCCGCTCTTGCAGTTCGTCGGAGGCTGCGAGATCGATGCGGTCTTGATTGGTAAACTAACCCGAATCGTTGATACGTGTCATTTTATTCTTGCTGTAACAAACCATATCGATTGTTTAAATTTTTAAATAACACTCCAGAATCAATACAAATATGTTCAGCTCTCTTTCTTAATTCGGCTCAGATTCTCATTGCGGTTTTCGACCTCTTTTCAACCAGTACGCTGCAGCTCTTCGTGTCCGAGTGAAAGCACGGATCGGTAAAATACCGATTATTCTCAATAAATTTGTGCCGGCAAAGTACGTTTCACCGGATCGAACTCTTCAAATTTTGAATCACCGAATCCATAACAGTTGGCGCCGATTGGCGGTCGATCAGGCCGGCACTGGCAATTCAGTTTATGGGGGGCTGCAGTCGTCCTATAGTTGGTAAATACCGGATTCAATTTTGGGGCTCCAGACATGGAGGAAATATGAAGGAAAAGCACCCGGACCGTCATGACCACAAAAAAGCTGCGGACTCAGATCATTCGTTATATCTTGGCGCCGGCCGGACCGTAATCCTTCGAGAGGCGCATGCCGGTTCCGGTGAATCCGATGCCGCCGCTGCATTGAAAACCGATTGCAGAGACCCGTTTGCGAGGACATTGGGGGGCGATCTTTCTTTGAGCTATGTCACCTTCGATTCTCAAGGATTTGACGTTATCAGGAATTGGCGCGAGCAGCTGTTCAGAGAGATGCCGGAAATTACCGATGAACTTCCCCGATTGCTCACGGAATACATGCGAAAATCAGAAGGTAAAGACGAGTCGCCCTATCTGCGCAGAGCCAGAGCACTGAAACATGTATTTGTCAACAAAACACCCATCGTAAAGACAACCGATCTTCTTCCGGGCCACACAACCAACACCATTCAGGGACCGGTGGTCTATGCCGACACAGTGGGCTCGGTCATCTGGTCGGAGCTGAAAACCGTAACGAACCGGGCGATCAACCCGTTCAACATAAGACCGGATGTCGCCCGGCGGTTGAACCGGGATATATTTCCCTACTGGATGCGGCGCTCGATTCAGGAAATCTCCCGCTACAGCGATTACGACAGCCGTTTGTTTTCCAACCGGGACGAAGTGATGGGGCATTCCGAGGAGCCGCCCCTGATCAAGAAAGCCGGAGAAACGCCCCGGTGTCAGCAGCTCTACGAAAGGGTATCCTTTTTCATCGCTTTTATCGCCTCTTGTGTGTCCCACACCGTGCCGGATTTTCAGCGTCTCTTAAAATTCGGGCTGAAAGCGCTGATGGGAAGAATGGATGCCGATATGCGCAACTTCGCATTGGACGGCAGCCAGCAAGAATTTTTGACCGGAGTCATAGAGGTCTTCGAAGCATCGATTTCGTACGCACACCGGTTGGCGAACGAAGCCGAAAAAATCGGCAACCCCGAACTCGCTCGAATTTGCCGAAGGGTGCCCGAACACCCGGCATCGACGCTCCACGAAGCGGTGGTCAGTGTTTGGATTCTGTATCATCTCCTGCTGCAGGAAAACACGCATTACGGTTTTTCTCTGGGAAGAATGGACCAGGTCTTTCAACCTTATTACATGGCGGACTGGACAAGACTCGAACTCGACCAGGCTGGCGACCGGGAGAAAAACGATTACCGCACAAGGGCGGTCGAACTCATGTGTCATTTTTTCCTGAAGGTATCCGACAACGTACCCCTGTCATCGGAAACCACCGAGGCCCTGTTCGCCGGGAGCGGCGCCAATCAGGCTTTGACCGTTGGTGGGACCGATTACAACCGCCGGACCGGCCGGGTCGAAAACGCCGTCAACGACATGACCTATATCATCTTGAAAGCCACCGAACTTCTGGCAGTGCGAGACCCCAATGTGCACGCCCGGTATCATGTGGACGTCCACAATAGAGATGCCACCGGAAATTTGTTGGAAGCAACCGCCGTATCACCCTATCTCAAGCGGCTGTGCGAAGTGAACATGCTCACCCGTGCTACGCCGGCGATACACGGAGATGCGGCGGTGGTGGAATCGTTAAGCGCTTATTATCGGGATCACAGCGGCGTGCAGCCGGAAGAAGCCCTGGCGGACGCCCATGATTACTGTTCGATCGGCTGCATTGAAGAAAATTCCGCCGCCCGGCATTACGGCTATACCGGCGCGTTGAACATCGCCCTTTCCACTGTCCTGGAGATGGCCCTGTTCGGCGGCAAACATCGCAGTGACGGCATCGATGCGGAAAGCCCGAACTGGGCAACAGGGAAAAAAGAATACACAACGCCTCCCATCTGGGAGATGGGCCGGATGGAAGATTTCATAACGGCATTCAGATTCCAGATGGATGAATACGCGAAAATCACCGTCCAATGCCACAACTACATGGGACGCTTCACTGAGAAACACCGGCCCGTGCCCCTGCTGTCGGGCTTGTTTATCGGACCGACAAACACGCCCGACACACCGTCGGACACAAATAAGGCCAAGTTCCGGGATTTGTCTTCGGGTGGCGCCAAATATAACTCCGTGGGTGTATCCGTCATTGGCATCGCCGATGTGATCGACTCGTTTTGTGTGATCGACAATCTCATTTTCAGCGGTGAACACGATGTAAAGCCGCAGGAACTGATCCTTGCGCTGGAAGCCGATTTCGAGGCGCAAAATCTGACTCGATTGGCATCCAGCGCCAGTGGAGTCATTCAAACTTTTTACAAACAGTTTCCGCTCGACGGGAACCGCTTGCAGCAAATCAAAGATTGGATCCGCTTTGGGCCGCGCTACGGAAAAGGCGTTGGAAACGAAAACCGGCTGGCGGTTCATTATACCAAGCTCATCCCTGAAATCATTCAGGAAACCTACTACAAATATCGAACCTACCGGGGCGGACGGTTTCTGGTGGGTTACTGGAGCATGACCATACATGCGGGCTACGGTCTGCTTCACAAGGCGACGCCGAACCTCCGGAAAAACGGCGAGGCCTTTGCCGGCGGAGCAACGCCATGTCCGGCGCTGGTAAACGCGGACGGCTCCCTGCCCAACATCCTCGACCAGCTGTATTCGGTTTCTTCGATCGAAAACAGACATGTTCAAAACGGCTGCACCTATAACCTGACCCTGACCGCCCGCCGGAATCCGGCTTATTTCGATCGGGACAACCACCGCTTTGCCCAGTACGTGAAGGCCTTTATGGAAAACAAGGGCATTTTGGTGCAGATGTGCGTTACCAGCATCGATCGATTTCAAAAAGCCCATGAAGCTGCCAAAAAGGCGGTAAAAGCCGGAATTTCATGGCAGAAGCGCAACGAAATTTTGGCGCCCTATCAGGATCTGATGATACGGGTGGCGGGATACTCGGCCTATTTCGTATCACTGAGCCGGGAAATGCGGGAAGAAATCATCGCACGGGCCAATTTTGCGCTGCAGGATGGCAATGATCAACACACCTACCATTTGTAAATGCTATGGACGGATCGTCTCTTTGAGCCGGCAGACGGAAGATGCTGCCATCGGACAATCGCAAGGCAGAACGTGGAGGCGTTTATGTACACGGGTTTCTATCAATTCAGGACCGACTTTGTCAAAGTCTTGCAGGTGGGTCGTGAACAGGAAATGCTGTCGGAAAGGCAACCGAAGTCTGATTCGGCCCTGGAGGGGAAAATCGTTGCGAAAGTAATGGCGCTGCTGATCGAGCACGGCTTTCAGGCGTTTACGACGCTGGATGCCGTTGCCAGGAAAAACTCTTTTTTTGAAGAAAATTTCATCGTTCTGGATGATGCCGGCCAGGAAGCCTTATACCAGGGACGATTTTTAATCAGAACCCTGCAGCCCGGCGACCAGATGAATGTTTGGTTTGGTTTTCTGCAGGGCAACTGGCTGCTGGCCCGGGCTGCCGGTATGCTGAAAAGACTGCGCGACAGAACCGAAGACCGCATTGACCTTTATTCGATCCTGCAGTCAATGGACCTGGTTTCTACCAAAATCCTTTCTGAAGACGAAGCCGATCGCTATGAAAATGACCCCGAGCGTGTCGACCTGGTGCTGCGGTTCAAAGATATTGCTTCGATTTACGCGTTGCTGCAATCGGATGATCTCGACATGGTGGACCTCATGTTCAAAAACGTGCTGCAAATTTACGGAAATCAAAATCACATGTACAAGTTGGGCGCGATTACCAGAAATCTGCAACTCGCACTGGAGGCGCAGTAGTTAAAATTCAATTTCCGGGAAGGTTCGTTTGGAAGAGACAAGGGGTCTTATCTTCGACATCAAAAGGGACTGCAGCGAGGATGGGCCGGGCATACGCACGACGGTTTTTTTTAAGGGGTGCCCCCTATCCTGCGTCTGGTGCCACAATCCCGAGGGCATCGCCTTCAGACCGTCCATCGCTTATGATCCGGACCGATGTGATCCGGACCATTGCGGTGATCGTCCCTGCCTGGCCGTATGTCCGTCCAACGTCTTCACCCTCGATCCTGATTGCAGTAAGATCCGGGTCGACCACCAAGCATGCACCCGCTGTGAACAGTGTTTTGCGGTCTGTGTTCCAAAGGCATTGGCGCCGGTGGGCCATTGGCGGGAGGCAGCCGAACTGGTTGAAGAACTTCTCATCGACCGCGGTTTTTTTCAATCCACCGGTGGCGGTGTGACCCTTTCGGGCGGGGAGCCCACCCTGCAGATGAATTTTTTGCACCGTCTTCTGCTGCAATTAAAGAAAGAGGGCATCAACGCGGGACTGGAAACCTGCGGACATTTTGCACTCGAAAAATTTCAAGAAATGATCCTGCCGTATCTGGATTTCATTTATTTTGACTTGAAACTGATCGATCCGGATGCGAGCCTGCAATATACCGGTTGTTCCAATGAGAAAATCATAAAAAACTTTCTCTGCCTTTATCATGAAGCCAACATACCGGTGATTCCCCGCATACCGCTCGTTCCGGATATTACCGCGAGCCCCGCCAACCTCAAGGGGCTGGGGAAATTTTTTCGGGAACAAAAGATATCGGCCTGCGCTCTCATGCCGTATAATCCCTCCTGGATTGACAAAGCCATCCAGCACGGAATCGAAGCAAGATATCATCATCACGCTTTTCTTTTGGAAGAACAGGAAGAAAATTGCGTGAAATACCTTCTATCGGATTTTTAGCTGCTTTGCCGAATTTTGGATGATGCCGTTTTGGGCTGGGAAGGAAACCCATGGTACAAATCGATATTCCCGCCGGCTTTGTGATCAGCATGGTTGCAATTGATCTGGGCCGGGAGGCCCTGAAAAAAGATTCCGAAAAAACAAATACCGGGACCTCCGCCCTTTATTACAAATACCTGTTTCGATCCGTATTGTTTGCCGGCATCGTGATCGCGCCTGCCGGAATCTATCTGCTGGCGGGATGGCCCGGATGGGAACAAATTTACTGGAGCCGGCGCTTCGAGGCGGTTCTGCACACCGGTTGGGCCAATGCGCTGCTGCCGGCATTCTTTGTGATGTCCATCGTACTGGCCGCTTATCTGGGCCATGTGCTCGGATATCGATGGCTTGTCAGCGGCAAGGAAAAATTCATTCGCCCGACATGGGTGGGCATATTGATCACCGCCGGCGTTATCGTGCTTTTCAATTATCCATCCTTCCTGTTGGTCGGCACCTATGATCAGTACCACAATCTCGAGGGGCAGGCTCGTGAAGCCATGGCAAGCGTGTGGAGCAATCCGTACGGATTTTCACTCGCCTGGTGCGGGGTAATGATTTATTTCGTCTCTGCTCTGATTTACTTTTGCCGGAAGATCTTGCGTGAGGCGAAACGGGTCGAATCTTGACGGTTCCATTTGAGTCAACAACCACCCGCAAAGCGGGTGGCTTGGATTTTCGGCCATAGGCCGAAAAGACAGAAGCACGTTTGTGCTTCGATGTTGAACTTGCAGTAGCACCCGGTTTAGGCAAGAATAGAACCACCGGGTTGCCGGTAAGGACTTACAGGCGATGTCGAAATTATTTGCACCGGGCAAGATCGGCGATTTGGAGATTCAGAATCGGATGATTCGTGCCGCATCCCACGAAGGATTGGCCGACAGCCGCGGCAGACCTTCCGATGATCAGTATCTGTTCTACAAGGGATTTGTCGAAGGCGGCATCGGTCTGGTCATCACAGGATATGCCGGTATCATGCAGTCGGGTAAAAGTGCACTTTACCACATGACCATGATCGACGACGATGAATTGATTCCATATCACCAGTCGCTGGTAAACCGGATTCACCGAATCGGAGGAAAAATCGTTCTGCAGATTGCCCATTGCGGACGCCAGACGTGGTCTTCGGAAACGGGGATGCCTCTGATGGCGCCGTCGGCCGTTCCGTGCGGATTTTACCGCGAGACACCCAAAGCGATGGCGGAAAACGACATCTGCGATGTCATCGAAGCTTTTGGACAGGCAGCCCGAAGGGCCATGGAGGCCGGCTACGACGGCGTCGAAATTCACGGGGCACACGGCTATCTTCTATCCACCTTTCTTTCGCCGCACGCCAACAAAAGAAAAGACCGGTGGGGCGGCAGCCGGGAAAACCGATTCAGAATTGTTGATGCAACGCTCAAAAAGGTTCGCAATACGGTGGGCGATGGCTACCCGGTCCTGATAAAGCTAAATACCTTCGAACGGGCCTCACGGGGCATCAAGTCCGAAGAATGCCTTCATTTTGCAGAGATGGTGGCGGAAACCGGCAGTTGCGATGCCATCGAATTCAGCTGTGGAACCAATGAGGGCGGCTTTATCATGGCCCGCGGCGGTTTTCCCACCGATGCCATCTTTGAGTTCATGCGCCCCTATTGCAATTATCATCCTGTGCTAAAACAATTGATGAAGTACCTGGTGATACCGTTTATCAAGCGAAAGCAGCCCCCCTTTCGGGAAGGGTACAACCTTGCCACCGCAGCGCGTGCAAAAGCCCAGATCCCGCTGCCTGTGATCACCGTGGGGGGAATGCGGTCGAAAAACGTGATGGAAGAAGCAATTGAATCCGGCATGACGGATTTTGTTTCCATGGCAAGGCCTTTGATCCTGGAGCCGGATCTGCCGAACAAATTCCGGACCAGACAAAGCCAAGCCGCTTTATGCGATAATTGCAACCAATGTGTTGTCGCCAGCGATACCAGAAAGATTCAGTGTTACCGTACGGATCTCGGCAGACACCTATAAAAGCAGGGCCATTGGGCAAGCCCGCTTTCCCCTTATGGCGGTTTCAATTCGGCAAACCAGATCTTTCAAGGCTTACGATTCAGAATTTCAGCCGGACGGCCCTCCGCACAACCCTCCAGCACTTTTCCCAGCCGGTTGAGGCTTTCATTGCTGCCGACCACGATGAGCTTGTCGCCGGACTGGATGCAGGTGTCCGCCGAGGGATTGAACAGCAGGCTGCCGTCCTGGCGGACCATGGAAAGAATAATCATGTTAAACGACTGGCGGATGCCCGATTCTTTCAAAGGCACCCCGACCAGGTTGCAGGATGGGTCCACGGAGAGTTCTTCGATGTGAATGTCGGTGGCCTCGTCGGCGAAGGCCAGTTCCAGAAATCGGATGACATTGGGCCGCAGGATTGCATGTGCCATTCGGCGGGCTCCGACATCGAATGGAGAGACGACCACATCGGCGCCGGCCGAGTACAACGGTTTTTTAATGGCGTTTTGACTGGCTCTGGCCACCACGTACAGGTTCGGATTCAATCCCCGGGCCAGCAGAACCAGAAAGACGTTGTCGGCATCGGTGCCCAGGGCGGCGATCAGATTCGAGGCCCGTTCGATTCCGGCTTTTTTCAGCTTTTCTTCCCGGGTGGCTTCGCCGGAGACAAACAAAATGCCGTCTTCGTTCATGATGGGGATGCGCTCTTCGTTTTGCTCGATCACCACGAACGGCAGTTTTTTCTGGGTCAGGTACCGGCAGAACGCACGTCCCATGCGGCCGTATCCACAGACGATGTAGTGCTGTTCCAGTTGATCGATTTGATGGTCCAATTTGCGCCTCCCCAAAACAAGCCGGATCCGTCCCTCCACCAGAAACTGGATCACGTTGCCGATTACGTACAGAAAAAAACCGCCGCCCATTATAATGAAAATCACGGTGAAAATTCGTCCGAATTCACTGAGCTGACGGGTTTCCCCGAAACCGACCGTGGACAACGTGATCACCGTCATGTAAAGCGAATCCAACATGGGCCAGTTTTCGATGAACATGTAGCCCAGGGTGCCCAGGGCCACCAGGAATGCGGAAAACAGAACGGCTTTGATAAGATTGGTCGAAGGATTCACGATATCGCCCGGTGCGACAGAAAATCGTTTTTCGACAAGGGGTCTGTTTTTATAAAAATTTTAGGGAGAGCCTGTCAAACGAAAAGCATCCGAGCGAACCCCGGCGGCCGGCGAGGCGGATCGATGGTTGACGGCGGGCGGACTTTGTGAAATGAAGTGACCTTTTCCGGATCGAAAGTGAAATTTATGAATCTGATTTGAAATGTTCAGTGTGAAGGGAACATTGACGTGACTGCGGAGCTTGCCAACTTTCAGCCGAAATTGTCCTATCTTTCCGACGCAGATAAGAAATCCATTCATCAAGCCGTGCTGAACATCCTGTCTGACATCGGGATGAAAATTCTCCACGATGAAGCCCGGGCGCTGCTGCAGGCAGCCGGCTGTGCGGCGACCGAAGCGGGTATGATCAAAATCCCGCCGGCCCTGGTTGAAGCGGCGCTGGAAAGCGCACCGTCCAATATTTCGGTCTACGACCGCGGCGGCAATCCCGCCATGGAACTCGGCGACCGCCGCGCTTATTTCGGCACCGGCTCCGATCTGATTTACGCGCTGGATTCGGAATCCGGGCAGCGGCACCAATGCCGCCTGGAGGACGTGGAGCGGGCGGCCCGGGTGGCCGATGCCATGGCCAACATCGATTTTATCATGTCATTTGCCCATCCCTTCGAACAGCCCGCCGACAAAGCTTATCTGCTCAGTTTTCAGGCCATGGCCGCCAATTCCACCAAGCCCATCGTCTGCACGGCCAAGGGGCGCGAAGACCTGAGCGCCATGTGGCAGATCGCCCGGATGCTGCGCGGCGACGAAGCGGCCCTGCGCGAAAGGCCCTATTTTATTCACTATGCCGAACCGATCAGTCCGCTCAAACATCCTTTCGACAGTGTGGACAAGCTGCTGCTTTGCGCCGAAACGGCGGTGCCGGTGGTCTATTCGCCGGCCCCGATTTCCGGGACCACCGCCCCGATCACCATCGCCGGGCACGTGGCCCAGGGTTTGGCCGAGTGTTTCTGCGGCCTGGTGATCCACCAACTCAAAGCCAGGGGAGCACCGTTTCTGATGGGGACCGGACCGGCGGTGCTGGACATGGCTACCAGCCAGTGTTCCTACAATGCGCCGGAATACCTGATGGCCTACATGGCCGTCACCGAAATGAGCCATTTTTACAATCTACCCAGCTGGGGCTATGCCGGCACCAGCGATGCCCAGATTCCGGACGGGCAGGCCACTTTCGAAGCCGGCTTGCTGTCGTTCATGTCGGCCATGGCCGGGGCCAACTTGAACCATGATGTCGGCTACCTGGACTTCGGCCGCACCGGCAGCCTGGAGATGATCGTGATCCTGGATGAAATGATCGATCAAATCCGGCGCATGACGACCGGGATTCCGGTCAGTGCGGAGATGCTGGCCACCGGCGTGCTCGCTGAGGTCGGCGCCGAAGGCAATTTCCTGACCCACCCCCATACCTTGAAACATCTGCGAACCACGCAATGGCGGCCGAAGCTGATCAACCGGGCCGGGTACGAAAAGTGGGAGTCCGCCGGGGCGAAGACGCTGCTGGAGCGAGCTCGAGTGCGTCTGCAGCAGGTTCTTGAAACCCACCGGCCGGAGGCAATCGATGAAGAAACGGCCCGGAAAATTCAGGCGCACGTCGATGCCTTCCAGGGTACTTAATCCCGCGTGTCATTGCCATGCAGGGGGGAGCGGCCGGCGCCGCAGCCGGTCCTGCAGACGTTGTTGCCGCCGCATGCAGCGTAGGGCAGGGCACCGTAGCTGCCCGTTGCCGTAGAAAGTTTCTTTTGCGCTTGATCATCCTGCAGCGAAATGGTTTGCGGCTAAAATTCCTTGGCGCCGAACCATTTTTTGTACAGCAGCTGGTATTTGCCGGTTTCGATGAGCTGCAGCAGGGCCCGATTGATGGGCTCGCGGTAAGGGCTGCCGGTGGGCAGGGCAATGCCGTAGAACTGCTGCCAGAAGATCGGGCCGACCACCTCGACCTTGCCGGTGCCGTCGTGGGCGGCATAATGCTGCAGCACGGGGGCATCGTAAACCACCGCATCCGCCTTGCCGGCCTCCAGGACACCGATCGCTTCGGCTGCGTTGTTCAGCAATTTCGGCTGAATCCCCATGTTGATCAGGTACTCTGCGGCCGTGCTGCTTCTGACGGATGCAACGGACTTGCCGTAGAGGTCGCTGGGTCCCTCGATGGTCCCCTGGAGTTCCTGGACCGTGACGGTGCTGGTCACGCTGGCCGTAAAATAGGCCAGGATGAAAAAACCGGAGAACATCCAGATCAGTGCAAACACCCGGCCGGCGAAACCCTTGGGGGTTTTGTCTCCGTAGCCGACGGTGGTGACGGTCACCGCCGCCCACCAGAAGGATTGCCAGATGCCTTTCAAGTAGCCCGCAGAAAACTGCGGGTTGCGGCTTCTTTCGGAAAACCAGATGATGTGCGCCGAGATCAGCAGCAAAATTAATAGAAAACAAACCATGTAGAAAAGCTGCGGTGAAAAGATGGCGGCGATCACCTTGGAGAGCACATCACTCAGGATCGAATCCGGGCCGCTTGGAATCATGATTTGAAGCCCCGATTCGAAGTAGGCGTGCGAAAAATCCAGGGTCATTTCGCGAAAAGAGGTGATCCCGATGCCGGCGGTGGCCATGTCGGCGGCCCCGCGCTCGACGTCATCGAGCAGTTTGGCCAGACTGTTGACCCCGTAGATTTCATATTCGACACCGATTTCCGCGGCGATTTCATCCCAGAGCTCGATGCTGAAACCACTGTAGTTGCGGCCCTGAAAGACTACGAAGGGCTCAAACTGCATCGTCGCCACCCGCAAGGACGGGATTTCTGCTTCGATATCCGGTTGCTTGGCGGTGGCGGGCGCTGTTTCTCCGGCGGGCTCTTCCTCGCTCCGGGTTCGGGCCGCCGCCAGCCAGTCCCGAACCAGCCCCCGGTTGGCTTCGATCCACTGGGCAGCATGGCGCCGCAGATCCCGGGGGCTGCCCTTGCCACGGACCATGCGGGCATTCTGGGCATGGATGTCTGCCAGCGGAATTTGAACTGCTTTAAGCAACCGGCGGACGTCGGGATGGGTTTTTAAAAAGGCGGCATTGGCTACGACCCGGATGTCGTTGGGCGGCCAACCGATGGCGCACGGATCCGAGCCGCAGCCTTTCATATCCGCGATGACAGTGCGCGCCTCCAGGCCCTGCTGACCTTCGGGCAGGCTGGGAAACGGCACCTCCAGCCAGACCACATCTTTGCCGGGAATCAGGGTTCCGACCGTCCAGTTGGGTGTCCAGGTATAGAACAACACCGGTTTGCCCTGCTGGTAGCGCAGCACCGTGTCATGGATCAGCAGCGAATAGTCGCCCTGGACATGCTCGACGGTGTCGTGCAGCCCGTAGGCCTCCAGATGATGTTCGATCACCAGCTCGCAGCCCCAGCCGGCATCGCAGCCGATCAGGTCAGCCTTGCCGTTGCCGTTGGTATCGAAAACACGGGCCACCTCGGGATTCTTGAAGTCGGCCAGGGTGGTGATGCCGAATTTTTCCGCCGACGCCTTGTCGATCAGGTAGCCCTGGAGCGCACCGCCGCGGACTTCGTAACCCACCAGTTCGATCCGGCTGCGGATATCCGCATCGGAGATGAAGGCGTTGTGCAGCGGAAACCAGCCGTTGGCCCACAGGTCCACCTCCCCCCGGGCCACGGCCCGGTAAAATTCGGCCGTGTCGAAGGTCGCGGGACCCTCGACCGCATAGCCGAGGCTTTCGAGCAAGGCTTTGAAGATTTCGGCCTGAAACCATCCGGTGTCCCAGGTGGCCCGGGCCATATGGATGGTTTCACTTGCGGCCGCCGACTGGAAGTCGGGTTTTGGATCCGGATTGGCAGGCGCTGCCGGCGGGGCGGGATGACCGACGGCCGGCAGGAGCACGACGGCAAGGCCCACGACCAGCAGCCGGCGCATCCGCTCCGTTAATTTGCAAAAAAGAGACATCCCGCAGGTAAGGGGTCCGCTTACTCCAGCCATGATTGTATCTGTTCCGGGTGAAAGCGCATGTAGCGCTGGGCCTTTTCGCCGGGAAACAAGCCCTCGTCTTCTTTGATCCAGATCATCAGCTGTTCCAGCTGTTCGGGCTCCCAGTAGAAATTGTCGAGAAATCGATACACCTCGGGCATATCCTCTTTGAGCCCCGTGCGGACGATGGTGTGGATTTCTTCCTTCTGGCCGTAAACATTCTTGGGATCGTCGAGAAACTTGAGCTTCCAGCGGCCGAACATCCAGTGGGGCACCCAGCCGGTGACCACGATCCATTTCTGTTTGCGGATCGCATTGGACAGCTCGGCGGTCATGGACACCTCGCTGCCTTTGATCAACTCGTAGTTGTAGAGCCCGTATTTGCGCATGGCCTCGCGGGTTTTGGCCATGATGCCGGCTTCCGGATCGATGCCGATGATCCGGCCGTTGAATTTGTCGCGATAATCTTTGAGGTCTTCAATGGATTCGGCCTTGATGTAGGGATCGTTGCGCTGGCCGGAGGCGGCCGTCTGGCGTCCCACGGTGATGTCGGGCACCACCAGGCCGATCTGGGTGCCTTTCAGGTTCGGCCCCAGATCCACAATTTGATCCTTATACTTTTCATAATAGTGACCGTGGGTGGTGGGCAGCCAGGCGGCCACCATGCCGTCGACCTTGCCGGCCGCCACGGCCTCCCACATCTTGTCGGCGCTCATGGCGACAATTTCGCATTGAAGGCCGAGTTTATCCTGGATGACGGTTTTGACCATATTGGTGGCGGCCACCGTCTCCGACCATTCCACATAGGACAGGCGCACCACGGTTTCTTGTGCGGCGGCGGGTCGGGCAATCAGCCCGGCCGCCAGAATGCAGAGAAACCACAGGATGCTCTTGGTGGTGACCTTGGACTTGATTTTCATAATTGCCTCCGTTTCAGCGCCGGCGGTAGCGGTATCTTGCTGCCGCTACGGCCGGTTTGACTTGTCATGATGTCGATTGGCCTTTCGGACCATGGTTTCGGAGCATGCTTCTGATGTCGCCCACCGATTCCTAATAGCCATGTTTCTTGTAGTGGTCGATCAATCCCTTGACCACCGCAAAGCACATCAGAAACATTACGATGGCAAAAGGCAGCCCGGTGCTGATGGCCGCGGTTTGCAGAGCCACCATGCCGCCGCCCAGCAGCAGCACCGCCGCCACGGCCCCTTCCAGGATCGCCCAGAACAGCCGCTGGGGCTTGGGCGGATCGGGGTTGCCGCCGGCGGTGATAATGTCGATGACCATCGATCCCGAATCCGAGGAGGTCACGAAAAAGAAAATGACCACCACCATGGCCAGGATGGAGGTCACCCAGCTCAGGGGAAAGTTTTCCAAAAAGATAAACAATGAAACCGGGATGTTTTCCTGGACCGCCTTGGCCATGCCGCCGCTGGCATAGCGCTCGATGTAGATGGCGCTGTTGCCGAATACGGTCATCCAGGCAAAGGTAACCAGGGTCGGCACCACCAGCACGCAGGCCAGGTATTCCCGCAGACTGCGGCCGTAGGAGACCCGTGCGATGAACATGCCCACGAACGGACACCAGGCGATCCACCAAGCCCAGTAGAAAATGGTCCAGCCGTTCTGCCAGTTGCCGGCGTCGGTGTATGTTTCGTTCCAGAAGCCCAGGTCGAAGAAGTTCTGAATGTAATTGCCCAGGTTTTCCACCAGTCCGTTTAACACGAACAGGGTCGGACCCAGGAAGAACACAAACAACATCAGCAACAGGGCCAGCCCGATATTGATGTTGCTGAGCAGTTTGATGCCGCCCTCCAGACCTCGCACCACCGACCATGTGGCCAGGGCGGTAATTCCGGCGATCAAAATCACCTGGACCCAGGCAGCTTGCGGAACGCCGAACAGGTGCGCCATGCCGGCGTTGACCTGCTGCACGCCGAAGGCCAAAGAGGTGGCCACGCCGAAAAGACAGGAAATGGTGGCCAGGATGTCGATGGTGTTGCCGAGTCCGCCGTAGATGCGCTCTTTTAAAATCGGATAGAACACGTTGCGGATCGACAGCGGCAGCCCCTCGGTGAATCCGAAAAAGGCCAGCCCCAGACCGATCAACGCATAAATGCCCCAGGGATGCAGGCCCCAGTGCAGATAGGTCAGCTGCATGGCAGCCTTGGCGCTTTCGATGGTGCCGGGTTCGGAGAGCGGATTGGCCACGTAATGGAACATGGGTTCGGCCACGCCGTAGAACAGCAGACCGATGCCCATGCCGGCGCTGAAGAGCATGGCAAACCAGCTGGGGTAGCTGAATTCGGGCTCGGCATCGGGTCCGCCGATGCGCAGTCTGCCCAGGGGCGAGACCATGATGCCGATGCAGGTGAACAACACCAGGTTCATGGTGAGCACTAAAAACCAGCCGGTATAGTCACTGATCCAGTTCTTGATCTCGGAAAACAGCTTTTCGGCGGTTTCCCCGGCGATGATGGTGAAGATCACCCCGGCGAAAATCAAGATCGCCCCGCCGAAAAACACCCAGGGCTGGATGTCGTATTTCCAGATCTTGTTGTCCAGGTTCTTGATGGTTCTGGCGGTGATGATTTTAAAATCTTTTTCGGTTTCGGCCACGGTTCACCTCCTTCTCTGAAAGCGGTCAGTCGCTTTTGACTTTTTTCAGGATAATCTTGTCGTCCTCTACGATCATCTCGAAGGCGTCTCCGGGCTCGAACCCGGTCTTATCCAGAATCTCCTGGGAGAACACGATTCCTTCTTTGTGGACCTTGGGTTTTTCGGTTTCGGAATGGTCGAAGAGCCCCCTGATGATGTAGACCTTTTTGTCCAGTTCCTGGAGCATCGTCAGATGCTCGCGCAGGGTGTACGGGGAAATCTTGAATTCCTTCAGGATTTCTTTTACGGTTTTGCCGTCCTCGATCATCTTGCGCAGCTTGTCCGGATCGTAGCGAATGCTGTAATCGCCTTTGGCCATAAGAATACCTCCAATGCGGGTGGGGAATTGAAACATTGTGCGGTAAAAACGATGGTTCCTCATAACTTTTTAACTATCAATAGTCAATAGCTGTATAATTATAACATAATGCTTCCGGTTGCATGTGCCATTTGGCTCGGAAAAAATCCTCGCGGTTGAAACCGGTAAGTGGTAGGGTGGCGGGTACAACATGTAATTCGATAAGTCGAAACCGGAAAATCTAAGAGGTTGACGTTATGTCCGAAAATGAGAATCAATCGATTGCCATTCTTGCAAAAGCGGCATCTTTCCCGGGAGTTCGAGCCGGCATCGCCCGCCTGGAGGACGTGCTCAACGGGCCCTCCTACAGTGCGGAAACCGAAGGCGATTGGAACACCAGCCATTACGAGGACGATGCCGTCCAATGGCTGAAAGCGGCCGAATCGGTCCTGGTCCTGGGCCTGCATCATCCGGAGGACGATCTGCGCCTGGATTGGTGGGAGAAGGGCAACACCTGGGGAAACCGTCGGCTGATCGAGATCTCGAAGCAGTTGCAGACCTGGCTGCGGGATGAACTCGGTCTGCGGGCCCAGCCGCTGCCCTATCACCTCGAAAAAGGCGGATTGTTCCTCAAGGATGCCGCGGTTCTTTCCGGGCTGGGACGGATCGGTCGCAACAATCTGCTGCTGCATCCCGAGTGGGGGCCGCGCATCCGGATGCGTTCGCTGCTGATCGAGGTAAATCTTTCGACCACCCGTGCATTGACAGGAGCGCTGCCCTGTGATTCCTGCGAAGAATACTGCATCAAAGCCTGCCCCCAGGCGGCTTTTCCCGGCGGCGTTTACAGCCGCCCGCTCTGTCTGGTGCAGATGAATTTTGACCGGGATCACCCGGTCCCTGAAGGCGCCGTCGGATCCGACGGCAAGCCCAACCCTGTCATCCAGTTCTGCCGCGAGTGTGAACTGGCCTGTCCGGTGGGAAGTGATATTACAACTTCTTCTTCATCTTTTTAGGCAGAACTGTATTTTAGTTTTCACATGGTGGGAGTCGAGGCCGCCCACAACAAAGTCCTCTTTGAAATCGTCAAGCTGCCGGTAAACCGCGCCCACAATCACCTCGGCTTCATGACGGAAGCACCGCGCATTTCTGGAGCGGGCCGTGGAAACCGCTTCCAACATCACAGCGGCCATCGCCCCGGGCGACCGCCGGGGCGCCAACCATGAAATGCACCGGCACTGGAACATCGTCAACTGGAAACTCGCCGGTAATTTCCCGGGGCCGATCGATTCGCACCACTTCTCGCGCTGAAATTGACCTCCGGTCGCACGCCCCAAAAATTTCCCACCGTTTGCACCTCTTGTGCGGCAGCAAAAAAAAATCATGTTGACAGGTATTGAATTCATGCGTTACGGAGAGCATGAGTCCATGAGTTCATGCGTTCAGAACTGTTTGGCAATGATTCGATAACCATTCGGAAAAGGAAATTGCCCATTGGATCGCAAGCCGATTTCAGAGCATTCGTTTCACGTCGACGCCATTCAGGTCCATTCGGCCCCGGAGGCTTTGGCCGAACAGATCATCGGACAAATTCGGAATGGAAAACTGCTCCCCGGCACCTGCCTGCCGTCCCAGCGGGAGTTGGCCCGGGCATTCCAGGTGGGGCTGGGTACGGTTCGGGAAGCGGTGAAAATTCTGCACGTCACGGGATATCTGAACGTCGTGCCCGGAAGAGGCACGTTTGTTGCCGAAGATGGATTGACGCAATCCCGGGCGCCTTCGACCTTCGATCGGGTCATGGAGGCGGTTTCCCTGTCGGAATTGATGAAAGCCCGCGAAATTATCGAAAGCGGTGCGGCGCAGATGGCGGCCGAGCAGGCGGATGCCGAAAATATCGAACGTCTCAAGGAAGTGGTCGCGGCGATGTCTACCGAGCCTGAATCCATCGAAAACTACTATAATAATGATTTTGCCTTTCATCTGGCGGTGGCCGAGGCCGCCAACAATCCGGCCATTTTAGAGATCGTAAAGCGACTGGTGGATCAATCGCATGCACATACCGGATTTATGAATCGAGCACTGGGCATCTCGATGCCGGCCAATATCGAGAAATGTGTGCAGACCGCCAAAACGGTGGTTTACCATATCAAGCGCGGTGATGGTCCCAAAGCCGCGCAAGCCATGCGCAAGCATCTGAATGTGGTCAATCACGAACTTCGCAAGGAATTTGTCACCGGAAGCTCGGATCGCGGACTGAAGCCGAGCGATGCGGACACCGAACGCAAATAAGTCCGATTCAAGTTTGCATCCGTCGGAATGCGCGGTGGAAGCCGGAACGAACGGGAAACAGGAGGCGAGTCAACTCCATGCAGTCCAAACCCAGGCTCCAGGTGGTCGATGACGACCAGATTCGGCAGCTCCATGCCGCCACGGCGCAGGTGCTCGTAAAAACCGGGATCCGGATCACTCACGCCAAGGCCCGGGCGGTTTTTGCCGATGCCGGAGCCCGCGTCGAAACCGATCGCGTCTATATTCCGCGCGACATGCTCGAAGACGCCATCGAGAAGGCACCCTCGCGGGTGGTGCTTGGAAACCGCGGCGGCGAGGCGGCCGTCATTCTGGAAGAAGACCGCAGCTGGTTCGGCGCCACTTTGGATGACATTTATTATTTCGACCCCGAGACCCACCAGCGGCGCCAGATGACCCTGGACGACTGCCGCAAAGTCGTGACGCTTTCCGATGCCCTTGCCAATTTCACCTGGGGCATGACCTTCGGCACGCTTTCGGATGTGCCGGCCCACCTGGCCGATCGTTACACGGCCAAGCAGGCCTTGACCTATTCGGAAAAACCCATCGTGGTTTCCAGCAACAATGTGGACAGTCTGCGCGATATCCATGCCATGGCCCGGATCGTGTCGGCGAATGCAGATCGATTCCAAGCCGCAACGCCGATCGCCTCCTTTGTCACCACCATTTCACCGCTGGTGATTCCCGATCATGTCATCGAACAGATGATGTATTGCGCCGAGCACGGCATCCCCCAGGTTTGCTACAACGGCATTCAAACCGGCAGCACCGCACCGATGAGCTTCGCCGGTGCCATCGTGCAGGGCAACGCCGAAACGCTGGCAGGACTGGTGTACATTCAGCTGCTGCGGCCCGGCAGCCCGGTGGTCTTCGGCTCCTGTGCCTCCATCATGGACATGCGCAGCACCATTTTTTCGTTCGGCGCCGCGGAGATGAACCTGATGATTGCCGCCCAGGCCCAGATCGCGCGGCATTATGGCATCCCGTTTTACGGTACGGCCGGCTGTTCGGACGCCAAGCTGCCCGACGGGCAGGCTGCGGCCGAAGCGGTGTTTTCCTGTATGTCGTCCATGTTGACCGGCGCCAACCTGGTGCACGATGCCGGGCTGCTGGAATACGCCACCATGATATCGCCCGAACACATGGTGCTGGTCAACGAAGTGCTGTACATGGTGGGACAATTCGCGCGCGGCATTGCCGTCGACAGCGAGAGCCTCGCGCTGGATGTCATCGATCGCATCGGACCCGGCGGTCACTATCTCGACTGCGAGCATACCATGCGTCATTTCCACGACGTGTGGTATTCGAATCTTTTCGACCGCAATACGTACTGGAAATGGCAGGAAAGCGGCGGCAAGGATCTGGCCGCGCGGTTGCAGGAACAGACGCTGGAGCGGATGAGACATCAGCCGGCGCCGCTTCCCGCCGAGGCCGCGCGGGAACTGGATGAAATGGCCCGGCACTGGCAATAGGCCGTCAACCGCATCAGATTTTTAAGGAGTTGGTTTTTATGGCATCCGAATTGGAGGAAAAAATTCGGCAAACCGGTCTGAAGCTCTACGAAGTCGCCGAGAAAAGCCGTCCGTCGCTGTTCAAAAAAGACTTTTGGACCGGCAAGGTCATGGACCTGTCCATGAAGAACGAAGCCTTTAAAAAGGAGATGTTTCGTTTCGTGGACGTGTTTCCCTACCTGCGCAGTCCCGAAGCCGTGGCCCGGCACATGCAGGAGTACTTCTGTAAGCCCGGGCAGGATTTTTCCAAAACCATGCAGTGGGGGATATCCAAAGTCAGGCCCGACTCGATGATGGCCAAGGTGGCCGCCAAGAGCATCGGAAAGAACATCGGCACCATGGGGCGGCAGTTTATCACCGGCGAGGACATCTTCGAAGCTGCCCGGGTCATGAAAAAGGGGCGCGACAAGGAAGGGGTGGCCTGGACGGTGAAGATCCTCAAGGAGGCGGTGACCTCCACCCAGGAGGAAGAAGAATTCCTGGCCAAGCAGCTCGAACTGATGGAACAGTACAGCCAAATCGTCCGGGACTGGCCCGCGCTGGGCACCGGCGTCAAAGGCGGCCTGGACTGGGGATTTACCCCCCAGGTCAACATATCGCTGATGGCTTCGTGCCTGTATTCCCAGTACCTGCCCAAAAGCTGCGCCATGGATTATGCCATCGACCGGGCCAAGGAGCGGCTGCGGCCGGTCTACCGCAAGGCGCAGCAGCTCGAAGCTTACGTGCTGATGGACATGGAGCACCTGCCGGCCCGTCGTTTTACCCTGGAGTTGTTCAAAAGCATCAACTCGGAGCCGGAATTTCGCGACTGGCCCCACAAGGGCATTGCCTACCAGGCCTACATGAAAGATGCCGAGGCGCTGCTGGACGACCTGCTGACCTGGGCCCGACACAACGGGCAAGATTTCGGCATGCGGCTGGTCAAGGGCGCGTTCTGGGACGAAGAAGTCGTGATGGCCAGCCTGTTCAACTATCCGGTGCCGGTGTTCACCAACAAACACCAGACCGACGCCGGCTTCGAGCGCTGCGCATGCAAAGCGCTGGAAAACCACCGTTGGGTGCAGCTCAAGTGCGCCTCCCACAACATCCGCACGGTGGCGGCGGTGATCGAGCGGGCCCGGCAGCTGAGGGTGCCCGACGACCGCCTGGAATTTCAGATGCTGCACGGCATGGCCGAAAACCTGCGCAAAGCCTGGAAGCGGCACGATCTGCGGCTGCGGCTCTATTCGCCGGTGGGCGAGATCGTGCCGGGCATGGCCTACCTGGTGCGCCGGCTGCTGGAAAACACCTCCAGTGAATCCTTTCTGCGCCAGAGTTTTGCCAACGGTGCCGCCAAGGAGAAGATGCTGACCGATCCGGCCGTGCTGGCGCAGGGCCCATCTTCGGCCGCCGACGCGCCGGCCCGATCGTCGGAATACGGCGAACTGGGCCCGTTTGCCAACGAACCGCCGGTCGACTGGGA
The DNA here is from genome assembly GCA_051155755.1 of Desulfobacterales bacterium. Classification (GTDB taxonomy): domain Bacteria; phylum Desulfobacterota; class Desulfobacteria; order Desulfobacterales; family SG8-13; genus DAXETY01. The sequence continues at coordinate 29,589 of DAXETY010000074.1, forward strand.
CACCGCTACCCACGCGGCCTTCGTGGCCGCCCTGGAGAACACCCGGGAAGCATTTCCCCGCCAGATCGCTCCCATCGTGAACGGCGAACCGGTTGCCGGGACAGAACGAATCGTTTCCACCGATCCCAACCGCCCCCAGCGGGTGGTGGGGGCGGTGGCCGGTGCCGACGTGCAAACGGTGCAGCAGGCCGTGGCCGCCGCTGCCCGGGCTTTTCCGGACTGGGCGGCCACGGCACCCGAACAGCGTGCCGCGGTGCTTTTCCGCGCCGCCCGTCACGTCCGCGCCCAGCGCCACGAACTGGCCGCCCTGCTGGTCTATGAAAGCGGCAAGCCCTGGAACGAGGCCCAGGCGGATGTCGGCGAAGCAGTGGACTTTCTCGAGTTTTACGGACGCGAGATGATCCGTCTGGCAAAACCGCAGGTCGTGTCCCGGCTGCCCGGGGAATCCAGCACCCTGAGCTACATTCCGCGCGGGGTCGGTGCCGTCATCGCTCCGTGGAACTTCGCCCTGCCCATCTCCGTCGGCATGACCGCCGCGGCGATCGTCACCGGCAATACGGTGGTCTTCAAACCGGCCTCCGCAACAACGGTCATCGGTCAGGCAATCTACCGCATCTACGAAAAGGTCGGGTTGCCCAAAGGGGTGCTTCAGTTTGTGCCCGGCACCGGCGGCAAGATCGGCGATGCACTGGTCACCCACAAAGACGTCGCCTTTACGGCGTTTACCGGCAGCCGGGAGGTGGGACTTTCCATCATCGAAAAATCCGGCCGTACGCCCGAGGGCGCCCCTCAGGTGAAAAAAGTCATCGCCGAAATGGGCGGGAAAAATGCCATCATCGTCGACGCCGACGCCGATATCGACGCCGCCGTCGGGCCCATCGTGCAGTCGGTGTTCGGTTACATGGGCCAGAAGTGTTCGGCCGCCTCGCGGCTGATCGTGCTGGCAGAAAACTACGACCGGTTTCTGGAGCGGTTTAAAAGCGCGGTGGAAACCCTGATCGCCGGTCCGGCCGCCGATCCGCGCACCGACCTCGGCGCCGTGATCGATGCCGACGCACGCGAGCGCATCCTTGCCTACATCGAGCGCGGAAAATCCGAAGGTCGGCTTTTGACCCAGGGCGACGGTGCAAGCGGCAGCGGCTACTTCGTGCCCCCCACCGTGTTTACCGACATCGCCCCGGACAGTCCCCTGGCCCGGGAGGAAATCTTCGGGCCGGTGGCGTGCGTGTTCAAGGTCAAAGATTTCGACGAAGCACTGCAATTGGCCAATGACAGTGAATACGCGCTGACCGGGGGCGTGTTTTCGCGCAGCCCGGCCAATATCGAACGCGCCTGCCGGGAGTTTATGGTGGGCAGTCTTTACATCAACCGCGGCACCACCGGCGCCATGATGAAGCGCCATCCGTTCGGCGGATTCAAGATGTCCGGGACGGGCGCCAAGGCCATGGGTCAGGATTACCTGCCCCGGTTCATGTTTGCCCGCACGATCGTCGAGAACACTTTCCGCAGCGGGTTTGCTCCGATGGACCCGGAACCGGCGCGTTAGCAATGTTCGATGGGGTTAGGCCGAAGCGCTACAAGGAAGACCGGTCGCTGCCGCAGCCGGAGGAAGCCTTGGCGCATTATTAAAAATTTGGAGAGAATACCGTGAACGTCCATTCACCCAAAGTTCTCGAAATGCTCGAGCAGCAGCGGCAATTTCACCGGGAGCAATTGCGCCTGATCGAGCTTGCGATCACCGCCATCCAGGCGGATCGCAAAAACCGCGAAACATCGTCAACCAGGTCCACCGCCACGGTCAAAAAGCACCGCATTCAATGGACCCGGGAGATCGGCCGTTTGCTGGAGGGATACACCGATTTCAGCATCCTGGATCTGCGAAACGACCTGGTCGAAAAGCGCGGTATCACATCGGCCCGGACCATCCAGGGCCAGAACGTTATCAACAACACCCTGAATCGATTGCAAAAAAAAGGACGCATCCAGCGGATCGGCCTGGGAAGATACCGGGTCATCCAGGCACCCCAATCGGGTTGACGGCGCTCATGGCGGGGTTGTGAATGGGGACTTTCCCGTTAGAATGCACCCAAGCGACTCGAATGATCTGCGAGCCTGTGCGAACGCAAGCCGAAAGGACCGTGAAGTGGAATTGAAAGCCATTCATGCAAACTGCTCCGGCTGCGGCACCTGTCGACTGGCCTGCGCCATGGAAAATCTGCGACGGGTCAACCCCAGCCTGGCGGTGCTGCGGATCGAAGGCCGGTTTCCGGCGCCGGGAGACTATCGCATTCATCTGTGCGATCAATGCGGACAGTGTGCCGAGGCATGTCCGGTGGCGGCCATCCAGGCCGCTGAAGACGGCGTGTATCGAATCGACCCGGAGCTTTGCACGGGCTGCATGGAATGCCGGGAGGCCTGCCCATACGGTGTGATCGCCGAAGACACCCAAACCGCCATGGCCCTGAAATGCAATCTTTGCATGGCTTGCGTCGAATCCTGTCCGCGGGACGCGCTGTTTGTCGCTTAACCGAAAAGCCGATTCGGTCTCAGGAAGGAATGCAATGACGTTATACGGATACGCGGGAACCATTTTGCGTGTGGACCTGACCCGAAACCGGGTGGACAAACAGCCGCTGCCCCCGGAGATGGCGCAGACTTATCTGGGCGGGCGCGGCTTCGTCGCGCGCATGCTCTATGACGAGATCCCCCCGGGCACCGATCCGGGAGGAGCGGACAATCTTTTCATTGCCGCCGTCGGTCCGCTGACCGGACATTTCCTGCCTGCCAGCGGCAAAACCCACTTCGGCACCAAATCACCGGCCACCGGCGGATACGCCGACAGCAACATGGGCGGACATTTCGGCCCGGCACTCAAGTACGCCGGCTACGATGTGCTGGTGCTCAGCGGCAGGGCGCCCGAGCTCAGCCTCCTGGTGATCGAAGACGAGCGGGTGGCGGTTCGATCGGCGGCCGCCTACCAGGGACTGGGTTCGCTGGCCGCCGAGCGCCGCATCAAGGACGACCTGGGCGAGGACTTCCAGGTTTTGACCATTGGGCCGGCGGGGGAGAATTGTGTGCGCTTTGCCTGCATTTCGCATGATTTCGGCCGGCAGGCCGGCCGGACCGGCATCGGCATGGTGTTGGGTGCCAAGAACATCAAGGCGATCGCCGTTAGGGGAACCGGCAGCCTTTCGGTGTTCGACATTGAAGGGGCCTATGCCAAGGGCAAGGAGGCCTTTGCCAAGGTGCGGGCCAAGCCGGGGTTCAAGGGCTGGACGCCCGAAGGAACCGCCGGGATCACCAACTGGGTCAACCAGGTCGGCGTGTTTCCCACCCGCAATTTTCAGACCGCCTACGCCGAGCACTACCGGGACATCAACGGCAAGGCCGTCATCGAGCGGCTGAAAATCACGGACAAGGGCTGTTCGCTGTGTCCGACCCCCTGCGGCAAATACGGCAAGACCACCACGACAAAAGGTCAGGCGCATGTGGAGGGGCCTGAATTTGAAACCATCGCGTTGTTCGGCGGCAACTGCGTGCTCAAGCGCATCGAGGAAGTGGCCTACGCCAACTGGGTTTGCGACGAACTGGGTGTGGACACCATTTCCGCCGGCGTGGTGATTGCCTGGGCCATCGAGTGCTTCGAACGCGGACTGCTCACCGAGGCGCAGATCGGACGCGCCATCGCCTTTTCGGACCTGGATACGGTCGTTTATCTGCTGGAGAAAATTGCGGCGCGCGAAGGCATCGGCGACCTGCTGGCCGAAGGCGTAAAACGTGCCGCCCGGCGGGTTGGCCAAGGTTCCGAAGACTTTGCCGTGCACGTCAAGGGCCTGGAGTGGACCGGCTACGAGTGCCGCAACGCCCCGTCCATGATGCTGGCCTATCTGACCTCCGACATCGGTGCCCACCACGGCCGCGCCTGGGTGCTGGGTCACGATATCGCCGGTTCCTTTACCAGCGTCCACGACTTGATCGTGGCCGGCGGCGACGGCAAACAGCAACCCAAGGGGCTGGTCAACGAACAGTGTGCCCAATACGTCATCGAGAGCCAGCACGAGCGGCCCGTCTTCGACGCCCTGGGAACCTGCCGGCTGCAGCTCATGGAGTTGGGTTTCGAAGGAGTGCATTATGCCGAGCTCTACGGGCTGATCACCGGCCGTCCAAAAAGCTGGGAGGAACTGCTGGAAGTCTCCGAACGCATCTGGCACCTGACCCGGGCGTTCAACACCCGGGAGATCGAAGGCTTCGGCCGCAGCTGGGACTACCCGCCGCGGCGGCTTTGCGAGGATCCGGTGCGCACCGGACCCAACCGGGGATACTGCATCCCCATGGAAGACATCGAGTTTCTGCTGGATGCTTACTACCGTGCCCGCGGATGGGATGAAAACGGAATTCCGACCCGGGAGACGCTCGCCCGCGTCGGTCTTTCCGATGTCGCTGCGGATTTGCTCGACAATCCATAGCGGCGGAGAGGAGAATACTGTGGCTCCGATTCCGGAAACGATGGCAGCCGTCGTGCTCACAGGACACGGCGGCTTCGACAAGTTGGAATATCGCACCGACGTACCGGTGCCCCGGCCAAAACAAGGTGAGGTGTTGATTCGTGTAAGCGCTGCCGGAGTGAACAACACCGACATCAACACCCGCATCGGCTGGTATTCCAAGAGCGTAACCGGAGCGACCGATCAGGGCGGAACGAAGGGTTTTGATGCCCTGGACGACCGGGATGCGGGCTGGTCCGGGGAGGCGTTGTCCTTTCCCCGCATTCAGGGTGCGGATTGCTGCGGCCGCATTGTCGCGGTCGCAGCGGATGTGGATTGCACCCGCATCGGAGAACGGGTCATCGTGCGCAGCATGCAGCGAAGCCACGTCGATGACCGACCTTACGCCTTGCGGACCCTGGGCTCCGAGTACGACGGCGCCTTTGCGCAGTTCGTGGTTGTGCCTGCGCGGGAAGCCTACCGGGTGGACTGCGACTGGAAGGACTCCGAGCTGGCTTCGATTCCCTGTGCGTATTCGACCGCCGAAAACATGCTGCATCGCGCCGGACTGTCCTCCGGTGAACGGGTTTTGATTACCGGGGCATCGGGCGGTGTGGGCTCGGCGGCGGTTCAGCTTGCCCAGCGGCGCAAGGCCGAAGTGCTGGCTGTGGCCGGCGCCGATAAGGCCGCGGCCGTCGCAGCCCTGGGCGCCGACCGGGTCATTCCGCGCGAGGCCGAACTCGAAGAGACGGTGGCGGCCGGCAGCCTGGACCTGGTGGTCGATCTTGTGGCCGGAGCCCAGTGGCCGATTCTGCTGGATTTGCTGCGGTGTGGCGGCCGGTATGCCGTGGCCGGCGCAATTGCCGGGCCCATCGTTGAACTGGATGTTCGCACGCTGTATTTGAAGGATCTGACCCTTTACGGGTGCACCTTTCAAGAAGACATCGTATTTGAAAATCTGGTAGGCTATATCGAAACCGATCAGATCCGCCCTGTGGTGGCCGGTACCTATCCGCTGGAACGGATAACGGACGCCCAGCGCGCTTTTCTGGAAAAAAAACACGTAGGGAAACTGGTGTTGATCCCCCCGGACTGACGCACTGAGAACGAGGGTTTCGAAATGGGTTGCAGTTGGCAAGTTTTCGATGATAATCGAATCGATTCGTCACCAAATGATGATGCAGGAGGACGGTAATGGTTGATATGGACAAAATTCAGGAAGCGCTGGTTGCCGCCGATGCGAATCGACTTTGCGAGTTGGTGCAGTCGGGTATCGATCAAGGATTGCCGGCCAAAGACATTTTGAACCAGGGTTTGATTCCCGCTATGGATGTCGTGGGCGAACGGATGGAAAGCGGGGAGATGTTCATTCCCGAGGTGCTGATGAGTGCCAATGCCATGCGGCAGGCCGTGGGCATCCTGCAGCCGCTGTTGTCCGCCGAAGATTCCAGATCGGCCGGAAAAGTGGTCATCGGAACGGTCAAGGGCGATCTGCACGATATCGGCAAGAACCTGGTGGCCATGATGCTGGAAAGCGCCGGGTTCGAGGTGGTCAACCTGGGCATCGATGTGGCTCCGGAAGCCTTTGCCGCAGCTGTCGAGGAAAACCGGCCCGACATCGTCGCGCTTTCGGCCCTGCTGACCACCACCATGGGCATGATCCGCAACAGCATCGCGGTGATGCAGCAAAAAGGACTCCGGGATCAGGTCAAGGTCATTATCGGCGGGGCGCCGGTCACCCAGAATTTCGCCGATGAAGTCGGCGCCGACGGGTACGCCGCCGATGCCGGGGGCGCCGCCAAGCTGGCAAAATCCCTGATGAAGGCCGGCCGGTCGGCCAATGCTGCTGCGAGGTGAACGGAATGATCGTCGTCGGAGAGCTGATCAACGCCAGCCGCAAGGTCATCGGTCAGGCCATCGAAAACAAAGACGAGCAGACCATTCGAAAAGCCGCCGCCGAACAGGCCGCCGGCGGTGCCGATTACATCGACGTCAATGCCGGGGTGTTCATGGAGCAGGAGCCGGCCTATTTGAAGTGGCTGGTGCAAACCGTTCAGGATGAAACCGAAAAACCCTGCTGCATCGACAGCCCGTCGCCGGCGGCCATCGAGGCGGCGCTTTCCGTCCACCGGGGCACGGCGATGATCAACTCCATTTCCCTGGAGGCCGAACGCTGGCAAAGTCTGCTGCCGGTGTTGGCCGGAACGGAACTGAAGGTGGTCGCGCTTTGCATGAGCGACGATGGCATGCCGCAGACGGCCGATCAGCGCCTGGCCATCGCCGATCGGTTGATCAACGCCTTGATGAAGCACGAGGTGGCGTTGAAAAATATCCACGTCGATCCGCTGGTGCAGCCGGTTTCCACGCGCGGCGATTTCGGAATCCAGTTCCTGGATGCCGTGGAAAAAATCATGCATGAATTTGCCGGCGTGCACACCATGTGCGGTTTGTCGAATGTTTCCTACGGACTGCCGCAGCGCAAACTGCTCAACCAGGTTTTTTTGGCCATGGCCATCGCCCGCGGGTTGGACGGCGCCATCGTAAACCCCCTGGATCGGAGAATGATGGCCACCATCGCCGCCGCAGAGGCGCTGGCCGGAACAGACGATTACTGTATGAACTACCTGAAAGCATTTCGGTCGGGGGTCCTGGAAACCTGATCCGGCCGTAAGAATGCAAGGATGGCCTGCAGTGCGCGGCAGCCGAAGGGCAACCCGCTACCGGAGAAGGCATCATGACCGAACCCGTGGCGATCACCATATTGCCCGACGGGCAGACGATATCTGCCGCAACCGGCACCTCGCTGCTGGAGGCCCTCTCCGATCGAATCCGGCTGCGGGCCGACTGCGGCGGCCAGGGGATTTGTGGGCAGTGCCGGGTGGCGATCAAAGACGGTGGAACCCTGCCGCCGTTGACGGCCGGCGAAAAATCCGCGCTTCCGGCCCACCTGGTGGATGCCGGATACCGGCTGGCATGTCAGCTGCCGGTGCAGGAAGCGCTGAGCGTCTGGATTCCGCCCACCGGCCGCAATTCCGACAGCGCGAATGGAAAGCAGATCTTCTCCGGTCCGTATCCGGTCGACGGCGGCGGTGGAAACGGCGGCCTCGGTCTGGCCGTGGATCTGGGAACCACCACCGTTGCGGCCTACCTTTGTGATTTGCAGTCCGGCCGCATTCTGAGTTCGGCCGTCTGCGGCAATCCACAGCGGCGTTACGGTGAGGACGTAATCAGCCGCATCCAGGTGGCCTGCCGATCTGCCGAGGATTTGGGCCGGCTGCGGATGCTGGCCCGCCAGGCGGTGGACTACCTGGCGGATGTCTGCCTGGCTGCGGTCGGAAGCCGCAAAGCCGACATCCGGAAAGTCATGGTAGCGGGCAACACGGCCATGCAGCAAATTTTTGCCGGCATCGATCCGTCCGGACTGACGGCAGCCCCGTTCGAACCGGCAACCCGCGAAGCGGTCTCGTTTCCCGCCAAAACACTTGATCTGGATTTTCGTACCGGCACGCCCATTTATCTGATGCCGGTCATCTCCGGATTTGCCGGCGGCGACACGGTGGCCTGCATCCTGGCCGACCGGCCGCACCACAAAGAACAAATTCGCCTGATCGTCGATGTGGGCACCAACGGCGAGCTGGTGCTCGCGCATGGGGGCCGGCTCTGGTCGACCAGCTGCGCCACCGGGCCGGCCTTCGAGGGCGCCCGCATTTCCAGCGGCATGTGCGCGGCGGCCGGGGCCATCGCAGCCTGCGGCATCGATCCGGAGACCTTTCGGTTTTCCTATCGCACCATCGGCCGCAACGGGGTCGAACATCCGCCGCTGGGATTTTGCGGATCGGGGATCGTGGATGCCGTGGCCGCTCTGCGAAGGACGGGCATTGTGGCGCCCAGCGGCAGGTTGCAGTCGACCATGCCGCTGGTTGCGCCGCATGAGAACGCCGCTGGCGGAAAAGTCGTGCTTGTGCCGGTGGATCGGAACCCGGCCGGCGTCGAAATTTCATTGACCCAGCGTGATATCCGCCAGGTGCAGCTGGCCAAGGCGGCGCTGGCCGCCGGCATTCGCTGCCTGATGGAAACTGCCGGCATCCGGAAGCTGGACGTGACCATTTTAACCGGTGCCTTCGGCAGCACTTTCGACTGGCACAGTGCCGTTGCCATCGGCTTGCTGCCGCCGGTTGATGTGCTGGGCAAGGTGATTCTGCATCCAAATCTGGCCGGGGAAGGGGCCGTGCGGGCACTGCTGAACCGGGCCCAACAATCCGAAGCTCGCCGCATCTGCCGCAACACCCGCTACCTGAACCTGTCGGATCAACCGGATTTCGACCGGAGGTTTGTGGCGCAACTGGCTTTTCCGAGTCTGGATTGAACCTTTCAAAGTTTCCAATACCATGAATCAGGTTATTCTCGATCCAATCCATACCGCCATCGATGCCGGTGCCCTGCAACGCGAACTGCATCTCCACAGTGCCGATAAAGTCACGGTCGATCGGTTCCGGCAGCTGGCGGCCGCCGCGGCAGACCTGGCCCGGCCCAAGGGCGTCTACAAGGCCGTCGATTGCGA
>DAXETY010000075.1:0-28800 GCA_051155755.1 Desulfobacterales bacterium
CTGTTATGATTTGATTTTCAATATCAAATCGCAGAAAAAAAGGCAAGTGTTTTTAGGGGTTTATTTAAAATAATTTCAGGCAAATAGAGTATTTTTCGACTTTTTACGATTTCATCAAAATTGACATTCGCCAAAAGCCTCGCAGGGCATTCCAGGGGACGTCGCGAATGTCCTCTCTATTTTTGACAGCCGCCACAGCGCAGGAAATCTTGTTCCGTTTCCCGGAAAACCCAATTTTGTGATAAACAGTTGCGATTTCGTTTTCCCGACTTCCAATTCGACCGGGATTGCATAGACCCCATGCTGGTTTTGATGATTTTCGCCGTAACCTATATCGGTGTTGCCATCGGACGCATCCCCGGGCTGGTGATCGACCGCACCGGCATCGCACTGCTGGGCGCCATCGCCATGGTGGTCAGCGGCGCCATTTCGCTGGACCGCGCCGCTGCGGCCATCGATGTGCCCACCATCCTGCTGCTGTTCGCCCTGATGATCCTATCGGCCCAGCTGCGGTTGGGCGGATTTTACACGCGCGTGGCCACCGCCATAACCAACTGCAGTGTCGGGCCCCGACTCCTGCTGTTCAACACGATGCTGGTCAGCGCGGTGCTGTCGGCCCTGCTGGCCAACGACATTGTCTGCCTGGCCTTCACGCCGGTTCTGGCTGTGTCGCTGACCAACGCCCGTCTGAACCCGCTGCCTTTTTTGATCGGACTGGCGGTCTCCAGCAACATCGGATCGGCAGCCACGATCATCGGCAATCCCCAGAACATGCTCATCGGCCAGGTGGGGCAACTCGATTTCGGCCGCTTTTTCCTATGGTGTGCGCCGCCGTCTTTGCTGGCCCTCCTCGGCAGCCACCTGATCATTTGCCGGTGCTACCGAAACCGGTTTCAATGCCAGCAGGTCACCGATTCGCTGGAAGGCATCTGGCCCACATTCAATACCTGGCAGACCCTCAAGGGACTGGCGGCGGTGATCATCCTGGTGTTGCTTTTTTTCACCCTCATCCCCAGAGAGATTTCCGCCATTGCCGTCGCCGGGATCCTGCTCTGCAGCCGGAGGATGAAATCCAGACAGATTGTCGAACTGGTGGACTGGTATTTGCTGGCCCTGTTTTTCGCCCTTTTCGTCGTGATGCAGTCCTTTACCGACGCCGGTCTGCCGGCCGCTGCCCTGCGATCCCTGCAGTCGCTGGGCATTGACCTTCACAATTTGTACGTACTTTCGGTAGTGACCACTTTCATGAGCAATATGTTCAGCAACGTGCCGGCGGTGATGCTTCTGACCCGCTTTCTGGATCCGAACAACCCGTTTCAATGGCAAATATTGGCGATATCCAGCACCTTTGCCGGCAACCTAATCACCATCGGCAGCATTGCCAACCTGATCGTAATCGAACAGGCCCGCAACTTCGGCATCGACATCACCTTCAAAGAACACGCCCGGATCGGGATACCGGTCACGCTCTTCTCTCTGCTGGTGCTTGCCGGCTGGATCGCACTGTAACAAAACATCGGCCGCTTTCCGGACCGACCATGGAGCGTCCATTCGGCCGCACACGCCCATCTTTTTCGATTTGCCGCGATCTTGCTTTTGCGATCCATTGCCGGTACGATGCCATGCACCATAAGGGTTTTTACAGGCTGAACTTCGCTGAAGTTTGTGCCTTTCATAAAAAAACACGGGATGAGGAGGTTTGCCCAGATGAAACCGACTGTTTACCTGGCCAGGTTGGACGACGGTGCTTCGGTCGGCGTCCAGGCCGATGCCCTGGCTGCCGTTCTGGCGGCGACCGGTTTTGCCCGGCGGCTGCGCAAGCTCGACATGGTGGCCGTCAAAGTCCACGTGGGAGAGAAAAAGAACACCACCCACGTCAAACCGGAGCTGGCTGCCGAGGTCGTGAAAGCCACCGTCGCCGCCGGCGGCCAGCCCTTCATCACCGACACGGCCACCCTTTACAAGGGGGAGCGGGAAAACGCCATCAAGCATACCATCCACGCTTACCGCCACGGCTTTCACTTTCGCCGCACCGGGGCGCCTTTCATCGCGGTGGACGGTCTCAGCGGAACCGATGAAGTCGAAGTGCCCGTCCAGGGTGAACTCCACCAGACCGTCAAGGTGGCCGGTCAGATTTTGCTGGCCGACGCCATGGCGGTCATCAGCCATGCCACCGGACACATCGGCAGCGGGATCGGTGCGGCCATCAAGAACGTGGGAATGGGACTGGCTTCGCGATCGGGGAAAATGCGCCAGCACAGCTCGATGAATCCGGAAATCGAACCCGACAAATGCGAAAATTGCGGGAAATGCCGCAAATGGTGTCCCACCGATGCCATCGGCGAGCGAGAAGGCGTATCTTATGTCTCCCAGGAGCGCTGCATCGGGTGCGGCGAATGCCTGGCGGTCTGCCGATACGGGGCGGTTAAATACGACTGGGCGATCGAATCTCCCATCCTGCAGCGCAGCATGGCCGAGCATGCTGCCGGGGTCGTGCGTCATTTCGGTGCCAAGGCGGTCTACCTGAACGTGCTGGTCGACATGACCCGCGACTGTGACTGCCTGAGCAAACGGCAGAAAAAAGATGTGCCGGACATCGGCGTTATCGGCGCCGCCGACATCGTCGCCGTCGATCAGGCCACGCTGGATCTCACCGCCCGGGCCCACGGCGCCGACCTGGGTGCCAGATTCCATCCATCCCTGGATGCGACCATTCAAATCGACCATGCCGAACGACTGGGGTTGGGCAGCCGGACTTACCGATTGGAGGAAATCGGCTGAAGTTGCAAATACAATCCGCAATGACGTTTCTTCAAACGCGGCGTTCCTTTACAGGCAGCACCGTTTCCATCATGGGGTTGCCGCCAGCCACTTGTACATGACAAACGCATCCACGTAGCCGCGGACCGGGTGGGTGAAGGCTTTCGGGAGGCGACCGACGATCTCGAAGCCCAGCCGCTTCCACAGGTCAACGGCGACGGTATTGGTGGAGACCACCAGGTTGAACTGCATGGCCTTGTAACCCAGCTCCCGGGCGATCTGCTGGGAATGTTCGCACATGGCCGCGGCAATCCCGCGCCCCCGGGCCCTGGAGGCGACCATATAGCCGCAGTTGCACACGTGGCTGCCCGGGCCGGGATGGTTCGGCTTGATGTAGTAGGTGCCCAGAATATCTCCGCGGTCTTCGGCAACGAACGTCTTGTGGGGTTTTCGGAGCCAGAGGTTCAAGGCTTCTTCCCGGCGCGTGTTTCGATCGATGGCGTAAGTGTCGCCGGCCGATACGATTTCATGAAAAAGCGGCCAGATGCGATCGAAATCAATTTCGGTAGCTTCGCGTATGTCCATAGGATTGAATCGGTTCCGGTATTTGATCGATCGGCCGTTTTACCCGCCGCGCGGCAGTCCCAGAATCGCACGGGCCTCTGCGACCGTGGCGACTTCGCATCCCAGAGAACGAACCAGCGCCGCCGCCCGCTGCACCAGTTCTACGTTGCTGCGGGCCGCACGGTTCGGTGCGGTGTAAAGGCTGTCCTCGAATCCCACCCGGATGACCGCGGCACCCAGGGCGACCGCGGCCGCCAGCAGGGACAAGTCCTGCATGCCGTCGTGGATGACCCCCCACGGGGCGGAATCATCCATCATCGCGGACACAAAGTACAGGCTCTTCGGATCGGCCGGCAGTCCCCAGCGGGCGCCCAGGCAAACGTTGACCGAGTAGGGCCGGCGGATGACCCCTTCCGACACCAGCATCCGGTAAGGCGCAATCATACCGGCCTCGAAAAGCTCCAATTCCGGCGCCACGCCGGCCGCGGCAATGCGGCCGGCCCAGTAGCGAATGTCGGGCAGGGTGTTGATATAGACCGCATCGCCGAAGTTGACCGAACCCATGTTCAGCGAGGCCACCTCTACGCGGGGATCGTTCAGGGCGACGCAGCGCTCCTCCAGGCTCAGGGTGGACAGGCCGCCGGTGGACCCCTGCAGAATGATATCGGATTCCGCGCGGATCAGGTCGAGCGTCCGGGAGAAGTCTCTGAGGTCGGCGGTCTGTTCGCCCCGGCGGTCGCGCACGTGCAGGTGGACCATGGTCGCACCGGCCCGGCCGCAGGCGACGACCTCGGCGGCGACCGCTTCCGGTGTCAACGGGTTTACGGCAGGGGCCGGGATCTCTTTGCCGACCGGGGCGACACCGATGACGATTTTGCGCAGGGTGGCAGTTGGCATGGCACGTGGGTCTCCGATGCAGTTGCGGCCGCGGCATCACGGCCCGTGCGTGCAGAAATAGATTGGAACGCCGGCCGCTGTCAACCGGAAGAACGCGCTTCCGTTTCGCCGCTGCTGGGATTGGGGCAATTGGGGTTGCAGCGCCGACAAACTTCGATTACAGGTGACCCCGAAGTTGATGATTTTCTGATTTCGCTCGAGCCGGGTGCCTTTCAGGTCGGTACCGGCCCCGGGGCAAAAATACAAGAGTAATTTGCAAGCACCCCAGCGAGGCTTCCGGTGTCCAAGTTTATCTATTCATTCGGCATCATCGTGTTCGGGCTGGGCCTGGGTTACGGACTTCAGGTCTTGAACCGCAGCGGACGACTGCGCCTGCCGCTGCCGATCGAAGATTTGCGCAAGCTTTTACAGAAGGTGGCGCTGCTCGGTCTAAACCCGGTGGCCATCGTGGGGGCCATTTGGATCGTAAGCATCCAGGACGCCGGCCTGATCGCGCTGCCCTTTGTCGGCCTTCTGGCGCTGGTCTCCGGTGGACTGCTGGCCCTCGGCGCGTCCCGGATGATGCGCCTGGCGCCGGCAAAGACCGGGGCCTTGTTCTGCTGCGGTTCGTTTACCAACATCGGCTCCATCGGGGCGCTGATCTGTTTTGTATTTCTGGGCGAGGCCGGCTTTGCACTGGTGCCCATTTATAAACTGTTCGAAGAGGTTTCCTATTATTCGATCGGTTTTCCCATCGCCAAATTCTACAGCGGTGCCGTGGAAACCGACGCCGGTGTGGCCGCCCGGCTGAAGGCGCTCTGCCGGGATCCTTTCATTCTGGTGGCGGTTTCCAGCCTGGTTCTGGGCGGCCTGGTAAACCTCAGCGGACTGGAGCGTCCGGCTTTCTACGGCACCGTTAATGCCGTGGTCGTGCCCCTGGCCACGATTCTGCTGCTGACTTCCATCGGTCTGGCCCTGCGGTTCAGCCGCGTCGGCGCCTATCTGAAGGAATGTGTCTCGGTGGCGACGATCAAGTTTGTAATGGTGCCCGTGGGCGCCTCCTCCCTGGCCTGGGCCATCGGATTCGGAGACATCGACCAGGGCCTGCCCTTGAAAGTGGTCATCATCCTTTCCTCGATGCCGGTGGCCTTCAATGCGCTGATTCCACCCTCCATCTACGACCTGGACCTGGATCTGGCCAACTCCTGCTGGTTTTTTACCACTGCACTGCTGGTGCTGGTGCTGCCGCTGCAGCTGGTGATTCTGAATTTGATGTAACGGCGCGGCAAATTTTGCTTGACACCGGTGCCTGTTTTTGAATATTGGATTTTGTATGCAAAATTCAATGTGGATCTTTTTCCTCATCACGCATACTTCTCTCGATATAGGCCTCACAAAAAGGACCCGCGCATGATCAATCTGGGTGCCAGTTACGAAAATCTGGATCAAAAAGCCTACGAGATCATCAAAAAGATGATCATGGATCGTAAGCTGCTGCCCGGTGATAAAATTTCCCAGGAAAAATTGGCCCAGGATCTGGGCATCAGCCGCACGCCCGTGGTCAGCGCCCTGAAATACCTGGAAAAAGAAAAACTGGTCGAAGCCAAGCCGCGCCGTGGATTTTATGTGCGGCTTTTCACCATGGAAGAGATGGTCAGCATTTTCGAACTGCGGGAGGTGCTGGAAGGGTTGGCCGCCCGCCGGGCCGCCGCCCATGTCAGGGACGACCAGATCAACGAGCTCAGAGGGTTTTTTACGCCGTTCAAAGATGCCGGGGGCGCGGCGGATTTGAAGGCCTATGCCAGGGAGGACCGCCGCTTCCACAATTTTGTCACCGAGGTCGGTGCCAAGGAGTTTCTGAAAAGCATCCTGCAGACCTACAACATTATCAGTTTCTCCTACCAGGTCGTATCCTCCGAAGGGCTGGTTCGATCACCGGCGGAGACGCTCCCCGAGCACCTGGCCATCATTACGGCCATCTGTGACAAAGACGGCGATCAGGCCGAAGCGCTAATGCGCAGCCATTTCCGGCAGTCGATTGCCCGTCTGAAGGCCGATATTGCCAGGAAAACACCCGGGACCCCGTTTCCCCGGTCCCGGCGCAGCGGTCGAAAAACGGCCGGCGCCTCCATAGAGGACCGGCGATGAAAACCCGTCGCCTGGGGCGCTCGGGCCTGCAAATATCGGAACTGGCCCTGGGTACCATGAATTTCGGAGGGCCGACTCCGGAAGCCGAATCCCTGCAGATTGTCGATGCGGCCGTTGCAGCCGGGATCAATCTGTTCGACTGTGCCGATGTTTACAACCAGGGTGACAGTGAACGCATCCTGGGGCGGGCCCTGAAACGAAATGGCAAACGCAGCCAGGTGTTCGTTACCTCCAAGGTTTTCTGGCCCACCGGAGAGGGCCCCAACGAGCGCGGCAATGCCCGGCACCGCATCATCGCAGCCTGCGATGGCAGCTTACAGCGCCTGCAGACCGACTATATCGACATTTATTTTCTGCACCGCACCGATTTCAACGTGCCTCAGGAGGAGTCCCTGGCCGCACTGGACGCACTCGTCCGCCAGGGCAAGGTGCGCTACGTGGCCTGCTCGACCCATCCGGCCTGGCGAACGGTGGAGGCCCTGTGGATTGCCGACCGGCATCACTACCCGAAGTTCACCTGCGAGCAGCCGCCCTACAATCTGCTCGATCGCCGGGCCGAAACGGAAATTTTCCCCATGTGCCGGGCCTATGACCTGGGCGTGCTTGGCTGGTCGCCGCTGGCCCAGGGCATGCTGGCCCGTCGCTACGACGATGCCCGACACCTGCCGCCCGACAGCCGCGGGACGCGCAAAACGATATTTGCCGAGCGCATCACCGCCGCAGGGATCGAGACGGCAGCCAAACTGGCCGACCGGGCCGAGGCCTGCGGCTGGAGCCCGGGCCAGATGGCGGTGGCCTGGGTGCTGCATCAGCCGATTGTGACGGCTGCACTCGTCGGGCCCCGTCGCGTCGAACATCTGCAGGACCTGCTGCCGGCGACAGATATTCGGCTCAGCGCCGAAGACCTGGCGTTTTGCGATGCGCTGGTGCCGCCCGGCACGCATGTATCCGATCATTTCAACACGGCTGTCTGGGGTCCGCAAAACCCGAGGTAACATGCCGGGCTGTCCACTTTCGCATGCAGGACAGCCTTTACGTTTAACAGGGCGAAACCACGGAAAGAAGGGAGGTTTGAAGATCCGCCAACGCGTTTGCGTCGCCGACCGCCGCTGAATCGCAACACTGCAGCCCGGTCGGCCGATCCTTTGGGAAAGACAACCATTACCGACATGCAAGGGAGGGGAAACGATGAAAAAAAGCTTGATTTTCTGCCTGATCGTACTGTTGGCCCTGGGTGGCCTGGTGTACGCCAAGGATTTTCCCAGACGCAACATTACCAACGTGGTGGTCTGGGGCGCCGGCGGCGGGACCGACACCTGCAACCGCATCATCTCCGCCGAAATGTCCGAATTCCTGGGCGTCAACATCAACGTCATCAACAAGACCGGCGGCGTGGCCGGTTCGGTGGGGATGAACTACGCCTTCAGCCAGCCTCACGACGGCTACACCCTCTGCGGGCTTTCCGAGTCCAACGTCACCGCCGGCGTGCAGGGCGGCTGGGACAAGACTTTCGATGTCTGGGATGTCTTTATCGTGGGCGGATCACCGGACGTCATCTCGGTCACGCCCAACACGCCTTACAAAACCCTGAAAGACCTGATCGAGGCCGCCAAGGCCGACCCCAAGGGCATCAAGGCTGCCGCCAGCGGGGCCGGTTCGATTCACCATCTCAACCTGCTGGCCATCGAGAACGGCACCGGGGCCAAGTTCAATTTCATCCCTTACAAGGGTTCGGCGCCCGCCCAGAATGCCGCCATGGCCGGAGAGGTTTCGGTGGTGGTCACCTCCCTGGCCGAACAGCAGCAGCTGCTGCGCGGCGGAAAACTGCGCGCCCTGGGCATGCTGATTCCCGAATCCTTCGAGGTCCAGGGGCTGGGCACGATCCCGTCTTCGTTCGATGCCTATCCCGGGCTGTCGGAATACCTGCCGATTTCCCAGGCCATCGGGTTTGCCGTCCCTGCCGACACGCCCCAAGCGGCCAAGGATGTTTTGACCGACGCTTTCAAAAAGGCCATTGCCACCGACAAGGTGAAATCCTGGGCCAAGGAGAACTACTACCTGCTTTCCGGGGCCACCGGGGCCGAATCCAAAAAGATTTTCAGCGCACTGGAATCGAATTTCGCCTGGACCCTGTGGGAGTTGGGTGCCGCCACGATGAATCCGGCCGACCTGGGCATTCCCAAGCCCTGAGGCGCGCCACTTTTTCCGGGCGGGCAGGATGTTTGCTGCCCGCCCCTCAAACTCCGACCGCAACAGGGGCCGGCGGCCGTCGGAAATCGCTGCGACCGGGCGGGGATTTGCCTTCATGCTGGAAAAAGACAAGCTTCGCAAAGCCGACATATTCTCCGGGGGCGTGATCTGCCTGTTCGGGTTGTGGGTCATCAGCCGGGCGCTGCAGATGCCCATGAAAGATTCCTGGGGAGGCGTGCAGAATGTCTGGTTCGTTTCACCGGCCTTGTTTCCGCTGATTGTCGGGGGGATGATCACCCTGTTGGGCCTTTTGCTCACCCGCACGGCGCTGAAGACCGTCGGACGGGATGAACTGGTGCAGACGCTGCGCTGGCTTGGCAGTGCGCAGCTGATTCGTTTTTTGAAAAGCCCCGCTGAAATCCGGCTTTACGCCATGACGGTGCTGTTTTTCAGTTTCGTGTTTCTGAACCTGCCGCGTATCGATTTTTTGCTGTGCAGCGTGCTGTTTCTGGCGGTTTTTATCAGCATGTTTCATTTCGACGACGACAGGCTGCTGCAGAAACTGTTTTTCTTTTATCTGGCCGGAACTTTGTGCGTGTTGGTCTATTTTCTGCTGGGAATTCCCGGGATGCTGGACGCTGTGGTGCCGTATCCCAACGACTGGCTCACCGTAATTTTCATCATCACTTATCAGGTCTACGTCTGGCGGCAGATCCGCCACAATCCGGCACTTCGGAAAAAATACCGCATCGCCCTGATCCTGGCCGTCTTACCGCCGTTTGTGATCTGCCCGATTTTTAAATATTTCCTGCTGGTGCCCATGCCCACCGAAGGGCTGGTCACCGCGACGATGGATGCCATCTGGTACTGGGACTTTTCGTTTTGATCAGCCGGAGCGGACACAGCGATGATTGTTTTTGACCGGATCGGAACGTTCTTTCACCTCGTCTTCGACATCGCCTCGGATCCGATGAGCCTGGCCATTTTGTTCGGATCGGTGCTGCTGGGGATCCTGTTCGGTGCCATGCCGGGGTTGACCTCCACCCTGGGGGTCGCCCTGCTGACGGCGCTGACCTACGGCATGGACACCGCCATGGCTATGGTTTGCCTGCTGGCCATTTATGTGGGCGGCACCTACGGCGGGTCGTATGCCTCCATTTTGATCAACATTCCCGGTACGGCTGCCGCGGCCGCCACGGCGCTGGACGGCTATCCGCTGGCCTGCAAGGGCGAGGCCGGCCGCGCCATCGGGTTGACCACCACCGCCTCGGCCATCGGCACTTCCATCAGTATGCTGTTCGTGGTGAGCATCTCGCCCATTATTTCGTATTTCGCCCTGCAGTTTACGTCCTTCGAGTTTTTTCTGCTGGCGTTTTTCGGCATTTTGATCAGCGGCACGCTGACCAGTCCGGACCTGGTCATCAAGGGATGGATCTCCGGTTTTCTGGGGCTGTTTCTGGCCTGCGTCGGTCGGGATCTGCTGCAGTTCTATCCGCGCTTTACCTTCGGCTTCACCGAGCTGGACAGCGGCATCGAGGTGGTGCCCGTGCTGATCGGCGCCTTCGGGATCCCCCAGATCATCCAGGTCTTGAAAGAACGCATCCGGATTAAAGAGGCTCAAAAAATTCAGCGCATCCTGCCCGAAATCGGCACCGTGATGCGCAACATTCCAGCCATTATCCGTTCGGCCCTGATCGGAGTCGGCATCGGGGCGGTGCCGGGCATCGGCGAGGACATCGCCGGCTGGGTCTCCTACGGCACTGCCAAGAACACCTCCAAGCACCCGGAAACTTTCGGCAAGGGCGAGCTCAAGGGGGTGCTGGCCAGTGAAACCGCCAACAACGCCTGCGTGGGCGGGGCCCAGATTCCGCTGTTGAACCTGGGCATTCCCGGCAGCCCGCCGGCGGCCATGCTGCTGGGGGCCCTGATGCTGCACGGCGTCACGCCGGGCCCCATGATCACCTTCGAGCATCCGACTTTCATTTCGGAGGTGGCCGCCATTCTGCTGCTGTCATCGCTGGCGATGTGGGTCACCGGCATGTTGCTGGCCAAGCAGGTGGTCAAGGTGCTGCGCATACCGCCGCCGATGTTTATGCCGATTATCGGCGTGCTTTGCGTCATCGGGTCCTATTCGCTGGGCCTGAACATCTTCAACCTCTATCTGATGCTGCCGGTGGGCATCATCTGCTATTTTTTAAGCGAAATGGGCTATCCCATCGCGCCGCTGGTCATCGGCGTGATTCTGGGGCCCATGGCCGACGAAAACCTGCGCCGGGCCCTGATGGTATCCCAGGGCAGTTTTCTGCCCGTCTTCACCCGGCCGGTGTCGTTGATCCTGTTTCTGATCATTGTCTGGACGGTGATCAGCCAGTTTCAGATCTACAAGAAATTCAAAGACAGGATGATGGATCGGCTGCGAAAAAGAACTTCGTGCGAGGTCACGCTGTCGGATGAAGAATGAAGTCACCGCTGCGCCGGCAACCGATGCGGCGCGCAAGGAGGTCGCATGCTGAACATGGGCATTATCACCGGGTTTCTGTCCCGCACCAAGGACCGCTTCCACGAGTACAACCAGCCCCTCGACCTGGATGCCAAGTTTTCCCTGATGGCCGCGATCGAAGGCTACGACGGCGTGGAGATCGTCTATCCCTACGAGGTCAGCGACCCCGAGGAAACCCGGCGGTTGCTGGACCGACACGGGCTGACCATCGCCGCGGTCAACGTCAACGTCAAAGCCGAGCCGGAGTTTCGCCACGGCGGGCTGACCTCCGGCTGCAAAGAGGTGCGCGACAAAGCCGTGCGCTTCATCAAGGAGGCCAAGGATTTCGCCGCCGCCGCCGGCGCCGACAAGGTGACCTGCTGTCCGCTGGGTGACGGCTACGAATTTTCGTTTCAGCACGATTATGCCCGGACCTGGCGATACCTGGTGGAATCCTTCGGTGAGGCCGGAAGCCACCGGTCGGAGGTGCCGCTGTTCATCGAATACAAACCCAGCGAAACCCGCGGCCGCTGTTTCGTGGATTCGGCCGCCAAGACCCTGTGCCTGCTCAATGACATGCAATGTCCCGAAGTGGGCGTAACCCTGGACTTCGGCCACTCGGTCTACGGCGGCGAACACCCGGCCGAGGCGCTGGTATTGCTGGCCGAGAGCCCTTACCGGTACTACATCCACATCAACGACAACGACGGCAAATGGGACTGGGATTATTTCTGCGGCACCAAGCATTACCTCGAGTACGTGGAGTTTCTCTACTACCTGAAGAAATACGGCTACACCGACTACCTGACCTCCGACACTTCACCGACACGCTGGGACATCAAGGGCACTTTCGAGGCCAACAGCCGGCTGACCAACAAGATATGGCAGCGCCTGGACGATATCGATCAAGGAAAATTGGCGCAGCTTATGGGAAACGGCGATTACCTGGAGACCTGGAAGTTTATAGAAAGGGAATTTTTCGGGCTCAAATGAGTCCAACGACAGGCAAAGGAGCACAACCCAAAATGGCAGAACTGCATGCACCCATGACGATCGAGGCGCTCAAACAGATGGCCGCAACCATTCGCTGCGACATCATCGACATGATCTGCACCGCCAGGGCCGGCCATCCCGGCGGTTCGCTCTCGGCGACCGACGTCGTTACGGCCCTGTATTTCCGGGTCATGCGCATCGATCCGGCCGATCCCGGCTGGCCGGACCGCGACCGCTTCATTCTTTCCAAGGGCCACGCCTGTCCGGTCTGGTACGCGGCCCTGGCCGAACGCGGCTACTTCGACAAGTCGCACCTGGCCACCCTGCGGCAGTTGAACAGCATCCTGCAGGGGCACCCGGACATGCACAAGACCCCCGGCGTGGACATGACCGCCGGATCCCTGGGCCACGGCCTTTCAGTCGGTGTCGGCATGGCCCTGAGCGGGAAACTGCGCAAAAAAGACTATCACGTCTGGATTGTCATCGGCGACGGCGAGTCCCAGGAAGGCTCGATCTGGGAGGCGGCCATGGCCGGGGCCAAGTGGCAGCTGGACAACCTGACCGCCGTCCTGGACCGCAACCACCTGCAGAACGATTACTGTGTGGACGATCTGATGCCCATCGAGCCGCTGGCCGACAAGTGGCGGGCCTTCGGATGGAACACCGTCGAAATCGACGGCCACGACATGGACCAGATCGTACCGGCCCTGGAAGCCGCTCGCAGCCGCAAAGGCGCCCCCACAATCCTCATCGCCCATACGATCAAGGGCAAGGGCGTGTCTTTCATGGAAAACGTGGCCGAGTGGCACGGCAAGGCGCCCTGCAAGGAAGAAGCCGAAAAAGCCCTGGAAGAAATCCGGAGGTGCAGCTGTGAAATCTAATCCCGAATCCCCTTACCGTCACGTGCTTCCCGAGGTTGTCGCCATGTTGACCTCCGAAGCGCTTTTCACCAAGGCCCCCGCGCAGCCGACCCGCTACTCCTATGCCGAAGCCATCCTGGAGCTGGGCGAAAAAAACCCCGACGTGGTGGTGCTGGATGCCGATGTGTCCAAGTCGATCAAGACCAGCGACTTCGCCGAAAAATTCCCGGAGCGATCCTTTAATTTCGGCATTGCCGAGCAGAACATGATGGCCGCCGCCGCCGGCATGGCCACCACGGGGCTGATTCCGTTTGCCTCGACCTATGCGGTGTTTGCCAGCCTGCGGGCCCTGGACATGGTGCGCAACAGCATTCACTACCCGCGTCTGAACGTCAAGATCGCTGCCAGCCACAGCGGCATTACACCCGGTCCGGACGGGGTGACCCACCAGGGCCAGGAAGACCTTTCGATCATGCGCGCCATCGCCAACTCCACGGTCATCGCGCCGGCCGATCCGCCGACCACCAAACTGGCCGTGTGGGCGGCGGCCGAATTCGATGGACCGGTTTATCTGAGCTTTACCCGCGATCCGGTGCCGGTGCTCTTCGACCTGGATTATCCCTTCGAAATCGGCAAGGCTGTGACCGTTCGTGAGGGTCGCGATGCAACCGTCATCGCCAACCGGGACCTGGTGGTGCAGGCCCTGGTGGCCGCCGAGCGGCTGGCGGCCAAAGACATTGACGTGCGGGTGATCGACTGTCACACGCTCAAGCCGCTGGATGTCGAAGCCGTTCTAAGGGCCGCCGAAGAAACCGGGGCCCTGGTAACGGCCGAAAACAACGTCATCTACGGCGGACTGGGCAGCGCGGTGGCCGAAGTGCTGGTGGAAAACCGGCCCACCCCGATGAAGCGCGTGGGGGTGGCGGACACCTTCGCCGAATCCGGCCCCTACCTGGAAGTGATCGACAAGTACGGGCTGACCGCCCGCCACATCGTGGCGGCCGTGGAAGATGTGCTGACCCGCAAAACCGCCTAGCCCGCAGATCGAACCAACGGAGAAGGTAACCATGTCCACCGAAAACTGGCGAACCGTAAATCCCGGCGGAGACAAGCGCGTGATCGTCACCAAGGAATTGCCCGGCGAGCGCTGGCTGGAATTTCTGACTGCGGCCGGCTGCCGGGTGGAGATCGGCACCGCCACCGCGGTGCTGCCGGTGGAAACCATCGTTGCAGCCATCGGATCCCGCTGCGACGGGGCCATCGGACAGCTGACCGAGCCCTGGGGCGAGACGCTGTTTGCCGCCCTGAAGGCCGCCGGCGGCAGGGCCTACAGCAATTATGCGGTCGGTTTCAACAACATCGATCTGGCTGCGGCCACCCGCCACGGCATTCCGGTGGGTAACACGCCCGGGGTGCTCACCGAGGCCACCGCCGAGATGGCCGTTGCGCTGACGTTTGCCGCCGCCCGCCGGGTGGGTGAATCCGAACGATTCCTGCGGGCCGGAAAATTCGAGGGTTGGCTGCCCGGCCTGCTCCTGGGCGAGCTGCTGTGGCGCAAGACCATCGGCATCGTCGGCGCCGGCCGGATCGGCTTTGCCTACGCCCGCATGATGATGGAAGGCCACAAGACCGACATTCTCTATTACGACCTGCACCGCAACCGGGACCTGGAGGCATTTGCGGTCCAGTATTCCCGCTTCCTGGCCGACCGGGGGGAAGCGCCGGTCGCCTGCCGGCGATGCGAAACCGTGGAGGCGCTGCTGGCCGAAGCCGACTGTGTCAGCATCCACACCCTGCTGGATGACAGCACCCATCACCTGCTCGACGCCGAGCGCCTGGCGCTGATGAAGCCCAACGCCATACTGGTCAATACCAGCCGGGGCCCCGTGATCGACGAAGCCGCGCTGGTGGTCCACTGCAAAAGCCATCCCGGGTTCCGGGCCGGCCTGGACGTCTTCGAGGCGGAACCGGTCCTGCAGCCCGGGCTGGCAGACCTTGAAAACGTGGTCGTCGTGCCCCACATTGCCTCGGCCACCCGCTGGTCGCGCCAGGGCATGGCCACGCTGGCGGCCGCCAACGTGGCCGCCCTGCTGCAGGGCCATCCGGTTTGGAACCGTCCCGACATCGCCCCTTTCCTGGAGGGCGATCCGCCCAAAGCCGCGCCCAGTATCCTGAATGCCGAGGAGCTGGGCCTGGAACGGCATCCATGATCCAATCCATTCGGATTCCTGCCGCCGCATTGCTGGACGGTCTGCCCGATCCCTGGCCGGAAAACCTGCAGCCCCGGATCGAAGCGGCGGTGCGACGCAGCCACCGCAAAGTCTTCGTACTGGACGATGACCCCACCGGGACCCAGACCGTGCACGGCATTCCGGTTCTGACCCACTGGTCGGCGGCAGCGCTCGCCGCAGAACTGCAAAACGATCTGCCGGCCTGTTACATCCTGACCAACTCCCGCAGCCTGCACCTCGAAGCGGCGCAGCGGATCAACGCGGAAATCGGCAACCGTCTGCAAGCCGCTGCCCGGGAGACCGGCCGGGACATTGCGGTGATCAGCCGCAGCGATTCCACTCTACGGGGTCACTTTCCCGGTGAGGTGGCGACGCTGGCCGCCGCTCTCGGACCGCCTGTCGACGGGTGGATCCTGTGCCCGTTTTTCGAAGAAGGGGGGCGGTTGACCATCGGCGACGTGCATTACGTTCGGGAAGCGCAGATGCTGATCCCGGCCGGCAAAACCGAATTCGCTTCCGACGCGGCTTTCGGCTACCGCGCCTCCAACCTGCGCCGCTGGGTGGAGGAGAAATCGGCCGGCCGGATCCGCAGCGTAGACATTCGCAGCATATCCATCGAGGACATCCGCCGGGGCGGTCCGGCACGGATCGAGGCGATCCTGACGGAATTGACCGGTGCAGCGGTCTGCGTGGTCAACGCAGCCGGTTACCGGGACCTGGAAGTCCTGGTACAGGGTCTGCTGGCGGCCGAAGCCGCCGGCAAGACGTTTGTCTGCCGCACGGCAGCCTCATTCGTTCGGGTACGGGCCGGTCTGCGGCCCCGGTCGCTGCTGACCGCCGCCGAACTGACGCCGGCGTCCTCCGGCGGCGGTCTGACCATCGTGGGATCCCATGTGCCGAAAACCACGGCACAACTGCAGCGGCTGCTGTCCGAGCGGGCGGACACGACCGCCCTGGAGGTGGATGTGGGCCGGTTGCTGGAAAAGCCGACACGGTCGCCGGTGATCGAGACCATTGCCGGCCGGGCCGAGGCCGCCCTGGCACAGGGGCGGGACGTGGTTGTCTACACCAGCCGCACCTATCTGGCGCGCCCTTCGGCAGCCGCCGGCCTGGCCGCCGGCCGCAAGATCTCCCGGGGTCTGGTTTCGATCCTGAACCGGATTCGAACCCGGCCGCGTTACATCCTGGCCAAAGGCGGGGTCACAGCCAGCGACATCGCCACCAAAGGATTGCAGGTGCGACGCGCCGTGGTGGCCGGTCAGGTCCGGCCGGGCGTTCCGGTGTGGGAGCCTGGTCCGGAAAGCCGTTTCCCGAACTGCCCCTACGTCGTGTTCCCGGGCAATGTCGGCGACGACGAGGCGCTGCTCGCCGTCGTTGAAGCACTCGAATCCATCTGAAGCTGCACGAAACGTACCGATGGGCCGCCGCAGCCTTCGCTTTCGAACTCCATCGCATTTTCCGCATTGATCCTGTCCGACACCGTTCTTATTAAATGCTTTACCCAACAGAGGTTCTTTTCTAACGATCAAGGAGGCCGCCCCGGCAGTGGAACTGAAATCGGATCGGATTCCGCGACGGCGAAAAGGAGGCATGCCATGAGTGATACAGAGATACGGCTTCCGTTGGCGGGCATCCGCGTATTGGAGCTGGGGCACACGGTGATGGGCCCCACTTGCGGGCTGGTGCTGGCAGACCTCGGCGCCGAGGTGTACAAAGTCGAGCGCACCGGAAGGGGAGACGACACCCGCCGACTGAAAGGATTCGGCGCCGGTTTTTTCACCTATTTCAACCGCAACAAAAAGAGCATCGCCATCGATCTGAAATCCGACCGGGGCCGGGCACTGTTTTTCAAGCTGGTGGCGCACACCGACGTGGTGATCGAAAATTTCGGTCCCGGCACCATGGAGCGTCTGGGTATCGGCTACGAGGCCTGCCGCAAGGCCAACCCGCAGCTGATTTACTGCGCGCTGAAAGGCTTCATGCCCGGGCCCTATGAAAGGCGGCCGGCGCTGGATGAAGTGGTGCAGATGATGGGTGGATTGGCTTACATGACCGGTCCTTCCGGTCGGCCACTGCGGGCCGGGGCTTCGGTCACCGATATCCTGGGCGGCAGCTTCGGGGCCATCGGCATTCTGGCCGCCCTGCAGCAACGGCAGGTGACCGGCAGCGGCAGCCTGGTTCAGGCTTCCTTGTTCGAGTCGGTGGCCTTCATGTTGGGACAGCACATGGCCGTTGAAGCCATCACCGGCGAGGCACCGCCGCCCATGCCCGAACGCGGCCGGGCCTGGGCGATTTACGATCTGTTTGAAACCGCCGACGGCGAGCAGGTGTTTGTGGGCATCACCTCGGATCGGCACTGGAAGCGCTTTTGCCAGGCCTTCAGTTTCGAGGATTGGGCCGGCGACGAACGACTTTCTTCCAATCAACGACGCATCGAAGCCCGGCAGTGGCTTCTGCCCGAACTCCGCGAACGCCTGCAGCGGATGACCCGGGCCGCCGTGATGCACACGGCGGAAACGGCCGGAATTCCGTTTGCCCCCGTGGCCCGGCCCCAGGACCTGTTCGAGGATCCGCATTTGACCGCTTCCGACGGGCTGGTCGAAACCCGTCTGCCCGACGGGCGCACCGGAAAACTGCCCCGGCTGCCGCTGCGCCTGGATGGCCGCGCGCTGGCATTGCGCCGCCATCCGCCCTCCATCGGCAACGGCACCCGCGAGCTGCTGCACTCCATCGGCCTGGATGATGTCGAAATTGAAAGTCTGCTGGCGGATCAGATCGTCGGGGCGTGATGACCGTGGTCCAAGGCGTCCTTGCGTACAAAACCGGCAACCATCGCGCAACGTCCCCATCGGAATAGCGGGTTCTTTCCAAGAGGAAACCGGAATCGGCACGTCTGGGTCAATAAATCATTTCATTTCGGAAACTTACAATCAAAACCGCTGCGTCTTTCCCGTCTGCGAACTGGCTGAAGTCCATTTTCGGTCGCGCGATCTCCGATTCGAATTCCAATGATTTGCAATTTTATATAATGTTATCAAATTGTTGTATGATGGGCACGAGGGTTGCACCGCAGTCATCACCGGCCGTTTTCCGGGAGGCGGACTGCGGCCGGTTCGGTGCGCTCATTTCTGAAAGGAAGATACCCATGGCCAAAGGAAAGACCGGCGGCAGGCAAATTACCGTGACCGGCTTTGTTGAAGAATATGAGGATGACGAGGGCAATTACGGACTGCTGCTCGACGCTTCCAGCGAGGATTACATCATCGAGATCGACAAAGTCGGCAAGCAGCTGCGGAAACTGGTTGGAGAAGAGGTGGAGGTTACCGGCATCGTGATTAAAGACCATGACGACTTCAAACATCTTCAGGTGGAACAGTTCGAGTTGCTGGAATCGGATGATGATTACGAGGACCGTTATGATGTCGATGACGAGGGCCGGGTGGATTACGATTCGGACGACGATTAATTTTTGCCCACGGGATTTTTCCGCCACCTGATCTAATCAGTGAAAAATGATCGCGGGGCTGCGTTGCGGAATAGTTGTCCGGACGGAGGTCTGGTTCTGCGGCCGGTGGGGTTTTCACAGCAGTTGCATCCCCGGCGCGGGAGTTTTGTCCACCGAAGGTGATGGTTTGTTCCGGTTCGGTCTTGCGATTCCCCACGGGGCTTGCTACATCCATTGTGGATGTCGTTTGCGCGCACAAACCCACGAGAGCCCATGACCGATCGCAATCCCACACCCTTTATGCCGGCCGGCCTGGCCACCGGCATGGGCAGCCTGCCGCATCTCGATGCCCGCGAGGCCCTGGATGTAATCCTGGCTCACATCCCGGAGATCCCCCACTGGCCGCAGCTGCCACGGCGCAGCGCCCGTGAGCATTTCGTGTTCCAGTTCCTGCAGCCCCTGGTGGACTGCGGCGTGCTGGTCCGCCGCAACCGGCGCTGGGGATTCGACACGTGTCGAGAGGATCACGCCGATTGCCTGACTCGATTTTATACCACCGCCCTGGCGGCCCAAGAAGGCGATGCCGAATCGCTGCATCGATTTTCCCCGACCCCAGAAGCGGCGGCCGGTTTTCATGCCTTCCTGGCCCGGGCGCAGTCGGCGGGCCTGACCGGGGTCTGCTACGTCAAGGGCCAGATTGCCGGTCCGCTGACCATTGCCCTCGAACTCAAGGATCAAGACGGCATTCCGGCCTATTACAACGAAACCCTGCGCGATGTTGTGGTGCGGACGCTGGCCCTGAATGCGCGCAGCCAGGCAGCGGCGCTTTCCGGCATCGGCATCGGCAACGGCACCATTGTCTTTGTGGACGATCCGGGCCTCAGCGCCTGCGGCTCCCGGCTGCACCTGTCCATCAGCCGGAAAACGGTTGTCGATGACTTGAATCTCATCTTTGATGCCATTCGGTCCGAAGGGGCGCTGACCGGGGTTCATTCCTGCGAGGCCATCGACTGGTCGCTGCTGACCGAATCGGCCGTCGACATCATCAGCGTAGACGTTTACCGGTATGCCGACTCCTTGATTCCCTATGCCGCCGAACTCCGGAAATTTTTGGCGCGTGGCGGCGTGGCGGCCTGGGGCATCGTGCCGACCCTGGACGATCCGTTCGCTGAAACCCCGGCATCGCTGCACAACCGCTTGGTCGGAATATGGGAAGCCATTTTTCCGGACGGATTCGACCGGGAAACGCTGATTCGACAGAGCTTGATCACGCCTGCCTGCGGCACGGGTCTGCTGAGCGAGGCACAAGCGGTGTGGGTTTATGAGCTGACCGCAGCGGTCTCGCGGCGAATCCGTTCGGCCTGATGGCCGATTCCCACGCCGCTGCATTCGGCACCGATTTTGCTTTAACCCAGGGCAGGATTCAAACCTGGCAGTACCTCCGAATCCATCCTTCCTTGTTCTTGCCCGAACCGGGTGCGCGCACCCGGTTCGGGCAAACTCAACCGCAAGGCACAATCCTGCTTCTGCCATTTTGGCCCGGGGTCGAAAATGAAAGCCACCTGCCTTGCAGATGGCTGTTGACTGCGGATCCATAGATTGCCCGGCGACAAGGCCGGTTTCGATTGACGCTCAGGCCGGTCTTTGCAGGGGGATGTGATATTTTTTCATGTATTTCCAGACGGCCGTGCGGCTGACGTCCAATCGGCGGGCGACCTCGGCCTTGTTCCAATCGCTGTCGTGCAGGACCTCGAGCAGCTGCTCTTTGCGGATGCTCCGCCGCCGATAAACACCGGGCGCCGAGCGGCCGGCTGCCTGCCTGACCGGCGGCCGGCAGCGCGCTTCGCGCAATTCCACCGGCAAGTCGTCGGGTTCGATTAACTCCCGATTGCAGACCACGAAGGCATGCTCGATGGCGTTTTCCAGCTCGCGCACGTTGCCCGGCCAATGATAATCCATCAGGATGCGCAGCGTGGACTGGGAGACACCCTGGATTTGTTTGGCGGTTTTCCGGTTGTACTTTTCAACGAAATGACCGACCAGCAGCGGAATGTCGTCCTTTTTGCGCCACAGGGGCGGCAGTTGAATCGGGAACACTTTCAGGCGGTAATACAGATCCTCGCGGAAAGCGCCATCCAGCACCCGGTCGTACAGGTTGCGGTGGGTGGCGGCGATAATGCGGATATTGATTTTTCGCCGTTTCGATTCTCCCACCCGCTCGACTTCGCGTTCCTGCAGCACCCGCAGCAGTTTGACCTGGATGTAAGGGCTCAGCTCGCCGATTTCATCCAGAAACACGGTGCCGCCCTCGGCTTCCTCGAAGCGCCCGGCGCGGTCGCGCATCGCGCCGGTAAAGGCGCCTTTCACATGACCGAACAGCTCGCTTTCCAGCAGGTTTTCGGAAAGGGCCGAGCAGTTGACGGTGATCAGCGGCCGGCTGGCCCGGTCGCTGTTGTAATGAATGGCGCCGGCCACCAATTCTTTGCCGGTGCCGCTGTCGCCTTGAATCAACACGGTGGCGTCGCTGGTGGCCGCCGCTTTGATGGCGGTAAATACGTCCTGCATCGCGCGGCTTTTACCGATGATGTTGTCCAGCCGGTGCATTTCCCCCAGGCGCCGGGCCGCCTCCTCGATTTTGCGGCGCGCGCGATTCAATTCGGTCATGTCCGTGACGGTCTCCACAACCCCGATGACCTCGTTGTTTTCATTCCGCACGATGCTGGCGTTTTTGATGACCGCCACGGTGTGTCCTTCTTTATGCTGCAGCACGCATTCTTTGACCTCCGAACCGCCGTGTTCGATGATGCCGCATTTTTTGATTCCGGCCGGGCACTTTTTGCCGAAGCAGCGACTGAATCGGAGGGTATCGCAGGTTTTTCCCAGCACTTCTTCAGCCCGGTAGCCGCTGATGCGTTCCATGGACGGATTCCAGGATGAAATCCGTCCCTCGGGATCCATGGTGAATACTCCGTCGGCCATCGAGTCGATAATTTGATTGACGAATCGGATGTTCCAGATGGCATGGGTTTTTTTCGACATCGGTGTATCGCCCGGTTTGCGGAGATGGGTTCAAAAACGTTACGTAACGTTACCGTTTATACGAAGATCGGTCCGTTTTGTCAATCGCGGTCGTGCGGACCGCCGGACTGCAGGGCTGCCGCCCAACGCCGGGGAACCGGGGCCGCCTTCTGGAAATACGGGGGCGTCGCGCTCCCGGATCGCGATCGTCTGCCGGTTTTCGGTCAACGGACTCCGCCGCTCGATTTCCGCCGGCCCCTGATTTGACCGAAACCGGGCGTTTCAGACTTTCTGAAAATATCGGCGCAGTTCCGCATGGCAGCGGCAACTGGCATGGAAGTTGATAGGTAACCGTATAGAAGGGATCTGGAAAATCGGGGAAATCCGTTATGCCGGGATTGCTTCTCTGGAAGGCGCCCGAGTTGACTGCCGTCCCCGCAGCCGCCTTTTACAGCATGCAATGCATGCCACGCAGCGCAACGCGATCATGAAAGCATTTCGTCAGCCGCAATTCGGAAAATTGGAAGCTCGTATCCAATCGGGGGTCACCCTGGTCGGTTTTGAATCCCCGGTGGTGGATCCCTGCCGGGACCAGAAGCCGATCATCGAAAGGCTGGCCCGACAATTTCAGGGCACGGCCCGGGTGATGGATTTCAATGTCGACCAGCATCGGCAACTGGCAAACCGCCTGGGGGTGACCAGCATCCCCACGCTGATCCTGTTTAAAGACGGCAGGGAACTGCGCCGGTTTGTCGGTTTGCAGTCGGCCGAAGTTCTGGCCGATGCGATTCAGGCCGTTCTGGGCTGAAACCAAAGGAGGTCCAATGGAAGCCATGTTTCAATCCTATCGGTTCGGCGGGCTCGAATTGAAAAACCGGTTCGTTTTTCCACCGGTCAAAACCGGTTTCGGTCTGCCCGACGGCAAGGTTACGGAACGACAATTGGACTATTACCGACAGATCGCCGCCAACGGCCCCGGCATCGTGATTGTCGAACCGGTGTCCGTGACCGCCGACGGCCGCGAACATCCCCGGCAGCTCTGTGTTCATTTGCCGGAAAGCGTCGATGAATTGAAAAAGATCGTCGATGTGATCCACCAGGAAGACCGGCTGGCCTGTCTGCATTTGAATCACGCCGGTGCCGCCGCCAACCCCAAAGTTACCGGAAGTGCGCCCAGGTCGGCGTCACCGCTGACCTGTCCCACGACCGGGCAGACGGCCGAAGCCCTGACCATTGCCCAGATCGACACCATCCTGGCCGCGTTTACCGAGGCCGCCGGCAAGGCGGTAGCGGCCGGCTTTGATTTGCTGGAAATCCAGTGCGGGCACGGTTACCTGGTTTCCCAGTTTCTGAATCGCAAGATCAACAAGCGATCCGACGTCTACGGGCAATATCGGCCTACATTTGCGGAAAACGTGCTGGCCGCGGTGAGAACCGGCGCCCCACGTCTCCCCCTGATCGTTCGCGTCTCCGGCGACGAGATGGCTCCCGAGTTC
The DNA here is from genome assembly GCA_051155755.1 of Desulfobacterales bacterium. Lineage (GTDB taxonomy): Bacteria > Desulfobacterota > Desulfobacteria > Desulfobacterales > SG8-13 > DAXETY01. Next base: position 23,061 of record DAXETY010000075.1, read on the forward strand.
GGCATCGAGCGCGCCGACCTGGCTCCGCTGCTTGAGCTGGCCGAAGCCGCCGGTGCGGCCGGCATTCATGTCGGGATGGGCAGCTCCTGTTTCAGTCCGCCCTGGTATTTTCATCACTCCAGCCTGCCGGAAAAGCCGCAGTTGGATGCGCTCGGATGGGTTCGCAAACAGACCTCGCTGCCCGTCATTGTCGCCGGCCGCATGGGGCGCCCGGCGAAAGTCGAAGCCGTGCTGGAAGAAAACCTGGCCGACCTGGTGGCCCTGGGCCGGCCGTTGATCGCCGATCCGGACCTGATCGAAAAATGGCGGACCGGCCAAACCGATGCGGTGCGGTATTGCGGCTACTGCCTGCAGGGGTGCCTGCATCGGCTCAAAAACGGCGAGCCCCTGGGATGCAATCTGAATCCCGCCGTCGGCATGCCGGCGCTGACGCCGTCGAACCGACCGTTGAATGTTCTTGTCGCCGGCGGCGGGCCGGCCGGCATGAGTGCGGCGGTCTACCTCAGCCGGCGCGGTCACCACGTGAGCCTGGCGGAAAAGGCCGATCGTCTGGGCGGGCAGTTTTGGCTTGCCTGGCAGGCGCCCGGAAAGCAGAGCATGCAGGAAGGACTGGAGGCACTTTGCCGCTTGGCCACCACAGCTGCCGAGACGGTGTACATGGGCCGATCCGTGGATGCGGAACTGGTCCGGGAAATCCGACCCGATCTGCTGGTGTGGGCCACCGGGGCGCAGCAGAACATTCCCGAAATCGACGGACTGAAAGATCAGTATACCCTGACCGCAGTGGAATACTTTGCCGGCGGTGCGGAAATCCGTGGTCCCCGGGTCCTGGTGATCGGTGCCGGACGGGCCGGACTGGAAATTTCGGAAAAGCTCGGAAAGCAGGGCTACGAAGTTGTGGCCACCAAGCGCACTGATCCGATCGGCAGCATGATGGAGATGATCACCAAAAAACTGACGCTGATGCGGCTCGAGCAGTTGCCGAACGTCACCCTGATGCCTCATACGGCGGTAACGGCGTTTACCCCGGATGCGGTCGAGATGGTGCAGGATGGTGAAAAAAAATTTCTGGCACCCTTTCAAACGGTGATCCTGGCCCCCGGCATGCATTCGGCCCCGGCCCCCGGCGAAGACATTCGCCAGGCGGTCGTCGATGTGGCGGTCATCGGGGACGCCGATACGGTGCAGGATATATTCAGTGCGGTCAAGGCCGGCTACGAGCTGGCGCAACGATACTGAAATTGACCCGGAAGGTGCAATCATGGAGAATCTGTCCTTTGCCGAAACTGCCGTGGTGTCTTGCGGCACCCTGAGCCTGGAACTGAAGTATTTGCAAAAAGAAGGTTTTCTCGACACCGAGCACCTGTATTTCACCACCCCGGGGCTGCACGAAGACATCCGCGAGCTGGAGCGCCAACTCGTCGATCGTATTCGCGCGGCCCGGGAAAAAGCCGGGCGGGTGCTGGTCGTTTACGGAGGGAAATTCTGCTACGTCAACGCCGACAACCCCACCCGCACCATGCAGACGATCGTCGCCGAGCAGGGCCCCGAGGTGGTCCGCATCCAGGCCACTCACTGCATGGACATGATCGCCTCCGAAGCCCAGCGGCAGGAGATTGCCCGGGAGGTCGCCGGCGGCGAGAAAGTCTGGTGGATGACTCCGGGGTGGATCAAGTTTCGCCACCATGTGTTCAAGGGCTGGGATCAAGGACTGGCCAACGAAAATTTCCCCCGGCACACCGGCGGAGCCGTTGTGCTGGACGGCATCGGCTACATGGACACTTACATGGCCGAAAATCCGGACGCGTTTTTGGAATACTCGGACTGGATGGGCGTTCCGATTACCCCGTATCCGGTGACGCTGGAACGGTTCAAATCCCTGCTGGCCGAACCGGTGCGAAGGCTGGCTGCCGCTTGAAGCCGAGGTTGGTGCGCCTTCCCAAAGACCCAAACGGTGCCAAGAGAATCACCGTTGGTTGCAGTGGGGGACGGGAGCGAAACGAACCGCAGGATCGTATCCATTGGCAATCGAAAGGTGGAAAACCGCGAATCCAGCTGAACCGCGATTTGCTCTCTGCGGCAATGGGTTTCGACCCCGGTCCGAATCTTCCCCGCATCATCTGACGACAAGCGGTCTGCAAACGCATCGAAACCCTAAACGGGAAAGGAGGAGACCATGTACGCACTCATTTACGACGAACATGATCTTCTTAAACCGCAGAAAAAAGTCATCTCGGTGCACCGAAGCCGGGAAACCGCAGAGAAAGCGCTAGATAAGCGAATGCGCACGTTGGGACGCAGCATCGAAGAATGCAACACGCGCATTGTCTGGGTGGCAGGCAAGGTCCGTCAGGGCGACACCCTGACAGGATCGGATTTTGAAACCTGGCGGCCGGGAGAAAAAATACCGGCCGGCGACATTTATTCCGACACGGATTAACGCCCGGTACCGCCATCCGGTTTGTCTTTGCGCAACCGTCTGCTTGCGGTTGCGGTTCGCGATTCGGAAGCAGACCCGGAGGAGACGGAAATGCAAGCAAATGATGAACAGTGGCAGTGCGCCCACTGCGGCTATGCGGCCGACGGGAGATTTGAGGGAGACATCTGTCCCAAGTGCGGCCTGACTTACTGGAAGTGCAACGAGTGCGGTTTTCTGCTGACGGCCTCCGTGCCGCCGGATACATGTCCGTCCTGCAAAAAGCGGGATTCCTTCAAAAACGTGACCTGCTATGTACCGGAGTGCGGCGGACCGCAGAACATCGATCCGCGGTTATAGGAAATCGCCTGCGGCAGGGCCGAGGAGGCAACTTGCGGCTGTCTGGATTGTTCATCAGTCGCAAACGTCGTAGGTCGTGCCACACCACTGATGAGATAGGCCGGTCGAAACGCCGACCACCGCCAGCCCTGCCACGGTCCGGTTAATTTCGCCGCGTGTCGAGCAACAACGGCCGCACCGGGAGGAGTATAGCGATGGAAAAGCAAAATAAAATATTATTCGGCATCGACGACTCCGACTTCGCCATGCAGGCCCTGACCGAAGTCGCCAGGTTGTTGCAGCACCGGGAAGATATTCAGTTGACGCTGTTTCACGGAGTTCCCGATCCGGACATTGCCTTGTTGTCCAAATTGTTTGGTCCGGATGCAGACAAGATCGAATCGCACCGGGCGCTTTGGGTGGCCAATGCGCGCAAGAGTCTAGCCCGAGCTGCGGAGACATTGACGAGATCCGGAATCGATTCAGACCGGCTGTCGACCGTTTTCGAAGAAAGTTGCAACGATCCAGCCGGTGCCATTCTGAAGCTGGCCGACGCCCAGGGATTTGATACCATTGCCGTGGGTCGCTGGGGGAAAACCACCGTATCGCGACAGATCATCGGATCGGTGACCTATCGGCTGGCCCATCTGGCCCACAACCGTGCCCTGTGGGTCATCGATCCCCGCATCTGCTCCCATGACGTGTTGGTCGGCATTGTCGGGGCGCCCATCAGCCGCAGGGTATTGGACTATGCGGTCCGCCATTTTGCGCATCTGAAAGAAAGCCGCTTTACTTTCCTGCACGTAATTTCCCCGGTGCCACCGCAGCTCTGGGAATCCGAGGGCATCCCGCCAAAGGGTGGAAACGAGCTGGAGCCAAAAATCGCGGCCTGGTTGAAAGAGTATACCGACAAGGTCAAAGCGATTGCCGGAGATGCCAAAGAAGCGCTGGTCGCCGCCGGGGTCCCGGAACAGAATGTCACATTTAAATTTCAGCCCCTAAAAACCGGTATCGCCAGGGATATTCTGCTGGAAATGGAAGAAGGCAATCACGGCATTCTGGTAATCGGCCGCAAGGGCTACAAGGACATCCGGGAGTTCGGCATGGGCAGCAAGGCCAATAAACTGCTGATCGCCGGTCGCGCATTTGTGATATGCTTGGTTTCCTGATGTCGAGCGCAAGGACGGTTTCGTAAGGCACTCAAGGCTTTCGAATGCCGTAGCGCTGAATTTTTCGACGCAGGGTGTTTTTATCGATCTGCAATTCCCGGGCGGTCGCCATCCGACGCCAGTTGTTGCGGATCAGGGCATTGCGAATGATCTGTTCCTCGTGGTCCTTGAGGCTTCGTGCGCCGGACTCTGAAAGCGCGTTTTCCTGCGGGCGCACCTGCTCGGGCAGGTGAACCAGTCCGATCATCTCGTCGCGACAGAGCACAAAGGCATGTTCGATTGCGTTTTCCAGTTCGCGGACATTTCCCGGCCACGTATGCAGAGCCAAGGCGGCCATGGCATCATCGGCAACACCGACGATGTGTTTGCCGGTGAGCGCTTTGAAACGTTCGACGAAGTGGTCGACCAGCAATGGAATGTCCTCCATCCGATCTGCCAACGCGGGTAGCTGCAAACACACCACTTTAATCCGAAAATAGAGATCCTCGCGAAACTCTTTGCGCTCAGTCATTTTTTTTAAATCTCGATGCGTGGCGGCGACCACCCGCGCCTTCGTCTGGATGCTTTCCGTGCCACCCAGGGGAGAATAGGTCCGGTTTTCGAGTACCCGCAGCAGTCGAACCTGCATGGCCGGGGAGATGTCGCCGATTTCGTCCAGAAAGATCGTCCCCTTGCCGGCCTGGGTGAAGCGTCCGGGCTTGTCTCGCTTGGCGTCGGTGAAAGCGCCCGCCTTGTATCCAAAAAGTTCGGATTCAATCAACGTGTCCGGCAGAGCACCGCAATTGACGGTCACAAAGGGTGCATTTCTTTGGGGACCCTGATTGTGAATGGCCCGGGCAAAAAGCTCCTTGCCGGTGCCGCTGGCACCCTCGATCAGCACGTTGCTGCGGCTGTCGGCAACCTGCGGCAGGATGGAAAAAAGCTGCATCATTTTGTGGTTTTTACTGACGATATTTTCAAAGGTTTGCGTTTTGTTGAACTCCCGCCGCAGGTAGTGAATTTCGGACAAATCCCGAAACGTCTCCACCCCGCCGTTGATTCTGCCTCTGCTGTCGCGCATGACACTGGTGTTAACGCTGACCGGGATCCGCTTGTTGTCTGCGCGTACAATGTAAACGGGCACATTTTTGCACGGTTCACCGGTGTGCATGGTTTTCTTGAGACAACAACTGGATTCACAGATCTCGGCCCGCATCACTTCGAAGCATTTGCGTCCGAGGGCTTCAGCACGGGGTACGCCGGTGATGGTTTCGGCCGCCCGGTTGAAGGAAGCGATCACGTGGTTGCGGGTTACGGTGAGCACACCGTCGCTGATGCTGTCCAGAATGGCTTGATAGTCGGTCAGCGGAGTCGGGTTGGGCTTTTTCAAGTCTGGAATTCTCGATGGTGGTGAAAAATGGGTGCGTTTTGCATCTATTCAGGGCCCCACTTGGGTACAATTTGCATCCAGTTAACCCCCCTTTGAAGTGTCTGTCAATCTTTTTTTAAAAAAGTTGAATTATTTAAGACTCATAAAAATCCATTCCATATTAACTTGACTGGCATGTTCGTTGCTTTCCTATAAACCACACCCGTTGTTTTACGAAATACCCCCCAGCAACCGTATGCGCGAAAGGAGGTCCCCTTGCAAAACTGCATTCAACCTGGTCCCAAGCGTTGGCTGTTATTCATCGGATTGATTGTGTGTGCCGCCGGGGTTCTGCTGATTTTGCACAGTCCCCGGGTCGCCGCCGATGAAAAGAAAATGGTCGAACACCAGAAGGCTTTTGCCATTTACCAGCAGAAATGCCTGTCCTGCCACGATTCGGTGGCTGAT
>DAXETY010000076.1:0-52739 GCA_051155755.1 Desulfobacterales bacterium
GATTTTTTTCAGTTCGACCGATAACTGGCGACGGTTGAAATCCGGCAGGCCGGCATCCATTATCACCAGGTCCACCCGGCAATTGGTTTTATGCACCTGTTCCAGGGCGTGCTTCCCACTGGTTGCCTTCAGTACCTGGTAGCCAAGTCGATTCAGCATCTTTTCGAGCGCTTCCAGGACTTCGGATTCACTGTCGATTGCCAGGACCGTTTCCGCCGGCTTGTTTGCCGGTTTGGGTTGGGAGGTGGTCGGGTCGTTTTTTTGGGGTGAAGTTGCGGGCAGAAATACAGTGAAGGCCGAACCCTCTTTCGGTTTGCTGTCCACGGTGATGAACCCGCCGTGGTTTTGAACGATGCCATAAGCCGTCGCCAATCCCAGGCCGCTGCCTTTCTGCGGTCCCATGGTTTTGGTGGTAAAGAACGGTTCGAAAATACGCTGCTGCGTTTCAGTGTCCATGCCGATGCCGGTGTCGGTAATGGTCAGGGCCACGTAGCGGCCGGGTTTGGTCGGTTTGGGCAGTGCCCGGTCCGTTTCCAGAAACCGGTTCTGGGTGCGGACATGCAGGTGTCCGCCCTCGGGCATCGCCTGAATGGCATTGAGAATCAGATTCAATACCACTTGCTTGACCTGGATCGAATCGGCCACGGTCGGCCATAGATTCTCCTCGTAATGCGCATGAATCTGGATGTCTTTTCGCGATTCCACAAATATATGAATCTGCTTGTTGACGATGGCATTGAGGCGGACGGATTTTTTCTCGTTTTGCTTGCCTTGAGCGAATCCCAGTAGTTTGCGGGTGAGATCGGCCGCACTTTTGATGTAATTTTCGATGGCGAAAAAGTGCTTCAAGTATGGATGCAGGTAGTCGGTCGAGGCCATCATCAGGGAAACGTGACCCTGGATTGCCATCAGCAGATTGTTGAAATCGTGCGCGATTCCACCGGCCAGGGTGCCGATCGCCTCCATTTTCTGGGCCCGGAACAGTTGCATTTGCAGCAGCTGTTTTTCGCGTTCGATCTGCTTGCGGCGGGTAATGTCGTGAACCACCACCGTTGCGGATTCCAGGTGACCGAATTTGTAATGGTAGCGAGTGGTGAAGGCGGCCGGGAAAATGGTGCCGTCCTTTTTCCGCACCTCCAGTTCTGCGGCCGGAGCGAGCTTTTCATGGCTGTGAAGTTTAACCAGAGACATGAAAAAATACTTGCGGCTGTCTTCCGACAGGATCTCATAGCATTTTTTGCGGATCAGCTCCCGGTGCGAATATCCGGTCATCTCGCACAGGACATCGTTCAGGCTTCGAATTTCGGCGGTGGCCATGTCCATCTCGAATATCCCCGCCGGAGCGTGGTTGACCAGCAGGCGGTATTTTTCTTCCTTGGTTCGCAGGCTTTCCTCTGAGTGCTTGCGTTTGGTGATATCTTCCATGACGCCGTCGATGTATCGGATCGTGCCGCGCACATCTCTGGCCGTGGAAGCGGAACAGGTCACCCAGATTTTCTGACCGCTGCGTTTGACCAGAATCAGCTCTTTTCCCCGGATATGATGGTTTTCGCGAAGCGCTTCCAGAAACTTTCTCAGGTCCGCAAAGCTGGGAAAGATATCCAGAACGGTTGAATTCTTGAATTCGGCGGCACTGGCGTAGCCGAACATCGCTGCAATGGCGCGATTGGCACGGATAAAGCGTCCGGTGGAATCGATCGTGCAGCGAAAAATCCCTGCATTCAGATTTTCGATGAATTTGCGGTGGTCTTTTTCATTGCGATCCAGGGTGTCGCGGGCATGTTTCAACCGGTTGATGGAATACTGTGCGTGGGCGCCAAAGATCAGCAGCAGGCACAGCACGATGATCCGGGTGTAGAGTTCGTAGATGTCCTCACCCAGAAGCACCGCGACAAGATTGTATTGATTGTAGAAAAATATTTTGAGAATCGAATCCAGAATCCAGTACAAAACGGCAATCGGAATGCCCGCCATAATCATGGAGTCCAGAATTCTTTCGCTTTGGGCTCGTTCCTTGCGCATGGCAACGCTCCTTTGATCGATTCGGATGCCGGTTTTCAGCACGGTTGAAAAACCGATAGCAAACATTGGGCCTAATTAATATGTTTAATAAAAACAATATATTTTGACAAAAGGGCTCGAAACATGCAGGTGTTTGCATACAGGCGCAAAACGAAGGGCACGTCATTCGACGCAGGATTCTGGCAGGCGTGGTGAACTCCACTGGGCGAACGCTCGACTCCGTACTGCTGTCAGCCCGGTTCATATACCCCGACAGGCTTTGCATCGATGATGTCGTGGCTGTCCAGATTGATCAATTTGTATGGATGGTATGGATTGCTGCCCATGAATACCTCGATTCTCGCAGCAAGGTTCCAAAACCAGACGCTTTCCCGGTGCTGCGGCGAAACTTCCCAGATCGACTGGTCTCCAAGGATAATTTGCCGCCCCCCAAATCGGATTTCTTTTAAAAAGCAGGTCGTCGAATCGGTGGCTTCCATGGGTGCCTCCCGCTGATTGCCGTATCACGCGATGTTTTTGCCGCAGTTTCCTATTCCCGGAATATCCAATTTTCGTGCCATGTCGATCGGGAAAAGGAGGCTCTGTATTCGTATCTGTCTGTTATTTATCGATTATCAAACGATAAAATTTTGTAGAATCTCAATGGTATGTCGGCAAGGTCGTATGATCTCTCCTGCATCAACCAGCGGTAGAATTATAACTATCCATTTAAACACAGATGGTTACAGCTGAAGTCGGTGCAGGACCCAGCCTCCAGTCCGGCGTCTTTACGAGGCCGAAAGACATCCGCCTTCGGAGAAACGGCTTCATGTCATACGCGCGAGGATCGAGATCGCTGCTTTGCAGGCAAGGCGGAACGGATTTGAGATCGGGATCACACGTAGATGGTCGAATCGATCGTATCGGGTATGGCGGGGGGCGATGGATCGCTTTTGGGAATCAACCGGCCCTGGCCCTGAGGTTCGTGGATACGGGAAGACTCTTGAGGATAATCCAACGACCGGTGCAGATCACTGACCAGGAAGTCGATTCTGGCCAGCAGAAAAATCAAGCTCACGGCAATTAAACTCAGCAGGGCGGTTTTTATAAAATCCATTAAGCTGGCCATTTGGGCTCCTTTCGGATGCCGATACAGTCCCGATGCGTTCGGTCGGCTTTTTTCCAATTTACCGGTCGTCTATCTTCCGATCAAAATCATTTGCAGTTGATTGTCAAGTTGTTTCTGAAAATTTTGATTTGATTTCAGATATTTGTATTGCACCATCCGTACATCGTCTCTCCAAATCAGCCGTATGCAATCCGTTATTTCTCATTTTTGGATTCGATGTTCAGGCTTTTGATACGGCCACATGATTAAATTTTCAGATTTTCTTGACGGCTCGGATCTTTTTAAGTATTATGAATAAATTCAGTGTATTTTCCTACTAAATTCGGATCGCAAAGGATAGACTGCATGACCCTGACCAAAGCCGACATTATCGAAACCGTTTACAGCGAGCTGGATTTGTCCAAAAACCGAAGTACCGAATTGGTCGAGCAATTGCTCGAAATCATCAAGCACACCCTGGCCTCAGGCGATGACGTGATGATCAGCGGATTCGGTAAATTTCAGGTTCAGAACAAGCGCCAACGCCGCGGTAGAAATCCCGCCACCGGAGAATCCATGATGCTTTCCCCGCGCAAGGTGGTGACCTTCAAATGCTCGCGGAAACTGAGAGACAAAATCAACAGCCTGTAGCGATTCCAAAAAACGACCCGCTTCGCCATGTCAAATACCCGGCTCGTATATTCCACCGATTCCGGGCGCATTTGCGCACAATGCAGAAATCCGGTTTCGGAATGCCATTGCAAAAAGAAACCTTCGGTTCCATCCGCCCTCTCCAAAGCCGACGGCATCGTACGGATCCAACGGCAGGTCAAAGGCCGCAAAGGCAAAACCGTGACCACCCTTCAGGGTTTCGACCTCGATGTCATCGGCCTCGGTCTTCTGGCCAAAAAGCTCAAACAGCATTGCGGTAGCGGCGGAACGGTAAAAGACGGGACGGTTGTCATTCAGGGAGATCACAGGGAAAAAGTGAAGGCCTTTCTGGAAGGGCAGGGCTATACGACCAAGCTCGCCGGCGGCTGATCGATTCGAAAGAAAAAATACCGCATCCCGGTAATTTCCGGGATCGAAATTATGGAAATAAAAAAAGGGCTTCGATACGAATCGAGGCCCTTTAACATTTTTATGGTAGCGGGGGGCGGATTCGAACCACCGACCTTCGGGTTATGAGCCCGACGAGCTACCAGACTGCTCCACCCCGCATCAAATGGTTGAACCGTTACTATAACGCATCGCGATTGGCTGTCAAGCGTTTATTTTTGGATTGTTAGCAGCGGGAAGGGATTCTTGCCCGCACTGGTTCCCAGCATTCACATGCCGTTGAAGGCATGATTGACAGTCAGCCATACAATATGATATGGCTAGCCATATGAAAACGACCATAAAAATACCTGACAGTCTGCTGGAAGCGGCACGCCAGGTGGCCGCCAGGGAAAACACCACCTTGAAAGCACTGGTGGAAGAGGGCCTTCGGCGCGTCATCGATGAACGCAGGCAATCCTCGAGCTTCCGTCTGCGCAAAGTTACCTTCCAGGGTGACGGGCTTCAGCCGGATTTGGAAGGCAGCCGGTGGAAGCGGATTCGGGAAAAGGCCTACGAGGGGCGAGGCGGATGATCGCCGTAGATACCAATATTCTGGTTTATGCCCACAGAGAAGATTCTCCCTGGCACCGGGAGGCGTTCGCCCAAATTGCCGGGTTGGCGGAGGGAAGCCGGCCCTGGGCCATACCGTGGCCCTGTATTCACGAGTTTCTGGCGATCGTCACGCATGCCCGGATTTTCAAAACGCCCACGCCGATCGCCGTGGCGGCGGAACAGGTCGAAGCATGGCTGGAGTCTCCCAGCCTTTTTTTACTCGCGGAATCCCCGGGTTACTGGCGCTTTTTGCGGGAGTTGGTGGCTTCCGGCCGGGTTGCCGGTCCGATGATACACGATGCAAGAATTGCAGCGTTGTGTCGTGACAGCGGAGTTGACGAATTGTGGACGGCGGATCGTGATTTCAGTCGTTTTCCGGGTTTGAAAGCCCGCAACCCTTTGATCGGGTAAACGGATTCATTTGCCGGTCGGAAGGTTTTTTCGTTTATTCGGTTTGCGCCAACGCTTCGATTTGATGCTTCAGCCTTGCGAGCGACGCTTTGGTGGCCGGCTCATTTTTCAGCCGCACCAGCAGTTGCTTGGTGCGGCTGGCCCGGCCGGTTACGATCGTCAGCGCGGATTTGGGCAGGCTCAGCTGCTTGGCCAGAAAGGCCACGCAGGCCTTGTTGGCGGCGCCTTCCACCGGCGGTGCGGTCAACCGCACTTTAAGGGCATCACCGTGCGTGCCGGCAACGGCGTTTTGGGCCGCCCGCGGTTGGACCTGAATTTTTACGATCCACCCTTCGGGATGGGATTTGAGGGTTAGCATGGCCTTTCAGTTGCGCCGAAAGACTACCGGGGCGGTGTTACCCGTTTTTAATCTGATTGATAATATCGGTTGACGACACGTTGTCGTTGACCGGAATCAGCGCGACCCGCCCACCGTGTGTTTCCACCAGTTCGCGTCCGCGCACGGTTTCCTCCCGGTAATTGCTGCCTTTGGCGAGCACGTCCGGCTTGACGATTTCTACCAGCGCCTCGAGTTCGCCGGCGGAAAATACCACCACGTAATCGACCACATCCAGCGCGCCGATGATGCGCGTGCGCTCTTTGGCCTTGATCACCGGCCGGCCGGCGCCTTTGATACGGCGCACAGACGCGTCATCATCGATGGCCACGATCAGAACGTCGCCCAGATTTTTGGCCGCCGAAAACAGCGCGATGTGGCCGGCGTGGATCAGGTCGAAGCACCCGTTGGTCAGCACGATGCGCTGATTCCGGCGCTTCAGGTCGCGCACGATCTTCCGCAATTCGGGCAGCGAGGTGACTTTGCGGAAGGTTTCTTCCACGGAGGGCGCCAGTCGCTGAGCCAGCTCTTCGCGTGAAACGGTGGCAGTGCCGAGCTTGCCCACCACGATGCCGGCGGCGGTGTTGGCCAGCGCCATGGCCTGGCGGTAATCGGCGCCGGCGGCCAGAGCCAATCCCAGCGTTGCCACCACCGTGTCGCCGGCACCGGACACGTCGAACACCTGGCGGGTTTCGGCGGTGATCCGATGGGGCTCGGTGCGTCCGCGTTCGAAAAGCGCCATTCCGTCTTTGCCGAGCGTGACCAGGGAGGCGTCGTTGTAGCGCCGATAGTCACTGCCCTTGGGGTCGACGATCGTGATGCAGTCGTGTTTGCGGGCCGCGGAAATCACCCGGTTGAGAAACGCGGCGGTAAACAGCCCCTTGCCGTAATCGGAAAGGACCAGTATCGGGATGCCTTCCAGGATGGATTCAACGGTTTCGGCCAGACTGGAAATGGTGGCCTGCGCGATTTCCTGACGGGTTTCGCGGTCGATGCGCAGCACATGTTGGTGTGCGGCGATGATGCGGGTTTTGACGGTGGTCGGCCGGCCGGTTTCCGTGACGACGGCCCGGCAGTCGGCACCGAGATCGCGAAGCATCTGGATCAGCAGCCTTCCATTGGCGTCGTCACCGATAACGCCGCCCACCGCAACCCGGGCACCGAGGGCCGCCAGGTTGTTGACCACGTTGCCGGCGCCGCCCAGAGTGTAATCCTCCCCGGTGACGGTGACCACCTGGACCGGTGCCTCGGGAGATATGCGGTCCACGCTGCCCCAGACGTATTCGTCGATCATCAGGTCGCCGACGACCTGGATGAGGCAGTCACTGAATTGGTTCAGGTCGAATTCCATCGGCTTACATATCGGTCTGCAAGGAACGGGTGGCGTTTTCCTGCAGTTTCTGTTGGATGAAATCCCTCAGAAACCGCGGCGGACGGATGACCCGGCCTTCGGGGGTCATGCAGGGATGTTTGGTGTATCCCTCGGCCACCGGTGTGTTGTTTGCGGAATGAAACAGACGATAGTCGAACTTGATGGCCCCTTTTACGGTGGTGTCCAGGGTGGTTTCGATGGTGATGCGATCGTCGTAGCGCACCGGCTGCAGATAGCGGCAGTGCGCCTCGGCCACCGGAAGATAGACGCCCTGTTCCTCGATCTGTTTGTAAGTCATGCCCAGTTCCCGGAACAGTTCCGAGCGGCCCACCTCGAACCAGCGCAGGTAGTTGGCATAGTAGGCATATCCCATCCGGTCGGTATCGGCGTAACGTACGCGGGTGGAAAAGTGGTTGCTCAGCATAAAAGCCAAATCCTTGATCAATTTGCCCGGGGCACCGGCCGTTGCGCTTTTTCAGTCCAGCACCGCCGCCAGTTTGTTCTGAAGTTCGGCATAGGTGTCCGAAACCGGGAACTGCGGGAACCGGTCTTTGACGCTGTCCGGCGGTCGAAACAAAAAACCGTGATCGGCGGCCTGCAGCATGGTGATGTCGTTATAGGAGTCTCCGATGGCGATGGTCTCGAAATTCAAGCCCTTCATGGCCCGCACGGCCTTGGATTTCATGTCTTTCTGGCGCAGGTTGTAATTTTGGATGCGGCCGTCGCCGTCCACGGTGAGGTGGTGGCAGAAGAGGGTGGGCCAGCCCAGCTGCGCCATCAGCGGACGGGCGAATTCCACGTAAGTGTCCGACAGCACGATGACCGGGGTGCGCTCACGCAGCCAGGTCATAAATTCGGCGGCACCCGGCAGGGGCTGCATCGAGTCGATTACCTCGGTGATGGTCGGCAGTTTGATGTCGTTGGCATCCAGAATGGCAAGACGTTTGCGCATCAGTTCGTCGTAGTCGGGAATGTCACGGGTGGTCAGCTTCAGTTCGTCGATACCGGTTTTTTCGGCCACGTTGATCCAGATTTCCGGGGTGAATATACCCTCCAAGTCCGAGCACACGATTTGCATGAGATTCCTCGATCGGCAACAGATTGCAGCGAGCGGATGGGTTCGATTTTACGCATGCGGGGCGGGTGCCGGAAAAACGCAGCGCGAATCGATACCCTTCAGTCTTCTTCCTGGGCTTCCTCTTCGATCCGGATGAATACCGGGCGGTCGCTGACCACTTCCAGTGCGCGGATTTCCCGCAGAGCATCCACCACGGCGGCCTCACGGGCCGCGTGGCTCAGCATCACCAGCGGCACCGACCCGTTGGTTTTGCGTCCCTTCTGGTAGGCGGATTTGATACTGATATCGTTTTTGCCCAGGATTCCGGAGATTCTGGAAAGTACGCCGGGCCGGTCCAGGGCCGAAAAGCGCAGGTAATAATGGGTGACAACATCGCGCATGGGCATCACCGCGATGGGCCGGATATCGGCGGGCTGGTAGCTGCGCGCCGGAACCCGGCCCACCGAGCCGGTGATCAGGTTGCGGGCGATGTCCACCAGGTCACCGACCACGGCGCTGGCGGTGGGCATCATGCCGGCCCCGCGGCCGTAGAGCAGAATGTCGCCGGCGGCATCGGCCGTGACCGTAACGGCGTTGACGGTGCCGTTGACATTGGACAGCAGGTTGTCGAACGGGATCATGGTCGGATGCACCCGGCACTGGATGCGGTCACGGCTGAATTTACTGATGGCGAGCAATTTGATGCGATAGCCGAATTGCTCGGCAAACCGGATGTCCATCGGAGTGATGTTAGAGATGCCTTCGGTGTAAACTTCCTTGAGTTCGATATCCGTTCCGTAGGCCAGGGAAGAGAGAATGGCGATTTTATGCGCCGTGTCGAGCCCCTCGACATCCAGGGTCGGGTCGGCTTCCGCATATCCTTTGGCCTGGGCCTCGGCCAGGGCCACCTCAAACGGGCTGCCGTCTTCGGTGATTTTCGACAGGATGTAATTGCAGGTGCCGTTGAGGATGCCGATCATCGACTGGATGCGGTTTCCGGCCAGCGATTCGCGGATGGTCTTGATGATCGGCATGCAACCGCCCACGGCGGCTTCGAACGCCAGGTCCACACCGGCCCGGGCCGCTGCCTGAAAAATCGTTTGTCCCTGTCCGGCCAGAAGGGCTTTGTTGGCGGTGACCACCGGCTTGCCGTTGTCGATGGCACTGAGAATCAATTCCTTGGCGACGGTTTGACCGCCGATCATCTCCACCAGGATGTCGACGTTCGGATCGTGAACGACATGGGCCGCGTCGGTTGTCATGACCCCCTCTTCAAACCGGATGCCCCGGTCGGAGGTGACATCGATATCGGCCACGCGGTAGAGCTTCAAGCGGGCGCCGACGCGCGAGGCGATCAAATCCGCGTTTTCGAGTAGAATCCTGGCGACCCCGGTGCCGACCGTTCCGCAACCCAACAACCCGACCTTGATCTCACGCATGGCTCCTTTTCCCTTTCGAAAACAGTCCGCAATTCTTTTCAAAGTCGGCGGGAAAGTCAACCGAAAAAAACAGGGCGGGACCGGACGCCGGGCGGCGTCGGTGAAAATGCAACGATTGCCGGGCTATATGCGGCTCACATGATGGTACGAATGCCCCGCACCGCCTGGTTGATGCGATGGTGGTTTTCAATCAGGGCAAAACGCACGTAATCGTCCCCGTATTCACCAAATCCAAGACCGGGAGAAACGGCCACCTTGGCTTCGCGGATGAGAAACTTGGAAAATTCCACCGATCCCATGTGCGCAAATTGCTCCGGAATCCGACCCCAGACGAACATGGTCCCCAGGGGCGGTTTGATGTTCCAACCCACCCGTTCCAGGCCGGCGATCAATGCGTCGCGGCGCTCCTTGTACACCTGGACAATGTCCTCCACGCACTGCTGGGGGCCTTTCAATGCAATGATGGCGGCAATCTGAATGGGTTGAAAGATCCCGTAATCCAGATAACTCTTGATGCGCCGCAGGGCCGCCACCACTTCCGGGTTGCCCACGCAGAATCCCACCCGCCAGCCGGGCATGCTGTAGCTTTTGGAAAGCGAAAAGAATTCCACGCCGACCTCTTTGGCTCCACGGGCCTGCATGAAACTGGGGGCCTTGTAGCCGTCGAAGGTCAGGTCGGCGTAGGCGAAATCGTGGATGATCATGATATGGTTTTCCCGGGCGTAATCGGCCAGTTTCTGAAAAAATTCCGCATCGACGACTTCGGTGGTCGGATTGTGCGGATAGCTCAGGATGAGGATTTTCGGCCGGGGCCAGGTTTGACGGGTGGCATGCATCAGGTTCTCGAAAAAATCCTGCTCCGGCCCCACCGGAACACCCCGGACGTCGCCCCCCGAAATAATGGCCGAATAGGGGTGAATCGGATAGGTCGGGTTGGGGGCGAAGACCACATCGCCGGGGCGGATGGTAACCAGCACCAGGTGGGAAATGCCTTCCTTGACGCCGATGGTGACAATGGTCTCTTTGTCCGGGTCGATGTCCACGTCGTAACGCTCGCGGTACCAGTCGGCAATGGCCATGCGCAGCTTGGTGATGCCCATCGAGGCCGAATAGCGGTGGTTGTGGGGTTTCTGGGCGGCTTCGGTCAGCTTTTCGACAATGTGGGGTGGGGTTCCCAGGTCGGGATTGCCCATGCCCAGGTCGATAATGTCTTCGCCGCGACGACGCGCTTCCATCTTGATTTCGTTCACTTTTGCAAAAACATAAGGGGGCAGTCGATCCAGTCTGGCAAAATCGTACATGGCAAATGCCTTTCCTAAAACCGTTGTCCGACACTGTAAGCACTTGACTTTATAAGGTACGGAGATTACTAATTCTTAAATTGCAAAGTCGTAAAAAGTCCCGACATATTCAAATCTGTCGTTCCCACGCAGGCGGGAATCTCGAAATTATCGTTATCACAACCTTTTAAACTCGAGATCCGCACCGCGGGGATGACACGCTGTTGAGATTGACTTTTTACGAAGCCGAAACCGTCAATATCGACAATCGTTCAATTCAGGTATCGGCGTTTCATGGCGATCCGGTGACAACCTACGAACTTTCCGATCAGATCGCTTCCCGCTTCGGCGGAACCCCTCGAGTGGAATTGAACCTTGCGGCCGCCGATCGTGTATGTATTCGAAACTTTTACCATTCTTACTGCCGTATTGTCAAAAAGATTCTTTGAGCCATTTTCCAAGCCCATGAAATTCTTTACAGTTTTACTCTACCCGCAGGGGAGGAGATGCTGATGTCAAAATCGATGACGTATGCCGATGCCGGTGTTGATATCGACAAGGGCAACCGGCTGGTGGATGAAATCAAGAACATCGCCCGGCAGACCCATCGGGCGGGCGTGATGGGGGAAATCGGCGGATTCGGTGCGCTGTATTCGCTCAATGTCGCCAATGTCGATCGTCCGGTACTGGTCAGTTCCACCGACGGTGTCGGCACCAAGCTCAAAATCGCCTTCCTGATGGACAAGCACGACACCATCGGCATCGACCTGGTGGCCATGTGCGTAAACGACATCGCCGTACAGGGTGCCAAGCCGCTGTTTTTCCTTGATTACCTGGCCATGGGTTCTCTGCGGCTGGAAACCGCCACACAGATCATCTCCGGGGTGGCCGAAGGTTGCAAACAGGCCCAGTGCGCCCTGATCGGTGGTGAAACAGCTGAAATGCCGGGTATTTATCAACCGGGCGAATACGATCTGGCCGGATTTGCCGTGGGGGTTGTCGACGATCAGGACATCATCGACGGTTCGCGCATCCATGTGGGTGATCGGATCATCGGCATCGCTTCCAGCGGACTGCACAGCAACGGGTATTCGCTGGTGCGCAAGATCTGCTTCGACCACCTCAAGCTCGATTGCGATTCGCAGCTGCCCGAACTGGGCACCACGCTGGGGGAAGAATTGCTGCGTCCCACCCGCATCTATTCGGAAACCGTGCGGCACCTGATGCGCGATCTGCCGATCCACGGACTGGCTCACGTCACCGGGGGCGGAATTGTGGAAAACCTGCTGCGCATCATCCCCCAAGCTTGCCAGATCAGCCTGGAGAAAAACAGCTGGCCGGTGCCGCCGATTTTCCGCTTTCTCCAGGAAGCCGGCGATATCGAGGAAAACGAAATGCAGCGAACCTTCAACAACGGCATCGGCCTGGTGGCCGTGGTGCCTGAAAAATCGACTTCCGAGGTGCTCTCGCGGCTTTCGGCTCTCAATGAGGATGCCTACATCATCGGTGAGATTACCGAGTGCCGCTCACAAACCAGCCGTTTTGAATGGTCCTGATGAAAAACGACCGGAAACCAGATGATCGAAAAACTTCCAACAGCCGGCTGCGTCGGCTCCTGGATTGGATCGCCCGGGCCAGCGATCCCAGAACGCTAAGCGGCTGCTGAGGCCCGCGCAAGGACGGCTCCCGGGCCGGGAGTTCCGAAAGGTGCCGATCGGGTCGCAAATGACCTCTTGTCAGCGCAGTCTCCAACACCCATCCAAGCTGGAATGCATGCATGCTGGTGCTCGGCATCGAAACCTCCTGTGACGAAACCGCGGCCGCTGTGGTTGCCGACGGCACCCGCATCCTTTCTTCGGTGATCTCTTCTCAAATCGAAGTTCACCGTCCATACGGGGGCGTGGTTCCGGAGTTGGCCTCCCGCAAACACATCGAAGCGATCGTACCGGTTTATCGTCGGTCGTTGACCGAAGCGGGACTCTCTGCCGAACAGATCGAAGCCGTGGCGGCCACCCGCGGACCGGGGCTGGTCGGTGCGCTGCTGGTGGGCTTTTCCTATGCCAAGGCGTTTGCAATGGCCCGGCAGCTGCCCTGGGTGGGTGTCAGTCACCTGGAAGGGCATTTAAACTCGGTTTTCCTGCAGGCGGATCCGCCGCAGTTTCCCTATGTCGCTCTGCTGGCATCCGGTGGTCACACCAGCATTTATCGAGTTCGATCCCACACGCAGGCCGACCTGCTTGGACAAACACGGGACGATGCCGCCGGAGAGGCATTCGACAAGGTCTCCAAGATGCTGGGTCTGGGGTATCCGGGCGGAGTGGTGATATCGCAATTCGCCGAGGGCGGCGACCCGGACCGAATTCGATTTCCACGGGCCTACCTGGACAAAAACAGTTTCGATTTCAGCTTTAGCGGAATCAAAACTGCGGTGGGCAAATACATTCGGGAACACGCCGATTTCCGACAGCAAATACCGGATATTGCGGCCGGCTTTCAGGAAGCCGTGGTCGAGGTGCTGGCATTCAAGGTGATCCGGGCGGCGGAAGAAAACGGCTGCCGACACCTGGCACTGGTCGGCGGCGTGGCCGCCAATCAAAGGCTGCGCGAGCGGGTTCAGGCGGCCGCCGCCGAACGGGACCTGTTGGTGCACATTCCATCGCTGGCGCTGTGCGGCGATAATGCCGCCATGATCGCCGCGGCCGGATACCACCATTTGAAAGCCGGAGAGAGGGGCCGGCTGGAAGATGATGTGTACAGCCGCATACCGGAATAATGTTTCTGCTGAAACGTCCCCTTTTCCGCTGCGTCCCTTCCACTTACGAATCTGTCAAACCAAAGCGTTTTTTGGTGGCCTGAATCCGTTGAATCGATATTTCGCTGCGGCGGCGAAATTCGGCTGAATCGTTGATCTGACGGCAAAAATATTGGTGGGCGGCCTCGATGTTCGGCCCCTCGTGGCAGATCAGCGCCAGATCGATGTCGGCCTGCAGGATTCGATCCACAACGGTCTCGATACCGTAATGTTTATCGATTGCGCCCATGTCCAGATCATCGGTGAGTACCAGTCCCCGGTATCCCAATTCCTCCCGCAGCAGGTCCTTGGAAATCACGGTCGAAAGGCTCGCCGGCCAGTCCGGATCGATGCGCCGGTAAAAAATGTGGGACAGCATCATACCGGCCACCCCGTGACGCACGGCGGCATGAAACGGGATCAAATCCGATCGACGCAGTGACGGCAGGTCGATGTCGAGCACCGGCAGATCAAGGTGCGAATCCAGTGCCGTGCGTCCGATGCCGGGAAAATGTTTGGCCACGGCCATCAAATGCCGCTGCTGAAAACCCTCGATGACAGCGGCTCCCAATTCGGCCACCCGGTCTGGATCCGGCCCGAAGCTGCGATCGGCCATCACGCTCTGGATTCCCGTCGGAGCGATGTCCAGAACCGGGGCCATGTTCATGTTGATGCCCGCTTCGGTGAGCTCCGCGGCAGTCGTGGCGGTAAAATCGGCGATGGCGGTCTCGTTGTTCATGTGCGAGGCGGCGGGGAAACGCGTCCAGGGTTCCCGGAGCCGGGCCACACTGCCGCCTTCCTGATCCACGGCGATAAACAGCGGCGGAAGCCCCGCCCGGCGGGCACACCCCTGGGCGTAGGCACACAATTCGCGCAGCTGATCCGGCGAGTGGATATTACAGGAAAATAAAATGATACCGGCAACTTTCAGATTTTCTACGATCTGTTTCAAACGATCGTTGGGTTCGGTGCCCTCGAACCCCACCATCATTCGCTGTCCGGCCAGATCATCATTGGAAACACTCAAGATTTCCTCCCCGCTTGACTCCTGGGAATCGGCATTCTGCCGTCCGGAATGAGGACTCCGTCCACCGGGTGCAAAGCGTCCGCTTTCGGACGGGAAATCCGCGGCGAATCCCGCATTGCGGGTCTCAGCAGAAAAAGGACCGTTTCCGGATGGGCAGAAGTTGAGATCGAAGAAAATGATTCTACCACGATTTCCATGGAGCGCCAAACCAATTGGCGTTGCCGGAAAGCCTTTTCCGTTGGGGTTGCCTTGGGAAATGCTTTGAATCGGACGGCTGTTTTATTTGTCTTTTTTCATAACCTGTGGTAGGCGATAGAAAAGAACCTCTGCTTAAAAAGGGCAAGGTATGGATGCGCAGAACAGTCATTTCGAGCGGGTGCTGAAAGTGCCGAGCCTGCTGGTTTTGATGATGGCCGGTTTCGTCCTGGAGTTTTTAATCGAGCTGCCGTTTGCCGTCATGTGCCTGATTGAAAGGCGTTTTGGGCGCCGGTCCATGTAAGATCTTCACCGGCAGGCAGTTGCAATGCTTTGTTCTTTGTGAGCTTGGAAATTGTAACCGATTCGGCCCCGGTGCCTCTTTATCCTTTACCGCTACTTGCCGGTCGGTTCGATCGACGGAGGTTTCCGATGATCGCAGGCTGCGCCTCAGTCTGCGGTCAACCAGAGGATGAGCGGCACCGCCAGTGCAGCCAGGACCAGAATTCCCGGCAGCGTCAGGTAGGGGGCATACCAGGGAGCCCCGCTGCGCTGGGCTTTGCGGGATTCGGTCAAAAACATTTTGCCTGCGATAGCCCCGGCGGCCAGAATTGCCGCTGCCGAAATGATATTTACTAGAAAGTCCATGCCGAAGTTTATGGGTATTGAAAAATAGAAACAGTATGATATCTTAAACGTTTTACCGCTTGAATCCGGGTCTGCATGCGGTGGTGCGCCTGGCAGGATTCGAACCTGCGACCTACGGATTAGAAGTCCGTTGCTCTATCCGGCTGAGCTACAGGCGCCGAAGGCAAACCGATTATCATAAATTACCATCGCTGTCCAACCGAAAAGCCGCCGCCGCCGGCCCGGAGTCAACACTTACCGTGCTAAAGACGAACGGGCCAATCAGCCCCCGGGGACGCAGAAGCGTGCCGGCGCGGCCCGGAGGGCCGGATGCTGCCGCAAGTAACTCCTGGTTTGGCGGCGTTCCATCGGTTGGCACCATTTTAAACCTTCACACGATTGAATGGTCGAATGAGTCAGAAGAAAAAATCCGATCCAAAGGCCAAAGCTGCCGAATCCGAAAAAGCGACGTCCGCCGGGCAGAAAAAGAGGCGTTCCGAAAAAGCTGCCGAAACCCGGAAGTCAAAAGCCGCCGGCAGGCAAAAGAAGACAAAGAAGAAGATTTCGGCCGGGATAGCTCCGGAGGCTGACGAAACTCCTGCAGAAGAGGATAACGATGCGGCGGCGCTCGATTTTTCTTCCGAAGATAAAGACAGTGGGGGTCCGCAGGGCCTGAAGATCGACAACAGGCAGACGACCAACGCCGGCCAGAGCTCCGACAAGGCCCTGGTCAAATTCGATCCATTGCAGCGTTATCTGTCGGAGATCAGTCGCTATCGCCTCCTGACCCGTGAAGAAGAGCGTGAGCTCGGTGTGCGGGTACAGGAATACGGTGACAAGGAGGCGGCGTACATACTGGTGACCTCCAATCTGCGCCTGGTGGTAAAAATCGCCCTCGAATTTCAGCGGGTGTGGATGCAGAACCTGCTGGATCTCATTCAGGAGGGCAATATCGGACTGATGCAGGCTGTGCGAAAGTTCGATCCTTACAAAAATGTCAAGTTTTCCTATTATGCCTCCTTCTGGATCAAAGCCTACATCCTCAAATTCATTATGGATAACTGGCGTCTGGTCAAGATCGGAACCACGCAGGGGCAGCGGAAACTCTTCTTCAAGCTGAAGAAAGAAAAACAGAAACTGGTCGATCAGGGCTTCGATCCCAAGCCCAAATTGCTGTCCGAACGTCTGGGCGTTTCCGAGCGTGAAATCGTCGATATGGATCAACGTCTGGATGGATGGGATTTATCGCTCGATGCACCGTTTAAAGATGATTCGGATACCGAGCGGATCGAGTTTCTGAGCACCACCACCGATTCGGTGGAAGACACGGTCGCCAAAAAGGAAATCGAAGCGCTGCTGCACACGAAGATCGCCGAATTTCGTAAAAAAATGACACGGCGCGAAAAGGAGATCTTCGATTTGCGGATTTTCTCCGACAACCCGGTGACACTTCAGGAAATCGGTGACCGCTACGGGATCTCCCGCGAACGCGTGCGCCAGGTCGAAAAAAATATCGTGCGCAAAATGCGCGAATACTTTAAACGTGAAATCCCGGACTTTGCTTCCTACACCGAAGAAAGGGCGACAGATTAAACCGGTTTTCGGCTGTAACGATTCCCGTCGCCGGTCCGCCTGTCTCCGGCGAATCAGAGCTCCATTTCATTGAGCACCGCATGGAAGAACGAAATTCTATGAGACTACATCTGACCGTCGGGCTATGGCTGACTGCCGCGCTGCTGTTGATGGGATGCACCGCCGGAAAAACCGGATCACCGGCGACTGTCAACGGCTCCGATGCATATGAGCGTCCGGAAAACGCCTATTATTACTACATGGAGTCCCAGTTGGCCAAAGGCCGGGGTGCGTCGGAGCAATCGGTTGCCTATCTGGAGAAAGCCGCTGCTCTGCAGCCGGATTCGGTGTTTCTCAAAAAAGAGCTGGCGTTGGAGTACCTGCAGCAGGAAAACACGGCCGGGGCCCTGGAACTGATCGATGCAATCCTGGCCCAGGATCCGGATCACCTGGAATCGCTGATTCTATACGGCCGGATTATGCAGGAACGCGGAAACCTCGAACAGGCCAAACAAGCCTACGAAAAGGTAATCGCCCTGGACAGCAGCCGGGAAAATGTGTTCCTGCTGCTGGGCCGGATCTATTTGAGTGAAGACAACGACGCCGACGCCCTGCGGGTATTCCAGACACTGGTGGAACAAAATCCCCAATCGTACCCCGGTCATTTTTTCCTCGGCAAACTTTACGCCCGGCAGGAGCAGTACGAGGCAGCCGAACGGGAATATCAAAAAGCCCTGGAAATCGAGCCCGCGCTGTTAGAACCCCGCTTCGAGCTTCTGAATCTCTATCAGCGCCAGGGAAAGTCACCCGGTGTCCTGATCGACACCTACGAAGAAATTCTGGAGAACAACCCCGGCAACATTCAGGCGATGATGGAAGTGGGGCTTTTGTACTGGAAAAACGACCGCAAAGACGAAGCCCGCGCGCTTTTCTCCGATTTGGCCCAGCGCAGCGACAGTTCGTTTGAAGTCGTTCTCAAAGTCATTCAAACCTATCTGGAAACGGATCGATACGACGACGGGCTGATGGTGATCGAGGGTGTGTTGGCATCCGCGCCCCAGAATTCCGATCTGCAGTACCTGGCAGGGGTGGCCTATTACGGCAAAAAGGATTTTGACAATGCCCGCAAGCACTTCGGCCGGGTTCAGAAAGATTCGAGATTCTATAAAGATGCGGTCGTTCACCTGGCTTTCGTCAACCAGGAACAGGGAAACACCGCAAAGGCCGTAGAATATCTGCAGGAAGCAATCCTGAGCGATCCGGAAAACGCCGAATATTATTATTACCTGGGAACATTCCAGGAAAACGCCGAGGCCTATGCCGAGGCCGTCGGGGCACTGGAAAAAGCGATCGAACGCAACCCGGAAGAAACCAAATACCGCTTTCGCCTCGGTGTGGTATATGACAAATGGGGACAGAAGGAAGCCTCCATCGAAATTATGCGCGATGTCATCGAGCTCGATCCCACCCATGCCAGCGCCCTGAATTATCTCGGCTATACCTACGCCGACCTGGGGAAAAACCTGGACGAAGCCGAACGCTTGATCAAAAAGGCGCTTACCTATAAACCCAACGACGGATACATTACCGACAGTCTCGGATGGGTCTATTACAAGCAGGGACGTTATGAAGAGGCGCTTTCCGTCCTGAAAACCGCCGTAGAGATGGTCCCCGATGATCCGATCATTCTCGAACACCTGGGCGATGCCTACTTGAAGGTCGGCGACCGCAGCAATGCGCTGCGTTATTACCGCCTGTCACTGGAGCACCAGAACCAGGATCCCGAGGCGCTCAATGAAAAAATCCGCCGGATCGAAAACCGGCCATGATCGGAGCCTGCCGCTTGCCGGTTTTTTCACCGGCCTGGATCGTACTGACCGTTATCGTTTTACAGGGCTGCAGCGCACTGGCGCCTCGACGCAGTCCGCAGGAAATCGCCCGGCAGGCCGAGGCCGAGCTTTTGCTGGAAACGGTTGCCTCCCGCAACGCGGATATGGATGCCTTCAAAGGCATCGGCTCCGTCCGTCTGGAACAGCCGGGGCAGGCACCGATCTCGGGGCGCCTGGCCTGGGTGGCCCGGACGCCTTCGAAAGTCCGGTTCGTTTTTCTGGTTTCCGGTCATCCGGTCCTGGTTTTTGCCGCGGACGGTCAGGATATCTATTGGGTCGATCCACGTGCTCCCGAGGAGACCTACCGTAAGGTTCGATCCTCCGAAGGCCGACTGGATCGCCTGGTGTCCATGCCGCTGCGCACGGCCGATCTGGTTGCCTTGCTGGCCGGCCGCACCCCGATCGTGGAACACTCCGAAGTGATGCTGGAATCGAATCCGGAATCCGCCCACCGGGTGCTGGTGTTGAAGCGATGGTGGGCGGCGGTGCAAAAGATCTTCATTGATCGCGAAGACAGTCTGGTGAAGCGGATCGATTTCCTGGAGCGCAGCGGTGACCTGCGCTACCGGGTCGAATTCCTGCAGAACCAGACGGTGCAGGGATACACGGTGCCGCGGCGTCTGCGAATCTCCGATAATAAAGGCGCCGCGCTGACCTTGAGCCTGGATCGCTATGAAATCGTCGAGGTTCCGGACGCGGGGGTGTTTCGGATCGACCCACCGGAAAAATTATAGTCCCGTTTTGCTTCGATGCGATATTCTGAATCGTTTTCTGCTTAGGCGGTCATTTTGGATACCCGGGAAGTCCGTTGTCCGTCGTCGGTTGTCCGTTGTAAGTGCATCGGCCGACATCGCAGGACGGGACGGATTGAAACGGTGAACCGGCGAGACGGGGAGACGGCGAAAACACAAGGTGCCAATTGGCAGGTTGTCTGGTTTACGCTTGTCCTGATGAAGTTCCTATTTTACTTTCAGCTTTCAGCTTTGAGCTTTGAACCTTGAGCTTTTTCCCATCCGCACCGAGGTGGTCGCCCCCCGGGCAAACCAGCAAGCGGATTGGAACCGGTTTCCTGAATAAGCCTGGTGGTCGCAGGTTGAAAACCAATCAAACCAATCGAACCAATCCAACCAATAAAGCGCAAATTATGATCAAAGCCGAAATCCTCGCCACCGGCAACGAAGTGCTCAGCGGCACGGTCGTCGACACCAACTCGGCATTTGTGGCGCTGCAGCTGGAAGCGGCCGGTCTTGCAGTGGTGCGGCACAGTTGTGTCGGCGATGAGCCTCGAGTCCTGGCAAACACGCTGGCGGAGATCGGTGCCCGAACGGAAGTGGCCGTGGTGACCGGAGGACTGGGGCCGACCGGTGATGACTGCACGGCCCTGGCGGCCGCGCGGGCCGCCGGCGTGGAGTTGAAAACCGACCCGGAAGCGCTGGCTTCGATTCAGTCGTTTTTTGCGCAGCGGCAGTGGGCGCTGTCGGATGCCAATCGCAAACAGGCGTTGTTGCCCGAGGGTGCCCGCTGCATCCCCAATCCGGTCGGCACCGCCCCGGGGTTTGTTCTGACCATCGGACGCTGCCGCTTTTTCTTTCTCCCGGGCGTGCCGCGTGAGATGCGCCGGATGCTTCTGAACTCGGTCTTGCCCGAGTTGCACGCGCTGGGATCACCGGTCCGGAAGGTGCGGGTGATCAGCACATTCGGCCTGGCCGAATCGAAGGTGGCCGAAGCGCTCGCCGGGTTCGAAGATCGTTTCCCGGATATTTTACTGGGACTGCAGGCCAGATTTCCCGAAATCCACATCCGTCTTTATGAAACCGAAGGCGGCGGCGAAGACCGTTTCCAGGCCGTCTTTGACTGGATCCGGAATCGTCTGGGCCAAAAGGTGCTTTCGGAAAAGGGCCGGTCCCTGGAGGCAGTCGCCGGGGATCTTCTGCGCCTCCGCCAGGCCACCGTCGCCGTGGCGGAAAGCTGTACCGGGGGGCTGGTCGCCAGTTTGCTGACCGATGTCTCCGGCAGCTCCGATTATTTTCTGCTGGGGGCGGTCACATATGCGAATCCGGCCAAGGTGAAGGTTCTCGGTGTGTCACCGGCCAGCCTGGAAGAACACGGCGCGGTATCCGAAGCCGTCGCCCGGGAGATGGCAGTCGGCATCCGGCGGCTGGCCGGCAGCGATTATGGAATTTCGACCACCGGCATCGCCGGCCCCACCGGCGGAAGCCCGGACAAACCGGTGGGAACCGTTTGTATCGGTCTGGCCACGCCGTCTTCGGCCGGGGCCTGGCGGTATCGCTTCACCTTCGACGATCGGGCGATGAACAAGCAGGTCTTCGCCGCCACGGCATTAAACCGCCTGAGGAGAGAGCTGATCAAAACGGGCGAGGACGGATAGGTCCGGTTTGCGGGGAAATCGCTCACCGCAGAGGCGCCGAGAACGCAGAGGGCAAAAAACAGAATGCTGGCCTTCAAACCAAAGCATTTCCAAATCGGCTCATACCCTAGAAAACCCACCTCGTCGGATTTAACGATGTTTTTCGGATGCCGCCCTCTCAGCGGCATCCGAAAAGAACGGTTTTCTCTGCGTTCTCCGCGCCTCTGCGGTGAATCAGATTTTGGATTTGGGCACTTAACTGCCGGTAACTCTCTCCTTGTGCCGCCGCACGTATTCCCAGAACGGCCGCAGGGGCCGGAGTCCGTGGGGGCGTCGCTTGCGGAAGATTTCCTCCAGTGACAGGTGCGGGTCGCGGGTGGGGGAACGCAGATATTTGCGCAGGGAATCAAGCCGGCTGCAGATCTCTTTTTCCATTTCCCGTTTCAGATATTCTTTGCTTTTCAGGATCCGTTCCTTCAGTTCCTGCGGCGGTTTTTTCCCCTGGTATTTATCGCGCTTGTATTCGATGCGCACGGAAATCAGATCCGACAGGCGCCGATCGCTTTCGTGGTTGAGATACAGGACTTCCGGCACCAGATCGCCGAAATGCGTCACGCCCAGAATGTCTTTGTCCTGACTCCAGTAGCTGTCGAGAAACTCCATCTCCAGGTCTTTGTAATTCTGCAGCGGCATGTACATGCGGCGCAGGTGCAGCAGTACTTTTTGGGCTTTTTTCTTGTGGCCTCCGATGATCACCGAGCCGCCGACTTCCCCTTTTTTGACGCCCTTGGTCCACGGGGCGCCGGTGATGCCGAAATCGTTGTAAACCGGCATCAGCAGCAGTGCCGAAAGGGTGTTCAGTGCCAGGGCATAACCGGCCGAAGGGCCGCCGACATTATACGAAGCCGATAGCAGCTGGTGATGAAGGGTGTAGTGGTCCAGGAAATCGCCCAGCAGCCGCGACATGCTCACCTTGGACTCCATGTCCTGCAGGAAGTTTTTCACCATGGTCAGCGCTTCCTGGGCCGACTGCTGCGTCATTTTCACCGCCATGTCCAGTTCGGCGGCGGCCGGCGCGTTGGAGGACACCGCCCCGGTGACGATCACTTTTTCAGGGCCCAGGTTGTAAGTCAAGCTGGTGGCGATTGGCAGCAGCACGCCGGAGACGTCGTTGGCACCGACCCCGATGATGAAGCCGACCTGGGGTTCCTGACTCAACTCGGCCTCCAGGAATTCGTCCAGCTGCACCTTGCCTTTTTTCACCGGACTCTGGGAAATTTCCCGGCGGGCCGAGTTCAGATGCGACCGCATCAGCGGGTAGGTTTCAACTTCTTTGACCGTTTCCAGCAGCGCGATGATGTTGTCATACTGGTTCAAAAATCGGATCGGATCTTCCCGCGCTTCCGAACGGATGGCCTGGGGTGCTTTGACGGCATCCAGGATACCCAGCAGGGTCTTGAAGTTGAATTTCACGAAATTCACCATCTGCTCCGGCGATTCACCGGACAGTTTCCGCAGCCGCATCAGGACCTCGTATTCGGTGCTGCGCAGCGAACGGGCCTTTTCCACGAAGGCGGAATAATCGGCCGGCGTATTGCAGATGTTCTGGGAAATCTCGAAGATGGACTCCGCATTGAGTCCCTCGGCCAGCGGAACCCCCTCGAGGGATTTTTCGATGATACCGGCGATGTCTTTTTTACGGAGATGTCCTGAAATCTCCATGACTTTCAAACGCTTGGACCGGATCAGCGCCGGATCGAGAATATCCAGCCGGTTGGTGGTCAGGACGGTGAACACCCGGTTGAGGGGCACTTCGCCGTCGATGATGTTCAAAAAACGGTTCGTCAATTTGTCCGACGGTGAACCGCCGGCCTGGCTGCGGCGCGGGGCCAGCGAATCGCCCTCGTCGAAAAAGACCACGGTGGGGGCGATCATTTTGGCGATGTCGTAAACTTTTTCCAGGTTTTCGACCGCGCCGTCGATGGGGTTGACCGGATCCTGCAGCGAGGACGGGCTGGCGGAAATGTCGTGGACATCATGGTTCTCACAGAGCCATGCGCGCACCAGAAAGGTCTTGCCGCTGCCGGGCGGCCCGTTGAGCACGACGCCTTTTTCCTCGCTGACGCCGTAAAAAAGCCCGTTATTGGCCATTTCCGAAAACAGGTTTTTCACATCGCCGACGTATTCTTCCCATTTCACCTGCCGGTCCATGCGGTCGACCACCTTGCCG
This sequence comes from Desulfobacterales bacterium, assembly GCA_051155755.1. Classification (GTDB taxonomy): domain Bacteria; phylum Desulfobacterota; class Desulfobacteria; order Desulfobacterales; family SG8-13; genus DAXETY01. The sequence continues at coordinate 23,397 of DAXETY010000076.1, forward strand.
AACAGATCGCCGTAGGAATTCTGGGCCACCAGTTCGAAGGCTCGCCGCACCAGCAGGGAATCGTCCAGGTAATCGGGCGCGAAATCTCCCTTGATTTCGATGACCGAATCCACCAGCTTGCGCACGTAGGACGGTATGATTTTCAGCGTGCGCTCTTCGAAGATGCGGTAGAGTTTTTCCACCGTGAGGTCCAGCGCACCGGGCTGCAGGCAGACCGAATCGGCAAGACAGAAATCCCGTCCGCTGGGTCCGCTGCGAATGTCGTGGCGCACCAGCTCCATGCGCACGACTTCTTTGAGATTGTCCGGGTTTTTCCAGAATTCGGCGATATTGATGATGCGCCCCTTTTCCACAAAACGTCGGTAGATGGCCGCATCGAAGCGTTCGGGCTGATCGGTGGTGGCGATCAGCAGGCAGTCGCGCCGGCCACTGATGATTTCGTCGATGACGATGTTGGATGTGTCGATCAGTGAACGCTGCTGTCTTTCGACGCCGGACTCGCGCCCGCTGGATTTTCCGAAGGCACTGTGGGCTTCTTCGATATGGCGGATGGAAGTTTTGCGCGGATCGCCCAGGGCTTTTTTGAAATAGTTGCCCGGCTCGCCGGCCAGGGCGGTCTGGTAATCGTTCGGTGTCACCATGGCGTAATCCACCGGGACCCCTTGCTCCTTCAACTCCGAAAGCCCGCGTCCGATTTTGCCTTTAAAAATCGTGCGAACGACCGGAATTTTAGAGAGGCGCTCGTAGTGGCGGATTTTTTTTCGCCGTGCAATTTCCATCGAAAGGGTCGGATCGATTTCTTCGATGGTTTTCCAGACCGGCTCTTCGGCCAGCAGCTCTTCTTTTTTCTGCTTCAGGTCGATTTCCGGCAGGACTTCATTGAGAAAGATGACGCGCTCGATGGTTTCGGTCACCGTGGAGGTCTTGCCGCTGCCGCTGGGGCCCACCACCAGCAGCAGCGGGGCTTTGGGAACCGAAGAATCGGAAACATACTCCTTGCGGATATGGGCGCGGTAGATTTTCTCGAACAGGTTCCGCATTTCCAGCGGAACGTGCACGTCGGTCAACTCTCGATCCAGCAATGCCAGCAGGTATTCATAGTCCCGGGAGGAGACTTCTTTTTCCAGGATTTTATTCCAGGCCTCCTGCGGATTGGTCTGTCCGGAGATTTCAAACCGTTTCTGCCAATCGGTCAGGATATCGGGATCTTTGAGGACGATAAATTTTTTCTTGGGCGCCGTCATGAACAGGGACAGGAAAAAATCGAGCATCGAATTGAAAAAGTCCGACGGCGGCTTGTACTGGTTCAGCCGGGCCCGCATAAATGCCATGGTTTCATGGGGCCAGGAGGCCACCAAATCTTCGATTTCGCGAATCCGCTCTTCGGGCAGGCGGACGTATCGGGTTTCTTTGGTCAGTCTACGGGGCATTCTCGACCTCCCTGCCGGGCGAACCGGCTTCCGCCTCATTTGCCGCCTGCGGCGGCGGCAGTGTCAGCGCCGGGGAGCTCTGGGTATTCTGGATTACCACCGTTTGCTGCCCGGACTGATTCTTTTCGTAGGCGGCGGCCCATTTTTGCTGGGTCAGGAATTGAAACAGCGATTCATCGGTGGAACCGTCGGGGCGGCCGATGGCGCGCTGGAGAGACTGGATGCTCTCCAGATAGGCGGCATAGAGTTTGCGAATGCGGCTGGCCTCCTGATCGGCCGCATAGTTTTCGGCTTCGGCGATCAGCTCCCGGCGCTTCTTCTCTTCGGTGGCCTCCACCAGCTTGTCGCCGAAACGGGTCTCCCGCAGGACGAAACTCACCACTTCGATGCCGTATTTTTCTTCCAGGGTGGGACCGCCTTCGTTGATGGGGCGCGACTTGAGCGCCGCATATATCTTTTCCTTGATCGATTGGCGCTCGCTGACCAGGGCATTGACTTCCTGGGCCTGCAGAATGTCCTTGGTGATGCCGTCGTAGTCGGCCTGCAGCAGGTCCGCCGGTTTGAGGTTCTCGATGGCCCAGGTGCGCAGATCGCGGATGCGATAGGTCAGCACACCGGAGGTCCAGAGAGCGACGTTTTCCTTGGAGATGATGCGCATCGGTTCCGGGTTGCCGCCCAGCAGCATCCGCTGGTTCATGAGAGAGACTTCCTGTTCGATCCGGGTGAAATAGGGCAGGCGCAAGTGCCAGCCGACATCCGTGATGGCCTCGCGATCGCCCCCGAAGCGTTCCAGTACGACGGCATAGTTCTGTTTGACTTTGAAAATCGTGCGGGTGGCATAGATCATGGCCGCCAGGCCGTAAATCAGCCCGGCCAGCATCACCACCGCCACCGTGCGCCGCAATACCGTTTTCACGACCGCTCTGCGAAGATACTTCCGGGAAAGGTCTTCAGCCATTTGCACTCCTTCGCTTGAATCGATGATGTTGCTGAAACAGAATCATGAAAGCTTCCGACTCGATGTTAACCTTTCGACCAGCCAATGCGACGCTTCCCTCAGAAACCGTTGCTGATGTTTCGGATTCTCCATGCGGTGTCCGCCGTTTTTCAGACGGATGAGTTTTTTGGGCGCATGGGCGCTTTGGTATAGTTCTTCGGCGTTGGCAAACGGCACCACCTCATCCGCATCCCCATGGAAGATCATCAGATTTCGAAGTCCGTCCACCCGGTCGGAAATGTCAAAATTCGCTGCGTTTGCGGGCAGAATCCCCATCGAGGCTTCTTCCGGCAACCGCAAAGTCCGGCCGCGCAGCGGCGCAGCTACGACCACCAGGGCCTCGATGCCTTCAGAGCGGGCCAGACTCAGGCACACGGCGCCTCCCATGCTGCTGCCGAAAAGACCGACGGAATCGCCCGTATCCCTGCGGCGGCGAATGAAGGCAATCGCACGCTGCAGGTCCCGCGTGCGTGCCTGCAGGGAAGTAACCTCCGGGAAATATCCCTGGCTGCGGCCGCACCCGCGATGATCGAATCTCAGAAACCCCACTCCCAGCGCGGCACAGTTTTCGGCCAGCTGACGCTGTTTCGGCGATTCACTGCTGCTCAGCAGGCCGTGCGAGCCGATGACAACCGGGGGACAGCCGGCCGCCGGCAGATGCAGGATGCCATGAAGTCGGTAACCATCGCAGTTGAAAACAATGTTCCTGGTATGCACCGCTCGTTCCCGTCAATTCGTTTCGTCGTTTCGAAACGGCTCCGGGGTGGGTGAACGTCTTCCGGAATTCATGGAGGCTGCCTGCGCGGCGTGGGTGGAATCCAATGTTGTTGCAGGTGCACGCATTTGGTTGCTTCGATGAGAGACGAGATCCGCAGCCTTCCAAACATTTGTTATTCAATCACAATTTCGTCTCAATTTCAAATAATTGATAGGAATAATAAGCATGTTTCCAAAATTGTCACTTTTCTATCGGCCTTGGATGCCGTATATAGTTTGCATGCACTGGAAAAAAGGTCAAATTCTGGATGTGGAGATCTCCGATCTGGCATTCGGCGGCCGGGGGGTCGCCAAACCCGACGGCGTCGTGATTTTTGTGGACCAGGCCGCCCCTTTGGATCGCATGAAGGTGCGGATTACCCGCAAACGCAAAAATTACCTTGAAGCGCGACCGGTGGAGCTGCTTGAGCCCTCGCCGTTTCGGACCGAGCCGCCGTGCCCTTACAGTGGAACCTGCGGCGGCTGCAAGTGCCAGTTTCTGCAATACGACCGTCAACTGGAATACAAACGGCGCCAGGTTGCGGATGCCCTGGAACGCATCGGCCAGGTTACCGAGGCCGCGGTTCATCCGACGATCGCGTCTCCGGCAGTCTTTCACTATCGCAACAAGATGGAGTTCACCTGCTCCGACCGTCGCTGGCTGATGACCGAGGAGCTGGGGCGTCCGGAGATCGACATCGGTTTTGCCCTGGGTTTGCATGTTCCCGGGACCTTCGACAAGGTGCTCGACATCCAGACCTGTCTGATTCAACCGGCTTTCGGCAACGAATTGCTGGCAAAGGTGCGACAATACATCCGGGATTCCGGGCTTCCGGCCTATGGACTGCGAAGCCATCAGGGTTTTTGGCGCTTTGTCGTGCTGCGTCACTCCCGGGCCTGGGACCAGTGGATGGTCAACGTCGTTACGGCCGCCGAGCAGCCGGCACAAGTTCGCCCGCTGGCCGAACGTTTGGCCGGTGAATACCCGGACGTGGTTTCGATTGTGAACAACATCACCGCCCGCAAGGCCGGCGTCGCCGTCGGCGAAAGAGAAGTGCAACTGTTCGGTACCGCCCGGATCCGGGACCGAATCGGCCCTTACGAGTTCGAAATTTCGGCCAATTCGTTTTTTCAGACCAATACCGCCGCCGCCGAACGCCTGTATGATATCGTGTGCGATTATGCCCGCCTATGCGGCCGGGAACGGGTCGTGGATCTATACTGCGGAACCGGCACCATCTCGATTTGGCTTTCGACCCAGGCCGCAGAAGTCGTCGGTCTGGAACTGTCCGAAAGTGCAGTCGCCGATGCCCGTGAAAACTGTCGGCGCAACCGCATCGACAACTGCCGCTTCATCGAAGGCGACATCCTCCATACACTTGCCGATATCGAGACCCCACCGGACGTAATGGTCATCGATCCACCCAGGGCCGGCATGCACAAGCATGTCGTGCGGCAGCTCATGGACATGGGACCGCCGCGCATTGTCTACGTATCCTGCAATCCCGCCACCCTGGCCCGGGACCTGCTATCGATGAAGGAGCATTATCGGGTTCTGGAGGTTCAGCCGGTGGACATGTTTCCGCACACCTTCCACATCGAGGCGGTGGCGCGGTTGGAGCGGAGGGCAGGGTGAAACCCATGCAAACAGCCGGAGAGAATCATGGCCACCGGTGCCTGCGGAATCAACTGTGATGTTTGTCTACTGAAAGTCGCCGGAATATGTTCCACCTGTGGTGCGGGTGGAAGCCCCGAGGCCCTGGCCAAGATGGAAGCCCAGGTTCGGATGCTGGGCGAGCAGTGTCCGATCCTGGCCTGCGCCCATTTCACCGGCATTCAATACTGCCCCCGGGACTGCAACGATTTTCCGTGCGAGATTTTTCAGAAAGGACCGTACCCGTTCAGCGAAGGATTTCTGCAAATGCAAACCGGCCGCCGCCGCCAGCGCCCGCCTGCCAGGACGCCGGCCGGTGCGGTACTCCAGGTGCCGCCGGAATACTGGCAGCAGCTGCGGGAAAAAGATTCGCAGGTGCTGTCTTCGATTGCCGAATTCCAACAAAGTGGGGACGGAGAATGGATACTGCCGGTCCTGGGCCGGCCGATCCGGATCAATTCAATCGAGGAGCGGCTGTACCGCATGGTCGAAAAGCGCCGCGAGGTGATCGAATACCCCCTGCTGGAACTGGTGATTCTGGTGTATCTGCTCAACGTCAAAGACCTGCCGCCGGCCGAAGAATTGATCGGTGTCAACGACCTGAAAGACGCGCATTTCTTTCAAGGTCCCCACGATTTGAAAACCGAACCGCTACTGGAAAAATACGGCGGCAATCCGGCCGGGTTCCGCAAGGCCGCCGAGCAGCTGAGCGGGGCGCCGCTGGCGCTGGCCGACCTGGCCTATGCGCTGTATCCCCTGCCGAAGATACCGTTGTATTTTCTGCTATGGGAAGGCGACGAGGACTTTTCGCCGAACCTGTCGGTGCTGTTCGACCGTACCATCGAGGCCCATCTGACCGCCGATGCGATCTGGGGGGTGGTGAACTACACATGCAACGAACTCCTCTTATGCGTTTCATGAAATTGTCCATCGAAAATTTAAAAAAAACAATTTCTTATAGTTTCGCAGGTTCGATATAAGAGATTATTTCCAAAAACTCTAAATAAAAAAAATCGATGGGCAATTTCATGAAACGCATAAGCTGAATGTGGGTGCCCGTTCATAAAAGGCATCTTTCGGTCCTGGCCGGCGTTTTCGGCTTTTCGGAATCCTCGACGTAGTTCATACTACGTTTCCGGTTCCAAAAGGCCTGCGGCCTTGGCCAGAACCAATGGGAATTTTTACGACTTCATCACTACCTGGCGAAAATGTACTTTAAATGGCATGGGGTAAGGAACGATTTTCCTTGTTAAAGGCTGACGGGGAAACATGCCAATGAAACCATTCAGTGGCAGGCAACGGCATGCTCTGGCTGATTCTCTCGCTGGCCACGGCCCTGGCGGTGGCCACCCAGGATGCCTGGGTGAAAAAGTTTTTTTCCCACCGCAGTCATTACGACATGGTGGGCTATCCGGCATTTTACAGCCTGCCGCTGTTTTTGTTGGCCGTCTTGTTGACGCCCCGGCCGCCGCTGGATGCGGCCTATCTCGTTTCTCTCATCGCCAGCATTCCGCTGAACGGCATTAGTTTCATTATTTACATGCGGGCCATACAAATTTCGCCGCTGTCGCTGACCCTGCCGTATCTGGCTTTCACGCCGGTGTTTATGATCGTCACCGGAGCACTGGTGCTCGATGAATTGCCGAGTCTGTGGGGCGTTGCCGGTATTTTTACAACCTGTATCGGCAGCTATGTCCTCAACCTGGAACCGGAACGCCGCAGATTGCTGGATCCGTTTCGCGCCGTGTTTCGTGAAACCGGTTCCTGGTTGATGCTGCTGGTGGCCTTTTTGTTCAGCCTGGCAGCCGTGGTCGGAAAAAAAGGGATTCTGCATTCGTCTCCGTTGTTTTTCACCGTCACGTTTTTTACCCTCCTCAACGTTATGTTCCTGGTGCTGCTTTCCGCGGCGGGTCGAATTCGCCTGGGTCGGTACCTGGAAGAACCGCTGAAAGGCGGTGTGGCCGGAATATTGTTGTTTTTACATGCTTTTTTTCATGGCTATGCGATCGCCCTTACCAAAGCGGCCTACATGATTTCCATCAAGCGCTTCAGCATTCTGTTCGGCGTGCTCTATGGCGGATGGCTTTTTCGGGAAAAAAATATCGGAATCCGTCTGTTCGGGGCGGCCCTGATGCTCAGCGGGGCGGTGATCATTGTTTTGAAAGGAACCTGACGGTCGCTGTCTCCATCCCATGAAGAGTGAGCCCTTTGGCCCGTCCGGTGAACCCGTGGCCTTCATTCGGGGACCGGCGGATTGTCGGTGGATTCGGATATTGACAACCCAGCCGGATACCGCTACATTCCTACGCTTTTGCCGGTGTCGGAATTATTGGATTTTCGGAGGCCCCTGATTCCGGAACGATACCGGCGATTTTGAAAAAACGAGGGCTTCTGGCATGCGGCTGAGCGATCTCAGACAAGGTCAAACCGCCACGATCGAGCGGATCGGTGGATATGGTGCCCTTCGCCGACGGATTCTGGAAATGGGCATCGTAAAAGGTACCGAGGTTTACGTCGAAAAATACGCCCCGCTCAAAGACCCGCTGGAGCTGATCGTCAAGGGCTACCACGTATCGCTGCGTGTCAATGAAGCCGCCCGTATCGAAGTTGTCAACGTCCGATAGGGCCCATCCACGAAGAGGTGATGGACAACAGATCGCGGACCGAATGCATGGCTTCATAAGACAGGATTAAATCCCATGGCGTCTGAGCGCTTGACGATCGCGCTGGCCGGAAATCCCAATTCCGGTAAAACCACCATTTTCAACCGCATGACCGGCACCCGCCAAAAGGTCGGCAATTGGCCCGGCGTGACCGTGGAAAAAAAAGAGGGAACGATTCACCGCTTCGGCCGCGAGCTGAAGATTATCGATCTTCCCGGCACCTACTCCCTGACGCCGTTTTCCATCGAAGAAATCGTCGCCCGCAATTTTATCCTGGACGAATCGCCCGACGTGGTGATCGACATCATCGACGCTTCCAACCTGGAGCGCAGTCTCTATCTGGCCACCCAGCTGCGGGAACTCGATTGCCGGCTGGTGTACGCACTGAACATGGCCGATCTGGCCCGGGCCCGCGGCAGCAAAATCGACGCGGACAAGCTGGCCGAGCTGCTGGACGTGCCCGTGGTGTTTACCGTCGGCAATAAGGGCGAGGGCATCGAGATCTTGTTGGAAACTGCCGTGGCGCTGGCTCGCAGCGAGATGCCCGATCGCTCGCGCCGGCGGGTCAAGTACAGCCAGGACATCGAAACCGCCATCGCTAAATTGCGGCGAGCGATCGAATCGGACATCGGAGCGGTCATTCCTCAAAACCCGCGCTGGATCGCCGTCAAGCTGCTCGAAGACGACAAAATTATCCGGGAACGATTGCTTCAAACAGCCGGCGGCACCGGAGCCGCCATACTGAAGCAGACCGAAGCGCTGCGTGATCACCTGCGGGATCGCTTCGACGACGATCCGGAAATCGTGTTGACCGACGAGCGCTACGGGTTCATTGCCGGGGTCGTCAAAGAGGTGCTCACCACCACACGACAGCGCATCGACCTGTCCCGCACCATCGATCTGGTGCTGACCCACCGGTTTTTCGGATTTCCGATATTCATCTTTTTCATCTGGGCCATGTTCGAGTTGACCTTTACCCTGGGCGAATACCCGATGCGGGCGATCGACGCGTCTGTGGGGTGGATATCCGGTGCCCTGGCCGCCGGTCTTCCGCCCGGGATATTCAAGGAGCTGCTGCTGGAAGGCGTCGTGGCCGGCGTGGGCAGCGTGGTGGTGTTTTTGCCGAACATCCTGATCTTGTTTTTTTGCATCGCGCTGTTCGAAGACACCGGGTACATGGCCCGCTCGGCGTTTCTGATGGACAAGATCATGCACCTGATCGGTCTGCACGGCAAATCGTTCATCCCCATGTTGATGGGCTTCGGCTGCAATGTTCCCGCCATCATGGCCACCCGCACCCTGGAAAGCGAAAAAGACCGCATCCTGACGATTCTGATCACCCCCTTTATGTCCTGTTCCGCCAAATTGCCGGTATATGTGGTGCTGGCCGGCACCTTTTTCGGCAGGCATGCCGGCACGGTGATTTTTTGCGTATATCTGACCGGGATCGCACTCTCGATGATTTCCGGACGGATTTTTCGCTCCACGCTGCTGCGGGGCGCCGATGCTCCGTTTGTCATGGAACTGCCACCCTATCGGGTTCCGATGCTAAAAAGTCTGCTCATTCACATGTGGGATCGCAGCAAGATTTTTCTGCGAAAAATGGGCGGGGTGATTCTCATCGGATCGATTGTCATCTGGTCCCTGTCGGCGTTTCCCCGCGCCGCCAGCGGTCCGGGAGCCCACCACGAGAACTCCGCTGCCGTGATGGCGACAATACAAGATACGGCCCTGCCTGCGCAAACCGGCACCCCTGTCGAGCCGCTGCGCAGCCGCAAAGCGCAGCAACTGGAGCAATCCTTCATGGGACGGATCGGAAAAGCCCTGGGCCCTGTGTTTGCGCCGCTGGGGATCGATTGGCGCGGCGGGGTCTCCCTGGTTTCCGGCTTTGTGGCCAAGGAGATCGTGGTCAGCACCATGGGGGTGCTGTACGCCACTGAAGATGATGCGGAAGCCGAAGTGCTGCGACGGGCGTTGAAAGATTCGGACATGACCCGGCTTTCGGCCCTTTCCATGATGATATTCGTGCTGCTGTACCTGCCGTGCCTGGCCACAGTCGGTGCCATTCGGCGCGAAACCGGTTCGGTCAAGTGGATGATGTTCAGCATCGTTTACAGCACTTCGCTGGCGTGGTTGATGGCCTTTGCCGTCTATCAGGGCGGTAAGCTGCTCGGCTTCCAGTAATCTTGGGAGGAATATCAATGCCATAGCTTGTTTGCGGTCGTTATCGTCATAATATATAACCTTGAATTTTCTATTATTCATGGTATTTTATTACTTTTTCTGCAGTTATTTACAAATGCGAACGATTCGAAATGTGATAATTGGGCTATGTTCGTTGGCCGTAATTGTGCTCCGTGGATTCGCCTGCTTCCCGCGGCGTAGCCTCTGCGAAGCTGGGCCCTTCGTTTCGCATACCGTATCCGTATCGGTCGGAGACCGGTTGCAGTCGACCGGACGAGCGTAAGTCTTCATAACCGGAAGGAACCAAGCAGGGTGAGCATCGAGGAAAAAACGGTAGATGAAATTGTCCGACGGATCCTTTCCGTCACATCCCCGGATAAGATTATCCTATTCGGTTCGGCAGTCACAGGACAGATGACCCGCGACAGCGATATCGATTTGCTGGTCGTTGCGCCCGCTCCTGGCCACCGCCGCAAGGAAAGCAACCGTTTGCGCAAAATGCTCGGGGGACTCGGCTATCCTTTCGATGTCATCGTGATTTCGACCGAATGGTTCGATGAGAGCAAGGATGTCATCGGCGGCATTGCGTATCCAGCCCACAAGTACGGTAGGGTGATCTATGAGGCCGCCTGAAGAAGTTAAAAAGGTTCTTGTGGGCCAATGGCTGGCCAAAGCCGAGCAGGATATGAAAGCCGGTGAGGCGCTGCTGGCCTTAGATCCACCCTATTTATACCCGGCCTGCTTTCACGCCCAGCAAGCCGCCCAGAAATACCTCAAAGCCCTGCTCACCTGGTATCAAATCGAGTTTCCTAAGACACATGTCATCGAGTTGCTCCTTGAGCTTTTAAAGCGCGTGGACAGCCGAACGGCATCAGAACTTCAGGATGCCGGTGAACTCACCCCCTACGGGGTGGACATCCGCTATCCCGGTGATCAGCCGGAACCCGAACTGGAAGAGGCGTACGAGGCTGTTGATCTGGCCCGCAAGGTCAGGGCGGCTATACTGAGCCGTCTGAAAGGCATCCAATAAACACGAAAATGCCAGCCAAGAACAGGACAAGGGGCAAGAATTTGCCGAAGCAGGACGCCGCCGGCTGGGGGATTTGTCAGAATACAGGTGTGTTTTCGCTAATGGCCAGCAGGTATAAGCGTTGGCGAAAGTGCATGGGAATCGAATCAATGCATTTTTTCATAATCGATTGGAATTGATATAAAAATTATGGCAATTGGTTCTTTTTTGGAAGTGTTGTGGAAGTCGTGACGACCTCGTCTCAAATCAGGCTGATGATATGGTCAATCAGGCTCTTAGCATTGGACATCCAAGGCCTGACTTGGGACGCTTCGAAGGTGACGAAGTCTATATAGTCCCCTTCCTGGCGCCTCTCGAAGAGATCGTTGTAAATTCGCGCCAAATCTTTGGGGACCTTGCCGGTTTTTACATACTGCTGGTTGAACAGGCTGCGGATGCCGGCATGCTTGGATGAGGATAGGCCGTCTCGAACAAGAAGAGCTGACACCGCGTAAAAGCAGGCATAGTAGAGACGGTTCACACAAGCATTCCATCGGTCGGCAGCGGCAAGTACATTTGCATCTTCGAGGGCCTCATTTGCGCGGCCGATACGATACGCGATCAATTCGTTGGAATCTTGCGTCACAGCCGGATTCCTTCCCGCTGGACGCGCTGGTGAAAAGGCATGGCTTTGTAACGGTCACTTTCCCATTCGTCACGGGTCCTTACGATGGATGAGATGACTTGGCCGGATTCCCACTCGATTTCGTAGAGGCTGTGCCGTATCCTGTCGGTGCGTTCTTCATTGACAGGAGCGTCAACCAGAATAAGGACATCCCAATCCGAATCAGGATCAGCATCCCCTCGTGAGCGGGATCCGTAAAGGATGATGTCCGCATCCGGCTCCAATTTATGGACAGCCTCTCGTATACGTGCTGTTAAATCCATGGCATTCAGTTTCACATTCGATTTTTATAACGAATAACGGTTTCCTGCATTGTTGTCAATGCATTACAACGCCACGTTCCCTTTATGAAAACGATGTTTTCCAGCCAGATATGATTAAATGTCCAGGGTCCAAGAGGAAAAGTCGAGCTTTGTGGACGTGCCCGAATTTTTCGCACTGGCGCTTGCCACTCATATCGAGTATCAAAAACAGGACGATGGATTTTTCAGATATCCGAAAGCGGTACTTGGGAGCCCAGATCATATGGTACTGACAATGCCATGTCGTGTGTGATAGTTTACGGAACCGGCTCACTGCTTCCTCCTTGCTTTGATGTTGCGGCAACAACTCATTGCAAGGATAGCAGTGACCGGCTTTTAGGCCATGCCCATCCGGAACCGGCATGGCCAGTCCCACTTGACTACGCCCGTAGGGCGCGAGTTTTCACTTCGCACTAAATAGGTGTAAAATTCCGCCTCTTAATGATTTTGGGTTACTATCGAGTATAGATTCTTGCCCAAACCGGGTGCGATGCACCCGGTGCAAGTTCAACATCGAAGCACAACAGTGCTTCTGCCTTTTCGGCCTATGGCCGAAAATCCAAGCCACCCGCTTCGCGGGTGCTTGTTGACTTTTCGGACCAGTTTTGGGCAAGAATAGAAGGGTAGGGCGGTTGATCAAATAGATGGAATAATTAAATAAAATTGGCGGAAGTGCATGGGAATCGAACCCACCCGGGACGGTTTTAACGCCCCACACCGGATTTGAAGTCCGGGAGCCCCACCAGTGAGCTGCGCACTTCCGTAACTTAAGAACTATATTAATTGACCTGGTTGTTTTGTCAACCCGTTTGTGGCAGCGATGGGAGCTCCCATGTTGGCCTATTTGGATTGTCTGGCGGGAATCAGCGGGGACATGACCCTGGGTGCGTTGATCGATCTGGGCGTGCCGCCGGAGTGGCTTCAGGAGCAACTGACCGAGGGCCTGGATCTGACCGGTTTTTCCCTGGAGGTGCAGCCGGTGATGCGCCATCACCTTGCCGCCTGCCAGGTTCAGGTTCGGGTCCGGGACGAAGCCGCTTCCCGCGACTTCCGTGAAATTACCCGACTGATCCAGGCCGGCAGCCTGCCGGAGCGGGTCAAGCACCGCAGCCTGCAGATTTTCAAGCGGCTGGCCGCGGCCGAAGCCCGGATTCACCGCTGTGAACCCGAAGCGGTCCACTTCCACGAAGTCGGCGGCCTGGATGCGCTGGTGGACATCGTGGGCACGGTGCTGGCCCTGGACTATCTGAATGTCAACGAGGTGGTCTGCTCCAGAATCCCGGTCGGCCGGGGAATTACCGACAGCCGTCACGGGCGGATTCCGGTGCCGGCACCGGCAACTCTGGCCGTACTGCAAAACGTCGATATATACGGCACCGAAATCTCGTTTGAACTGACCACGCCCACCGGGGCCGCCATTGCCGCGGGGCTGGCACGAAATTTCGGCCCGCTGCCGGAAATGAAAATACAAGCTGTCGGCTACGGGGCCGGCTCCAGAGACCTGGAACAACTGCCCAACCTGCTGCGGGTGATACTGGGCACACCCCGGGCGGCCGCCACCGAGACGATCGTTCAGGTCGAGGCCGGTATCGACGATATGAATCCGGAATTGTTCGGGTACCTGATGGAGCGCCTGTTCGAAGACGGGGCGTTGGACGTGGCCTGGATTCCGGCCCAGATGAAAAAGAATCGGCCCGGGGTCATTGTCAGTGTTCTGTGCGCCGTTGGTCGGGAAAGCCGGGTCATCGATCGGATCATTGCGGAAACCACCACCACCGGCGTGCGGTTTCAGAACGTGCAGCGGCAAATCGTACCCCGTGAAAGCGTGTCCATCGAAACCCGCTTCGGGACCGTGGCGGTCAAGCGCATCGGCAACCCGGACGGATCCCGGCGCATCGTGCCCGAATATGAGGTCTGTCGGCGAATCGCTATCCGCGAAGGGTTGCCCCTGCGGGATGTCTACGATGCGATCGTTGCCGATGGGAACCGAGCTGAATCCCCGGGAACCCCCCGTGCGCGTGAACACTAACATCGTCGTTTTTCTGGCCACGTTTGGATACCTGGGAAAGCTCCCCGTTGCACCGGGCACCTTCGGTGCCGCCGCCGGGCTCTTGCTTTGTTATCCGTTGTCCGCTATACCGGTAGCGCTTGCGGTACTGATTGTCTTGGTTTTCTCCGCAGGCGCTGTCTGGGTCTGCGGGGCGGCCGAAATCGCCCTGGGACGCAAAGATCCGGGCAGTGTGGTCATCGATGAAGCCGTCGGTATGATGGTCACGCTGATGGGCTTGCCGTTCACGGTTTGGACGGCTGTTGCCGGTTTTGTGTTGTTTCGATTTTTCGATATTCTCAAACCCTTTCCAGTGTGCTATCTGGAACGCCGTGTTCCCGGCGGACTCGGCGTCGTACTCGACGACGTCGCCGCCGGCGTGCTCGCGCACCTGGCGCTGCGCGCATTGCTGTTGCTCATGTATGTTTTCGGGTAAACGGGCCGGATTGCCCGACGGATCAAACCAATACGGATCGTAAACACCGGCCCGCATCAGTTAGGATTGCCATGACCGAAGAAACCACTGCCATCGAAGAAACGCCGGTAGAAGGGAAGAGCCGGCTGCGCGAGAACATCGAGGCCATTCTGGTGGCCGTACTTCTGGCGCTGTTTATCCGCACCTTCGTCGTCCAGGCCTTCAAAATTCCCTCCGGCTCCATGAAAGACACCCTGTTGATCGGTGACCACATCCTGGTGAACAAGTTTATCTACGGCGTGAAGCTGCCGATTCTGCAGAAAGTCATCATCCCGGTCTCCGAGCCCGAACGGGGCGATATCATTGTATTCAAATTTCCGGTCGAGCCCGAAAAAGACTTTATCAAACGCGTGGTCGCTGTGGCCGGCGATACGGTGGAAGGTCGCGACAAGATGGTTTATATCAACGGCCGGCCCGTTGAGGAAATCTATGCCATTCACACCGATCCCCAGGTGTACCCGCCCGGTTTCCAGGCCCGGGACAATTTCGGCCCGATCACGGTACCCGAAGACGCTGTTTTCGTAATGGGCGACAACCGGGATCACAGTTTCGACAGTCGATTCTGGGGTTTTGTCGATCTAAAGGTAGTCCGCGGGCAGGCTTTTATGATATACTGGTCATGGGATCAGGAAGATTTCGGCGTCCGATGGAGCCGAATCGGCGATTTGATCAAGTAGCAGCGTCCGTTTCTATTGACAGCCGAAAGCTGTCGTTGCGGCTCGAAACACCGGGGCACGATTCCACCCTCCGTCTTCGAAACGATTCCATCTGGTTATGTTGTTGACTTAAAAAGCTGATCCTGCAGCGAGCCGATCCGCTCCAAAAAAGGTCCGCGACTTGACCGCACGGTCTGGGCGCGCGCAAAGACAAACCGTGCGTCGGCACTTTCGGGCGCACAGCACCCAAACGGTCAAAGGGAAGTGAGCAAATCGAGATGACGGCAGAACTCAATCAGCCTCACATTCTGGTTGTCGACGATGATCTGAGTATGCGGGAACTGCTCGAGTTTTTGCTCGGGCGCGAGGGCTACCGGGTGACCCTGGCCGATACCGGCAAAAAAGGCATCGCCATGCTCGACAAAGGGCCCTATGAATTGATCCTTTGTGACATCAAGCTCGGAGACATGACCGGACTGGATGTTCTCCGGGCCGCCAAAAAGCGGGACCCCGACGCCACCGTGATCATGATCTCGGCCTTCGCCACCACCGAAACCGCGGTGGAGGCCATGAATGAGGGGGCCTACGACTACGTTCCCAAACCCTTTGACAACGATGAACTGCTGGCCACGATCGCCAAATCCCTGAAGCTGAAAACCGTCGAGCGGGAAAAGGCCAGCATTGAAGACGAGCTGAAAAAAAACCTGCATTTCGGCCGTATCGTCGGCAACTCGCCGGGCATGCTGCACATCTATAAGATGATCAAGCAGGTGGCGCCCACCCGCACCAACGTGCTCATCACCGGTGAGAGCGGCACCGGCAAGGAACTCATCGCCCGGGCCATTCACGAACAAAGCGACCGCAATGACAAAGAATTTGTCGTGATCAACTGCGGCGGCATTCCGGAAACCCTGATGGAAAGCGAGCTGTTCGGCCATAAAAAGGGCAGCTTCACGGGTGCGACCGCCGACAAAAAAGGCCTGTTCGAGGTCGCCGACAAGGGAACCGTTTTTCTGGACGAAATCGGCGAACTGAGTCTGCCGATCCAGGTCAAGCTCCTGCGGGCCATTCAGGAGCGCACCTTCAAGGCGGTGGGCGGCAACGAAGACATTCACGTGGACATCCGTATCATTGCCGCCACCAACAAACGGTTGGAAAAAGAAGTCATCGAAGGCAATTTCCGGGAGGACCTTTTTTATCGTCTCAACGTCATCGAGATCAAGCTGCCGCCCCTGCGGGAGCGCAAGGGCGACCTCAAAACCCTGGCCCAGCATTTTCTGGACAAATACACGCGTGAGATGGGGAAACAAATCAGCAAAATTTCCTCCTACGCCATCGACATGCTCAATCGCTACGATTTTCCCGGCAACATCCGCGAGCTGGAAAACCTGATGGAACGCAGCGTGGCGCTGTCGACCACCAACATCCTGCTGCCTGACAGCCTGGCCCTGTCGATCCACAAGCGCCGCTGGATCGAGGGCATCCGCGACCGCCGCTTCGATCTGGACGAAGTCAGCCAGGGGGTTTCCCTGGACAGCATCCTGGAGGAAATCGAACGGGCCTACCTGCTCAAGGCCCTGGAAATCTCCAACGGAAACAAAAACAAGGCGGCCGAGCTGCTGGGCATCAGCTTCCGCTCCTTGCGGTATCGGCTGGGCAAGCTCGGCGCCACCAATTAGATCGTGTTCATCAACTCTTCTGGATCGGCACTCGTTAATTCCGATCCACCTATCGGCTTGTGACAAGATCGACTGTCCATTCCGGATGGATGCCGATTTGATTCTTGCCCAAGCCGGGTGCGATGCACCCGGTGCAAGTTCAACATCGAAGCACAAAAGTGCTTCTGCCTATTCTTGCCGGCGGCAATTACCGCTGGCAAGAAAATCCAAGCCACCCGCTTCGCGGGTGGTTGTTGACTCCGGCGGCGGCGGCCAGGGAGGCGGTGCGCGGTTGCCGGTCTTCTGCAATCTCTCAAAAAATGCCAAACCCTTTGAAGTCAATCGTGGGGCATCACCGGTGTTGAACCGGTGACAATTATTGTCAAAGTGCTGACCAAAATCGGGTTGGCGTTATGCCCGGCAGGTTTGCACGTCATATTTGGGCAAAGGGCCGTTTCAAAAAAATTCCATTAGAATTTAGTCGCTTATAAAATATCGGGAACAACGGCGATAGCGGTGGCACATGGGTTGCATCATAGGCCCGGCAAATGCGCAATCAGAGAAACACTGTTCCGGGCCGCATGCTGATCTGAAGGAGGTGCAAAACGAGGGGAATCAGGGCCCGAGCAAATTTAACAACCCAAAAAACCCATGTACAACGAAACCATTGACCAGAGGAGGTAAAGACATGCTGCAGAAAATGAGAGGAAATACCAAAGGTTTTACGCTGATCGAGTTGATGATCGTTATCGCCATCATCGGTATTCTGGCCGCCATCGCCATTCCGAACTTCATCTCTTACCGGAACAAGGCGTTCTGCAGCCGGGCCGAAAACGATGCTTCCAACGTCGCGGCCGCCATCGCCGATTACTTTGCCGTTCCCAGCCGCGTCACCCTGCCGACGGTGGACGATGCCACGACTTACCTGAACGGCGCCGTGAACCTTTCCGGCACGAATACGCTCCAGGTTGCAGGCACCGTCGACAATGTTACCATTGTTGTAACAGACGGCAGCAGCCGTTGCCCGGATGACTATCAGGACTCCCAGGCTCCGGCGTGGGATTCCGGCGACAACACCTTCACCAAAACGATGTAGCAACGGCTACATATTCGCATAACCAAAATACGGCAGCAACACGAAAAGGGGGGGAGATCTCCTCCTTTTCGTGTTTTATTTGAAAAAATTTGAAGGCCTGTGTTTTTTCTTGAACCAGGTATCCCGGTTTACTTACTTCCGCACCCCATCACGCAACCCTTTTTTTATGTTGTTCCTACCGGCCATGTGGCCGGGCGGTTTTAAGCCGGCAGTTGCACAATTGGTTTTCGGGCAGGAACGGAATTGATGATCGATCAGCGCATCAACTCGAGTCGTTTCTCAAGTCCTTCAAACCCAGCGCCTATGATGAAAGAAAGCGGCAATCCACCCAATCGGCTTTCGAAATCACCACTGTTGCTGGGGATTTTGGCGGTGGGCTTCGTTGTTGCGATCTATTCCAACACGTTTTCCATTCCCTGGAAGCTTGACGATCTCCCCAATATTGTCAACAATTCCAGACTTCATCTAACGGCGATGGACCCAGCCTCCCTCGGGCAGACATTTTCCGCCAGCCCCAACGGCGGTTCGGAGTTGTACCGCCCGATCGCGTGCCTGTCTTTTGCCTTGAACTGGTATTTTGGCGCCGATCACGTTTTCGGCTACCACGCCGTGAATCTGGCTGTTCACCTGGCAACGGCATTTTTTCTCTATCTGACACTGCTGAAACTGCATGCATCACCAGCGCTTGCCGGGCGATTCGAGAAACGCAAGGTTTATTCGATTGCATTACTGGCAGCGGTATTTTGGGCGGCAAATCCGGCCCAAACCCAGGCAGTCAATTACATCGTCCAGCGTATGGCCACCCTGGCCGCAATGTTTTCGATATTGTCAATCTATTTTTATGTCAGCGCCCGACTCAGCGCTACGGAATATCGTTCCGGAGCCTGTTATCTAGCATGTGCGGCCGGCTTTGTTCTGGCACTCGGATCCAAGGAGAACGCCGCGATTCTGCCGCTTTCCTTGGCATTGACCGAAATTGTGTTTTTCCAGGCTGCAAAAAGCAGTCAAAAAAAACATATAATGATCGGCGTGACATTCATGGCGGCCGCAGGAGTGATTGTTGTCGCTTATTTTTTTTACGATCTCAATCCGTTGTTTTTTTTGAAGGGGTACAACGGTCGTCCGTTCAGCTTGAGTGAAAGATTATTAACGGAATCCCGCATCCTGGTGTTTTACCTCTCCCAACTTTTCTATCCGCATCCGGCACGTCTATCCATGGTGCACGACATCGAGATTTCCCGCAGCCTTTTCGAGCCCTGGACGACATCTGCGGCAATTCTGCTGATTGCTGCACTGATCGGATTGAGTCTGAAGCGGATGCGCGAGAACCCGGTGATCTCTTTTGCCGGTTTGTTTTTCTTTTTAAACCACCTGGTCGAATCGACCGTGATTCCCTTGGAGTTGGTTTTCGAGCATCGCAATTATCTTCCATCCCTGTTTTTGTTCTGGCCGGTTGCCATAGGGTTTCACGACCTGCTGGTTCGTTTTCGCCATAGCAGACGATTGCGGTACGGCATACTGGCTCTGGTGCCCCTGGTCTTGATCGGTCTCGGATTGGGAACGTACCGGCGTAACGAGGTATGGAAAACCGATAAAGGCTTCTGGGAAGATGCGTTACAAAAAGCTCCGCAGTCCAGGCGGCCTTATCAACAGTTGGCGACATACTATCAAAACCGGGGCCGGTTCGACACAGCCCTTCAAATGCTGGAACAATCGAAGCACCTGAAAGATGAAAATCCCCGCATGGGGCAAATCGTCTATTACAACAATATGGGCGACCTGATGATACAGCTGGGACGCTACGATAGAGCCATCGAATACCTGGAGGCGCTGTTGGCTGTTGAACCGGGACATCGAATCGGCCGCGGCAACCTGATCGTCGCCTTGATGAAAAGTCAGCGATGGCACCAAGCTTCTGCACAAATTGATTATTTGCTAAAAAAACAGTATGATAATTACAGATATCCCAGTTTGAAAGGTGCCGTTTTGGTGCGGCTGAATCATCTTGCGGAGGCCCAGCAATATTTCCGGCAAGCTCTGTACATGGCGCCGCTGGCTCGTGAAACGCTGATCAATTTTTGTGGGAACCTGAACTCGATGGGGGAAATCGATCGAGCGCACACCTGCCTGACCCGGGCGTTGCAGTTTCATCCCGAAGATCCGTCATTGTTAATCCGGTTGGTGGAAAACTGCGTGCGTGGTGGAAGAATGGATAAGGCCCGATTTTACCTGGATTCACTGCAGGCGGGTTCGAGGCGATCGGTTTCGAAGATGCTGGCGGAAGAATCCCATAATATTTTTCTGGTGCCACCTTCGGCGGCGCTGGTCATGTCGGCGTTGGATACGTCTAAACAACCCGAGGTTATGATTGGAAAACAAAGAGAATTGGAACACGTTAAAGGAGCATCATCTCCAAGATAACGGCGGACATGTCAAAAGACACGCA
This sequence comes from Desulfobacterales bacterium, assembly GCA_051155755.1. Classification (GTDB taxonomy): domain Bacteria; phylum Desulfobacterota; class Desulfobacteria; order Desulfobacterales; family SG8-13; genus DAXETY01. The sequence goes on from DAXETY010000076.1 coordinate 43,455, forward strand.
TAGAAAAACCGCATTTTTTCGGAGAGAAATGCCGAAACGGGTAAATTGCGGGATTGCATGATGCGCATCCGGACCTCATTGCCACGCCTTCAAGCGCAAGGAAAAGGGCGGTTTTGGAATATTCGTCCCGTCGGTGCTTTGTATATCGGTCTGGTTTTGGCGGTGCGCATTGGTTTTTCGGAATGGGACTTGCTCCGAAGCGATCCGGATTTAAACATGATTCGGGACACATCGGCTTACGAAAGGCTGATTCCAGGCACATGAAAGCAGCAATGGGGCGATGCGGAGTTCAAGGTTGCGCCGAGCTTCTACCCGGTTGCCCTCGGGCACTGAAACCGCCGATGAATGGGAGCCGCTTTTGAGCACGAACATTTCAATGCCGCCCGGCGATGCAAGCCGAATCAAATATCGAACGGAACGGATTCATCACTGGGACAGGGTCTCTCCGGACAAATCCAATCCGAGACGAATCGGAGCTTACTACCAGCAGCACCTGCAGGATTACTTCCGCTTTCTGGTCCCTCCTGGCCAGCGGGTTCTAGAATTCGGTTGCGGTCACGGCGATCTGCTGGCGGCTGTGGAACCCGTGTTCGGGGTCGGCATCGATTTCTCCGCTGAGATGCTGCGGGCCGCATCCCGCAAGCACCCGCAATTGCATTTCATTCGGGCCGATGTTCAGGATATCGTCCTGAAGTGCTGCTTCGACGTGATCATTCTTTCCGACCTGGTCAACGACCTCTGGGATGTTCAGGGCGTGCTGGATAGAATTGCCGGTTTCGCCGATTCCCAAACCCGGGTGGTAATCAATTTCTTCAACAATCTTTGGCGAATTCCGCTGGCTGTGGTCAGGCGCATGGGTCTCGGGGCCGACGTGCTGGAGCAAAACTGGTTTGCACCGCATGATGTTCACAATCTGCTGGAGCTGTCCGGATTCGAAGTGGTCAAAAAGACCCAGCGGGTTCTGATGCCGTTGCAGCTGCCGGGGCTGTCTGCATTGGCGAACCGCTATGCAGTGCAGTTGCCGGTGGTGAACTGGTTGGCGCTGACCAACATCATCGTCGCGCGACCCAAAAGGACGCCGAAGTCCCTGCTCAGCCAAAAGGGCGCCTCGGTAACAGTGGTCGTACCGGCCCGCAACGAATCCGGCAACATCGAAAGCATTCTGCGGCGCGTGCCCGAACTCGGCTCCGAAACGGAGATCGTTTTTGTCGAAGGCAACTCTTCTGATGACACCTTTGAGACGATCCAAAAGGCAATCGATCGGGAGACCAGTAAAAATTGTCGTCTGTTTCGACAGTCGGGACAGGGCAAAGGCGATGCCGTGCGACTCGGTTTCCAAAAGGCCCGCGGAGACATCCTGATGATCCTGGATGCGGACATGACCGTCCCGCCGGAAGACCTCGGCCGCTTCTACGACGCCCTGATTTCGGGGCAGGGCGAATTCATCAATGGGGTTCGCCTGGTCTATCCTTTGGAAAACGAATCCATGCGGTTTTTCAACATCCTGGGCAACAAATTTTTCAGTCTGGCCTTTTCCTGGCTGCTGGGGCAGTCCGTCAAAGATACGCTTTGCGGAACCAAGGTGCTCTGGAAACGCGATTACGAGCGGATTGCCGCCAACCGGTCCTATTTCGGGGATTTCGATCCCTTCGGAGATTTTGACCTTTTGTTCGGTGCCGCAAAGCTGAATTTGAAAATTGCCGAAATGCCCATTCGCTATCGGGCGCGTACGTATGGCAATACCAACATCGACCGGTGGCGGCATGGGTGGCTTTTGCTGAAAATGACCGTTTTCGGCGCCCGGCGCATGAAATTCATCTGACATGAGGGTCAAGCAAATTTTGCAGTCCCTGCTGGTGCATCCGTTGGTACGGGACCTCGACATCGACACGCCCGCAGCCGTGCTCCGTCATGCCCGGATGATTCGGCAAAAATCGTTTTTACGTCGGCTTTACCGGGATTGGTACGGCGCCCTTCGAGCCGGGTTGCCCAGTGGGGTTCCGGGCGCCGTGGTCGAACTGGGTTCCGGAGGCGGGTTTATCCGAGAAGTCATTCCCGAAGCTGTAACCACCGATATTCAGCCGACCGCCGGTTTGTGTATGGCGTTGGATGCAACCGCGATGCCGTTTCGCAATCGCTCCTTGAAAGCGATCCTGATGGTGGATGTACTACACCATCTATCGTGCGTTTCCGACTTTTTTCAGGATGCCTCGCGCTGCGTCAACGCCGGTGGTGTCATCGCCATGATCGAACCCTGGAACACCGCGATGTCCCGACTGATTTATCGGAATTTTCATCGTGAGCCGTTCGATTCGGATACCCGCCATTGGCATCTGCCGCGCGGCGGTTCCATGTCCGGTGCCAACCAGGCGCTGCCCTGGATCCTGTTTCAGCGGGATCGCAGGCGTTTTCTGAAAACCTTTCCGCAGTGGAACCTGCAGGCAATTCAACTGCATACCCCGTTTCGCTACATACTTTCCGGGGGCGTATCTTACCGGGGCTTGACGCCGACCGCCACCTATGCATTTTGGCGAGCACTCGAACAGAAATTGACGCCGTGGATGCACTATCTGGGCATGTTCGCAACAATTACGCTGGTAAGGAAACCGGGCGTGTGAAAAACGAACCCGTGATCCTGTAAACCCACATGAACCGCCGCCAACGGTTGGCCGCTTTTTCTTCTCGTAGGTTTCTCTTTCAGGTGGGCCGAAAAAAAACGAGGCATCCGATCGTCCCGGCGTTGCCCTGATTGTCTCCGTTATGGTTCTGTTTTTGTGATATAATACGATAACGATGAAGGTTTAGACGGTTTTAGAAAGAAACAGTGACACCCACAAAATACTCGATGATCAGCGACAATGGGACCATCTAAAGCTAAAACCAGGATTTTCGGCATCCGGGGAGATATCCTGGTCATCTTCCTGCTGATGTTGATGATACTGGGGGTATATGCCCCGGTGAAAAACTTCGAGTTTATTACCTACGACGACGATATCTATGTCACGGGCAATGACCGGGTAAAAGCGGGTCTTACCGAAGGCGGCCTGCGATGGGCGTTTTCCATGAACGACGGCGTCTACTGGCATCCGTTGACCTGGCTTTCGCACATGCTGGACATCGAAATCTACGGTCTGAATGCCGGCATGCATCACGCCACCAACCTGTTGTTTCACATGGCCAACAGCGTTCTCCTTTTTCTGATTTTGTTCGCGATGACCGGTAAATTCGGGCGCAGCGCCGTCGTGGCCATTCTGTTTGCACTGCATCCGCTCAACGTCGAATCGGTGGCCTGGGTGGCGGCGCGTAAAAACCTGTTGAGCACCTTTTTCTGGATGCTGACGATCTTGGCCTATCTGCAATACTGTCATAAGCCGAGCCTGGGACGCTACGGCATCTGTGTTGCGGTATTCACGGCGGGGCTTATGGCCAAACCGATGCTGGTGACACTTCCGTTTGCACTGCTGCTGCTGGATTACTGGCCGCTGCAACGAATCCGCAGCCCCGGGTGGCTCAGTCTCGGTCTCCCCGAGGCTTTCGGCCACGGGGATCAGGCGGAAAACGGAAACCGCGGTGGGCGCGGTCGGCCCATGCAGGCCGATTTATCGGAGCTCGTGCTGGAGAAAATTCCTTTTTTGATTCTTGCCGCAATTACCATTTTCCTCTATTCGGCGTCGGTAAAACACCTGGAAATCGGCGTCGGCACCGAAGCGGTGCCCTTGGGACTGCGGTTCGCCAACGCTTTGGTATCCTACTGGGTCTATATCCGTCAGATGTTTTTTCCGGTCGAACTGGCGTTTTTTTATCCTTACCCCAAATCCATACCGCTTTGGCAAATCGTTGGCGCAGCCATCGGACTTGCCGCCGTCACCGGTTTGGCCGTTTTTCGGATGCGGCGCCGGCCGCATCTGTTCACCGGCTGGTTCTGGTTTCTCGGCACGCTGATTCCGGTAAGCGGCCTGGTCCAGGCCGGGCTCTGGCCGGCGACCGCCGACCGTTTTGCCTATGTACCGCTGATCGGATTGTTTACGGTATTGGCCTGGACTTTTCCGACGGCATCGCTTCGAGGAAAGACAAGGTCATTGGCGATGATTTCGGCCGGGTTGGTGCTGGTGCTGGCCCTGGGATGGATGAGCCGTCGACAGGTTGCGGTCTGGCAGGACAATTTTTCGCTTTATTCGCATGCCATTGCTGTGACCGAAGACAACCGCCTGGCCCACAACAACCTTGGAAACGCCCATTTTCGTTCCGGACAGGTGCAACAAGCCATCCGCCACTATCAAGCCTGTTTGCGAATCAAATCCACCGACACGCGCGCACTGAACAATCTGGCCTCCGCCCGGCTGCGCGAAGGCAGAATCGATCTGGCGATCGACCACTATGAAAGCGTGCTGCAAATCGAACCCGACAATCGACAAACCCGAAGAAACCTTCAAAAGATCAAAACCGCTTATTTCCGGCACACCGTCCGGGAACTGGAAAGTCAAGGCCGACGCCAAGGTATCTTCGAGCAATATCGAAACGAGCTGCATCCATGATTGATAGCCTGTTGTTGTTGGGACAATCGAATCGCAAGGAAAAAATCCAGTCATTGCCGTTTCCGGTTTACTACTGGACGGTTTTCGGGCTGGCGTTGGCCGGTCTGATCGACTCGATCTACCTGTCGATCTCCCACTATCGTGTCTATACCGACATCGGCTATCAAAGTTTTTGCGCACTGACCCGGGCCATCAATTGCGACACCGTATCTCAAAGCCCGTTTTCGATTTTTCTGGATCTGCCGGTACCGGTGTGGGGCGTGATCGGCTACCTGTTTTTTCTGCTGCTCTTGGTGCCGGCATCCCGCAGCAGGGCAAACCCGGTGCGCATGTGGACAGTATTATTTCTGCTTGCCCTTGCTTTCAGCATTCACAGCATCATCCTGGCCTTGATTTCGTCATTTCTGATTCACAGCTATTGCATCATGTGCATCGTCAGCTACGCCATCAATTTCGGGATGCTTTACTATTGCTGGCTGGTTTTGCGCCGCTTTACCGCGGCGCGCTTTTCCGACACGTTGAGAGCCGACCGGGGCCATCTTTACGACGGCCGGCGTAAATACGGCCTGGCATTCGGCGGCTTTATCTTGTTCGTGGGGGCGATATGGCTGCTGATGCCCACTTACTGGCATTATCGGCCACCGGTGGCGGAATCGACTTTTTCGACCGGAACCACCCCCGAGGGGCATCCCTGGATCGGTGCCGAGCAGCCGGCGGTGGAGATCATCGAATTTACGGACTATCGTTGCTTTCAGTGCCGTAAGATGAACTTTTACCTGCGCACGCTTATGGCTCGCTATCCCGAGAAAATTCGAATCGTTCACCGGCATTTTCCCATGGATCACCGGGTCAATCCACTGGTGAAAGAACCCATGCATTCCGGCGCAGGTGTTTTGGCGCTGATGGCCCTTTACGCCGCCGAGGAAGGCAAATTCTGGCAAATGCACGATCTGCTTTACACCCTGCGAGATTCGCATGAGATTGGAACACGAACTCTGGCCGAAGCGGTGGGACTGGATCCCGTTGGCCTGAGTCGCGCCCTGCGTGACCCGGAGATTATCGGCAAACTCAGAAAGGATCTGCGGGACGGATTGCGGCTCGGCATCACCGGTACCCCGAGTTTCGTCATTGATGGGAAGATTTATCAGGGCCAGCTTCCACCCAATATCCAGGATCGACTTCTCCGTTAGCCACATGTCCATTCGTACAGGCAAAGCGCCGGAGGGAAACCCTGAAGCAGGTTCAACCTGTCTCCAACCGGATATGCACCGGCCGGCGCATTCGATCCGCCTGGTGCTTCTGGCTGTTTTTGTCTTTTTGATCTACAGCAATACCTTTCAGGCTTCCTGGCATCTGGATGATTACGACAATATTGTCGCCAACCGCCAGATTCAGATGGAAACACTTAGCTGGCAAAGCCTGGAAGATGCCTTCCACGGAGGCCCCAATGCCAGACTCTGGCGGCCGGTCGCCTATATCACCTTCGCGTTGAACTGGCTGGTCGGACAAAATGAAGTCTTCGGATATCACCTGGTCAACATCTTCATTCACATTTCATGTGCGGTATTGCTGTTTTTTACCGTCCTGGTCCTGTTTCAGACGCCGGTTCTAAGAGAAAACGGCCCCGAAAAAGTTTATTTTACGGCGATCTTTTCAGCTTTGCTATGGGCCGCCCATCCGATTCAAACCCAAGCCGTCACCTATATCGTGCAGCGAATGGCTCAGCTGGCAGCTCTTTTTTATCTGCTCGGCATCTACAGCTATCTGCGCGGACGACTGTCCGAGTCGGGGAAAAACAAAACCGGCTGGTTTGGTGTATCAGGGATCAGTTTCCTGCTGGCGCTCGGCAGCAAGGAGAACAGTATCACTTTTCCGCTGGCGCTGCTGCTCTGCGAGGTCTTCTTTTTTCAACCGGGCGAGACATCCAAAAACCGGGAGCGGTTCCGGCTGATTTCGCTGGGTATTTTTTTTACGACCGTTTTGATCGGCAGCCTGGTTTTTCTCGATGGAAGCCCGCTAAAAATACTGGCGCGATACGATGGGCTCAACTTCACCCTGAAGCAGCGTCTTTTGACAGAAACCCGTGTTCTCGTATTTCATCTCTATCAAATTTTTTTTCCGGTTCCGTCCCGGTTCTCCATCGATCATGATTTTGTGCTGTCCGATGGACTTTTCGCTCCCTGGACGACGTTTCCGGCAATCCTGGTGATCGGATCGCTGATCATTTCCAGTTTTGTGCTGCGGCGCAGATTTCCGCTGGCAGGTTTTGGTATCCTGTTTTTCTTTCTGGCCCACGCGATTGAATCCAGTTTTGTACCGCTGCAGCTGGTTTTCGAGCATCGCAATTACCTTCCCACTCTTTTTTTCTTTGTCCCGCTTTCGGCAGGTATTTATTCCGTGCTGATGCATTACCGGCAGCAGCGGGCCGGTGCGGATCTTTATGCCGCAATATTTCTCGGAATCTTGCTGTGCGGGCTCGGCTATGCCACCTATGCCCGCAATGCGGTTTGGCACACGGAGAAAAGTCTTTGGACCGATGCGCACCGGAAGGCGCCGGAGTTGAGCCGACCGCTGCACAATCTGGCATGGGGGCATTTCGATCGAACCGGCCGGTTGCGTGAAGCCATGATCCTGTACATGCGCGCGCTCGAAAAAAAGACGCACCGCAAATACGAAAGAGCCATCACCTATCATAACATTGCCTCCATCTATCTCGAAGCCGGCTACTACGCAGAAGCTGCCGGGTATTGGCGCAAGGCTCTGTCGGTTTTACCCGATCACCGGGAATATCGCTTCGGGCTGGCAACGGCGCTGTTCAAACAGAAGCAGGTCGATCCGGCCCTGGCAGAGGCAGATTCGCTTGTGGCCTCTTTTCCGAACAACTGCAGATATCGTTTATTGAAAGGCCGGATATTGTTGCAGCAGCAAGCGGCTCGCAAAGCCTTGGAGCAATTTAGAGCTTGCAGAAGGCAACTCGACGACGGACCCGGCGTTTCCATTCATATCGGTATGGCCCTGGAAGCGCTGGGCGCGACCCTGAATGCCACGGTGCTTTACAGACACGCGTTATTGCAGTCGCCGCAAAAACTCGAAACGCAGCTGCGTTTGGCAGCCGTTCTGATCAAGCGCGGCGAATTGTCAAAATCCCAAGCCCTCATCCGCGAAATCGTCAACGCCAACAAGGTGATCGAAATTCGCAGAAACCTGCAGGCGCTGGCTGCGACGGTCGTTCCGGAACCGGATGTCTATCGTCAGTTGGAACGTCGGATTTCCGAACAGCTGCGCAATGCCATAGAAGGAACCGGACGTTAGTACTTTCCGATGTTTTGCAGTGGCTTCCATCAAACGAAAGATATTGGTAAGTCGCTGCTTTAATGATATCATATAATATTATAATTCATCGGCAGCCAACCCCGGCCGACTGGCTTCCCGAATCCCAAATTCTTCGCTACCTGCACAAGAGCAACGGATCCCGATGACACCTGCCGGAAATCAAAAAGCGAATTCAACAAGCCCCGCTGCAAGCCGCCTTTTTGAATCCACCTGGCTTCGACGATATCTGGCAGCTGCGCTGATTCTGCTGGTTGTTGCCATTGGGATCCTGGCCTGGGTTCCACCGGTCAGCCGGGATGCCTTGACCCACCACTTGGTGGTCCCCAAGCTGTATTTGCAGGAAGGCAAAATATACGAAATCCCCGAGATTGCCTTTTCCTATTATCCGATGAATTTGGACTTGCTGTATTTGATTCCCCTTTACTTCGGCCATGACATTCTGCCGAAGTTCATTCATTTTGCCTTTGCCCTGCTTACGGCCGGCATCCTTTTCACCTACATCCGCAAGCGGCTGGGCTCGGTGTACGGTTTGTTGGGAGCGTTGTTTTTTTTGTCGATCCCGGTCATCGTCAAGCTTTCCGTAACCGTTTATGTGGACCTGGGACTGACGTTTTTTTCCTTCGCGGCCCTGCTGGCGCTGTTCCGATGGCGTGAGACCGATTTTCGTGCGCGATGGCTGCTGCTGGCAGGAGCTGCCTGTGGACTGGCCCTGGGCACCAAGTACAACGGTTTGGTCACCTTGTTCATCCTGTCTTTGATCACCACCGTTTTATATGTTCGGTCCAGCCATGGAAAGCCCGCCCGGCGGCAATTCAAAGCGGTCGGGTACGCTGTCGTCTTTGCCGGCATGGCCCTGATGGTCTTTTCACCGTGGATGATTCGTAATGTGATGTGGACCGGAAATCCGGTCTATCCTCTTTACCGGGGGCTTTTTAATTCCATCCATCAAATCGTGGAATCACCTGAAGATGAGGACGCCGGCACGGACGAAATCGATACGGCTTCAACCAAACGATCTGCATGGAACCATATCGCCACGCGCCGCCTCATCTATGGCGAATCCTGGGGGCAGATCGCGCTGCTGCCGGTACGGATTTTTTTCCAGGGAGCAGATGACAATCCCAAATATTTCGACGGCAAACTGAATCCGTTCCTTTTTCTATTGTCCCTGGCGGCTTTCGCCCTGGGAGGCCGGCGCCTTCCGGAGCAGAAATTTGAGAACCGGATTTTGCTTTTTTTTGTGGTTCTCTACATCGCGGCTGCATTTGCAAGCAACGCGATTCGAATCCGGTATATTGCCCCGGTGATTCCGCCGCTGGTGGTGTTGTCCGTGGTTGGATTTTGCAACTTGATCGATGCGGCCCAAACATTTTTCAGCCACCGATCGGCCCGTCTTCTTGGAGCAGCCGTATTCACC
>DAXETY010000077.1:0-43824 GCA_051155755.1 Desulfobacterales bacterium
GTATGCTGGCCGAGGTCGTCATCGGCAGCACCTCCCGCCGTGTCCTGCGACGCGGCAAAATACCGGTGATGGTGGTGCAGCTGCCGGAACCTAAGTAGCGTCCACCCAGAAAAAGGTTCAACGCCGCCGAAGTTTTCACCGAAATCGAGCGATTGTCAAGGTTGCCGCAGATACAAGGTTTCAGCATTCATGATCCTCTGTAGCCGGTTCGCCAATCTTTTGCTCCGCCGTCACCGGAGAAGATGCCGCCGGCAATTCCTGGACTTTTTTCAGCCGACGGGAAATTATGCGGCTGCGAACCTCGGCGCGATCGATGCTGCTGCTGGCCTCCTGCAGTTTCTTCTTGGTTTGGGCCAGGACCGTTCCAAAAAGACCGAACTCCTTTTTCACCTTTCCCAGCAGTTGCCAGACTTCGCTGGAACGTTTTTCGACCGCCAGGGTACGAAAACCCATTTGCAGGCTGTTGAGCAGTGCGGCCAGGGTGGTCGGCCCGGTCAGCACGACGCGGTATTCCCTTTGCAGCAGATCGCACAATCCCGGTCGCCGCAGCACTTCGGCGTAGAGACCTTCCACCGGAAGAAACAGGATCGCAAAATCGGTGGTGGAAGGCGGATCGATGTATTTCTCCCGGATCGAGCGTGCTTCGGACTTGATGCGGGCCTCCAGGTCCTTTGCGGCTTTTTCGGCACCCTCGCGGTCGGCCGCCTCCCGGGCCTCCTCGAGGCGCTGGTAATCTTCCTGGGGAAATTTGGCGTCGATCGGCAGCCAGACCGCTTTCCCGTCGCCGTTGCCGGTTCCGGGCAGACGTACGGCGAATTCCACTCGCTCGCGGCTGTTCGGCTTCACGGCCACGTTGGCGGCATATTGCTCGGGCAATAGAATCTGTTCCAGGACGCTGCCCAGTCGGATTTCGCCCCAGGTCCCGCGAGCCTTTACATTGGTGAGCACGCGCTTCAGGTCACCGACACCTGCGGCCAGGCTGCGCATTTCCCCCAGTCCTTTATAGACCTGCTCCAGGCGATCACTGACCTGGCGAAAAGATTCTCCCAATCGCCTTTCCAGCGTGGCATGCAGTTTTTCATCCACCGTGGCCCGCATCTCCTCGAGTTTGGTGCGGTTTTCATTCCGCAAGGCCTGCAACTGCCGGTCGACCCGGTTCTGCATGGCTTCGAATTTATCGGCATGCAGCCGGGTCATCTCCACCAGGTGCCGCGCAAACGAGTCGAGTTGATCTTTCTGCATACCGGCGTTTTCGGTGATTCTTCGCATCAGGGCTTCGACGCCCTCGCTCAAACCGGCCCTCAGTTCCCGGCGGGCCAGGCGGTCCCCGTTCGCAGCGGCCTCCCGACTCCGGTCGAATTCCGAGCGAAAGGCCTCCTCCAGCCTGGTTTGACGCTGTTGCAGTACATCAATGTGTTCTTTGAGGTCGGCGACGCCGGAAGCCGGCAGGCGCTTCAATAGCACCCACAGACCCGACAACGCGGCGGTGAGCAGGACGCAAACGGCTGCCAGCAGGATTTCGAGGTGCCATTGCAGCAGGAGTTGAAGGGTTTCGTTCATGTCGGTTAATCCGTTGGCCCGTTGGCCCGTAATTGGCTCATAGCTCATAGCTCAAAGCTCAAAGCTGGAAGCAATGACAAATGCCAAAAATTATAAATGGCTAAAATTGAAAAACAAAACGCGATATAACACCACAGCTTGGCTGGACATTGGAAAACGAAATGGTTTTTTCGCCGTCTCGCCGCTTCGCCCTTTCTCCGATTCAGTGCCGGCAGATGCCCGATGCAACGCAAAAAAACCAAAAGTAACTCGCAACCCGCAACCACACACAACATATTGTATTCGCATAAATTTCATTATACAAGAAACGGTGGGATCGTCAAGCCTTGACAGCGTGCATGCCCTGAGACAAAGTATCGCATTCACAAACCGAAATGAGCGATTGCCTCTCCGGCCCCTTGCCGGGGAACCGATTGGAACCTGCCGCCGATGCCCGAACTGCCCGAAGTACAGACGCTGGTCGACGACCTGAACCGCGCCGGATTGGTAGGGGAGACGTTTACCGGTGCCCGGGTGTTCTGGCAGCGCAGTGTGGCGGTGCCCGCGCCGCACGTGTTTTGTCGCCGTTTGAAAGGCCGCCGCATCCGGGATATCCGCCGTCGCGGAAAGTTTATCGTTTTCGATCTGTCCGACGGCGGTCACCTGATGATTCACCTGCGCATGTCGGGCCGCCTGCATCTGGTGGCCTCCGGTTCCAAGCGTTCCAAGCACGAGCACGTCCTTCTCTGTCTGGGGGATCGTCAACTGCGGCTGCATGACACCCGCAAATTCGGGCGGGTGTTTCTGGTGGAAGACGATCGCACCATCCTGGGACCGCTGGGCGTCGAACCCCTCGAGAAAGGATTTACCGCCGCCGCCCTCGGTAAATTACTGCGGGCGCGCAAGCGCATGATCAAGCCGCTGCTACTGGACCAGACCGTCATCGCCGGTCTGGGCAACATTTACGCCGACGAGTCTCTCTGGGATGCCCGCATTCACCCCTGCCGCCTTTCCAACACGCTGACCTCAAAAGAGATCCGTGCCCTGCATCGCGCCATACCCAGGGCGCTGACATGCGGTCTTGAAAACCTGGGCACCAGCCTGGGCACCGGCAAAGCCAACTTCTATTCCGTCGCCCGCCACCGTGGCCGCAACCAGGACTGCCTTCAGGTGTTCCGCCGGACCGGAGAACCCTGTCCGCGCTGCCGAACGCCCATCGAACGAATCATCGTGGGCCAGCGCAGTACGCACATCTGTCCCGCATGTCAAATCGGTTAACCGGTTGGCCGTCTGTCTGTTCGCCCGTCCGATTCGACTCGAATAAAAATGTTTCATTGGTTTGATTGGTTCCATTGGTTTGATTGGTTTGATTGGTTTAGACGAGGATCAATTCGATTCTATATTCATCTAAAAAAACTGGGTCGATTGGATCATGCTGGTTCAACAATTCCCGGGCATCTCATGTAATTTCGGGTCTAACCAATCAAACCAATCGAACCAACCTAACATTATTCACATTCATATTTACATTGACATTTACATTCTGCCGCGCTATCTTTCCACAAGACCAGAACAACAAAAGAGATGCCCCATGCAACCCGATCTGACATCGAAACAGCAGCGCCTGCTGCGCTATCTGGAACGCGAATCCCGTCGCAGCGCCGCCACGCCCAGTCTGCGGCAGACGGCCGAGGCCCTGGGCGTCAGCCACACCGCCGTTGCCCAGATGCTCAAAACGCTGGAAGACAAGGGCCTGGTGCGCCGGGAGGGTCGATACAGCCGAACGATTCATTTGCTCAACCGGGCCGGAGCGGTTGCCGGTCCGCTGCACTGGCAGGAGGTGCCGGTGGTCGGCCGCATCGCCGCCGGTTTTCCCCTGTATGCCCAGCCGGATTGGGAAGGAAGCCTGGTGATCGATGCCGAACGCTACCGCGGAACCGGTCTTTTCGCCCTGCGGGTTCGAGGCGACTCCATGAAAGACGCCGCCATCATCGACGGCGACCTGGTCATCTGCACACCGCGTCAATACGCCGAAAACGGGGAAATCGTCGTGGTTCTGATCGAGCAGGAGGAGGCCACCGTCAAGCGGTTTTTCCGCCGCCGGGACCATATCGAGCTGCAGCCGGAAAACCCGGCCTACCCGTCGATGCGCTACGGATTCGACCAGGTGCTGATTCAGGGCAAAGTGATCGGAGTGCATCGGGGGCCGGAAGGGATCCGGTAAGACCACACGGGAAAAGATCTTGAACGCCGATGAACACCCGACTGTCTTCTTCATGCCGAATTTACGTCGGCACCAGCGGCTATGCCTATACCGAATGGGTCGAATCCGGTTTTTATCCCGCCGGGATATCCGCAGAAGAGATGCTGACGCATTACACCCGCCGGTTTGCACTCACCGAGTTGACCACCACCGGCTACCAATTGCCGCGGGCTGAAACGCTGGCGCGCTGCTGTCGCCGAACTCCGGAACATTTCCGTTTCGCCGTCCGCCTGATCCGTTCGCTGACCCACGAGATCGATTTCCAGCGCTGGCCCGAGCTGGCGGCGCGATATCGCGACGGCCTGGCGCCGCTGCAACAGTACCGCCGTCTGGCGGCCGTGCTGCTGCAATGGCCCCCAAGCTTCGACCGCACACCGACACACCGCCGCTACCTGGCCTCCCTGCTCGAAGCGCTCGACGGTCTGCCCCTGGCGGTGGAATTCCGGCACGGTTCCTGGGCAACCGCAAGCGTTCGCCAGGAATTGCAGCGCCGACAGGTGGCGCTGGTCGCCGCCGATGCACCTCCGCTGCCGGAGCTGTTCCCGCCGCTGGGAACTGCCGCCAATCCGGATTTTTTCTGCGCACGCTTTTACGGCCGCAATACCGCCGGCTGGCGATCGGGCAAGACCTCGGTCCAGTTCGACTACGGCTACGGCGAAGCCGAACTGGCCAAATGGGTGGAACACCGTCTCGTGCCGCTGGCCCGCAGCGCTCGACAGGGCCTGCTGCTCTTTCACAATTACGTGCGGGCCCAGGCACCCCGGGATGCCGTCCGGATGATGCAGCTGCTACGGGAAAAGGGATTTGCGGTGGCATAATGCAAGAGCGATCCATCATCCACATCAACGTTGCCGATTTTGCCGTAGCGGTGGAACGCAGCATTGACAGCCGGCTGCGGCATCGACCGGTGATTGTCGCGCCGGCGGCCGCCGCACGGGCTTCGGTTTACGATATGAGCGAAGAAGCCTATCGCAGCGGCGTGCGCAAGGAAATGCCCCTGGCCCGGGCTCAGCGTCGCTGTCCGGATGCCGCCGTGCTTGCGCCGCATCCCGATCGCTACGAACACGCGACCGCCGTCATGCTCCGACACGCGATGCGCTACTCCCCGCGGATCGAAATCACCGACTGCAAAGGGCACCTGTATATCGACGCCACCGGAAGCAACCGGCTTTTCGGCCCGCCCCAGGATGTGGCCGAACGAATCCGCCGCGCCGTAAGAAACGAACTGGGCGTGGCCCCCATCTGGACCGTCGCCGTCAACAAGCTTGTGGCCAAGACGGCTTCGCGCATCGTCAAACCCGACGGCGAATACCTCGTCCGACCGGGAGAGGAATCCGCCTTTCTGGCCCCGCTGCCGCTGCATCTGATTCCGGGTATTGATCCCCAGACGTTGTTCCGGCTGCGGGAGTTCAACCTCGACCGGGCGGGACAAGTGGCCGGGCTCACGACCGAGCAGCTGGCGGCCGTCCTGGGACGCCGGGCTCTGGCGCTGTTTGAAGCCGTACGCGGCATCGACCGATCGCCGGTGCTGCCCGCCGGCGGATCATCGCAGCCGGTTCGGGTCGAACACGTTCTGGCCGAGGACTCCAACGAAGTTGAAGTCGTGGAGGGGGCATTGTTTCGCCTGGTGGAGCAGGCCGGAGCACGACTGCGCCGCCACCGCCGTGCCGCCCGAAAAGTCGGACTGATTCTGGACCACTCCGACGGAGGACGGGTGGCGCGCCAGGCGGCCCTGCGGCCGCCCGCTGCCGACGACATTGGACTCTTTGCCGCAGCCAGAACGGTGCTGCAGCGGGTCTGGTTTCGCCGGGCGCGCATCCGCCGTCTGGAATTGACCTGCGGCCGGTTGACCGAACCGCCCGCCCAACGTGCGCTGTTCGCCGCAGAAGAAGCCCGGCGCCGCGACCGCGAAAACCTGATGAACGCCATCGACACCGTGCGCCGCCGCTTCGGCGACAATGCGATCCGCGTCGGTCGCACCATGGCCGCCTGAACTCTGCGTAATGGAGACAGTAAAATCTATAAAAAAAGGTTTGATTTCAACCAATAAAACCAATGCGACCAATCGAACCAATTGAACCGACTTTGAACTTTAATTCAGCCTTGAACCGAATTTCACGGGCAAACGGCCAAACCAAATTATGACGCCCTTAATCGTCCATTCCTACTACTCCCTGATGTGGGGCACGCGCTCGCCGCAGAAGCTCTGCGCCGCCGCCCGGCAGATGGGCTACCGGCGGCTGGCGCTCACCGACCGCGACAACCTCTACGGGCTGTGGCCTTTTCTGGGGGCTTGCCGGCGCATAGGGTTGAAACCGATCGTCGGCGCCGAACTCACCGATCCGCAAGGCGACCGGCGAGCGGTTTGCCTGGTGCAGAATGAAGCCGGCTACCGCAACCTGTGCCGGCTGATCACCCGCCGCCGGTTTGCCGAAAGCCGCCCTTTCGATCTGGCCGGCGACGTCGCCGACCACGGCGAAGGTCTGGTGGCGCTGACCGGCAACGAAACGCTGCTGGAATACTGGAAAACGGCCGGGATGGCGGTGGCGGCGGCCCTGGGGCCGCGCCCCTCGGCCGCCGGACTGCAGCTGCGCAAAACCGCCCGGCGCCTGGAGATTCCGGCGGCGGCCGTCCCCGACAGCTTTTTCCTGGAGCCGGACGATGCGCCCGTTCACCGTCTACTGCGGGCCATCGACCGCAACACCGCCCTGTCGCGCCTCAAACCGTCCGATGGGGTGGCCGAAACGTCCTGCCTGGAACCGCCGGCCGAATACCGCCGTCGATTTGCCGTCTGGCCGGAAGCGATCCGCGCCACCGAGGCGATTGCCGAACGGCTGGCCTTCACCGGACCGCGCGCCGAACTGGTGCTGCCGCCCTGGATCGAGGGCCGGGGCGAAACCACCGCCGTGCTGCTGCGCCGGGCGGCCTACGGCGGGGCCCGCCGCCGCTACGGCCAAGACCTGCCCGAACCGGTGGTGGAACGCCTCGAGCGCGAGCTGCGCATCATCACGCAGATGGGATTTGCCTCCTATTTCCTGGTGGTCCAGGACATTGTCGGACGCAATCCGCGCATTTGCGGGCGCGGCAGCGGCGCGGCTTCCCTGGTGGCATACTGCATGGGCATCACCAACGTCTGCCCGATCAAGCACAACCTGTATTTCGAACGCTTTCTGAACCCGGGCCGCCGGGATCCGCCCGACATCGACGTCGACTTTGCCTGGGACGAGCGCGATGCACTGCAGGCCGACGTGCTGCGCCAGTACGAAGGCCACGCCGCAATGGTCTGCAACCACGTGGCCTTCCGCCCCCGCATGGCCATCCGGGAAACCGCCAAGGTCTACGGGCTCACCGACCGGGAAATCGGCCGGGTCACCCGTCGGCTGCCCTGGTTCTGGAAGGCCGCCGGCGAAGAAGACGACCTGCTGGCACGGCTGCAGGAACTGCCGCAGCTGGCCGGCGTCGACTTTCCCAGGCCCTGGCCGGAGATCGTCCGGCTGGCCCGGCGCATCATCGGAGTGCCCCGTCACATCTCGGTACACTCCGGCGGCGTGGTGATCACTCCCAATCCCATCGACGAGTACGTTCCGCTGGAGCCGGCCGCCAAGGGGGTACCGGTGATCCAGTGGGAAAAGGATGCCACCGAGGAAGCCGGGCTGGTGAAAATCGACCTGCTGGGCAACCGCAGTCTGGGGGTGATTCGCGACGCCATCGCCAACTTGCGCAGCAACGGCGGCCACTTCGACGACGAGCGCTGGGAGCCGGAAGACGATCCGGCCACCCGGCGGATCATCGCCGCCGGACGCACCATGGGCTGTTTTTACATCGAAAGTCCGGCCACGCGCCTGCTGCAGCTGAAAACCGGCGTGGGCGATTTCGAGCACATCGTCATTCACAGCAGCATCATCCGACCGGCGGCAAACACCTTTATCCGAGAATACATTCGTCGTCTGCACGGGGGCCGCTGGGAGCCGATCCACCCGCTGCTGGCGGAGGTACTCGACGAAACCTACGGCATCATGGTCTATCAGGAGGATGTCTCCAAGACCGCCATGGCGGTGGCCGGCTTCGATCACGCCGAGGCCGACGGCCTGCGCAAAGTGATGTCTAAAAAAGACAAACAGCGCCGACTGGAGGACTACCGTCGGCGGTTTTTCGAAGGCGCCCGGGCCCGCGGCGCGCAAGAGGGTAAAATCGAGGAAATCTGGCAGATGATGATGAGTTTTTCGGGCTACTCGTTCTGCAAGCCTCACAGCGCCAGCTACGCCCGGGTGTCGTTTCAATCCGCTTTTCTGAAGGCGCATTATCCGGCCGAGTTCATGGCGGCGGTGATCAGCAACCAGGGCGGCTACTATTCCACCTTTGCTTACGTCTCCGAGGCGCGTCGACTGGGGCTGAACATTCTGCCGCCGGACGTCAATGCCAGCCGGGAGCGCTGGCAGGGTTGCGGAGACACGATCCGAGTCGGTCTGATGGCGGTGGCCCATCTGGAATCCGAAACCCGGCAGCGCATTTTGGCGCTGCGCCGCAACCGGCCCTTCGACAGTTTGGGAGATTTTCTGCAGCGGGTGCGACCGGCCGAACCGGAGGTCCGGGCCCTGGTCCACGCCGCAGCCTTCGACTCCCTCCACCCCGGAGAAAGCCGCGCCGCTCTGCTGTGGGAGGTGGCCGCCCGGCAGCGCCGCCGCGAACGGCAGGCGGCGTCCGAGCTTTTCCAGCAGGTGGCCGAGACGCCCCGACCGTTTCTGCCGCCCGACGATCCACGCGAACGCCTGCGTCGGCAGTATGCGGTGCTGGGGTTTCTGTGCGACCGCCATCCGATGAGCCTGTTTGACGATTCCCTGAAACACCGCGGCGTCGTCAAAGCCGCCGACCTGAACCGCTTCGTCGGCCGCAGGGTGCGCACCGCCGGGCTGCTGATCACCGGCAAGGTGGTGAGCACCCGTCACGGCGAATCCATGGAATTTCTGACCTTCGAAGACGAAACCGGAGTGGTGGAAACCACCTTCTTTCCCGATGCCTATCGCAGGTTCTGCCACATGCTTGACCGCCACCGGCCGTATCTGCTCAGCGGCATGGTGGACGAGGACTTCGGGGCGGCAACCCTGACGGTGGACCGGGTCGAAGCGCTCCGGCCTTGACACCTTCTCCGGGGAAGATAAAGGTATTGAACACGGCAATGGAACATCTTCACCCGTAAACAAAGAATCCAGGAATCAGCAATGAAGCGTTCGTAGAAGGGCCGGCCACCGTGCCGGCCGCCTGCACAGACAACGTTTCTTGGGAGACTATGCTTACTAAAACGAGCATCGAGGAAGAGGACATGAAAAAAGATGCGGAAGCGGTGCGATGGTTCGGAGGAGAAGAAGTTTTGGAGCAGCTGGACGTCGATACCGAACGTTTTCAGCAGCAGGTGCGGTTTTTGATCGAAGCGGACAAACTCAAAAAGGTAATGCGGCAGACCTATCTCACCGACACCTCCCGCCGGGAGAACTCGGCCGAACACTCCTGGCACATCGCCCTGTCGGCCATGATCTTTGCCGAATACGCCCGGGATCGCGGCCTCGATCTGGGACGGGTCATCCGGATGCTGCTGGTGCACGACCTCATCGAAATCGACGCCGGCGACACCTACTGCTATGACCAGGCCGCCAAAGAAGACAAATCGCAGCGCGAGCGGACCGCGGCCGATCGCATCTTCAACCTGCTGCCCGCCGACCAGGCCGCCGAGTGGCGCGAACTGTGGGAGGAGTTCGAGGCCCGCCGTTCGCCCGAGTCCCGCTTTGCCAATGCGATGGACCGTTTTCAACCCTTCCTGCACAACTACGTAACCGCCGGAAAGTCTTGGCAGGAGCACCGCATCCGCAAGGAACAGGTGTTCGGCCGCATGCAGCCGGTGCATCAGGGCTCCGAGCTCCTGTGGGATTACGTGGTGCGCCTGATGGACGATGCCGTCGCTCGCAACTATCTGAATTCCTGAAATTCCCCGGCAGATGGAAATTCGATCAGGGCCGGACGCGAACCGCAGCCGTCTTCAAGCGTCGGCGTTCGTCCAGCGAAAGGATCAGGCTCGGATTGGCGCGAATGCGCTGTTTCTGCATGAAGTAGACCACTACCCAGAGCCCGATCCCGGCGGCATCGACGAAGGCCAGGGGAATGTCGGCGCCGGTCAGCCACAATGGCAGATCCGGGAAAAACAGCAATACGGTGGCCACCGCACAGATGGACCATTCCAGCAGGGTGGTCGGACACAGGAAATACCCCATCGTCAGGCTGCCGAAGGCAATGGTGCCCAGAACGATGGTCAGCATGGTAAAGCCGATGCGCCACCAGGGCAGGAAGTGATCCGGACCCGCCAGCAGGAAACCCGGAGAGAAGGCAAACAAGAACGGACCGATGTAAAGCATCTTGGCGAATTTAAATGAAGTCCAGCCGGTCTTCCAGGGATCCGAATCAGCGATGGCGGCCCCGGCATAGGCAGCCACGCACACCGGCGGGGTGATGTTGGAGTCCTGACTGAACCAGTACACGATCATGTGGGCTGCAATCAGCACCCACGCCACCTTGGCCATGATTTGCACCCGCTGGGGATCGTCCACCAGCAGTTCGCCCAGGGGTGCCTGCAGTTCCTGGAACCCGATGCCCCAGGTGGAACGACAGATCATGTCGGTCAACGCACCGACCGCCAGCACCGCGGTGATCAGATAGGCGGCGGTCACCGGCACCCCCATCCCCAGCACCAGCGACGCCAACCCGATCAGCAGGATGGCCAGCGGCAAATACCCCATGGACAGGTCGATAATAATCTGTGAAAACTTGAGCCCGATCCCGGTTAGCTGAATGGTTCCCACGATGATGCCGATGACACCCACCGTGGCGCCGATGATCAACGTGTTGCGGGCGCCTTCGATCATGGCAGCCAGAATTTCCCGGGGGCCCATGCGTTTGTCCGGTGTCAACCAGCTCACGGCCACGCAGGAGGCGATGGCCCAGAAGGCGGCATAGGCCGGGGAGTAACCGGCGACCATCATCACCACGATGATCACCAGGGGCAGCGACATGAACCACTGTTTTTTCAGAATCTCGAGGGCCCCGGGCGCGCCGGCCTCCTGCAGGCCCACCAGTCCGTAGCGTTTGGCTTCGAAGTGCACCATTACGAACACGGAAAGAAAATAGATCAACGCCGGGAAAATGGCCATGATCATGATATCCACGTAAGGGATTTCGGTCATCTCGGCCATGATGAAACCGCCGGCCCCCATGATCGGCGGCATGAACATTCCTCCGATGGATGCGGCCGGTTCGATCGCCCCGGCCACGTGTGGCCGAAAGCCGGCTTTTTTCATCAGCGGGATGGTGAAAGCCCCGGTGGAAACGGTGTTGGCGATGGCCGAACCGGAGACGGAGCCGAAAAACCCGGAGGCCATCACCGCCACCTTGGCAGGTCCGCCCACCGTTCGGCCGGCCAATGCCAGCGGCAGATCGAGGAAAAAACGACTGGCGCCGGAAGCTTTCAGAAACGCACCGAAAAAAATGAACAAAATGACGTAGGTGACCAGCACGGTGGCCATGATGCCGAACACGCCTTCTTCCTTCAGGTAGATGTGGTTGAGTGTGCGGTCCAGCGCGAAGCCGGTGTGGGCGAAGGCCCGCAGCACCGGCACGTAGTGCAGCAAGTCGCCCCAGAAGGCATATACCAGAAAAGCGGCACCCACCAGGGTCATCGACCATCCCAGGGCCCGGCGCGCCACCTCCAGCGAGACCAGTATGCCGACCGTGCTGACCACCGTGTCCAGACGGTTTTCGGCGCCCATGCGGTAGTTGATGGCTTCGTATTCTAGGATGTAGTAGCCCACCACCCAGACCGCCGCCAGGGCCATGAGGACATCCCACATCGAGGGGCGATGACGCGGCGATTTCGATCCGAAGGGATAGAATAGAAATATCAGAACATAAGTGAGCAGCACGTAAAGACCCAGAAAATATTGCGTGTCGACCGGAATGAGCGCACAGTAAAGGTAAAACAGCACCATGCCCACAGCGAGACCTGCGGTGAGTTGCCGCCACCAGCCGGCCAGTACCCGACCGCTGCGTTCGTCTTTCTGAACGATGCGCTCCAGCTTTTCCGAACCGACGGTCCCTGCATTTTGCGAGGTACCCACGGCACCACCTCTCAAGCTTGAAATGCGAAAAGAATTCCAAGGATGACCCGAAAGCATATATCGAGCGTGGCTTTTGCGGCGCTGCAGGCCCGATATGCCTTTCTAAACCTGATCCATGGCTGCAGCAAAAGCAGTGCCAACTGCTGCAGGGAAAAAACGGGAAAGTTTTGCTTTCTGCGGGAGCGGTGCGGCGGGCTTTTTTTTATCCGCTTTGATGATGTTCAGCGAGCGGGATCAGACCCGTTGTGGCGCCGCTCGTACCGGGATCCTGCGAATTGTGGATTCTGATTTGGGCAGACCCGGAAATCCAGATTCCGGTTTCCAATGAGCGTCCCCGGGCGGATGGATGGGATGATGAATCGATTGCCCGGGAAATGATGGCTTTGTATTTCCCTTTCCGGCCGGACCCACCGCGATCGGGGCCGTCACTTTGCGGCGACAGCCTTTGCGGCCGTCAGCAACGTTTCGATCTGCGGGTGGTCGGACGGATCGGCGGCGTAGTGGCTGAAAACGACGCGCCCGCCGGGGTCGATGATGAACACACCCGGCAGCTGCTTCACGTCACCCTGCGGCGCACCCATGCTGTGGCCCCGGACCATGGCGCCAATCCCCTTGCGGGCCAGGCGCGGCGACAAAAAATCCAGGGTGGACATCCGTTTCAGGTCGAAAGCGCGGTAAAGTTTCCGGTCCGGATCGGAAACCAGCGGAAACGGCAGGTCGAACTCCTGTCGGAATGCTTCCGATTTCTGCGGGGTACCCATGCCCACCAGCAGGATCCGAAGTCCGGCCTTTTCAAGGCGATCGCGGTTGTCGCGCAACTGCGCAACTTGCTCCCGGCAGAATGGTCAACCCAGGTGCCGCAGGAACACCAGCAACAACGGATGCGATTTCCAGAAATCCTTGAGGCGATGCCGGCTGCCGTCCGACAGCATCACCTCGCGATCGGGCGCCGGGTGCATTTCCGGTGTCATATGCTTGTCTCCCAAGTGATTCAGATCGACCCCTTTTATGTGAGTTGCCACGATTGGGTCCCCGGGCCCTGCTGCCGGGTTGCCGCCCGCCGATTCCGGCGGCAACGCCACACCGGCCATGGAACCGGCACCGATGTTGACCCCGCGCAACGTCCTGTGTTATTGGCAGAAAATCGCCCACCGGACTGGACAAACGGTTCCGAGCGAGAACCTGCGGCTTTCTTTAGACGAACCCAGTGGAACCAACCGATACGGATATCCGAATTACCGGAAGCCGGAAGATTGGATCGATTTACTTTAACAGTAAAACCGGGAAAGGAGTCGTGCAATGAAAACCTCACGAATGATTGCGGCATTGTCGACAATGCTGTGTCTGATGACGGTCGTGGTATGTTCCGCTCCGGCGGCCGATTTCAAAAAAGAATACAAGCTGCAACTCAACGTGGGACCCAAGTTTTACTGGGGTATGGGTGCGGCCAAGTTTGCCGAGCTCTGCGATAAATACACGGACGGGAAAATTAACGTAAAACCTTACTACGGCAGTGCCCTGCTCAAGGGCGCCCAGCTCAAGTCGGCCCAGATGGTGGCCAAGGGCGTGATCGATTGTGCCATGGAATCCACCATCAACATCTCTCCGGTCATTCCAGAGGCCAACATTTTTCATTTGCCGTTTTTCATCAATAATTTCGAAAATCTGGATAAAATCGAAAACGGAGCCGCGGGTCAGGCCGTATTTGCCGCCATGGAAACAGTCGGCCTCAAACCCCTGGCCTGGGCCGAAAACGGCTTCCGACAGCTGACCAACAGCACACAGTCCGTCACGCGGCCCGAGGACCTGCAGGGCATGCGCATCCGGGTGGTGGGCAGTCCGATATTTATCGAAACCTTCAAACGGCTGGGCGCCGATCCGGTCAATATGAACTGGGGAGACGCCGTGGCCGGATTCCAGCAGGGAGTCGTCGACGGCCAGGAAAATCCGGTGGGTGTCCTGATCCCGGTGCAGATATTCCAGTACCATAAATACGCCACCTTTTGGAATTATCTGGTGGACCCGCTGATCATTTACTGGAACAAATCGCAGTGGGACGGCTTTCCCCAGGATGTCAAAGACGGCATCGCCAGAGCCGCCCGGGAAGCGGGTCGTTTCGAAACCGCGCTGTGCCGTGCCGGACTGGACGGAGAAAAGTCGCTGAACATTCTGAAAAACGAATTCGGGCATGAAATGGACGTACCCGATCCGGTCGGATTCCTTACCGGAAAAGGCATGACGGTGAATTTTCTCAACGACGATCAGGTGGCGGCCTTCGAAAAGGCCACCCAGCCGATTTACGAAAAATGGATCGATGAAATCGGCCGGGAGGTTTATGAGAAGGCTAAGAGCGACATGGGCAAGTAGCGTGCCCGGTTATAAACGGCCTTTTCCCACCGGGCTGCGTCCCCCGCGGGTTCGAAACATTCACCGCGGAGACGCGGAGGACGCAGAGGATAAAAATTTTGTTTTTCGCTGAGAGTGCGAAAAACAAAAAGTTCCCTCGGACAAAACCTTGCGTGTATTTTCCGGATGCCGCCCTCTCAGCGGCATCCGAAAAAATTGGATCTCTCTGCGTTCTCTGCGACTCTGCGGTGAAACCGTGAATTCGCAACGCCGGCGGCGGCGCTTACTCCAAATCAAATCGCTCCGAAAGAACCATGAAAATACCGCCTTCGACCAAACTGCGCATCGATCACGTCATCACGGCCCTGCTGCTCTTTGTCATGGCAGCCATTGCATTCATCAACGTTCTCAGCCGATATTTCTTTCATTTCTCCTTTGCCGCCACCGAGGAGATTACCATCAACCTGTTCGTCTGGATGACGGTGCTGGGCTCGGGAATCGCCTTCGAACGCGGCGGTCATCTGGGCATGGTCACCCTGTACAACTGGTTTCCGAAGCCCCTCAAAAAATCGGTGGTGATCCTGTCCGCGGTTTTGAGCGCCCTGCTGTTCGTGCTGGTGAACATCTACATGATCCAGGCCATTTACGATGAAATCACATTGTTCCGCGCCGCCAGCGCCGCCCTGGGCATCCCGGTCTGGATTTACTATGCCGGAGTGCCGGTGCTGTCCGTATTCGTCTTTCGCGGTGTGTATCGCAATGCCGCCGAGCGGCTGACCATCCTGAGAGAGGCCCCTTGATGGACATCGCACTGATCAGCCTGAGCTTTGTTGTGCTCATGCTGCTGGGCGTGCCCATCGGTACGGCACTGGGGATCTCTGCCGTTGTGACCGTCTATCAATACGATCTGGGCATCGAGATGCTGGGGGTGAATTTCGCTTCGGGCATCGCCTCGTTTCCTTTGCTGGCGATTCCGTTCTTCGTGCTGGCCGGTGTGATCATGCAGCGGGCCGGCCTGGCCGCCCACATCGCCCGTTTTTTCGAACTGCTGGTCGGACAGGTGACCGGCGGGCTGGCAGTGGTGGCGGTATGCACCTGCATGTTCTGGGGCGCGCTGTCCGGTTCCGGACCGGCCACCACGGCGGCTGTCGGCCTGATCCTGCTTACCCCGATGGTTAAAAACGGCTACGACCGCAGTTTCGCCGGTGCCACCATCGCCAACGCATCGGACCTGTCCATCATCATTCCACCCAGCATTGCCTTTATCATCTACGGCAACATTACCAGCGTTTCGGTCAGCGCTCTGTTCGTCGCCGGCATCATTCCCGGCCTGATCACCGGACTCGGTACGATTCTGGTGGCCTATCTGATTTCCCGTCGCCGCGGATATCGCGGTCTGGAAGTAATGGGTTCGCCGCGGGAAATCCTGCAGGCCCTGCGTCGTTCCACCTGGGCCCTTTTGACGCCGGTGGTCATTCTGGGCGGCATTTACACCGGCATGTTCACGCCCACCGAGGCCGCCGTGGTGGCGGTGTTTTACAGCCTGTTCGTGGCGGTGTTCATTTACCGCTCCATCGGTTGGCGGGATCTGATCGTCATCCTGGTCGATGCGGCCGTGACCAGTTCGGTCATTATGTTCATCGTCGTGTTCGCCGGCATTTTCACCTGGACCGCCTCGGTGATCGGTGTCATCGATCGGGCGGCGGAGTTGATCGTCAGTCTGTCGCCCAATGCCGTGGTCATGATCATCCTGGTCAATCTGCTGTTGCTGGCCCTGGGAATGATTCTGGATGCCATTTCCATTTCGTATCTGATCATGCCCATCCTGATTCCGGTCCTGGATGCCTTCGCCATCGACCCGCTCTGGTACGGAGTCATCTTCATTTCGGCGCTGGCCATCGGCCAGGCCACCCCTCCCGTCGGTGTCAACCTGTTTACCGCCGCCAACCTGATCGGGGGCGACCTCGACTCGCTGGCCAAAGAAGCCATTCCTTATGTCCTGATGGACGTCATCGTTCTGATCATCTTGTCCGTGCTTCCCATCCTGGCACTTTACCTGCCCGTCAAAGCCGGACTGTACCTGCCGTGACCGCCACCCTGCAGGTATTGCTGGAGCGGGTCTTCGACCCGTTGTCGCTGGTCAAGATCGGCGTCGCCGTGGCCATGGTAGTGGGGCTGTCGGTTTTGGCCGAAAAAGTCAGCACGCGGGTGGCCGGTCTGCTGTCGGGCTATCCCCTGGGGGCGGCCATCAGCCTTTTTTTCATGGGTTATGAAATCGACCCGGGCTTTGCCGGCCAGAGTGCAGTTTATACGGTCTTCGGCCTGATCGGAACGCTGGCTTTTGTAATGGGATATCAACTGACCATCCGGCTTGTTGGCGGACGCGCCGGCCTGTTCGCTGCCGGCGGGTCCACCCTGGGAGGCGTAGCCGCTTACTTCGGCGTTGCTTCGCTGCTGCGATATTTGCCGGCCCGACTGCCGGTCGCCGTGATGGCCGCGTCGGCCGCCATCCTGATCTGCACCGCCCTTTTCCGGCGTCTGAAAAACGTGCGCATTCAACATGCACTGCGCCTCAGTCCCGCCGTACTCATACTGCGGGCGCTGTTTGCCGCGGGCGTGATTATTCTGATCACCGCATCGGCCCGGCTGGTGGGACCCGGCTGGGCCGGATTGCTTTCGGCCTTTCCCATCACCATGCTGCCGTTCGTGTTCATCATTCACGTTTCCTACCGGACCGAACATGTGCAGGCCATTCTGAAAAACGTACCCAGGGGACTGGGCGCCATTGTCGTCTATGGAACGGTGGTGGCCCTGACTTACCCGAGATTCGGCATCTGGCTGGGCACGCTGGCCGGATATGCGGCCGCCACGGTCTATCTGATTGTCCTGCACATTCCGTTTTTCCGCAAAACCGCCGGGTAGCCGAGCCGTCCCAGCGTTGCCGGCAAGCCGACGGCGGTATCCAACCCTGCCGTTGCAAATCACGCCACCCAACCAGACCGGATGACTCCCGTGTCGTCCGGTCATCCCGCTGCGCGACTCCCAATCGACAACGGATGCATCTGCAACGAGGCGGATACGATGCCACGCGCCGGGACTGAATCAGAATTTGCCAATGCGGCTGTGAGACCGGGTGCCGTTCGCAAAGGACAGCATTGAAGTTGATCGATTTTGGTCAAATTTGTATTGACAACTTTACCAATATACCTTACCTGTTGAAGTGGATGCCAAATTCAGCTGCCGTTTGCGAAGTAGGCCGTTCGCAGCCGCAGAATATCTGACAAAAAAATAAAAAAATGCCATGCTGAATCCGCAATCTCCCATACCGCTTTACCGCCAGTTGGCCGACGTGCTGCTCGCCAAAATCCGGGCCGGTGAATATCAGCCCGGCGAGCGCATTCCATCCGAGCATCAGCTGGCATCGGAATATTCAATCGGCCGGCCGACCGTCCGTCAGGCGATCGATCAACTGGTGCGCAAAAACCTGCTCAAGCGCCGGCGCGGCTCCGGCACCTTTGTCTGCAGACCGTGGGAAGAAGTGGGATTGTTTTCCCTGGACGGCACCACGGCCTCCTTTCGACGACGCGGATTGAAAGTGGCCACCCGCATCCTCGAAACCATTCGCCTGAAACCGATCGACGGGGATTCGGAAAATCCGTTCATGGGCCGGGAAGCTTACTTTCTTTCCCGATTGACCCGGGTGGCCGACAGCCCGGTGCTGATCGAAGACATGTATTTTCACCCGGAGCTTTTTGCCGGCATCGATGCCATGAAACTGGAGGGGCGGTCGCTTTCGGAGATCGCCGAAGAATCGTTTTACATGCGACCCGTGCGGGGTAAACAGAACTTCCGCATCGGAACGGTGGGTGAGGGCAAGGCCCGGGCGCTGGGTGTCCGCGCCACCACGCCGATTCTGATCGTCAAGCGATTCCTGCATTTTCCCCAGGCGGACAATGCATTTTTTTCCGCGCTTTTCTGCCGCACGGACCAATTTGTCTTTTCTCAAACCCTTGGAGGAAATGCCGATGCATAGCCGCGGCTATTACCAAGAATTTGGCGGTGCCTTTCTACCCGAAATCCTGGCGGCCACATTCGAAGAGCTCGAACAGGCCTTCATGGAGGCCAAAAATGACCCCGAATTCTGGCGGCAGTATGTCGAATTGATGTCCACTTACTCCTGCCGGCCCACACCGCTGACCTACGCCGAGAACCTGACCCGGCATCTGGGCGGGGCCCGAATCTACATCAAACGCGAAGATCTCAACCACACCGGGGCGCACAAGGCCAACAACGTCATGGGCCAGGGCCTGCTGGTCCAGCGCATGGGCAAAACCCGGGTCATTGCCGAAACCGGGGCGGGACAGCACGGTGTGGCCACCGCCACCATGGCAGCCAAGTTCGGCTTCGACTGCACCATTTACATGGGGGAGCTGGACGTGGACCGCCAGCGGCCCAATGTCTTCTGGATGCGGCAGCTGGGTGCCGAAGTCGTGCCGGTCCGCGACGGCACCCGCATTCTCAAAGATGCGATCAACGAGGCCTTCCGCGACTGGGTGTCCAATATGGATACCACCCATTACGTGCTGGGCACGGCCTGCGGCCCCCACCCTTTTCCCGAAATGGTCAGCTGGTTTCAGTCGATCATCGGCAGCGAAGCGCGCCGGCAAATCCTGGAACGCACCGGTAAGCTGCCCCGCCGCGTTTACGCCTGCGTGGGCGGCGGTTCCAATGCCATGGGAATTTTCAGCGGTTTTCTGGAGGACCCGGTGGAACTGGTGGGCGTTGAAGCCGCCGGCCGGGGACTGGACACTGGCTGTCACGCCGCCCGGCTTTGTTCCGCGGACGCCAGCATCGGCGTGGCTCAGGGTTACAAGACCTATTTCCTGCAGGACCGTGACGGCCAGATGAAAGAAACGCACAGTATCGCCGCCGGTCTGGATTACGTGGGGGTGTCTCCGATTCTGTCGCATTTTAAACAATCCGGTCGCGCCCGCTTCGAGGCGGCAACGGATCGGGAAGTCATCGATGCCACCCGCCTGACAATCCGAAAGGAGGGGGTCATTCCGGCCCTGGAATCGGCCCATGCCTTTGCCGGCGCATTCCGGGAAGCCCCGGAGCTGTCATCGGATGACATCATTTTGATCAACCAGTCCGGCCGCGGCGACAAGGACATTTTTACCATCGCCGATGCCTTCGAGGATCCGGATTGGCGGTCGTTCATCCTCGGTAAAGCCGAGCAATACCGGCCATGACCGACAATATTCTCGAAGATGCTGCGACGAGAATACGAAATTTATTATGAATTGAGGGAACGAAAAAAATGCTGGAATCCTATTTGAAAAACCGGCTGGAAACCAAAGAGATTCTTCTGATGACCCACATCGTCATCGGCTATCCCTCGATGGAAGAATCGTTTCAAATCGTCAAGTCCATGGTCGAGAGCGGGGTCGACTTGATGGAATTGCAGATCCCCTTCTCCGAGCCCATCGCCGATGGACCGGTGATTCTACGGGCCAACCAGCAGTCGCTGGCAGCCGGTGCCACGGTCGACAAGTGCCTGGAATTCTCCCAACGGGCCGCCGAGGCGTTCGACATCCCGTTTCTTTTCATGAGCTATTACAACATCCTTTACAAATACGGCATACGGCGCTTCGTGGCGGCCATGCAATCCAACGGCCTCCACGGATCCATCGTCCCGGATCTGCCCCCCGAAGAAGGCGATTCCTATCTCACGGCCATGCAGCAGGCCGCCCTGGCGCCGATTCAGATTATTGCACCGACCACGCCCGATGCGCGCATGCAGTACCTGGCCCGTCACGGTGCCGGATTCGTCTACTGCGTGGCCCGCAAAGGGGTTACCGGTATGAACACAAGTTTTTCGGACACCCTGGGTCACTACCTCCAGCGCTGCCGCCGGGCCACCGCTCTGCCGCTGGCCCTTGGATTCGGTGTGAAGAGCAAGGAAGATATCGATTTTCTAAAAAATAAAGTGGACATTGCGGTGATCGGCACCAAAACCATCGAGCTGGTGGACCGCCACGGAGTTGCGGCTGTGGCGGGATTCATCCAATCGCTGCGATGAACCCCGGATGGATTGTTGACCAACGAAATGCATCGAGAGGAGCTGAAAAATGATCAAACGACTGACCGTCGGATTCGTCGCCCTGGTATTGATCGCCGGTGCGGTGGCCCATGCCGCCGACAAGGTAAAAATCGGCTACATGGCCACCATGTCAGGGCCGGCCGCCAGCCTGGGCATCGACATTCTGGACGGATTCAAGCTCGGCCTGAAACATTGCGGCGACGAGCTCGGCGGATTGCCGGTGGACCTGGTTGTGGGAGACGACCAGCTGAAACCGGGAGTCGGCGTCCAGGTGGCCACCCGAATGATCGAAAAAGACCGGGTCGACATTCTCACCGGCATTGTTTTTTCCAACGTCATGATGGCGGTGGCCAAGCCGGTCACCGATGCCGGTGTGTTTCTGGTCAGCGCCAACGCCGGTCCATCCCCGCTGGCGGGTTCCGAATGTCTGGAGAACTTTTTTGCCGTATCCTGGCAAAACGACCAGACGCATGAAGCCATGGGCAAATACCTCCAGGACAAGGGGGTCAAAAACCTTTACCTGATGGCGCCGAATTCCCGCGCCGGAAAAGACGGGCTGGCCGGCGTCAAACGGTATTTCAAGGGCGAAATCGTTGCGGAAGTCTATACCAAAATCAACCAGCCGGATTATGCCGCCGAACTGGCGCAGCTGCGGGCGGCCAAACCCGACGGGGTCTTCGTGTTTTATCCCGGCGGCATGGGAATCAATTTCGTCAAACAGTATGCCCAGGCGGGGCTGAAAGAAGAAATCCCGCTGTACACCACCGCCTTCACCCTGGCGCAGATGGTGTTGCCGGCCATGGGCGATGCATCCCTGGGGCTGCTGCACTCGAGCTTCTGGTCTCCGGATCTGGACAATCCCGTCAACCGCAAATTCGTGGCCGACTTCCAGACCCACTACGACCGGATCCCGTCGCTGTTTGCCGCCCAGGGCTACGATGCCGCCCTGTTGATCGACAGTGCCCTTCGTGCGGTGGACGGCAACCTGGAGGACAAGGACGCCCTGCGGCAGGCTTTTCGTCGGGCGAATTTTCAATCGGTCCGGGGCGAATTCAAGTTTAACCGCAACCACTTTCCAATCCAGAATTTTTACATCCGGGAGGTGATCCGAAACAATGAGGGCACCTTGACCACCCGGACCATCGGAACCGCTTTTGTGGATCATGCCGATGCGTATGTGTCCGAGTGCCCGATGGAGTGGTAAATCGAGCTCAAAGCTCAAAGCTCAAAGAAAATGTCTAAAATGTAAAAATTATAAATGCCTAAAATTATGGAGTCGCTGCGCTCCACCGTATTTTAACTGGAAAGGTCTGCAATCTTTCTTTTGCTATGAGCTATGAGCCATGAGCTATAAGCTATGAGCAACCGGCTGGAAGGGCAAACCGGCCATTCACTCTTCGTGGATGGGGACTAACGAACAAACAGACACTATGGATCTATCCCTTTTCGCAATCCAGGGGTTGAACGCGATCCAGCTCGGGGTCATGCTGTTTTTGATGTCCGCCGGGCTGACCCTGGTGTTCGGCATCATGAACCTGATCAACCTGGCCCACGGCTCTTTGTACATGCTGGGCGCCTATCTGGCCGCCACCTTTCAGCGTTTCAGCGGCTCTTTTCTGCTCGGCATCGCCCTGGCCATTCCGGTGGTTATGGCGATCGGCGTCCTGATGGAACTGATCGTGCTGCGCCGGCTCTACGACCGCGACCATCTGGACCAGGTGCTGGCCACCTTTGCCCTGATCCTGTTCTTCAATGAACTGGTGCGCATGGTCTGGGGTCCGCAGGCTTATTTCATGAGCCCGCCGCCGGCCTTGTCCGGATCGGTGAGCATTCTTCCGGGTGTCCCCTACCCGGCCTATCGCCTGTTTATCGTGGCCATCGGGCTGCTCATCGCACTGGGGCTGTATCTGCTGATCCATCGAACGCGACTGGGCATGCTCATTCGGGCCGGTGCCAGCAACCGGGAGATGGTCGGTGCGCTGGGTGTCAACGTTTCTTTACTGTTCACGCTGGTATTCGGACTGGGCGCCGTGCTGGCGGGGTTTGCCGGAATGATGGCCGGCCCGATCCTTTCGGTGGAAATCGGCATGGGAGAATCGATCCTGATTCTGACTTTCGTGGTGATCGTCATCGGCGGTATCGGATCTGTCCGGGGCGCATTCGTGGCCGCCATGCTCATCGGATTTGCCGACACCTTCGGGCGCGTTTTGCTGCCGCCGGCCCTGGCGTCCATGGTGATCTATATCCTGATGGCGGCGGTGTTGTTCAAGCGGCCGCAAGGTCTTTTCCCGGCAGGATAACGGCAGCCTAAATGGAAAAAACAGCAAAAATCCGAAAGCAACATATCATTGCCGCGGTCGTGCTGGCAGCACTCGGACTGATGCCCGTTTTCAGCGAGCCGTTTTATATCCGCATGGTCAGCCGGATCATGATTTACGCCCTCTGCGCCGTAAGCCTGGACCTGATTCTCGGATACGGCGGCATGGTGAGCCTCGGCCACGCCGCTTTTCTGGGTGTGGGTGCATACACCGTCGGGATATTGGCCCAGCACGGAATCCAAACCGCCTGGATTGCATGGCCGGCTGCGGCGGCATTTGCGGCCGTAGCGGCGCTGGCCATCGGTGCGGTGAGTATCCGCACCTCCGGGGTCTACTTCATCATGATCACCCTGGCATTCGCTCAGATGCTCTTTTATTTCTGCTCCAGTCTGCAGCAATACGGTGGTGACGACGGATTGGCACTGGCAAATCGAAGTTCCTTCGGCCCCATGCTGAACATTGCCGACAACACGACCTTTTACTACCTGGTATGGGTGATATTGATCGCCGCACTTTATGCCGCGCATCGGATCGTGAATTCCCGTTTTGGAATGGTCATCCGCGGCCTGCGGGAAAACGAACGCCGCATGCAATCCATCGGATTTCCCGCCTTCCGCTACAAACTGGTCTGCTTCGTCATCGCCGGCGCCATCGCCGGCCTGGCGGGCGCGTTGATTGCCAATCAGAACAATTATGTGAGCCCGGCCCTGATGCACTGGACCCGGTCGGGTGACATTCTGGTCATGGTGATTCTGGGTGGCATCGGCACGCTGATCGGGCCGGTGCTGGGAGCGCTTGGATTGCTGCTGGCCGAAGAATTTCTGGCGGAATACACCCGCCACTGGATGATCTTTCTGGGTCCGCTGCTGATATTTGTCGTACTGTTTGCCCGCGGCGGCCTGTATGGACTGCTGCACCGAAAGGACACCTCATGACCGCACCGCTGCTGGTCGCCGCCGGGCTGACCAAAAATTTCGGAGCGGTCCGGGCGACCGACGGCATCGACCTGGAGGTTCATCCCGGAGAAATCCATGCCCTGATCGGCCCCAACGGTGCCGGCAAGACCACCCTGATCAATCAGATCGTCGGCGAACTGAAACCGGATGCGGGTCGGCTGTATTTCGAAGGCCATGACATCACGGAGCTTCCGGTTCACCGCCGCTGCCTCATGGGGTTGGCCCGCACGTTTCAGATCACCAACATCCTGCGCGGATTCAGTGCGTTGGACAACGTGGCCCTGGCCGTGCAGGCCCGTTCCGGCCACAGCTTCCGCTTCTGGCAGAATGCCCGCAAGCTGGAGTTTCTGAGAACGCCGGCCGAAACCCTGCTGAACCGGGTGGGTTTGAACGGCAATCGAAACATTCCGGCGGGACGTCTCTCCCACGGAGAAAGACGTCTGGTGGGAATTGCCATGGCCCTGGCATCCGATCCGAAAGTACTGCTCATGGACGAACCGATGGCCGGCCTGGATCGAGAGGCTTCCAACGCCCTGATGCAGGTCCTGCAGGAAATCAAGGGCCGACAGTCCATCCTGCTGGTGGAACATGACATGGATGTCGTCTTCCACCTGGCCGATCGCATCAGCGTGCTTTTCTATGGCAGGATTCTCGCTTCCGGGCGCCCGGACGACATTCGCAACGACCCCCAAGTTCGGGAAGCCTACCTGGGAGAATAGCGTTCATGTTGAAGGTTAGCGGCATCCAAACGTTTTACGGCGGCATTCAGGCCCTGCACGGTATATCCCTGGAAATCGGCGCTGGAGAGATGGTCTCGCTGCTGGGAAGAAACGGAATGGGAAAAACCACCACGGTGCGATCGATTATGGGACTGACACCGGTTCGTTCCGGGACGATCCGTTTTTGGGGGCGCGACATCGGCAATCTGCCGCCATACCGCATTGCCCGCCTGGGCCTCGGGGTTGTCCCGGAGGGTCGGCAGATCTTTCCGAATCTTACCGTACGGGAAAACCTGATGGCCACCGCCGACGACCGCAAACGCAACGGCACTGGTTGGCGCATCGACGACATTCACGCCCTGTTTCCCGTTCTATCCGAACGAGCTCGCCTTTACGGAAGCCAACTTTCCGGCGGCGAACAGCAGATGCTGGCCATCGGCCGGGCGTTGCTGACCAATCCGCAATTATTGATCCTCGACGAAGCCACCGAAGGCCTGGCACCGAAAATCCGCACCCAAATCTGGCGGTGTTTGCAACAGCTGAAAGGCGAGGGGCTTTCGCTGCTGGTCATCGACAAGCACGTTGACGCGCTGACCCGCATCTGCGACCGCCATTACATCCTCGAAAAAGGGCGCACGGTCTGGTCCGGCACCTCCGGCGAACTTGAAGCCGACCGCAAGACACAACAATCCTACCTGGGAATTTGACGGCGACATGTACCGGCCGATTTTTTTCGACGATCGGCTGGTGAACATCAAATCCCAAACGTATTGGGATCGGGGGTAATTTTCTTGAAAGCGGGCCAAATGCCGGTTTACGCCAACCGCCGCCCGTCGTCCTTGCGAAACCAGTACAGCTGGTCTTCGTCGAAATCGAGGCCGACGTCCTGGTTCTCCCGGAAATCGCACGGCTCAAAGGTCTTTACCAACACCTGCCGCCCCTGCACTTCCAAATAGTGCAGGTCTTCACTGCCCAGCGAAGTGGTCAGCACCAGGCGACCGGACAGACGGCCGCGGCCGGCCGCGGTGATGCGGATGTGCTCGGGTCGCAGGCCTACCTGGAGGCGGTCCGGCTCCATTTTTCCCGGGACCGCCGGCGTCTTTCGGCCTTTTTCCAAAATTGCGCCGTCCAGCAGGTTCATCGGCGGCGTGCCGATAAAGCCGGCCACGAATCGGTTGGCCGGGCGGTGGTAGATCTCTTCCGGCGCACCGCTTTGCAGCAGCTCACCGTCTTTCAAGACTGCGATTCGATCCCCCAGGGTCATGGCTTCGGTCTGATCGTGCGTGACGTACACGGTGGTCACCTGAAGTCGCCGCTGAATCTGTTTGAGCTCACCGCGCATGCTGGTGCGCAGCAGGGCATCCAGGTTGGAAAGCGGCTCGTCCAGAAGCAGCACCCTGGGCTCCCGCACGATCGCACGCCCCAGGGCAACCCGCTGACGCTGCCCGCCGCTGAGCTCGGCCGGCCGGGCATCGAGCAGGGACTCGATTTCCAGGGTCTCCGCCACGCGGTGCACCCGTGACGCGGCATCTCCGGCGCCGATGCCGGCGATCTTCAGGGGAAAGGCAATATTGTCGTACACGTTCATGTGCGGATAAAGCGCATAACTCTGGAAAACCATGGCCACGTCACGCTGACGGGGGGACAGGTACACCTTTTCGGCAACCGAAACCACGAGCCGGTCTTCGAAGCGGATCTCACCGGCGCTCGGTTTTTCGATTCCGGCGATGATATTGAGCAGGGTCGATTTACCGCATCCGCTGGGTCCCACCAGGACGAAAAACTCTCCGGATGCCACCTCGAGGTCGACGGCTTTCAACGCGCGGATGCGACCGCGACGCAGTGTGAAAAAATCCTTTGCCAGATTCCGGATGACGATGCGATTCATCCTTTGACGGCTCCCTGGACAAGGCCCTGAACAATCCGACGCTGAAAAAACGCTGTCAGGAGCACCACCGGTACGACGGCAACGGCGGCAATGGCCATCAGGTGGCCCCACGGCAGCTGCCCGTGAAGCCCTTCGAACAGTGCGATCCCCACCGGTATGGTGCGGGCCTGGTAATCGGTGGTGAGCATCAAGGCAAACAAAAATTCATTGAACGAATAGATAAACACCAGCAGGGCGGTCGACAGCGCGCCCGGAGCGGCCAGCGGAAAAATAACCCGAAACAGGATCTGCAGGCGCGAGGCGCCGTCGACAAGGGCCGCCCGGTCCAGATCGATGGGAATCTGCGCAAAGTAGCTGAGCATAATCCACAATGCCAGGGGCGTTCCCAGGGTCGTGTAGGGGAAAATCAGGGCGGCATAGGTGTTGATCCAGCCCAGACCCGCCATCAACTTGAACAGGTAGCCGATGATGCTGATCTGGGGAAACATGGAAAAGGCCAGCACGACCATGGGAATCAGAATTCGGCCGGGAAAGCGCATGCGGCTGATCGCATAGGCCGCCAGGCCGGCGGCCAGGGTGGACAGCAACGCCGCGGTGGCCGAAATGACCAGGCTGTTTCGCAGGTAGGCGAGCACATGCAGCGAGTCGTCGGTCACCACGTCGACCAGGTTTCTGATGGTGAAATCGTATGCGACGCCGGGCAGGAGGAAATCCGGCTGTCGGCTGAAGGCGACCAGCAGCATCCAGCCGAAGGGAAACAGGCAAAAGGAAAGCAGCATGACGGCTCCGGCCCACTGCAAACCCGTTTTCAACTGCCGCTCGGTCATCGAAGCACCTCGTTGAAACGTCCCATACGGATATAGCCCACCGCCAGCAAACCCGCCAACAGGAAAACAATCAACGATATGGCCGATCCGTACCCGAAATCGCCGGAAACGTAATACTGAAAAGAGTACAGTGAAAGCGACGTGGTGGTGCCGCCCGGTCCGCCGCCGGTGAGCACATAGATCATGTCGAAGATCCGAATGGCATCGATGGTGCGAAACAGCAGACCGACCACGATCACCGGCCGCAGCAGCGGCAGGGTCACGTAATAAAAGCGCTGCAGAAAATGGGTGCCGTCCACCCGGGCCTGCCGGTAGAGGTCGGCGGGAATCGTGGCGAATCCCGCCAGCAGAATAATGGTCAGAAACGGGGTGGTCTTCCAGACATCGGCAATGACGATGGCGGCAAAGGCCCCGGCGGAGGATCCCAGCCAGTTGATGGGGACATCGCTGATCCCCAGGTGTTGAATCAAAAAATTAAACAGGCCGAATTCGTAATTGTAAATCAGTTCCCAGATACGGGCCGAAACGGCGATGGGGATGGCCCACGGGATCAAAACCGCCACGCGCAGCAATCCGCGCCCCGGCAACGACTCGTTGAGCAGCAGCGCAAAGCTCAGCCCGAAGACCAGTTCCAACCCCACCGAAACCACCACGAACAGCAACGTAAATCGCAGGGATTGCCAGAAATGGACATCGCCGAACAGGCGCACATAGTTCTGCAGGCCGCCGAATCGATCGGGCAGAAAGGTCACATCCCGGTACAGGCTCGTGACAAAGGTCCCGCCAATGGGAATCACGATAAAAGCCATGGTCAACAACACCAGCGGCAGGATAAACCACAGGGCTTCGCGCGTTTCGCGACCGATGTCGCGGGACAATTTAGCGGCCATAGGTTCTCTCGATCTGCTCGATCTTCTCCTGCATGGCAGCCAGGGCCTTGCGGGGTTCGAGTTTGCCCGAAAGGCAATCGTTGACATAGCGTTGAATCACCCGGGAAACGGAGTCGTAATAGGGCAGATCGGGACGATGGACCGCGTGGGCGACAATCTGCTGCAGCTGTTCAACGTTGCCAACGGTTTGCAGCACCTCCGGGTCGGTGTAAACGTCCTTGCGACAGGAATACCAACCCAAGGTCATCAACAGCTTTTTTTGCACCTCCCGCGACAGCAAATAGGCCACCAGGTTCCAGGCCCGCTCTTTGACATCGGAGGTTTTCGATATACCCAGATGCCATCCGCCGAGCGCTGCGGCCGTTCGATGACCGGTTGCATGCGGCAACGGCGCCATGCCGATTTTGCCCCGCACCTTCGAACCGGGTTGCTGATGCAGGCTCCGAGCATACAGCCAATTGCGCTCGAACAAGGCATTGCCGCGCTGAAAGGTGCGACGGACTTCTTCTTCCTGCATTTCGGTGTAGGTGTTCAGCGGCGAGATACGGTGATCCTGTATGAGGCCCTGCATGAATCGCAGGGCGGCCAGATTGCCGTCCTGTTGCAGATCGACCGCACCGTCGCGCAAAATCCCGCCGCCGTGGGTGGCGACAAATTCGAGAAACGTGCAGACCAGCCCCTCGTACTGGGCCCCCTGCCAGACAAACCCGTTGAAGTTCGGATTGTGTTCGCGTTCGGCGGACTGAATCGCCAGCGACTGCTGCAGAAGCCCATCCCATGTGGCCGGCGGGCCGCTGAAATCGTGGCGATCCAACAAATCGCTGCGGTAATAGAGGACCCCGACATCCAGAAAGGCCGGCAGGGCATAATAGCGACCTTCGTGGCGGTCGACCGATTCGATCACGGGTTCGAAGAATTCGACCGGCTGCAGCGCGCCGCGCTGAAAATAGCCGTCCAGGGATTCCAACCAGCCGGAACGGACAAACTGTGTGATCCAGATGATGTCCATCAAAAAAACATCCGGATCCGGTTGCCGGGATTCCAGAGCGATCACCAGTCCCTGTTTGCGCTGTTCGGTGGCGGCCGGCTGCCGGATCACATCCACTTGCGTGCCGGAGCGGCGCTCGTACGCATCGACCAGCGCCTCCCAGTAATCGATCTCCTGGGGAGCGCCTCCGACCCAGAAGGTCAACCGGGGCGCCTTTTCCGAGCAGCCGAAAAACCCGAGCAGCAGCCACAGCGCCAGGAAAACGGCCCCGGCCGGATGAGGCCCAAGGCACGTGCGTCTTTGTTTTCCACGAGCGTCGAATGGCGGCGGATTTACAACAGGAGCCGAACCGCGGCAACGATGTCCCGGCGGATGATTGCCGAAATGGGTGCGGGTCGAAGTCGTTTCGCCTCGAAAGATCATTTTTCAATGAGTTGCGCAGTGATCGGGAACATCTTGGCGTTAGCGCCGGTCTGAGATGGAAGCTGGCGCGAAGATCTTTTCAAAATAAGGACCGGCCCTGCCGATGCGCTTTGCGATAAGGTAGGTTCGAAACAAGGGGGCGGCAAGACCGGCGGATAAACGGCGCCGGGTCGTCGGGTGTCCGGATGAAGCGCTTGGGAATTTGCGTCCCACCCGTCAGCGATAAAACACGGTCACGGTCAGGTTTCGTTCCACCTCGTTTTCACTGACCGGTGTCATCGATTCCGATTGCAGCAGATGGACCACCTCGATATCCGGATTTTCCTCCAGCCAGGTGTTGATCTGCAGCTCGGTGGGCGGATGAATGCTTTTGCTGAATTCCCGGAAAATTTTTACTTTCATCGGTGTCACGACATCGCTCCCTCAAATCGGTTCACTCATTGGCTTGCGGGCGTTTCGGCCTTTCGATCGATGAATTCAATTGTATCATAAATCCATGGACTTGAGTATGCGGGAGTTTCAGGTGTCCGGTTTCTTGGTCCGGAAAGGCGGCCGGCCTTGGGTCCAAACAGGGGCACGCAGCAACGCGCCGCAACTCCACGGAGGTCGAAAACGGTGTTTACCAAGCTTGCCCTCGCGCATCGTCGGGCGAAAACGCACTTGCCGCGGCCGCGATTACGGGGATGCGCTCGGAAGCCATCGATACTTCAACGGGGGTGTACCCGGCGGCCTCACCGTCCACATCGATGGGCACCGGAGTTTCCGATTCGATCCGAACCCGCCGCGCCCTGCGTATCCAGACCTTGGCCATTGCCGTATGCAAACCGCGGTAGAGTCGATGACCGCTGAAGAGAAAATCGATCAGATCGAAATCGCCGAGACAGACGACATCGAACAGACCGTCGTCGACCCGCGCCCGGGGCGCCACCTTCATACCGCCGCC
Source organism: Desulfobacterales bacterium (assembly GCA_051155755.1). Classification (GTDB taxonomy): domain Bacteria; phylum Desulfobacterota; class Desulfobacteria; order Desulfobacterales; family SG8-13; genus DAXETY01. The sequence continues at coordinate 30,363 of DAXETY010000077.1, forward strand.
GAAAAAGCGCCCGTTGGCCGCCGCCAGCGTGCACACCCGCTGCGCGATCGCCGGCTCCCGGTCGAGGCGAATTCGCAGCCATTGGTTTCGAAACCGCAGGAAGGCTCTGAGCGTTGCCAGCACATAGGCGCCTTTGCCGCCGAATCGATGGAAACGAGCGTCGGCGGCATAGCGGTCCACCAGACCGCTCAAGCCGACCGAGGCAATGTTGATGAAATATCGCCGGACCGGTCGCCCGGTCCGATCGCGGAAGCAGATACGACCGATGTCCATGGGTCGCGGCCGGCCTGCCTGCAAGGCGACCAGGGCTTCGGATGCAGTGTTGCCGATCCCCAGGGTTTTCCGAAAGTCACCGCCGGTGCCGCCGGGAAACACCGCCAGGCATGTCTTCGGACGAATCAGGTTTCCCTGCCGATCGAAAAAGCCGTTTACGACCTCGTTGTGGGTGCCGTCGCCGCCGATGGAAAGCACCGCCTCACAGCCCTCTTCCAGCGCCTTGCGGGTTAATTTCTCGGCATCTCCGGCTTGCGCGGTGAATAACAGCTGTATATGTTGGCCCAGGGGATGTGCCCGGATCGATGCGAGTTGACTGCGAAGAAATTTTCTCGAAAACGGCGACCGGCTGTTGGTATTTATGATTCCAACGATCGGATGCATCTGCGGTTCCTGTGTTTCTGATGAGTATATTGCCGCTGGCAGCCCTTGCGCACCTCCGGCCGCCATCTTGCGACTATACCACGAAATTCGCCCAAAAGCGGCGATGGAAAATCGAAAAGGAGCTCGTCGATGAGCCTGCTCCCCCCGCATACCGATGGCAATGAAGATCAACCCCTGCATGAAACCGTGCGCTGGCTGGCATCGACCCTGGGTGACGTGATCCGCCGCCTGGAGGGAGAATCCTGTTTTGAAGCTGTGGAAAACCTGCGGACCGCTTGCCGGTCCCGTCGCGTGGGCGAAGCCGACGCACCCGGCATCGATGACCTGCTGCAAATGGTCGAAGGCCTGTCCCTGGGAAACGCCGGTATCGTGGCGCGTGCTTTCACGTTGTTTTTTCTGCTGATCAACACCGCCGAGCAGGCCCATCAGGTCCTGCGACGCCGTGCGGCGGGTGGAAAATCCGGTGATGCTTCCGAGCCCGGAGACTTTCGCTGGGCGCTGCGGCAACTCAAAGACCGGGGAGTTGCGCCGGACGAGATCAACGACCGGCTTTCTCAGATGGAAATCCGACCGGTGCTCACCGCCCATCCGACCGAGGCCACCCGTCACACGGTGCTCGACCTGCAGGCCCGGGTCGCCGATCTCCTGCTGCAAATCGACGGGGCCGACGCCGAAACCCGTCGCGACCTGGAAGAATCGCTGGCATCGGAAGTGGAGCTTTTGTGGCTGACCACTGAAGTGCGGGCGGACCGCCCCTCGGTCATGCATGAAGTCAGCAATGTGCTCTGGTACCTGCAACACCGGTTTCCGGACACCGAGTCCCGCATGGTCAGGGAACTGCAGCGGGCCTTCCGGGAAGTGTTCAACCAGCCCTTGAAAGTACCTGCCTTTCTGCGAGTCGGCAGCTGGGTCGGCGGAGACCGCGACGGCAACCCCGAGGTCACCCCGGAGGTGACGCTGCAGGCCGCCCGCCGCGCGGCCGATACGATAATCGGTGTTTACCTCGACCGGTTGGATGCACTGACCGAAGCGCTATCCTGGTCTGCCCGGATCAAATCCGTACCGGACGCCCTGGAGACGTCCCTGGAAAAAGACCGCAAGAACCTGCCCCGGGTCTGGGATTCTCTCCAGGACCGGTATTCGCGCGAACCACTGCGCCTGAAACTGGGTATGATGACCGCCCGCCTCCATGCCAAGCGTCGGCAGATACAGTCTGCAGAAAAAATCGACGAAGACAGCACCTACCGGGATGCCGGGGACTTCATCGCGGATTTGAACCGGATCAACGAAGCACTGCACTCGGTCAAAGCCGAACAGTCGGCCCGGACACTCATGGATCCGCTGTTGACCTGCGCCCGAATCCACGGGTTTTTCGGCTATGAGCTCGATGTGCGGGAAGAGTCCGGGGTCCACCAGGCCACCCTGGATGACATTTACAGTGTGCTGGGAATGGAACCGCCGGATCGCAGGGGCCTGGAGGCCGAATTGCTGAGCCGACGTCCCCTGCTCAGCGAGCGTTTGCCGCTGGCGGAGCAAACCCGCAAAACCACCCGAGTTTTCAATTCCATCCGCCAAATTCAAACCGAGCTGGGCGAAAATGCGGTTTCCACCTACATTATTTCCATGACCCACAGCCCCGAGGACCTCCTGCGGGTCCTGCTGCTGGCCCGCGAAGCCGGGCTGGTCGATCTGGCCGGCGAACCACCCCGATCCAGCCTGGACGTGGTTCCGTTGTTCGAAACCCTGGATGATTTGAACCGGTCGGCGGATCTGATGGGCTCTCTTTTTGACAGCCGGGTCTACCAACGCCAGCTGCAGGCTCGTGAAATGCGGCAGGAAATCATGATCGGCTATTCGGATTCCACCAAAGACGCAGGCCTGCTGCCGGCCTCCTGGGCGCTGTACCGGGCCCAGGAATCGCTAACGGAAGTGTGCAATAAAGCCGGCGTCGCGTTGCGGTTTTTCCATGGGCGCGGCGGAACCGTTGGGCGCGGCGGCGGCTCTCCGGTCTTCCGGGCCCTTTCGGCCCTGCCGCCGGGAACCATCGAAGGGACGATCAAGATCACCGAGCAAGGCGAGGTCATCAGCCAGAAATACGGTCTGGTTCCCATTGCCGACCATACCCTGGAGGTCATGTTGACCGGAACCCTGATGGCCTTGTTTCCCTTCTGGTGCGAAAATTTAAAACCCGATCACGAGCAGCGTTTCCGCGAAACGATGGACCGGCTGGTGAACCTCTCTCTGCCCGTGTATCGCAAGTGGGTCCATGAAGACGATCGAGTGTTCAACCTGTTTCAGCAGGCCACCCCGGTGAAGGAACTGTCGCATGTGCACTTCGGCTCCCGTCCGGCCTATCGCGGCGACAGCAAGGGCCTCGATACCCTGCGGGCCATTCCATGGGTTTTCGGCTGGACCCAGATCCGGCTGAATCTGCCGGCCTGGCTGGGGGTCGGCACCGCCCTCGATACCGTGATCGAAGAAACCGAAGGTTTGGCCATCCTGCGGGAAATGGCCGATTCCTGGTGTTTCTTCGACGATCTTCTGGGCAAAATCGAAATGATCTGCGCCAAAACGGACCTGGAGATCGCCAAAACCTATATCGACTGCCTGGGTGAAAACAGCGAGGCGCTGTGGGAAATGTTCCAGGCCGAATACGATCGCACGGTGAAAGCGTTGCTGAAAATTCGTCAAAGCAAGTATCTGCTCGAGGGCCAGCCGCATCTTCAAACCGCCCTGATTCATCGCGATCGCTACATCGATCCGCTTTCGCTGTTGCAGGTGCATTTGCTGCGGCGCAAACAATCCCTGGAAAAAAACGACCCGCAGGTCGAAGAAATCAATCGCGTACTGGGAACGGCCCTTAACGGTGTGGCGCAGGGGTTGAGAAACACCGGCTGATCGGTATCCGACCCGGTTCCGTATTCGCAAAACCTGCACAGCCATTTGCAAGGGCCGGCCACAGCCCAGGCCGGATGCCGCCTTAAAAAATCACGCCTGAATTGCGAGTTGCACCAGGGAGCGTGATTACAGCTCCGACACCGGCACAATGGGGCCTTGACCCCATGTCGGCCGCACCGGCCAACCGATAGGTTATGTAAAACTTCAGTAAATCCGCAAACCATCCGGCGGTATCGAAATCATGAACTCAGGTCGCGCTTCAAAAACAACTCGAAGAATTGACCCGGGAATTACGCCATTCCGGCGAGGCGGTCGAAAAGCGCCTGTTGGGGCTGCGAACCGAAATCGATCGGCTGAAGGTCGAAATGGCGGCATTGACCCGTTTTCTGGAATCGAAACATCCGGAACTTTCCGATGATATCGGACGGCTCCGCCGTGAAACCGTCCGCGAGGTCGACCCGGAATTCAAGTAGGTGGAGATGATGCAAAATCCCCGGATTCGGGTAGGCACTTCCGGTTGGCATTACGAGCACTGGATCGGAGCGTTTTATCCGGAAGACACATCGCCCGCAGCGATGCTGGACTACTACGTACAGCACTTCGATACCGTGGAGATCAACAACTCGTTTTACCAGCTGCCCAGGCCGGAAACGCTGCGGCAATGGCACGCGAGCACACCGCCGGATTTTGTGTTCGCCTTCAAGGCCAGCCGCTACATCACCCACATGAAAAAACTCAAGGAACCGGCCGAAAGCCTGCCGAAAATGTTCCAGGCCGCCGGGGAGCTCGGCAGCAAGCTGGGCCCGATCCTGTTTCAGCTCCCTCCCCGCTGGCGCGTGAATCCCGATCGACTGCAGCGATTTCTGGATGCCCTGCCGGACGGACACCGCTACACGTTTGAATTTCGCGATCCGAGCTGGTTCGACGACCGGATCTATACCATTCTGGAGTCACGCAATGCGGCCTTCTGTCAGTACCAGCTGGAAGGCCGCCTGTCGCCCAAGGCGATCACCGCCGATTTCGTGTACATTCGCCTCCACGGTCCGGCCGAGCAGGCATACCAGGGAAGCTACGACGTGCAAACGCTGGCGGGCTGGGCCGGCGCACTGACCGCCTGGCGGCGGCAGGAGAAAACGATTTATTGCTATTTCGACAACGACCAGGCGGGATATGCGGCCCAAAATGCCCTGCAGCTGCAGCAAATGGTCCTGGAACCGAACCGGAGAGGGGGCGAAAAGGCGTGAAAACGGTTCGATTGGATGTCCGGGTTGCGCGTTCCGGGTTACACGTTGGGGGCTGCGGGTTGCGCGTTGCGGGTTCCGAGTGAAACGGCGAGCGGGCGAATCGGCGCAAACCAAGACTTTTCATTTAGTTTGGTTTTTGATTTTACATTTTAGGCATTTACAATTTTAGGCATTTTCTTATGGGAGCCTTGAGCTTTGAGCTCATTTGCCATGAGCTATGAGCCATGAGCTAATTACGGACGATCGGACCCATGGCCTTCAAAAAAAACCCCTCCACGGACTTCAAGCCGGTCGACGCGCTGGACAAGGACGAGGCCCGCCGGCAGATCGAGGCCCTGCGTGAAGGCATCGATTACCACGATTACCGCTACTACGTGAAAAACGATCCGGTCATTTCCGACGCGGTTTACGACAAGCTTTTCAAGCGCCTCCGGGAGCTGGAAGAGGCCTATCCGCAATTTCAGTCCGACAATTCGCCCACCCGCCGGGTGGGCGCCGAACCGGTCGACGAACTGAAAAAAGTCGAACACAGCGCCGTGATGCTCAGCCTGAATGCCTCCCTGGAAAAGAAAGAGGTCCGGAATTTCTTCGATTTCGTCATCCGCAATGCGGACCGCAAAGACGTCGAATTCGTTCTGGAGCCCAAATTCGACGGGTTTTCAGTGGAAATCGTCTATGAGGAGGGCCGGTTCAAGTACGGCGCCACCAGAGGTGACGGGAAAACCGGCGAGGACATCTCCGCGAATCTCAAAACGATCGGGGCGGTGCCCCTGCGGCTGCGCAAACAGGACGGCCTGCCCGGATTTGTGGCCGTAAGAGGCGAGGTCTTCATGCCGAAAGACGGATTCCAGCAGCTGAACCAGCGGCGCATCGAAAACGGCCGGGAGCCCTTTGCCAATCCCCGCAACGCCGCCGCCGGCAGCATGCGTCAGCTCGACCCCGGGAACGTGGCCGACAAGCCCTTCGACATCCTGTTTTACGAGGTGCTGAAAATCGAAGCGGCCCAATTGAAAACCCACTGGGAAACGCTGCGCCGGATGGCCCAATGGGGCCTGAAAACCGATTCCCGCAGCCGGCGCTGTACGAAACTTTCCGAAGTGGCGGATTTCCACAGACGCCTCGACCAATCTCGCGATGACCTGGATTACGAAATCGACGGCGTGGTGATCAAGGTCGACGACCTCCAGCTGCGGGAGCGGCTCGGCACCCGTCAGTGCAGTCCGCGCTGGGCCTTTGCCTGGAAATTCCCCCCCAAGCAGGAAGTCACGATTCTGGAAAAAATCGTCGTGCAGGTGGGCCGGACCGGTAAGCTGACACCGGTGGCCCTGCTGCAGCCGGTGGACGTCGGCGGCGTGACCGTCAGTCGGGCAACGCTGCACAACGAAGACGAAGTCCTTGAAAAAGACGTGCGCCCGGGAGACAAGGTCCGCATCGCTCGCGCCGGTGACGTGATTCCGGAAGTCGTCGAACGCATCAAAACTCCCGGGCGCAAGCGGTCCGAAAAATTTTCCATGCCGCAGCAGTGCCCGTCGTGCGGATCGGAAATCGTGCGGGAAGGCGCTTATCACTTCTGCCCGGCAGGACTGGCCTGTCGGCCGCAGCTGGTGGGCGGCATTCTGCACTATGGCTCGCGGGAAGCCCTGAACATTGAAGGCCTGGGAGAGAAAACCGCCGCAGATCTGGTAAACAAGGAATTCTTCAAAGACTTCGCCGACCTGTATCGGCTTTCCGAGGATGATCTGCGTCATTTGGAGGGTTTTGCCGAAAAATCCGCCCGTCAGCTGCACGAAGCCATCCAGAAATCGAAAAAACCGCACCTGGATCGATTTCTCTATGCACTGGGGATTCGACACGTGGGTCAACGCACCGCACGGATACTGGCCGAACAGTTCCGGACGCTGGATGCATTGAAAGAAGCCGGCAAAGAAGATTTGGAGCGAATTTCGGATATCGGACCGGAAATTGCCCGCAGTATCGCCGACTTTTTCGCCCGTGAGAAAAACCGCGCGGTGCTCGATCGCCTGGCGGACAGCGGCGTCGAAGTCCAGCCGATGCCGGCCGGAAAAAAAGCGCAACCGCTGCAGGGCACGACATTCGTGTTCACCGGCTCCCTGGCGGATTACACCCGCCAGGAAGCCAAAAGGGCCGTGGAGGATCGCGGCGCCCGGGCCACCTCCAGCATCAGCGGTGAAACCGATTACCTGGTGGTGGGCGAAAATCCCGGCAGCAAACGCGACGAGGCCGAAGCACAGGATGTGGAAATCCTGGACGAAAATGGCTTTAAAGACCTGATCGGTGATTAAACCGGAACCCATAATTCCGCCGTCGGCTCAAAATGGAATTGATAGTTCGTTGAACGAACCGATGGCCGACCCTGCCTTCCATCCGATGATCCCACCGCCGTAAAAAAAGCGGATTCGTTTATTGTCCAATCTACAAAAATCATATGATTACAATTTCTTAAATATATAAGTACCTCGATTCGAAACATTTGTCTTCTCCCTGGCATTCATTTTGCTTTGTGGATGCAAATGAAGGCGGGGATGTTGAAAAACCCCGAATTTCGGATTCCGCAGGGAACCGATGAACGGGTACCGCCGCAATCCATTTTTCCCGAATGAAAGGAGAAGCACAGCGATGTTCCACAGAAACCCTTCTGTCGTTGCTTCCGAGCATTGCCCTTGCCCGGCCGTGTCGCCGATCGATCCGGAGAACGAAGAACCTCCGGGTACGTTGCAGGAGCGCCTGCCCCTGCCGACTCAAAACGAATCAGCGATCGTACTGTGTTTTCCACGGGAACACCAATCCCGCACATCTCCGCAAACCCGCGCATCTCGAAAAAAATTTTATCCCGGGCTCCCCGACAAAACCTGGAATGACTGGCTCTGGCAAATTCGCAGCCGAATCCGCACCGTCCGCCAGCTGCAGGAGATGCTGGTATTGTCGAAGGAAGAAATCGCGGCTTTCGCGCAAAACCGCTCCCAACTGCCGGTGGGGATCACTCCCTACTATATGAGCCTGCTGTCGCCGAATGATGCCCGGCAGTCCCTGCGCCGAACCGTGGTGCCCACCATCGACGAGTGGATCCGCACACCGGGAGAAGCCGACGACCCGCTGGCAGAAGAGCACCAGAGCCCGGTACCGGGTCTGGTGCACCGCTATCCGGACCGGGTCCTGCTGCTGGTGCACGACTTCTGTTCCACCTACTGCCGCTATTGCACCCGGTCCCGGGTGGTGGGGCACGGCAGCCTGGTTCCCGCCCGCGCACGACTCGAAAAAGCCGTCGAATACATCCGGGCTACACCCAGCGTACGAGACGTGCTGATTTCCGGCGGTGATCCGCTGACCCTCGGAGACGATCGCCTGGAATGGCTGCTGGCACGCCTGCGTCGCATTGGGCATGTGGAAATTCTGCGCATCGGCACCAAGGTTCCCGCCGTATTGCCGCAACGCATCACCGTCAAACTGACCCGTATGCTGCGCAAGTACCATCCGCTCTTTATGAGCCTGCACTTCACCCATCCGGATGAATGCACGCCGGAAGCAGTGCGCGCCTGCGGAATGCTGGCCGATGCCGGCATCCCCCTGGGGTCTCAGACCGTATTGCTGCAGGGGATCAACGACACCACCGAAACCATGCGGGAGCTGTGTCATCGACTCCTGCGCATGCGGGTGCGACCGTACTATCTGTATCAATGCGACCCCATTTCCGGATCGGGACACTTTCGCACCCCGGTGGCCAAGGGATTGGAAATCATCGGTAATTTGCGGGGATTCACATCCGGTTATGCGGTACCGACTTACGTAATCGACGCTCCGGGCGGCGGCGGCAAAATTCCGCTGACACCGGATTCGGTGATCGGCCGCAGCGGTGAAAACCTGCTGCTGCGAAATTATGAAAACCGGGTGTTCGCCTATCCGGACCACGATGGCGAACAAACCGCATAAAGGAATCTAACATGCAAGGAAATCCGTCCAACCCCGATCCGGGAAAAATGTCTTGTATGCAATTGGCCCGGCGCGTCCTGCGTGTCGGCCTGACCTATGACCTGCGTTCCGAATATCTGGCCGCCGGCTACGGTGAAGAAGAAACCGCCGAGTTCGACCGCGATGATACGGTGACCTCCATCGAAACGACCCTGGGCGTCCTCGGCTGCGACACCGACCGGATCGGCAGCGCCCGCGCGCTGGTTTCACGCCTGGCCGCCGGAGAGCGCTGGGACCTGGTTTTCAATATCGCCGAGGGATTGCACGGAATCGGACGAGAAGCCCAGGTTCCGGCCATTCTCGACCTGTACGACATTCCCTATACGTTTTCGGATCCGCTGGTCATGGCGCTGACCCTGCACAAGGGCATGACCAAGCGGGTGGTTCGCGACGCGGGCGTGCCCACCGCGGCCTTCGCGGTGGTGCAGACCGAAGCCGACCTGGCACAGGTCACCTTCGCTCCGCCGTACTTCGTCAAGCCGGTGGCCGAGGGCACCGGCAAAGGGATAACGCCCCAATCGATTGTAAAAAGCCGGGCCGATCTGGCCGGCGTCTGCCGTCGGCAGATCGACACCTTTCATCAGGCGGTCCTGGTGGAACCCTATCTGCCGGGTCGCGAGTTCACCGTGGGGATTCTGGGCACCGGCGACCGCTCCCGGGTGATGGGCACCATCGAGGTGCATTTGCTCGACAGCGCCGAACCCGGAGTTTATTCCTTCGTGAACAAGGAGCGCTGTGAGGAGCTGGTGGAATACCGGCTGGTGCGGGGTAAAGACGATCTGCAGGTGGCCCAGGCCGAAGCGGTGGCACTGCAGGCCTGGAAGGTTCTCGGCTGCCGGGACGGGGGCCGGGTCGACCTTCGCTGCGATGAAGCCGGCCGACCGCTTTTCATGGAAGTCAACCCCCTGGCCGGACTGCATCCCGATCACTCCGATCTGCCGATCATTGCCGGTAAACTGGGGCTTGACTACGTGCGTCTCATCGGGCAAATCGTCGCATCGTCGCTCGAACGGCTGCCGGCCGATGTATCGACGGCGGCATCGCAAAGGGAATTGGGTCGATGCGCGTAGCGATCGTATACAACCGGATCGAAGCGGACAGCGCTCCCGACGAGCGCGATGTCCTGGACCAGGTGCAGGCGGTCGCCGCGGCGCTCGAATCTCTGGGACATTCCACATTCAGCGTGCCATGCAGCTTGAATCTGGAGGCGCTCAGGCGGTTGCTGGAGAAGGAACGGCCGCACTGCGTATTCAACCTGGTGGAGTCTCTGGGGGGACAGGGGCGGCTGGCGCACCTGGCACCGGCGCTGTTCGAGGCAATGGACCTGCCCTATACCGGATCGACATCGATGGCGCTGTTATCGACCAATCACAAGGTTCTGGCCAAGGACCGCATGGCTGCCGGCGGCCTGCCGACACCGGACTGGATCGGGCCCTGGCCGGTAGAGCCCCAGACGCGGTATCCGGCCTTCCCGGCCAAAGAAACAAACGGTGCGCGCTGGATCGTAAAGTCGGTGTGGGAACATGCCTCTTTCGGCATCGAGGACACCGGACTGATCGATACCCGGCATCATCCGGAACCGATCTGGGAAGTTCTGCGGCTGCGGGCCGGTGCCATGGGCGGTGCCTGTTTTGCCGAGCGGTACGTGGACGGCCGCGAATTCAACCTGGCCGTTCTCGCCGGATCGAACCAGCCCCAGGTGCTGCCGCCGGCCGAAATCCGCTTTGAGGACTACCCCGCCTCAAAGCCGCGCATCGTGGGCTATCGGGCCAAGTGGGATGCCCAGGCCTTCGAATACCATCATACCCCGCGATGCTTTGATTTTCCGCCGAGGGACCGGGAACTGCTCGAAAGACTGCAGGATGCAGCCGGCCGCTGCTGGAAAATGTTCGGACTCGGCGGATATGCGCGTGTGGATTTCCGGGTGGATGGGCGCGGCCGGCCTTATATCCTGGAAGTCAACGCCAATCCGTGCCTGTCGCCGGATGCCGGGTTTGCCGCGGCACTGCAACAGGCCGCCATCCCCTATTCCCAGGCGATCGCCCGCATTTTGGCCGACGCGTTTCGTGCCGCCGATCATAAGACGGCACCGGAAGCGCTACCTTCTCTTACGATTCGACATTCGGTGGGTTCATAAACGGATCCGAACACACAGAATTGATGCGGCCGAGTCAGTGAATGGCCGCAATGGAGCCGATCATGTTGCGCATCCGCCGCGTCTACGACGACGTCTTGCCGATCAACCGCGAAACCCTGCAGCAGGTCCAGACGATCCTGCGCGAGCGGTTTCAAGAGGTGCCGGAAAAAGAAATCGAACAGCTGGGGGAAAAGCTGCGCAACCCATTCAAGCAGCGCTTTCGCAGCATCCTGTTTGTTGCCGAAACCTTGCGCAACCGCGTAGAGGGATTCGCCCTGCTGCTGCACGAACCGGAAATCGGCTTCGGCTTTCTGGACTGGATCGCCACCGCCAAGGGCAGCCCTTCCGGCGGTCTGGGCAGCGCGCTTTACGACCGCGTGCGCCGCGAATCCGCCGCCCTGAAAACCGGCGGCCTCTTTTTCGAGTGCTTACCGGATGAACTTGAAGCCTGTCCCGACGAAACCGAACTCAAATCCAACCGGTCGCGTCTGAGATTCTACGAACGCTATGGCGCCCGCCCCATCGTCGATACCGACTACGAGCGACCGGTCAAACCCGGAGACCGCTGCATGCCGCACCTGGTGTACGATGCCCTGGACCATCCCGGGCCGCTGCGCCGGTCCTTCGCCCGCCGGGTGGTTCGGGCGATTCTGGAGCGCAAGTATGCCGATTACTGCCCCGAAGATTACGTGCAAGCCGTTGTGCGCTCGTTTACCGACGACCCGGTCCGGCTGCGACCGTTTCGCTACGTCAAGCCCGAGGCTGTCCGGCCGTCCGTGGAGAGCCGGTCCGAAGAACAAATTGCGCTGGTGGTCAATGACCGCCACGAAATCCATCACATGCACGAACGTGGCTACGTGGAATCTCCGGTCCGGGTTCGCAGCATCCGGATCGAGTTGGACAAAAACGGCTGGTTCTCAGAGCTCAAACCGCGGAAATTTTCGGACCGGCATATTTACGCCGTCCACGACGCCGATTTCGTCAACTACCTGAAGCGGGCCTCAATGGACGTGGCCGAAAAAAAATCGATCTATCCCTACGTGTTCCCGGTGCGCAACAAAACCCGGCCCCCCAAAGAGCCGTCGGTGTTGGCCGGCTATTACTGCATCGACACGTTCACACCGATCAATCGCAATGCCTACCCGGCCGCCCGCCGCGGCGTGGATTGCGCCCTGACCGCCGCCCGTGAAATCCTGGCGGGGCGCAGGATCGCCTATGCCCTGGTCCGCCCGCCGGGCCACCATGCCGAACGCCGGGCCTTTGGCGGATTTTGCTACTTCAACAACAATGCCATTGCCGCTCAGTACCTGAGTGCGCATGGCAAGATCGCCATTCTCGACATCGACTACCACCACGGAAACGGTCAGCAGGACATATTCTACCGCCGTTCGGATGTGCTGACGGCCTCGATTCACGGTCATCCCAAATTCGCTTATCCCTATTTCACCGGATTCGAAGACGAACACGGCGAGGGAGACGGCGAAGGGTTCAACCTGAACCTTCCGTTGCCCGAGCATGTGGACGGAGAACGATACCGCAAATCACTGGCCGTTGCCGTAAAGCGGATCGAAGCGTTCAGTCCGCAGTTTCTGATCGTGGCGCTCGGGTTGGATACCGCCAAGGGCGATCCCACCGGGACCTGGTCGCTGAAAGCGGGCGACTTCGAAAAAAACGGCCGCATGATCGGTGATCTGGGTATTCCGGTGCTGGTGATTCAGGAGGGTGGCTACCGCCATCGAACCCTGGGTGTCAATGCCCGCAGTTTCTTCAAAGGGTTGGCCGCAGGCGTCGACCGGTGGAACCGAATCCGTCACGCGCCCAGGGAACGCCTCCACGGTCTGAAATTCCGCGAATCGGTAGCGCCCGATGATGTGGGACGCATCCGCCGGCTGGTGGCGGTCACCGGTTTCTTCAGTGCCGAAGAGATCGACATCGCGGCCGAACTGGTGCAAGAGCGGCTGCGCACCGGGGATGCCAGCGGCTATCATTTCCTACTGGCCGAACATTACGGCCGGCTGGCCGGCTACACCTGCTACGGACCGATTCCGGCCACCCGTTCCAGTTTCGACGTTTACTGGATCGCCGTGCACACCGATTACCAGCGCCGCGGATTGGGTCGCCGCCTGCTCCAGGAAACCGAAAAACGGATTGCCAAAGCCGGCGGCAGCCGAATTTACGTGGACACCTCCCAGCGGGTCCAGTACGCCAGCACCCGCGCTTTTTATGAAAGCTGCGGCTACCGGCACGAAAGCGTCCTGTCGGATTTCTATGCCCCGGGCGACGGCAAGGTTATATACTGCAAATCCCTGACCTAGGCCAATCACCGCCCGTCCCGCCCGGGGCGGGACTCGAGGCGCAAAGAACGCAGGGAAAACTTAATTTTCACTTTCCGAAGAAAGCGGAAAGTGAAAAAACCCTCCATCTTTGGGCAATACCCTTTTCTTTTTACACCCAATTGTTTACAAATCATAGGAACATGAGACAGATGCACCTTTCGGTTTGCCGCCCTCTCAGCGGCAAACCGAAAAGAGATGTTCTC
>DAXETY010000078.1:0-12293 GCA_051155755.1 Desulfobacterales bacterium
CCACCGCCGGCTGGGCGGGTCGATTCCCGCTTTCGGCCCATATCTGCAAGTCGAGATCCGGAACGGAGCATTGCGGTCGGAATTCGCGACGGCTGCAAACAACCCGGTTTTCCCGCAAATCAAAATGCGATTCGCGGAAATCGCCGACATTACTCCAGCATCTGTTCCCCGGTCTCCTTCTCGGGGGGGATGACGTCGGGGTGTTGCATCAGAATGCGGGCGCAGGTATTCCACCGCAACAGTGCGTCCTGGTTGCCGGGCGAGCAGGAGTTCAGAGCGGTTTCATAGGCTTTCATCGCCTTGCGGAACCATTCGTAGGCCAGCTTGCCGGAACCCGGTCCGCCCCGTTCCAGATGCGTTTTGGCGCGCCGTTCGGCGACGATGCCGTTGTAGTAGGCTTTACAGTATTGATCGCTGAGGCGGGTGACGATCTCCTGGGCCTGGTTGAATGCCGGGTTGAGCTGTTGCTTGAATGAGTCGGTCAGCGCTAGGAGCAGAAGAATCAGGGCATCCTGATTGTCGGGCTCCACATCGAGGATATCGCGGCAGATGCTTTCCGCCTCGAGGGGCTCTCCCAGAAATCGATAGGTTTTGGCTTTGCCCAGTGCAGCCGGGATAGCCTCTTTTGCCAGTGTCTTCAATATGTACATCCCATGCTCCTTTAAAGATAGAAAAAAGTTGGCTGCGGTCTGTGTGGTTGGTCCAATTCAGGGGCCGCTTGACAGGGGATTTTTCGCGGCGTTTTGTCAATGCTAACCATCTGACACATCGGAGGCAATTTTCGATCCGCCGATCAGGCGTTTTTTTTCTCCTGTCGGATGGCCCGTTTGATCTGTCCGATGCACTTGGTGACTGGAATGCCTTTGGGACAAACATCGGTGCACCACCACATGGTTTTGCAGCCCCAGGCACCGTTTTCGTTGTCCAGTTCGGCCAGTCGGCTTCCGGTGGCCGTGTCGCGGTCGTCGTAAATGTAGCGGAATGCCCGCAACAGCGCTGCCGGTCCGAGATAATCGGGATTGGCCCGATTGATCGGACAGGCCGACGTACAGGAGGCGCAAAGAATGCAGCGCAGGGCCGGTTCGATGACCTTCTGTTGTTCGGGATCCTGCAGCCGCTCTTTTTCCGGAATTTCTTCGTCGTTGATCAGGTAAGGGCGGACGTAGCGATGTTTTTCGAAAAACGGATCCATGTCCACCACCAGATCCTTGCGAACTTCGAACAACGGCAGCGGCTCGATCACGAAATTGTTGGCGGTCTTGAAATCGCGGATCAGTTTCTGGCAGGCCAGGGTGATGCGTCCATTGATCACGACGGCATCCGATCCGCAGATACCGTGGGCGCAGGAAGCCCGGAAGGCCAGGGTCGGGTCCTGTTCATATCGAATCTTATTTAAACAATCCAATATCTTGTCTGTGGGCTCGGCCTCCACCTCGTATTCCTTGTAGTAGGGCTCCTGATCTTTGGACGGATCAAAGCGGAAGATGATAAACGTGCAGTTCATGTCAATACTTCCTCTCTTGGGGTTGAAAACGGGTAATCGACACCGGTTTGGTGAAGACTTGCGGCACGTTTTGGTCGTCCAGTCGAACCATGGTGTGGGCCAGAAAATTTTCGTCGTCCCGTTGCGGGAAATCTTCCCGCGCGTGCGCCCCTCGGCTTTCTTTGCGGAACAGGGCCCCGAGAACAATCGCTTCGGCCAGGTCGAGCATGTAGCCGAGTTCGATCACGTCCAGCAAGTTTCGATTGAAGATTTTCCCCTTGTCTTGCACCGGTACGTTGTCATAGCGTTTTTTCAGTTCGTGAATCTTGTTCAACGCTTCGGTCAAACCGGCTTCGTTGCGGAACACCGAGACCTTTTCCATCATGACCGCCGCCATTTCGTTTAGAATGACGCCGTAGGATTCACCGCCTTCTTTATCCAGGAGAAAATCGATGCGTTTTTGATACTGCTGGTAAAGGTTGTCCGGAATATCGGGCATCCCCACCGAATGAATGTACTTGCGGATTTCTTTGCCGGATCGACGTCCGAAAACCAGGATGTCGAGCAGGGAGTTGCATCCGAGCCGGTTGGCCCCGTGAACCGACACGCAGGCGCATTCGCCGGCGGCATACAGACCTTCAAGCGGGGTGCCTTCCGCGTCGATGACGACATGTCCGTCGGCATCCGAGGCAATGCCGCCCATCATGTAGTGACAGGTCGGCACCACCGGAATCGGATCCTTTAGCGCATCGACGCCGGCGTAGGTTTTGGCGAATTCGATGATTTCCACCAGCTTTTTGCCGATGATCTCTTCTCCCAGGTGCGTCAGATCGAGGTGGACGTAATCTTTGCCGTCGATCCCGCGCCCGGCCCGGATTTCTTCTAAAATGCAGCGGGAGATCATGTCCCGCGGAGCCAGGTCCTTGATGGTCGGCGCGTAGCGCTCCATGAATCGTTCGCCGTCTTTGTTGCGCAGAATGCCTCCCTCGCCCCGGGCGGCCTCGCTGATCAGAATGCCCAGTTTGTAGATGCCGGTGGGATGAAACTGGACGAACTCCATGTCTTCCAGGACGGCGCCGCTGCGGTAAGCGATCGCCATGCCGTCTCCGGTGGACGCCAAGGCGTTGGAGGTGGTTTTGAATATTCTTCCGGCGCCGCCGGTGGCCAGCAGGACCGCCTTGCTGTGGAAAACGTGAATCTCTCCGGTGGCGATTTCCAGCGCGACCAGACCGGCGCAATGCCCGTTGACGGTAATCAGGTCCAGCAGCTGAAACTCGTCGAAAAATTGAATGCCGCGTTGCAGGCATTTTTCCCAGAGGGTGTCCAGAATGACGCGGCCGGTGCGGTCGGCTGCATAGCAGGCCCTTTTGACCGCGGATTCTCCAAAATTGCGGGTGTGGCCGCCGAAAGCGCGCTGGGCGATTTTGCCTTCCGGTGTCCGATTGAACGGAACGCCCATGTGTTCCAGTTCGATGATGGTGCGGGGGGCGTCCTGGGCCATGATTTCAATGGCTTCCTGATCACCGAGATAATCGCTTCCCTTCACGGTGTCGAAAGCGTGCCATTCCCAGCTGTCCTCTTCTTCATTGCCCAGTGCGGCGCCGATACCGCCCTGGGCGGCACCGGAATGGGAGCGGGTGGCGAAGACCTTGCTGAGCACCGCCACATGGGTATCTTCTCCCAGTTCGATCGCCGCTCGCAGACCCGCCAGACCGGCTCCGACAATAACGACATCATACTGGTGTTCCATGATTGACTCCTCGCTGAAGAACAGTGACCGATCGATTCCATATCCGGTAAACGGCCAATGGGTTCGATCCATGTCAAAGCAAGTGATGAAAAGTGATGCGTTGTGAACCGATTTTTGTCTTAACGAACGGCATATTTATTGTAAAGGATTTTCAGGTCTTTTCCGATTCACTTCTCCGGCAACCGAATGGGTTCAGTGCCCCGCTTTTCGAATCCCTGCGACAATCGCGAAAACCACCCAGGGCCGGTCACCGAACCGGCCGATTACCGCCTCCGCTGGAATGACAACGGGATTGAAATCTCTTAGAAGTGAACCGACCCATTAGCCTGACTTCACTGCAACCACCAGCTTCTGACGATGGGGGACGCGATTCAGCCGGCTGGCATCGCCGGTGATCCGGCCGAACACATTGACCGGGCTGTATGCGCGCGGACGGCTGTCGGTGCTGGCCGGGGTGGGTCCGAAGAAAATACAGAACGCCCGGCCTTCCGGCCAATAAGCCAGATCGCCGGCCTCCACCGCCTCGCGGGCATCCGCTTCGGGCTCGAGTGCCAGGTCAATTTCGAAGTAAATTTCTTCGCCCCATAGATTGGCGGTACCTTCCACCGGAAGAATTTCGTGGATCGCGGCGGCCGTTTCCGAATCGTTCAGCTCGGCCTGCAGCTCTATTTCACCGGCATTGATCGTGATGATCTTCTTCTCGGTCATGCTGTATCCCCTTTCGATCCCCTCGTGTTTGCCTTTCCTATGATGTAACGCTCAACAGGCGTTTCAAGATTTCAAAATCCCGCCGCTTGACCGTCTTTGCGATGATCCGAGGCGCCGCAGTACCCGTCGGTCATCCGCAGGATGAGCTGGGCGCCGCCGAACAGGTTTGTGGGGGCCCGCAGAGCAAGTCGATGACCGCGGTCGGCCAGCCCGGCAGCGGTCTTCTCGCCCAGCGGGGTTTCAAGGGCCAGGGAGCCGTCTTGATCGACGCACCAGCGTGGAGCGTCGGACGCCGCCTGGGGATTCAATCCGTAGTCGAACAGTCGCGTGATCATCTGTACGTGGCCCTGGGGCTGCATGTGTGCGCCCATCACGCCGAAAGCCAGCAGCGGCCGGCCGTCCCGGCAGGCAAAACCCGGCATGATGCTGTGCAGCGGGCGTTTGCCGCCGCCGACACAGTTGGGATGATCCGTGGTCAACACAAATCCGCTGCCGCGATTTTGCAGGCTGATGCCCGTGTGCGGTACGACGATACCGGAGCCGAATCCGCGATAGTTGGATTGAATCAACGAAACCATCATGCCGGTTTCGTCGGCGGCGGCCAGGTATACGGTGCCCTGGTCGCGCCCTGCGGTCGGTGGTGCATCGGCGGCGCGATCGATCCGGATTTGCTCGGCCACCGACTGCAGCCGGACATCATCCAGCAGTTGGTTGGCGTCGGTCTGCATCCAGTCCGGGTCGGCCAACGCAGGCCCGGCGCAGGCAAAGGCCCGTTTCATGGCCTCCACCTGCAGATGGAGGCTGTCGACTGAATCCATGCGATAGTCGGGCAGATCGGTGTGCCGGAGGATTCCCAGGGCGATCAAGGCGGTTAGACCCTGCCCGTTCGGCGGCAGTTCATACAAATCGATCCCGTGATATTGCAAACCGACCGGGTCCACCCACAACGAGCGATGCGCGGCCAGGTCTGCGGCCGCCAGCGCTCCGCCGGAGACCCGGGCATGGGATACGATCCGCTCGGCCAATTCCCCCCGGTAGAATGCCTCGCCCCGGGTATCTGCGATTTTTTGAAGGCTGTCGGCCTGGGCCGGCAGGGCGAAGGTTTCACCGGCGCGAGGCGCGCGGCCGCGGGGAAGAAATGCAGCGGCAAAATCGGGGTAGTCTTTGAGCCGCAGGGACGCTTCGGCCCAGAGCGCGGCGACGGTGGGGGTGACCATAAAACCACGGCTGGCATAGCCGATGGCCGGCTGCAAAAGCTGGTTGAAGGGCAGCTTTCCGAATCGGTCCGACAAATCCGCCCAGGCTGCCACCGCACCGGGCACGGTGATCGAATCCCAGCCCAGTTGCGGCATTTGCGCCAGGCCGTTGAAACGCTTCGGACTCCAGGCTGCGGGCGAGCGTCCCGAACCGTTGAGCCCGTGCAGCCGGTGGCCGTCCCAGACGATGGCAAACGCATCACCTCCGATGCCGTTGGCAGTGGGTTCGACCACCGTCAGTGCGGCGGCGGCTGCGACGGCAGCATCCACGGCATTGCCGCCGTTTTGTAGCATCTGCACGCCTGCCTGGGATGCCAGGGGCTGGGAGGCGGCCACCATGTTGCGGGCAAATACCGGTACCCGCCGGGATGGATAAGGAAAATGGGAAAAACTTTCAGCGCTCGGTATGGGATCCATTGCGCAGAGACTCCAGCGCTGCTGCGGCCAGCTGTTTGCGGTGCAGCCGCGGCGGATAGACCCGCACCACCTGACCGGTGTCGGGATCGAATTGATTGATGTGAAGCCTTCGCAGCGGAGTGCCGTAGACATTGATCACCACGAGGGTGTCGGTGGAAGCGTTGCCGGTTTTGTGGATCCCCTCATCCAGGGGCAGGGTGAGGTCGGTTTCACCGGGGGTCAGGAAACGCTCGCCACCAATGCGAAGGATCGCACGGTTCTGGCGGATGCCGTCGTCTTCGCGCCGGTATTTGACGACGTGAAGACGGCCGACCGCAGTTCCCAATACGCCCCAGGCACTGTGATCATGCACGGACGTGTAGTCGCCCGGGGCGTGGGTGTACATGCGCAATGAAAATCGACGGGCTCGATCCATGTAAAGCAGCACTTCGTTGTCGAACAGCATGCCGCCGTGATGTTCTCCATATACGGCACCGCGGGACAGATCGGACAGAATTTGTGCGATCAAAGCTTGGTTCTGCAGCAATGCCGGCAGATTGTCCTCGAAAAAGGTCATTCGGCCTTTTTGAGGATCGAATTTTACGATCTTTTCGGACCAGCGCCGGCAGTAATCCAGCAATTCCCGGGGCGGTGAGGAGACCTTTCCCATGGGCGATCCTATTCAAAATGATTTCATCGCCGGCGCCTTGCAATACGTTTCCGATCATCCGATCTCCTTGTACGGCTCCCGGATTGAGCCGGCAAGTCGCCCTACTCCAATCGATGCGGATGTCCAACATCTTCATAGCCTCGCATACGGACTCGGGTCAAGCCCGGCCGGCGGACTTGCGCAACCGTATAGGTTTGCCGACCCCGGTGATTTCAACAGCCGCCGGAATACGAGTGGAAAACCGGCTCACCCGCTGAGCAGAGGAATACCGAGTTGTAAAATTTGACGATCTCTTAAAAAGTCAGCTCCACACGGGTGTCATTCCCGAGGCGGGGATCTCGAGTTTAAGCCTATGAAATATCGACGATCTCAAGGTTCCCGTCTCCAGGGAGAACGACAGTGTGTTTTGAATTTGGGACTTTTTATGATTTCATCAAATTTGAACCCGCCTATTTCAGCTTGGATTGTACCGAGCTGACCTTCTGCTTCAACCCCTGGGATCGCCCCTTGCGGTAGTCGGCTTTCATGGTCAGGTAAATGCGGTTGCTGTCGGTTTGAATTGCCTCGAAGCAACGGTTTACCACATCGAGCACCTGGGGCCAGTCACCTTCGATGCACGTGCCCATTGCGTTGAGTTCGTAATCGAGACCACTGTCCTGGATGATTTCCAGAGCCCGGGTGACATAGGGACTTACGCTTTCACCTTTGTCGGTGGGGAAAATCGACAGTTCCAGTATGACACTCATCATTGACTCCTTTTCCGTTTGAAACGCTCATTTTAGAAAAATTCTGAATTGAGCGATTGTCGAGGTTGCCGCAGATACAAGGAAGAAGTCGTTGCGCGATATTAAAATATGCGCAACGGCTTCTGAGGCCGTAGATGCGGTAAGATCGCCAATTCCGGAGGGTTTCAAATTTTCAAAATTGAAATCGATCCAAGTCCACAGAATCAATTCAAAATAATGTCTTTTGAAAATTTGTAACGCTCAATTCAGAAAATGTAACCTTGTGCTTATATGGGTCAAGTCAACTGCTGATCCGGGGGCATCCCTAAGCGTCAGCGACAAGGGCACATCATGAATGCTTTCAGCGTTTTTGCCATTTCCTTCATGTTACCGACAGGTATTTGCCGCAGCTTTGATTTGATGAAATCGCAAAAAGTCAAAAATCCGCTTCTATCGTCATTCCGGCAAAAGCCGGAATCCAGGTTTTTCAATTACATATGGATGCCGGATCAAAGCCTGCCCCGGACCCCGGATCAAGTCCGGGGCAGGCTTTGATCCGGGGTCCGGCATGACGAAATCCGGACTTTTTACGATTCCGTCTGATTTGACGATCTCGCAAAAAGTCCGCTTTAACGGTGTGTCATCCCCGCGAAGGCGGGGGTCTCGAGTTTAACGAATTGTAATAATTATAATTTCGAGATTTCCGCCTCCGCGGAAATGACAGATTTGAATGGAATTTGGATTTTTTACGACTTCATCTGATCTGATATTTGCCCAAACCGGGTGCGACTGCAAGTTCAAGCCACCCGCTTCGCGAGTGGTTGTTGACTCGAGTTTATGTAAATGAAATACAATGTGTTCTAATTAATGGACAAAGAAAGACAATTTTAGTAGAATAATAAAGTCGCATTTTTTGGGCTTTTTGATGACGGTTGGCGATTCAAGAATGCCCCCACGGTTTACAGAATTACGCCACACCATTTTCCGTTCCCGAAAGGAGTTTCATGTCGCCGGCGCACAACATTCTGGTCGTCGATGACGAGCCTGTGGTTCGTGAAGTCCTGGAAGAAGCCCTTGAACTGCAGGGAGAAAAAGTAACCAGTTGCGGAACCGCACGGGCCGGGTTGCAGGAACTTGAAGCCGGTGCCTTCGATCTGGTGTTGCTGGACGTCAACCTGCCGGATATGGACGGATTCGAGGCGCTTTCCCGAATGCGGAAGCACTGGGAAGATCTGCTGGTGGTGATGATGACCGGTGATGCCACCATCGAATCGGCGGTCGAAGCCCTGAAAGGGGGCGCCTACGATTATCTGCGCAAACCGATCCACATCGAGGAACTGCGCAAGACGATCAAATATGCGCTCGATCACCGGGAGCTGGACCGGGCCCGCCGGCAGTCGGAGGTGGCCCTGCGGGAAAGCGAGTCCCGATTCCGGGCCCTGGTGGAAAACTCTCTGATCGGCATCTGCATCATTCAGAACAACCGCATTATCTACCAGAATCCGCAGAACCGCAGCCTGTTCCCATTGGCTGTCGACATACCCTTGAACCGGTTGGTCAATTACGCACACCCCGACGATACGCAGAAAGTGATTGCCGCATACAAAGACCTGATTTCCGGAGCCCGAATGTCGGTCGAAGAGGAATTTCGGCTGTTTCCGCGCGGCCAGGAAGACAACGACCCGGAGATGCACTGGGTGCAATGCCGGGCGAGCGTGTTCCAATACCGCGGTGAGGATGCCGTTCTGATCAACATGATGGACATCTCCCGTTCCAAGGAGCTGGAACAGATCCTGCGCTTGAAAAGCAAAATGATCTCCCTGGGCCGGGTGGCGGCCGGCATCGCCCACGAAATCCGCAACCCGCTGACAGGGATCAACTCTTACCTTTATACCATGGAGGATCTGTTCGACGCTGAGGAACTCAGCGACGCCGATCTGCACATGATGAAAACCATCGTGGAGCAGATGCAGATGGCCTCCAACAAAATCGAATCGGTGATCAAACGCGTGCTCGATTTTTCCAGGCCCGGCGCGCCTTCCATGACCTTGATTACCGCCAACGACCCGCTGCAGGAAGCCGTCAACCTGTCGGCGGTCAGTTTGCGCAAAAAAGGCATTGAGATCCGAATCCAGCTGGATCCGGATCTGCCCCAGTGTTATGGCGACGCCCACCTCATCGAGCAGGTCATGTTGAACATGATCGACAACGCTGTCAAAGCCATGGAAAAGAAAAATGACGGGGACAAAATTCTGCGGTTGAGCTCCTGGAGTCGGGACAATTCGGTGTTTCTGTCCGTCTCCGATACCGGCAGCGGCATTCCGCTGGCTCTACGGGAAAAGATTTTCGATCCGTTTTTTACCACAGAGTCCGATGGATCGGGAATCGGACTGGCCATTGCCCAGCGAATCATCCACGATCACAACGGCGCCATTCGGGTCGGCAGCAACGAATGGGGCGGGGCTGAACTTACCATCGAACTTCCGATTGAAAAAAGGCAGGAATTGAGATGACACCGTTTACCATTTACGTCGTGGACGATGAAAAAGTGGCCCGCGAAGGCGTGGCGCTGGCCCTGCAGCGGCAGTATCGCATCGAGACATTCGATAGCGCCGAAGCGGTTCTGGAAGCGGTCATCAACGAAAAACCGGACCTGGTTCTGCTGGACATCGGCCTGCCGGGCATGAACGGCGTCGAGGCGCTCCAGCGGATCAAGGAGATGTATCCGGAAATCATCGTTATTATGATCACCGCCTTCGAGGACGTCGAAACGGTGGTATCGGCCATGAAGCTGGGCGCTCACGACTACATCGTCAAACCGCTGCAGATGAACGCCATGATGGTCACCGTGCGCAATGCCCTGGAGACCATCAAGCTCCGCAAGGAGATCCAGCTCCTCCACGAAAAATTTTTGAAGGAAAACCTGCCCGGATTCATCGGGGAAAGCAATGCCATCCAGGATGTGATGGAGGTGGTCACCAAGGTGGCCAAAAGCCCGGATACCTCCGTACTGATTCTCGGAGAGACCGGCACCGGCAAAGAGCTGATTGCCAAGGCCATCCACTACCGCAGCCCCAATTTTGAAGGGCCCATGATCAGCGTGAATTGCGCGGCCATTCCCAAAGATCTGATTGAAAGCGAGCTGTTCGGATATGAAAAAGGCGCTTTCAGCGGCGCCGACAAGGCCGGCAAGTCCGGGCTGGTGGAAAAGGCCGCCGAGGGGACCCTTTTTCTGGACGAAGTGGGCGATTTGAGCCAGGAAGCCCAGGCCAAACTGCTGCGATTTCTCGAAGAAGGCGAATACTACCGGGTCGGGGGCACCAAAAAACGCATGGCCCAGACGCGCATCGTGGCCGCCACCAATATGAATCTTCCCGACATGGTCGAAGACGGCCGGTTCCGCCAGGACCTTTACCATCGCCTGGCGGTCATCCGCATCGAAGTCCCTTCGCTCAACCAGCGCCGCGAAGACATCGTGCCCATCGCCAAGCATTATCTGCTCGAATTTGCCCGCAAATTCGGCAAGACCTTTACCGCCATCGCCACCGGGGCGGAAAAGACCCTGCAAACCTATCATTGGACCGGTAACGTCCGCGAACTGAAAAATGTCATCGAAAAGGCCGTGTTGCTCAACGACGGGCCCGAGCTCACCGCCGAAAAACTGGCACTCTCCAGCGGAAACGGAAGCGGCCCAACTGCAAACGGCGGCAGCCTGCCAGCCTGCTCCGAAGAAGGCCTCGATCTGCCCGAGCTGCTGGCTGTGATCGAGCGGCAGTATTTTGACCAGGCCCTTTCGATCACCGACGGCAACGAGAGCCGGGCCGCCAAGGTGCTGGGAATGACCCGCGATACCTTCCGGTATCGGCGCAAGAAGCTTGGATTGAACTGAATTTTTTAAATAAATCCACTTTCATCCGCTGAACGATTTTCGCTTCGCCTGCCTGCATCGTTCTTTTTCGCTGTCGCCCATGGCCGATTCCGGAGACGGTAATGGCATTGCTTCGATGTTTGAACCGATCCCTGGGGAATTTCCCCCACAGCTGCTGTGGCATATCCCCCAGCCGGTGGGAGATCACCCGGGGCGCCCCGGTAAGGTCATTTGATAACCATTTGAATTCGCGTGATAATATGATTTCAGCGTCGTTGGCATGCTCTTTGATACAAGGGAATTCCAAAACCGCGGGAAACCCGAAGGAAGGCATATCAATGGACGCGAATGCGAATCTGAAACAACTGAAAATCCTGTTGGTCGACGATGACGAAATCATTCGAAATTCGATGCAGCTGGCTTTCCAGCAGAAAGGCCTCCAGCTGCAGACCGCCGGTACCGCCGAAGACGGCCTGCGGCTGCTGGGGTGTACTCGCTATGACATCATCATCAGCGACCTGCGCCTGCCGGGAATGAGCGGGCTGGAATTTTTGAAGCAGGCCGGCGCTGTCGATGCCATCAAGTTGCTGATATCCGCCTACGGCGACCATGAGGCGGTGGCCGAGGCCTACGCCCAGGGCATCACGGATTTCCTGCCCAAACCGTTTTCCATGAAAACCCTGTGGGCAACGCTGGCCATGCACGCGGACAAACGCGCCAGCGGCCGCAGAATTATCGATTTGCGTCCCCGCAAAAAGCCAAACAGGGATGTTCAGAAAACCGTGGCCGTGGAACCGTAATTTCAAGCACATTGACCTGTCCTTACAGGCGGGGACCTGGAAAGTTATAGGATTACAGTCTTCAATTCGATCCGTGAGTGGAAATGAAAGCATTTTTCAAAATGCATCAAAATTAAACAACTCCGAACGATGTAAATTCAGGAGGAAACAGGCAAGCCTGAAAGAAGAATAAAGTTGAGTCGGCGGCAGAAAGACCGGGTTTCCGCCGCCTTTCATCTGCAACATCAGCCGGCAGCTTGCAGATACCCATGAACAGCCCGACAACCATTGATCACCGCGCAGCGGCGGCGACTTCGCGAATCGCCCCCGGATGCCCCAAACCAGCAACCGGGCCAACGGGCCGGGCACGGCTGTTTCCGGCTTTCCTGGCTGCGTTGATCGCCCTGCTCATCCCTGTATTTTCAGAAGCCGCCTGGTACGACAGCAACTGGGCCTACCGCAAGGCCGTCACCATCGACGGCAGCCAGGTCAGCGGCGGGCCCCATACCGATTTCCCGGTGCTCATCTCGCTCACCGACACCGACCTGTCCGCCGCCCGGGCCGACGGTTTCGACCTGCTCTTCACCCTGGACGACGGCACCACCCAGCTGTCTCATGAAATCGAAAAATTCGACAACACAACCGGTGAGCTGGTGGC
>DAXETY010000079.1:0-15599 GCA_051155755.1 Desulfobacterales bacterium
GCGACCATCCTGGGCGGGCGCAACATCGGCGACGAATATTTCCAGGCCGACCCGGACCTGGCGTTTGCGGACCTGGACGTCCTGGCGATCGGGCCAGTGGCCCAAAAAGTCTCCACCGCTTTCGACCTTTACTGGAACAGCGAACTGGCCTATCCGGCCACAGTCCTGCGGGGCAAAACGCCGACGTCGGAGGAAATTGCACAGAAGCGTGAGCAGCTACAGCGATTTGTCGCCGCTCAGGCGGACTCGGAATACCTGGCGGCCCTGCGGAAATCATCTCTTGCGGAAAAGATCCAAAACAACCAGTTGGTGTTTCGCTGGGGCCAAACCGACGTCGTCTACGATCTTCCGGAAAAAATCCAGCAGGATTTCGACCAGGCCCAGTTGCACCTGTCCCCGCAGCTCAAGCCCTACCTGGATGCCCTGGAGCGGGAACTGATCATCTTTTCGCCCTATTTCGTGCCTGGCAAGGCGGGTACGAAATTGTTGACCGGGCTGGTCGAACAGGGGGTGCGGGTGCGCATTCTGACCAACTCTCTGGCCTCCAACGACGTGGGTATCGTACATGCCGGCTATGCCAAGTACCGCAAAGCCCTGCTGCGCGGCGGGGTCGAACTCTATGAAATGAACAAGAACCTGACGCGTGAACAGCGCAAGGAAAAAAAGGGCATAGAGGGTTCATCCAAGGCCAGCCTGCATGCCAAATCGTTTGTTTTCGACCGCCGGCATGTTTTCATCGGTTCGCTGAACCTCGATCCGCGGGCGCTGCTGCAAAATACCGAAATCGGCGTCGTCATCGATCAGGCTGAAATCGGCGAGAGTATGGGAGCCTGGTTCGACCGCAGCATTGAAAGCGTCGCTTTCCGACTGGAGCTGGTCAAAAACGACAACGGAACCGAATCGATTCGCTGGCACGGAATGGTGGACGGAGCGCCGCAAATCTTTGACGTGGACCCGTACACCGGATTCTGGCGGCGGTTCGGGATCGGCATCCTGAGCATTCTGCCCATCGAATCCCAGCTGTAAACAGCAATGTAACATCAAAATTAAGGGTAATCCTGGATGTATGCCCGTTAAAATTCCCCGCTGAAGGTCAGCGCCGCGAACGGCGCCGGATCGTAATCCTCGTCTCCGATGCCGTTGCCGTCTGCATCTTCGATGGACAGTTCGCCGTTGAAGAGGAACCCGCCGGAAAGATCCAGGGAAAAGGACCGGCCCAGGGCCTTGCCGACACGCAGAAATCCAACGAAAAATTCGTTTTCGACCACGCCGTCGGGCACTGCACCGCCGTCGTCCAACCGGAAGCGCAACGAGCGGTAGGCTCCGCCGATGCCCAACTCCCAGGTTTCGGCCGGCGCGCAGATCAACTCCAGGCCGGCCGGACCGGCCGGACCGGCCTGATACGGATTGGCGAGGCGGAACTGTTCACTGATTTGCCAATCGATTACGATAAACGGAAAGAAAACGGTTTCTTCCAGCTCGTCGAAAATCCCGAACCCCAGGCCGAGAAAGAGGTTGTCGCCGAAGGAACGGGTCGCTGAAATCCCCCCGCCGTAGATCAGGCTATCGCTGAAATCGGCACCGGATTCGCCGGAAAATTCGACGGTGGGCGTCAATCCCAGGCTCCAGTCGTATCCGACCCGATAGAAAATCGGCAGGCTGACCCCGGCCCGGTGCAGGTCGCTCCAGAGCGAAGCCCCGGCGATGTCGGTGCGATCGTCAAAATTCCAGTCTTCGTAGCCGTAGTTCAGCCCCAGGCCCAGTCGCAGGTCGCGGTTGATCTGGTGCATCGCGTCGAAATTCAGGTAATGACGGTTGACATCGAAATTCCCGCCCTCGTCCAGGTCGGTCTCGAACTGATAGACCGGTGTGTAGGAAAACGAATAATTGATGCCGGAGCCGTCTTCCGCGGCCGCGTCCTGCGCCCGGGAAGGCGTCCCACTTACGGTTAGAAAAAAAAGAATCAGCATCAGCACCGCCGGTCGCCGCCATCGGTTCATCCGGTATCCCTCCTGAGGCCAAAGCGTTCAGTTCAATGAAAATCGGCGTAAAAAAACGCCGATGAAGTCCGGGTCGGCACCGAAACAGTTGTGCCAACCCGGTCCGCAGATTTACGGAAGCTACCATTTAACGCCCTCGAATGGCAAGGGCGGGACCTGAACCCGTTTAATCAAAAACCCCTCCCACCAATGTACAATATCCAAAACACAAAAGCGCATTCTTCGGCTACCGGGCGGGCATGGTGGCCCGCCCTAAAAAACCATCCTTCGATGGCCAGGATGAATGCAGGGACGGTCACCGAGCCGGCCGGTCTGCGGGGGGCCGCTGATGCGCACCGAGTCCCGCCATGGCGGGACTCAGCGGAAAAAGGGCCATTGCTGAGTGAACGCTACTTAGTACCGCGAAGATGTCAGCGCGTGGGTGGCATCGGCCCAGGCCCGATCGAATCGTTCGTCGACCGCCCCGGCGGCCTCGGCGTTACCCTGCGCCTCCAGGGCTTTCAGCAGGCCGAACAGCGAATAGCCGTTGGCCGGGTTTTTGCGCAGGTCCGCAGCGTAAATGACTTCGGCCTCGTTCGGCCGGCCGGCCTCGAGCAATGCGGCCCCCAGGAAATGACGCACCGGAAAGTACCAGTCCGGCGGTTCATTGTACGGCAGCCAGTCCTCGAGTCGCACGGCCCGCTCCAGGTGCGCCAACCCTGTGAGGATCTTGCCCCGGGAAACGGCCAGTTCCCCCCGTACGATCTCCTCGGCAATGGTGAGCAGGGTTTCGGCCTTAGCAAAACCGACGTAATGTTCGATCTTTGCCATTTCACGGCGGACGACACTCAAACGGTCGAGCTCCTGACCCGCCTTTTGGGGCCGGTCGGTATGAACGTAGGCCAGCGCCCGGCCATAGTGCCAGATGCCCGTCATGAACTTCGAATCGACGTCCGGGCGGGGTTCGGCCAGCATTTCGTCCCACATGCCGAAACGCACCAGCACGAACATGGGCTGGGAAAGAAACGTCTCGTAAAGCGCCCAGACGTTTTTGTCGGAAGAAAGCTCGGGCGGCACCTTGTCGACGATCTTCCGCGCGGCTGCGAGCGCCGCCTCCGGGTTTCCTTGAAACATGGCCGACCAGGCCAGGAAATGAATGTTGTGCGGGTAGTAGTTCAGCGGATAGATATTCTGCGACCGGCACTGGGTGATGTAGTTTTCGTCGGCCCGCACCGCCCTGAGATTGGCCTCATACGAGTCTGCATATCGTCCCACGCGCATGTAGATGTGGGCCGGCATGTGCACCAGGTGTCCGGCGCCGGGCATCAGGCCCGCCAGCATATCGGCATGGGGCTCGCCTCTTTCGGGGTGACGGGCTTCGACGGCATGGATGTAGTAATGCAGTGCCCCGGCATGGCGGGGATTGCGCGCGATCACCGATTCGAGAACCGCCAGGGTGGTTTCGGTATTGGCCCGGGGACTTCCGTCCATATTCCAGTAGTTCCAGGGACTCAAGTTCATCAGGGCGGCCGCGTAAAGCGTTGCGGCGTCCAGGTCGTCCGGATAATCTGCCGTCAGTTTGGCCATGGCCTCGGCATAGGCCCGATCCAGCGGCTTGCGGTCGGCGGCGGGATCGTTGGAGTATCGCTGGACCAGGGCTTCGATATAGGCGCGCTCGCGCGCCGACACCTTGTCCTTGCGGGCCTGGGCCTGCTGGATCGCCTGCCAGGCCTGCGGGACAACCTCCGGAACCATCGGCAAATTCAGGTTGGGGCCCAGGACAAGGGCCCATCCCCAGTAAGCCATGGCATTGTCCGGGTCGAGCCGCACCGCCTCCTTGAAGGCCCGCAGGGCCTCGGAATGATTGAAGGCATAGGTCAGGCGCAGTCCCTGGTCGAAAAACCGCTGGGATTCCGGCACAGAGGTGGTCACCGCGAAATGGTGGTCTCCGAGTCCTTCGAGCTTGGGTGCGATCGGCGCTTCGGCCGTAAGCGGATCGATTGCCAGGGCCCGCACATCGTGGATGTTGGCGGCGGCCGGCTGGGCCATGAAACCCAGAATTATGATCAAAACGGCTGTACGTCGCATGGTCTTTATCTCCTTTCCAGTATTTCAACGCTGCCGCCGGCAGGCGTCCCGCGACGCGGGTCCGCCGGCCGGTTCGGATCGTTGTTATTGAATCTTCAGATTGCCGTTTAGTTTGATGGCGTTGGCGATATTGAAGCGATTGGGCGAAGTGGCACAGACCGTTTCGTGCACCTTCTGGAACTGTTCGGGCGTGCCGTTTCCCTTGATATGCACAGTGTAGCTGAGTTGGTCGTAGCCGGGTTTGACGTCCGGATCTAGGCCCAGAAATCCGCGCAGGTCGATGTCACCCTCGGTTTCGATTCGCAATGCTTCCAATTCGATTCCCTCCATTGCGCAGCCGACCACATAGCCCACCATCATGCAGGCGTTCATGGCCGCCAGCAGATATTCCTGGGGATTGGCAAATTGATTGGTGCCGCCCAGTTCGGTGGGTTCGTCGATCTGGACGGTGAAATCCTTTCGGATGTGCTCCTTGCCGAAACCGTATCCGGTTACCCGAGTGTCCGAACGGGCGCCGCCCTTCCAATGGCTGGTCACCTGCCAGTGGGTGAGCGCGTTTTCGGCGTCGGCGGCCACATGTCCGATCAGGCCCCGCACGCCGTCGGTATCGATCCCGTTGATGATATTCTGGTTGTTTTGATCTTCTTTCAAGGGTTGCATGGTTTCCTCCGTACATCTGTCTTTCGGCCGCCGTGATCTGGCGGCCGGTCAATTGAGGGTGGACAGTGCCGCACTGACGCGCCGGCGCTGGTCCTCGGTAGTCAATTCAATGTAAAGGATGCCGGTGCGTTTCGGCAAAACCGCCGGGCGCGAAAGAGAAGCTGTGAAAAAGAGAGGAGGGGGTTTGAAACACCGACTTCAATATAACTAAGCAAAATCGCTGCCAAGGCACCGGACAAATTTACAATGGAGAATTTTATATTCATATCGGTGGGTTGAAGAATTCGACCCCATGCAGGACCGGAGCGCGGGCGAACGCAAAACGCTGATATGCCAGAAAGTGCCGATATATCGGCATAACGGTTGGGCGGGGGTCAACAACCACCCGCGAAACGGGAGGCTTGAATATTCCTGCCAGCGGCAATTGCCGCTGGCAGGAAAAGACGGAAGCACGTATGTGCTTCGATGTCGAACTTGCAGTAGCACCCGGTTTGGGCAAGAACGAAAATTAACGAGATACGGTCTTCGAGACCCGGATCCCTAATTTCTGCATCCGGGACCACAGGGTGGAGCGATGGATCTTGAGAAGTGCGGCGGCCCCGTTTGGACCGGACAGCACACCGCCGGTTTTCTCCAGGGCCTTGAGGATATGCCGGCGTTCGATTTCTTCCAGGGTCGGAAACGTGTCGTCGACGACGGGGGCCGTGTTCAAACTGCCGATGTGGTGCTTCTGGATGACACCGCCCTGGCAGAGGATCACCGCCCTTTCGAGAATATTGGCAAGTTCGCGCACATTGCCGGGCCAATTCGACTGGGTGAGTTTGTGAATCACGGCGGGGCTGATTTTTTGGATCGATTTGCCCAATCGCTTGGAAATTTGCTTAACCAGGTAATCGGCCAACAGAAAGATGTCTTCTCTGCGGTCGCGCAGCGGCGGTATCTGTATGGGAAATATGTTCAGCCGATAAAACAGGTCCGTCCGAAATCTGCCGGCGGCGACTTCCTTTTCCAGGTCGCGATTGGTGGCGGCGATCACCCGCACATCGACCTTGATGGTCTGCTCGCCGCCGACGCGCTCGAACTCTCGTTCCTGCAGCACCCGCAGCAGCTTTGTCTGGATTTCCGGGGGCAGGTCGCCCACCTCGTCCAGGAACAGGGTGCCCCGGTGGGCCAGTTCGAATCGGCCTTTTTTCTGGGAAGTGGCACCGGTGAAGGCGTCTTTTTCATGGCCGAACATTTCGTTTTCCACGAGATTGGCCGGCAGCGCGGCGCAATTGATCTTGATCAGCACGTTGTCTTTGCGGGGGCTGGTGGCGTGGATGGCCCGGGCGACCAGCTCTTTGCCGGTGCCGGTCTCACCGAGCAGCAAGACCGTGGCGTCGGTTCCGGCCACCATTTGAATATTCTGATAGACCGCCTTCATGCCCGCGGACTCGCCGACGATTTCCCCGTAATTCAGCTCGCTTTTCAGCTCCTCCTGCAGGTGCAGGTACTGCGACCGCAGCGCTTCGGCCTGTTTGCGGTCGGTGATGTCGCGGGCAATGAGCACGCTGCAACGCTTGCCGTCAATCCGGATGTCCATGGAACCGATGCGGGCCTCGAACCAGCGCTGTCCGGCCGGCACGGTAAGTTCATACTCCAGCCGTTGGGTCCGTCCGGTGCGAATGGTCCGTTGAATGGCTTTCAGGAAGATATCCGCCTCGGAGTGCTCAATGAGATCGTGGATGCGCCGGCCTTTCAGGTTCTTGACATCCTGGTAGAGCAAATCGGCGTCGCCGGCCAGAATGTCGATGTAACGGCCGTCTTCGTCCACCACAAAGACCAGGTCGGGCAAGGCCCTGGCAATGGCCTGCAGGCGCTCTTCGCTCGTGCGCAACGCCTGCTGGGCCCGCTCGCAGGCGCGCTCAGCCTGCTCCAGCTCCCGGACCTTTTGTGCCAATGCTTCGTAGGTGGGTTTGGCTGCCATGACGATATGATCGATTGGAGTCAACAAATGCCCGCACGACGGATACATCAACAATAGTGTGCCCGTCCGGATTTTCAAGCCGCATTTACGACGGACAATATTTTTGAAAATTTGAAAGGCTCCGTTTAGAACGATTTACAATTTTGATATAATGGTAACGATATACAACATCTAAAAGGCATCAGGCCGATCGGAGCGAAAATGGTTTCAACATTGATGGGATCCGCCCGGGGCGGACTTTCCCTGAGTTTCTATATTTCAAACACCCTGTTCTGGTGCATCCCGCTGTTTGCGCTGGTGGTCGCCAAAGCAGCCATCCCGCTGGAGCCCTGGCGGCGCAGGTGCAGCCGGATTCTCACGGCCATGGCCGAACACTGGATCTGGGTCAACAACCAGAACCAGAAATGGTTGGGCAACACCCGGGTGGAGGTCCAGGGCCTGCAGGCGGTAGACCGCACCGGGTGGTACCTGGTACTGGCAAATCACCAGTCCTGGGTGGACATTCTGGTGCTGCAGCGGATCTTCCACCGCAAGATCCCGTTTTTGAAATTTTTCATCAAAAAAGAGCTGTTCTGGCTTCCCTTCCTGGGCCAGGCCTGGTGGGCCCTGGATTTTCCGTTCGTCAAGCGCTATAACCGGCAGCATCTTCAAAAAAAGCCGCACCTGGCCGGCAAGGATCTGGAAATCACCCGCAAAGCCTGCCGTAAATTCAAAAAAATCCCGGTCTCCATCATGAATTTCGTGGAAGGCACCCGGTTCACCCCGGGCAAGCATCTCCGGCAGCAGTCTCCCTATCCGCATCTCCTCAAACCCAAAGCCGGCGGCATCGCCCTGGTGCTTCACAGCCTGGAAGAACGCATTCAACAGGTCCTGGACGTCACCATCGTCTATCCCGACGGGGTGACCAGTTTCTGGTCATTTCTGTGCGGCAACATTCGAACGGTCAAAGTCCGGGTGCGCACCCTGCCGGTAAGCCGGAATTTGATCGGCGATTATGCCAATGACGGGAGCTTTCGCGAGGGGCTCCAGCATTGGTTGAACAATGTCTGGTCAGAGAAAAACCGATCCATCGAAGAGATGATGGCATCTCAGGCGGGAATAACCGTCTCAGCCGCTGCAGCAGGATCGACCCGGTTGCGCCGAGCGTGATCCCTCGTCCCTGCGCCGACTTCCGTTTGCAGCGCTTTCAACCACCCGGACAATTCGCGGCACCAAACGGCAGCGAGCGAACTCGGTGCGCATAAACCCGATGACTGCCAGCAAGCTGATCACCAGACCGGCCGCTCCGAACAGCAACGCACCGGCCGATTCGTCCATGCCCCAGCCGACTGCCGCCGCTCCGCCGATAAAAGCGCCCGCCACCATAGCAAGCACCGGCAGCACGTAAAACAACCCGGCGCTGCCCATCAATGCACTGGTCTTGTGCTGAATCTCCACCACGTCACCGGGATGGGCGTGGGCATGGTTTTGAACCACCGCCACCACCTTGTTGCTTCCGGAAAGACACGATTTGCAGCTGCGGGTATCCTGGCAGCCGCCGCAGGCGCTCTGCTTGTCAGTCATTACTTCGGCGCTGCCCTCGTCGGGCAGGCGAACCACCAATCCGATTCTTCTGGCCATGGCAAACTCCCAGGCAACGCACGCACGGTACCGGATTCCATCAGCCGAATGATTATGCGCTGTCGGATTCCAGGTACATTTTATACCACAATGTGGCCTCTTGTAATGATAGAATAACCATGAACATGCATCGATGCCAGAAGGCACCCTGTGACTCGGGGCTTCCTTCTTGACTTCATGCAGCGCAGCATTTAGGCTTCGGAAGCAAAGCAGCAAAATAAAACATTCTCAAGCATTTATTGGCTCAAGTGCTTCTTCGGTCAACCGGCGATTTTCACCAACGCACCGGGGAAGCAATCACAGCGGCCCTGGATCGATTTTCGGCCGCTTGCGGTTTTGCGAATCGGCGTTTCCGCCGACTCGCTTCCGGCTCGCATGCTGCGGGAAGGCCGACTGTTTTTCAGAATCCGCTTTGAGTTTCACGCTTGGATTCGAAGACACCCCCTCACCTAAGGAAAAGCAGCGATGATCACGAAAAAAGACATCGTCGGCAACGCCTTGTTCAGAGAACTGATCGAAATCCGCATCGATTCCCTCTGGCGCATGTTATCCTGGCTGGAGCAAGACCAGCTGCCCGGAATCCACGAAGAGGGCGCCACCGGCAAGCTGGACAATAAAGGGGCGATCTTCATACCCGGGGGCTTGATTTATCAGGACGTGGACGAAAAGAAGATTGTGTATGAGCCCGAAAAATCCATGACCGAAGATTTGTTTCGTGAGAAAATCCGCGCCAGCATGCAGTACGACAACGCGACGCTTCTGTATCCGGACGGGGTGGTCAACAGCGTGAACCTGGACAGCGGTTTTTTCACCCGGGCTGCACGTCGCATATACACCTTTAAAACGGCGGCATTTAAGCGCAAGAAACGAATCGGCCGAAAATCGCCGGAAGAAATCGACTCCGGCGACATCATCCGCAGCCACTGCCCGACCTACCTCGATCCGCCCTATGGTTCCCGAACCCGCATCAGCACCTGTGTCTCCATCGGGCTGACCGATCCGCACATGTACCTGGCATTCTGCAAGACCGAGTTCGCTTTGAGCCGGCGCAACCTGGACACGTTTTCGACAATGCTGGACACTGCCCAGGAGCGCGCGGAATTGAAAAACGGAACGGTGTTGTATCCGCCTTACGTGGTGGTGTGCCACGGAACCCGCTACAAGGAAAACAATTTGACCGGCTTGATTCGCATCCTGGGAATCGGCCGCTTCGGAGAATTCAGCACTTTTGCGTTCGAGCAATTGAACGCGCAGCTGCTGGGTGAAATGAAACGAAAAAAAATCGAACCCGCCGAAGAGCACGTTTTTGCCGAGTACGGCGATGTCAAGGCGGTGGGGGTGCTGCGGACCTATGAGCCGACCAACCCCGGCAAGCGCTCGCTGAAATACCGCATGGAGCTGATATCCCCCACCAAAGATGTGCCCGTCGATCTGGACCGCATTGCAGCAACCGCCCACGAACGCTATCGGATCGAAGCGCCCCCATCCTGAACGCGGTCGCAAAACCACAAAAACCCAAGGGGCACATCGCCGGAGCCCGTCGCGGGAACCATCACTGCAATTTGGCCAGCATCAGCGTGGCGAAGCTCAGCACGAAAAAAAAGCCGCACATGTCCGTAATGGTGGTCAGAATCGGCCCCGAGGCCAGGGCCGGGTCAAATTTCAGCCGTTTGAGCAGCAGCGGAACCGTGCCGCCGATGGATACGGCCACCACCGTGTTCAACGCCATGGCCGATGCGACGACAAGCCCGAGCGCGGTGTTGCCCTTCCAGACCCAGGCGGCGATGCCCAGCAGCAATCCCAGGACAAGGCCGTTGATCAGTCCGACACCGATTTCTTTGAGCCACACGCGAAAGGCGTCAAGCGGCCGCACCAGTCCAAGGCTTAACTCGCGCATGCTTACGGCCACGGCCTGATTGCCAGAACATCCGCTCATGTCCGAGATGATGGGCAAAAACACCGCCAGCGCGATCACCGAGGCCAGCGTGTCCTGATACAGGGCGATAATACTGGCCGCCAAAATGTTCAGCAAGATATTGATGCTCAACCAGGACAATCGACGCGAGGAACGCCGAAACAGGGGCATGGTTCGCAGTTCTTCTCCGCCCACGATGCCCTGGGACTTCAGGTAGTCGCTGTCGGAGCGCTCGGCCAGGGCTTCCTCCACATCGTGTCTTCGAACCACGCCCACCAGTACACCGGCGGCATCGACGACCGGCACGCCAATGAATTGGTGCTCGTCGAAGAACTCACCGAGCCGGTCCAGCGTGTCGGTATCCCGAACGGCCAGGGGATCGGGGATCATCAGACGGTTTATGGGTTTGCTGCGGGAGGCAAGCAGCAGTTCCCGCAACCGCAGCACCCCGGCCAGCGCCCCCGATGGGGTAACCACATAAGTGTACTGGACATCGTAGTCGGAATAGGCCTCGGCGTTGCGCTGAAAATCGTCGACGACATCGCCGACACTGGCGGTTTGCGGATAAACCAGATACTCGGTGAGCATCACTCCCCCGGCCACGTCGGCCGGATAGCGGGCCAGCTGGCGCGCATCCAAGGCGGCTTCGGGCTCCATGTGCTCGAAAATCGCTTCGGCGCCGTCTTCTTCCAGAAAACCGAGCAGATCGGCCCGATCATTGCTGGACATCTCCTCCAGAATATCGGCTGCGGTCTCGGGGGGCAGTTCCTGGATCACTTCGGTCATCTGGGCGACCGGCAGCATCTCGGCCAGCTCGGCTGCATTTTCGGGCGAAAGCAGCTGAAAAAGCCGGTGTTGATCCTCGGCCGAAAGCCGCGAGATGCTCCGGGCGATTTCCCCGCTCGAAAGCTGGTCGAAGTATTCTTTCAGCCCGGAGGGAGATTCCTGTTCCAGCATCTCCTCCAACGGCTCCCAGGGTTTTTCGTAGGCTTCGTTCATTACGTGGCTCCTAAGCAGCGCTCCTTACAAGTCTGATATTCGATGCGGTCGGTATCAACAACAACATGGCTTATTACTGCGGAAATTGGAACTGCACAACCAACTGAAGCCGCAAGGGGTCAGAAAACCCGCAGCAGCAAAAAGCATCCCGAGCATTCAACGGTCCAAAGTCTTGGAGCGGTTTCATGTTCGAAGAAGGTCCGACTCGCTGCGATTTCATCGTAAACGACGTTTACTGTAGTAGGTAGATCCGGAAAGCGGCGTCAGCAAGCCCCGCCCGCAGGTGGGCAGGTTCGGATGGAAAAATGCGTTTTCTATATTCGGCCAGGTTCGACGGTATGCCCACCAGCCCCTGTCCAGGCGCTGATGGCCGGGATTTAAAAAT
Organism: Desulfobacterales bacterium; assembly: GCA_051155755.1. GTDB lineage: Bacteria > Desulfobacterota > Desulfobacteria > Desulfobacterales > SG8-13 > DAXETY01. The sequence goes on from DAXETY010000079.1 coordinate 11,613, forward strand.
CCACCGAACTTTTTGCCGGCACGGCAAGTCCCGACGGCGATGCCGGCATTACGGCCGTCGAATCAGCGGGATCGCCGCACACCGGGGGACCCGGGCCCGCTCAAACAAAGCGTTCCTGCCGAAACAGGCAAAATCTGTTCCGGGAAACCGGGAAACAGCGCCCCTACCCCTGGTGCAGGTGTTGGCCGCTTCGAAGCTTACTCGATACGGATGGATAGTGCCTCTGCGTTGCACTTTTTGAGATATTCCGAGAAATGTTCGGCTTCTTCGGAGCTCAAATTCGTGATGAAGTCGCCGGAACGGCTGCCCTGGGAGCGGCAGGTGAGACAATGCAGTTCGTGCCAGATCTTTTGCCGATCCAATATCAGACAGAGATAAAAATTATCGGCGTTACTGCACCGGGGACAGACAACCTGTTGGGGCTCGAAAAACGATTTACCGCTGGTGACGGGTTGGAATGCACAGTCGATTTCGGCAGAATCTTTTGCATGCGGAGATTTCATCTTTTTCCTTTCAGATCCATTTTGCCGGTTTGATCATTGTGAAGCCGGGCATCCTGGCCTGTTTTTCTGCAATTTTTAGACCAGTAGGAAAACAGGGCGACCGCCGCAACCGTTTGAAGTCGATGACCATGGGCGACAGCCGCATTTAATTTGCCGAAAACAAACAGAATGCATACCGTGCCGATACAAACCGCCTCCCGGTGATTTCGCCTGCGTTAAACCGATTTACACCCGTTTTGAACGATTGCCGAATGATTGGTGGTAAATCAAGTTCCACCACGGTAATCTCGATTACGAATTCAAAGAAAATACGGCGGCTTTGGTGCGAATGCGGTTGCATATTGCCGGCAAACCGTGGGCAGGTTTTCAGCTGTGGGGTGATCGGAAGGTGATCGGAAATTGGAATCTGCGTCGGAAACAACGCCAAGTTTCACAGCGAAGGTCCCGACTCTGAGCCCCTGCGGTAAAGCAAGCACGCCGCGGGATTCTTGTGGTAGGGCAATTTAAAGGAATATCTTACGGCATGGATGTGGGCAGATCGTTGCGTCGGGACGGGTACAAGATCATTGAGGACGGATACCAAGGAGTTGCTTGCCGGCAGTCCCAAACCTGCAGAGCAGAGGGAATCGGCTTTGATTTGACGGAAATAACGGTTGCATTGCAATTATTGAATCGCAGCAATTGATTTCAATCGTAACAACAAGATTCAAACCGGCACTTGATGCCGATCCAGGTTCCATTTACAATTGAATTTCTCTCGCATGGCGTCTGAAAATTCGCGGTATAATTCCCCGGGCATCAATCCTCGCCAAGATTGTTTTCGGGATTGTCTTTTCCCTTCTCCAATTTGCGCTGTCTTTTTTGCTCTTGCTTTAATTTCCTGGCCGATTCTTTTTGCCGCTTTTTAACTGAATAATGGGACTTGGCCAAATTTGTCACTCCTTTGCTTTATGGCAGTATTTTTTGAAAATCAGGGAAAAGAAAAGGGCATCCCTCTTTATCCGAAGGGTGCCCTGCTCTTTTTTGAACAAAATTTAAATCACAGTGACATTGGCAGCGGAAGGACCTTTTTGTCCTTGCTCAATGTCAAAGGAAACTTTGTCGCCTTCATTGAGGGACTTGAACCCGGTTGCGTTTATGGCTGAATGATGCACAAACACGTCCGGTCCGTCTTCCTGCTCAATGAATCCAAAACCTTTGCGGTCACTAAACCATTTAACAGTTCCATTTGTCATAACGAGCATCCTCCTTTCTTCAAGATATTTTCAAAATCTCAAACTGGAGGATATCGCAATGGAAACTGAGACCTTCCTACAGCAGAAATCCCTCGATCAACCTGGATCAAGGCTTCGTTGAATATCTGATAATATAACATCTTTGCACCGGGAAGCAAGCTAAATATTTATTTTTTTTAAAAATCCGGATGAATGCAATATTCTCTGCAAATGCATCAGGTTAGGGTTAAAGGCCGGCTTCAAATTTCCACAGGCTGCCGGGGGAACAGGGAATATTGCTCCAACAGTCGTCTTAGCTTGTTTTTCAAAAAGTTGGCATTGTCCACCGTACGGGCGTATTCGTCCTTGAGGCAATTGATTTTGGCCAGGACGGTGGCATGCTCCTCACAAAACGACAGCACCCCCTTCTCGAAATCTTTTGCATACTCATCTTTCAGTGAATTGAACCCGTTTTTCAGCGTCCGCACATACTCCTCTTTCAGGGCACGAAGTTTTTCAAGGTTGCTTTCATATTCGCGCTTGATTCTGTCCGTGCCGGTATTGCGGGCGTACAGATATTGCTTTTGCAGTTCCTGGAGCAATTCTTTTACCGAAATAATGTTCGTAATCCGAAAGGCATTGCTTCCGGCAAAAACAAACCCTTTGTCCAGATTGCCTTTTCTGGCGTTGTTGAGCGCCAAAGAGATGCAATAGGGGGCGGTATGGTTGTTGCAGTTTTTGAGACACTTCCAGGCACAGGCGAGTTTCATCTTTTTCCCGGACGATAACTCCGATAGAAACCGACCCTTGATCGCCCGACCCGGCAAACCGACAGGGCTTTTAATGATTTCCAGATCATCTTCGCGGCAGGCGACATATGATTCCTTGAATCGGATATCAGCATCGCATTCATGTGTGGCCACGAATCTTGTGCCCATCTGAACACCGCTGGCGCCGAGTTCGAACAGATTGTAGATATCAGCGCCGGTATAAACCCCCCCGGCGGCGATTACGGGGATGTTCCGAGAGAGCTTTTCCCCAAACTCCTTTGCCACGGCCACCACGTCAGGCAAAATCCGCTCGAGGGCAAAATCGGGATCATCGATTTGCTCCTCTGCGAATCCCAGATGTCCGCCTGCTTTCGGCCCCTCCATGACCACGGCATCGGGGATATCTTCATATTTTTTCAACCAGGACTTGAAAATCAGATCGGCCGCTCTGGCAGAGCTTACAATGGGGACCACTTTGACTCCGGCGGTTCGCAGGTCTTCAACCGGAATCCCCTTCAGCGGAAGTCCGGCCCCGAGAAAAACCATGTCAGCCCTTTCTTCGATTGCGACCCTCAGAAGCGCATGAAAATCCTGTAAAGCGACCATAATATTGACGCCGATGATCCCCGAACTCAATTCTCTGGCCTTTCTGATTTCTTTTCGTAAGGCAACGGCGTTGGCGTCTTTATGGTTCGCGTAATAAACCGGGTCTAGCATCCCGATTGAATTTGCAGCGATTACGCCGATACCGCCTTCATTTGCCACCGCTGAAGCCAATCCCGAAAGAGATATGCCAACGCCCATTCCTCCTTGAACAATCGGGAGTTTTGCAACCGCATCGCCGATTTTCAGCTTGGGCATCCTGGACCACTGAATGCTTGAGAGATCAAATTTCGGCCATTCGATGTCAAACAGGCCCAGTTCTCGCATGTATGACCTTGATAACATTTTAAAATCCATTAACGGATGCTCCTTTTCGGAAAAAAACAAATACGAAACGATTTCCCGCCCGTCGAGGCAACGCAGGGAAATTCGTGTTCGGTGTCGATGCATCATTGAACATTGTCAACTCGATGGCGTGTATTGCAGATTGCGCCTAATGGGTACCGGCGCATTATTGCCATCGAGTCCGGGCGAATCATACGACCGGCATGAAGATTTGCGAATAAAATCAGTTGGTAACGTGTTGAAATGAGACGCCTTTCCATTGATTTCAAAAATCTTTAATTTTTGATCGTATCACGAGTGAGCCGAATTGCCAATCCATGTGGCGTCTTTATTTTTCAGCGGTAGAGCGTTTCAGGACAACCGCAACGACGGTGACGGGATGCCGGCAGCGAAAGCCGTTGAAAAGCCCGACCCGCCTGCCCTGTGTTCGCTCCCCCTTGGATTGCCGGGCGTCTCAGCAGAGATCCCGTCCAGGATCAACCCACCGCCGGCAGCGGCCACCCTAAGGGCCGGCATCCCTAAGAGGCCGTTGGCTCTCCGATGTCAAGGGTT
>DAXETY010000080.1:0-17063 GCA_051155755.1 Desulfobacterales bacterium
CCGCGCAGTACGTGGTAATTGGTAATCAGATAGCCCCGCTGATCGATAAAAAACCCGCTGCCGATGCCGGTTGCCTTGCCGTCGATGTCATAAGTCACCACGGTGACCACCGCCGGCTGGACTTTCTTCACCACGCTGGTGCGTTGCTCACTGGCCCAGACTGCCGACAACCCCAGGCAAAGCACGACCGCGCAGCCCGCTGAAATAATGTGAAAGATCCGCCTCATTGTGCCTCTCATTTTCGATTGCAACCACCGGCCGAAGGCCGATGTTCCCCCAGGAGGGCAATTATGATGATCCACCGGTGCCGTCCGGTCGACGCGTCGGTAAACGGTAAAGCGATAGCAAACTCCTAAGCATTTTTTCCGGTGCTTCCAAGAGCGGCCGTCATTTTATTCAGCCCCAAAAAATTTTTGCATTTCGAAACGCCGAAACGCGCAGGGTTAAAAACAGCGACGGCAGCGCCTCGGATCGATCTTGCCACACCACCGATTCCACGGGAGGTGCCAAACTACGGGACGTCGGTAATCCGCCGCCGGGTCACTGTGAAAAATCGACAATTTTGTACGTTTTTCCAAGTCCTCAAGATGTTCACGCCTGTCGATAACTCCGGGGAAAATGGCAAATCCTATTGATATTCCAAATTTTTCCAAGCATACCGCCGATCCGTCCACATCCGGGCGATTCAGCGGCGTGGGTCGATTTATATTTGAAATTTCAACGTGATAAAAATTGTTAATAAATTACTGGCGATTATCGGGTTATTTCGATTCCAGTCGGTTTGACGCCCAACGAAGAAAATGGAATATTGCGCAGCGTTGTTCCCCCCTGCGGTCTCTGGCTGGCCGGTTGCATGGCCCACGGCAGCCGCATGTTGGAGTCAAACCTGGTAGGCCCCGGAAAGGAAATCGAGATGGCGTGCATCCTGGTCATCGATGATGAGCGCAACATTGCAAGCCTGATTCAGGAAGCCCTTGAAATGTTCGGCCATCGCGTCCAAGTCGCTCTCAACGGCCGGGAGGGCATCGATAAATTCGACCGGGCCCCTTTCGATCTGGTGATCACCGACATTCTCATGCCGGAAATCGACGGAAACCGGGTGCTGGAACATGTGCGCCAAACCGCCGGACCCGTGCCGGTTATCGGTATGTCGGGCACACCCTGGTTGCTGGAACATCGCGATTTCGATTTTGTGATCACAAAACCGTTTCCCCTTCAGCGGCTCGTGCAAACCGTGGAAAGCCTCTCGAAAAGCGCTTTTGTTCACTCCGATCCCGCCCGCACCCACTGCGCCTGAGCAACGCGGTCCCCACAGACGCCGCCCGCCATTGGCTGCTTCCGTCGGTTGAGGGTCCGTCCGGCAACGCCTGCAGCCGGCTGCTCTTGCATAACGATGATTCGGCATTACCCTTGGGCTTATAGCAGTTAAGAAAGCGCATTCAATGCCGAGTGGCCCGATGCGCTTTCCGGTAAACATTGAAAAACCGCGCTGTCTTCCCGACCATAACGGTTTCAGGCGGAACGGCAGGAGATAAAGGAGACGATATCATGGCGAAAGATCGCTTTCGAATTTCACCGGATCTGTGTACATACGTCAATGAAGCGGAAAATACCTTGAACATCGAGGTGTCCCTTCCGGGAACCAAAAAAGAAGACATCCGGCTGAGAATGCTCGAAGATAGCTTCAGCCTCTCGGCGCCCGGAAAGGATGTGGAATACGTATCGGCGTCGGCCTTCTGCTGCCCGGTCAATCCCGATGCGGCCCGGGCCGCCTACGAAGATGGTTGTTTGAAAATAACGGTTCCGTTCAAGGATCCCTTCGAAAATGCCGTTGAGGTGTCTATTCACTGATTTCGCATACCGCGGAAAAAAAAGCGGGGCTCCATCGTAAAGCAAGCGAGGGGCCCCGGTTTGCCGAACATGGCTTTCCCATCCGCCCCGGCCCCCGGCACGGAACGAGATTCGCCGCACAGCCTGCAGATCGCACTTCGCAGCGGGGTAAGGGCCGATTCCGGACGGTCACGACTTATTCGTTTTGGCCCGCGCCCGCCAGGCCGATGTCTGCCGCCACCTCCCGCATCCCCATGATCGTATCGGTAATCAGCTCGTTGAGTTCGACGTCCAGCATTTTGGCACCGTTTTCGATGATGTCGCGATTGACGCCGGCCGCAAAGCGCTTGTCCTTCCATTTTTTTTTGACCGACTTGGCCTTCATATCCATTACGCTTTTCGAGGGCCGAACCAGGGCCGTGGTCACCACCAGGCCGGTGAGCTCGTCGATGGCGTACAGCACTTTTTCCATTTCGGTTTCGGGTCTGACCTCGGTGCAAATGCCCCATCCATGACTGATCACCGCCCGGATCAAGTCTTCGGGCCAGCCTCGCTGCCGCAGGATCTCCTCGGTTTTGCGACAGTGCTGTTCGGGATATTTTTCGTAGTCCAGGTCGTGAACGAGACCGACGATTCCCCAGATGTCCTCGTTTTCACCCCGTTTGCGCGCCATGTAACGCATGACGCCCTCCACCGCCAGAGCGTGCTTGATCAGGCTTTCACTCTGGTTGTATTCCTTCAGCAGTTGGAAAGCTTCGGTTCGACTGGGTGTGTGTGATTCCATGAATGCTCCTTGCAGTGAAATGCTCCATCATCGGTTTACATTGAAAACCTGTATAACGGTTTCTTTACTGACATAAACCCGGCGATCTGGCAAGAGCCGCAAATCTCCGTTTTCAGCGATTGGAGCGGCCGAGCCGCTGGGGCGCGGTCAAACCCGCCGCCGCCCGGTTAAACGCCTTTCGCAACAGCGGCACTTGCAGCACGATTGCCCCCTCCGGACAGATTTCCTGGCAGCAGTAACAGCGGATGCAGACCCGGTAGTCGTGAACCGGCGGACGGCTTTGATCTCCCCGCAACCAGTTGACCGCTTTGGGTTCGGTCGGGCACATCTGCACGCAAAGTCCGCAACGGATGCAGCGTTGGGGTAGAATCGCCGGACGGGCCACCAGATGGTCGTTCAGATGCCGCTGGATCCATTTTCCGCCAAAGGGTTTCACCGGGGATCGATCCACGTCAAAGTCGGCTTGGACAAACCCTTGCGGCGGATCACCGGCCAACCGGATTTCTTCGATGCGGTCCGTTCCCGCTCCGTGCTGCCGGCCCCAGCGAATCGTGGGTACGATTTCCGGGTTGAGTTTGATCAAACGGCATACCGTCGCATCCAGGGCCACCGGGTCCCGGGAGGCCGCCAACAGGTTCATCGCCCTTGAATTGCCGCTGCGCGGACCGTTTCCCTCCATGGCCATGATCCCGTCCATCACGTACAGGCGCGGATGGACCAGGCGATCCAGATCGACCAGCATCCGGGCAAAATCGGATGCATCCGGAAGCTTTACGTGGTACTCGGCTTTCAGCACGCCCGGAACGCACCCGAACTGGTTTTTAATCGCCCCGGTCATTTTTTCCAGGCCGTGGGTTTTTAATTTCGGCAAACTGATCAGTCCATCACAGTTCAGAACGCCGCGAGCCAGAACAAATTTGCGATTCTGTCGACCGCCGTGGAAATACACCTCCCGTCCGGTCTGAAAATCCGCCAAAGAGACCCCGAGCCGGTCGGCCGCCGCCTTCAATCCGCTTTTGCGGGCGGCTCCGTGCAGATTGCCGATGGCCGGAGAATCACCGTAGGAAAGTCGCGCTCCGGCTTCCATCAAAACGGTGGCTACGGCGGTGAACACCGCCGGGTGCGTCGTCGCACACCGCTCCGGCGTTTCGGCCACGACCAGATTGGGCTTGAGCAGGATTCGTTCGCCGGGGCGAACGAAACCCCGTGCGCCCCCGAGTTCGTCGAAGACCCGGCGCACCGCACCCAGCACTGCATCGGATTCATACGATTCACAGCGCACCAGCACCACTTTCGGCATGGTTGCCACCTTTCATTCCGGCATCGAATACAAGTTTGAAACGCCCCATTCAGGAGGCGATTCCTTGCGCCCGCCGATCCCATCTTCGACCATTGCCAGTGTATCGATTTATCGATATTCGTCAACAACCACCCGCGATACGGATTACTTGAATATTCTTGCCAGCGGCACTCGCCGCTGGCAAGAATAGACAGAAGCACGGTTGGGCTTCGATGTTGAACTTGCAGTCGCACCCGGTTTGGGCAGGCATCAAGACGAGATAAAAAAAAGCCCCCGGAGCCTTGCGTTCCGGGGGCCGCTGAAAGGAGGAGTTTCATCCCGGAGTTCACCAGGCTCCGGGGACGACTGATGAAACCGCTGGCTTGATTCACGGTATCAGTCCGTCATATGGTTTATCAATTTTCATGCCAACTTTAAAAGATTGCGCCAAACAATATAAGCGGCTATGATCATATGGTATTTAAAAATGAATCCTGCAACCGTTCGGGACGGATATGCCGATATTTGACACCTGCGAAGACAAAAATCGGCATCGCTTTCGGCCGGGGTGGTTTGCGGCCCTGATCATTCTGACGCTGCTGGCCATTTCACTTCCTGCTGGCGCCGGCGTGCAGGTATTCGACCGGGTCACCGCGGTCGATCAGCCGGTTTATTTGAAAATACGGACCACCGGCATCATTTTTCCGAGCGGCGGCCAACGGATTCATTTGCAGATCGGTGGACAGCCCCCCCGCACCTTGCTCAGTGGTGCCGACGGTTTTGCCTACCACCGGTTTCAACCCCGGCAGCCGGGATTGATCCGTCTTGCGGCCGTCTCCGATACGGAACAGGCCCGGGGTATCCTGCTGGTCCTGGCCGAAACGCAAACCGCCCTGCTGGTGGAAATCGATCCCGCGCTGCGCCCGACGCCCTTTTCTGCGGAGGCCCGGGAAGAGAGCCTCGGGGCGATCGAGCGGCTGCAGCAACATTATGCCGTTGTGTATCTGGTCCGGTGGCCGTGGGTCGACCGTGTGCGAAAATGGCTGTCGGAAGCCGGATTTCCGATATCGGCGGTGATTCGCTGGGAGGGGCGGGACACGGCCCGGCAGTTGAAAAAAAACGGCGTGGACATTTCCGCCGCCGTCGGTTCCTCCCAGTTTTTGCAAGAACTGCCCGATACGGTGGATCACCGCTATGCGTTCGAACCGAACCAGGGCGAGGAATCCGTTCAGCACTGGCGTCAAATCCTGGATGCCCTTCTGCCCGGGGACAAATGAACCGGGCCCGCAGTGAGGGGCGTTGAGACTGGAAACAATCCGCATGAATTTTGAAAATTTGAAACGCTCCGCTCGGTCCGACCGGATGGAGCGATCGTCGAGCTTGCCGCAGATGCGGTAAGATTCGGTCCGACTTTCATTCTGCGGTATATTGTGGCAAAAGAAAGCCTGTCTGGATCGCTTAATTCTGGTCAGCAAACGGAAACACGACCCGCAGGAACGGATGGCAGCAATGACCAGCGCTGTGGTGATGGCCGGTTACAACAACAAGTGGGCGGTGCGAAAATACGCCAAAACTGTGGCGGAGCATTACGGCGAAAAATTTATCGAAACCGGCTACAAGCCGCTGCGGGAGTTCGAAATTCGCCGCGGCGACCATACCATCCGCAAGCCGCTGGTCCAATTCGTTCTGGAGTCGCTCTGCGCCAGTGACCGCATCGACGAAATCGTCATCGTCGGTCACCAGATGCTGCTGGAGCAACGCCTGCGTGGATTTATCGAAGCGGCCGGCAAACCCTGTTCCATCGTCAATCAAAACACCCGGCTTTCATCGGAAATCGTTCGAGACTTCCAGATCAAATCCCGTAAAGTCAAGTACAACTCCATCGCCGGCAACATGATCAAAGGCTATGCCGCCACAGCCGCCGGCACGGAGCGCCGCCACGCCTTGTTCGTCGCTTCGGATTCACCGCTGACCGGTCATCAATACATCGATTCGTTTCTCGAAATGGCGACGCGTTATAAAGACGACCATGCCATCATTCTGCCCGCGGTGCGCGTCGAAGGCCACATGGATACCTTCGGGCGATATCCGGTCAGACTGATCAACGATTCGGATTTTCCGCTGACCTCCAAAACCGACAGCATGGGCCGGCAGGGGTTTCGCCTGTCATCCCTGCTGTTCGCCAATCCCTGCCGGTTCGATATCAACACGGCCAACACCGCATACAACCTTCGCAAGCTGCTCAGCCCCAATATTCAACTGAAGCTGTTTCGGATCACGCGCAATCTGGGCTACAAAAACCTTTATTCGAAGTATTTTCTCCAAAAGGACCTGCGTATATCCGAGGTGGAAAATATCGCGACACAGTTTTTCCACGGTTCGATGAAAATCATACCGGTGGAGGACCTGGGCTCGAGTTTCGACTACGACGGCACCGAAGACGAGTTCCGACGTCTGACCGAACTGCTGAACCGCAGGGCGAATGCGCATGATTCGGCGATCTCGGATTCGAAAAACGGTTCGTTTTGACGGGATCGTAAAAACGCCTTCTTGAGCGTAGATTGCGCACTTCCCGGGATCCAGCCGATTTTCAATCGATTTGCCCGCATTTTCCGCGGAAAGCAGTGCCGCTAGCGCAGGCCGTGGGCCAGGGCCTCGATCCGATCTTCCAGCAGTGCTTCGGCCTGTCTCAGCGCCCTTCGGTCATCGAATTCGCTGCCAAGGGCCTTGAACAGCGCGTGATGGGGACTGCGGCGATGATCATACACCGGGTAGCGGACCCCGGCACCGGGGTAGCGCCCGTCTTCGAAGAAATAATTGCAGGGGCCGGGATCGTGGCGCCCCCGATAGGGCCAGTGGATTTTCAATGATACAAGTGCCCGCAGCCGCTTTGGATTTTCCGGTTTTCGAAAAAAGCGCTCCGGGGTGATTTCGGTGCCGACCCGCCGGCACAGGGCTTCGAAACAGGCCTGCAGCAACTCGGTTTCGGTGATGACCAGCCCGTATTCGAACCAGTCGAGGGCTGCCGCTCGAAGGATCGTTTTCATTCCGGCAGAAAGGCGGCGGTGCGAGGGGCAGAAGTATCCCCGGCAGGCCAGGCCGCCGTAGTAACTTAACCCCCGATAATCGACGCCGCCGTTGTTTTCCGCACAGGGGTGCAGCAGACATCCGACCCGGTTGCGCGCTTTGCCCACCAATCCCACAAACGGGCAGCTGTGAAAATCGGCAAACTTCGGCAGTCGCTTTTCCCGCTCAGACGTGCTGCGACCGAAGGCATCGATCGCCTCGACATTGCGACGAACGCCGGCAAAGATGCGCGTGCGTTCGATCAACTGCAAGCGCAGACGCTCCGGTTGCAAATTCCGGTCGTTGTAAACCCCGCAGCAGGCGGCACAGGAAACCCGCTCCGAGACTTGACACAGGTAAACACCGCCCGGTGCACCGGCATCTTCCGGCAAATCCAGTTCATATCGGGATCGTTTCATGGGGAAACGTGATGCGGCAATTCCGGCACGGGCTCAAATCGCAAACCGGCACCGGCAGCCGGAGGACGGGCGGCTCGCGCAGGCGCTACTTTCGCAGCGCCAGACACAGGCCGTCGTCTTCGGGTGAGTGAAAGGGCAGATAGCCGTACAGGCTGACCGGCTCCCAGTGAGGACTGGCAAAAATCGACCGGTTGAAATCATCGGCGTCTTTGAATCCGACATTGTCGGCCACCAGCAACCCGCCGGGTTGCAAAAGTCTCTCACAGTGGATCATCGCCGAACCGTAGGCGGCCTTTTCGATGTCGAGAAAGGCGATGTCAAACGGCGGTGCAAGATTCTCGAGCACCGTTTCCGCTGCGCCCACCCGGATTTCGATACGGCTTTCCAATCCGGCGCGTCGTATGTTCCGGCCGGCTCGCAGAGCCATTTCCGGAGTGTGTTCGACAGTCAGCAAGCGTGCGTCCGGTCGCTGAAAAGCCCTGGCCATCCAGATGGCCGAATAGCCTGTGGCGGTGCCGAGTTCCAGGACGTTGGCCGCCGCACTGATTCGAACCAGCGTCGCCAGCAGGCGGCCGACCACCGGTCCGACAACGGGGATGTCTTCCCGCTCCGCTTCCGCTTCGAGTTCCAGCAACAGCGCGTCGCGGGGCGGAACCAGCTGCCGGAAATATTTCCTGGGGGCATCGATCATTGCAGCCATACTGGATCTCCCTAGTCCGGTTCGGCGACGATTTCGAATTCAGTGGTAATGGCGGCGACACCCCGCACCGTTGCCGCCACCGAGCAGTATTTCTCCTCGGAAAGACGGATGGCCTGCTCGACCGCATTTTCAGTGAGCCCCTCTCCGGACAGCCGAAAGTGCAGATGGATTTTCCGAATCGCCCAGGGTGGGTCATCGTCGTGCGTCCCTTCGGCGGTCACCTCCAGCGAGTGCAGAACCTTGCGCTTCTTTTGCAGGATTTCCACCACGTCGTAGGCCGAACAGGCCGAAAGCGAAATCAACAGCAGTTGTGACGGCTTCACGCCGCTTTGGTCCTTGTCTCCGGAAATCACCACGGCATGGCGATTGGAATCCATCCCGACGAACTGCCGATCCTGCACCCATCTTACCTTCGTAGTGGCCATCACAGCCTCCTTTCCCGGGAGTGACCATCCATAGCGCCGTCGGCAAGGTTGCGGAAAATCACCGCCGCGCTGAATCAACGACGCGATAGCGCACCGATATGCGGCCCTCGCCAAGGGTTTTTTGGGAAATCAGCTCCAACTCCAGGGACACCTGGCCGGCAAACAGCGGCACGCCGGCTCCGAAAATTTTCGGAACATAGGTAATGTACATTTCGTCGATCAGTCCCTGGGATGCAAACAGGTAGTTTACAATCGATCCGCCGGCCAGCACGGCATGATGATAACCTTCATCTTCCAGATCCGCTAAAATACGGCGGGGTTCCCGGTCGGTGAAGACCAGATCCGGAGGTTGAGATATCCGCTCCGGATTGCGGGTCAAAACCACGTTCTTTCGACCCGGCAGCGGCCTTCCAATCGTGTCGAAAGTTCGGGAGCCGATGATCAAAACACCGGCTTTCAGCGTGATCTCCCGAAACATTCGTTTGTCTTCGCGTCCGGTCCAGTCGGGGAAGTCCTGCGCATTTTTTCCGATCATACCGTCGGCAGTGACCGCCATCAACATCGTTACTTTCAACAAATTCACCTCCGGGGGCAGACGCGCTGCGAAGTCCGGCGGGCCGCGCCGTGGCGTCCGATGCCCGCTGGGCCTGCCGGTTTAAAATGATTCAGCGGCTCAGGAATACCAGCCGCCATCGCCGATCCGCCTTGGACACGATGACTTCTTCCGGTTCGATGCGTGCGACTCTGTAGCCGTCGAGTATCGCTCCTTCCCGGACGATGGTCCCGTTAATCACGGCGATCCGATCTTCGGTTCGTTCCGACCAGGATATTGCCTGGAGTTCGAAGCCCTCCGTCAATATTTCCGGAGGATTGCGTTCCGACCGGGACGCTGTTTCCTCGACTTTGCCATCGGTAGCGGTTCGAGCCGGTGCCCCGGTTTTGGGCGCCGGAGCCTCGGTTTCGGGCGTCGGTGCAACGGCGACCTTCCGGTTTCGCGGCAGCCGGGACACCGGCGGTTTCAAGGCGGCAGGGATGCTTTCGTTGTTGACTGCCGGCGTTTCCATCGGCAGGGCCGGCGCCGGCAGGGGTTCCACGATCCGGGCCCTTACCGCCGTGGATGCTTCCGTCGCATCGTTTTCACCGCCGCGCCAATAATTCCAGCCCCAGCCGCCGGCGATCACAATCACGGCGATCAGAACCAGCCAGAGGGTCGGAGTAAAACGCCCGGAGTGGATTTCCCAGCGCCGAATGGTCCGCCGGGAGTCGATGCGCTCCGGCCATACGGGTTTTTCACCGGTGCGTGACTGTTCACTCTCGAGTTTTTTCAACGCGTTGAGAATGGAACTCACTACAAAGGTGCCTCTCTGCCTCCGCCGGCGGCGTCATCTTCGTGGTGTTCTCCGAAAATGACCTCCCGGCGCTCCGGGGCAAAAATTCTCGGAATGGTCAGCTGCGGATTTTCATTGTAAAGCGCAATCTTTGTCAGCGGACCGACAATTCCATCCGGCCGCAATCCATACTTTCGCTGGACCGTTTTGACCGCCCGTTCGGTGGCCTCGTCGAAGAAGGCGCTGTTGTCCAGGCCGGAGAATCCGATTTGACGCAGGTGTTTTTTCAACATGACAACCGACCGGTGGGGTATATCCCGCGGAATCACCTCCGGCTCGGCAATATAGTCCTTCCAGGGGATATACACGGCCCCGGCACACCAGGACTGCAGCAGTCCGTTGGAAATCGTAAGGGTTCGGATGTGGCTGGCCCGCCGGACGGTGACCCGATCGTCTTCCAGTCTTTGAACCGATAAAAACCCCAGTTGCGAATCGTCGGGCAGCCGCACGGTGACCACCGCCGGCAGACCCAGTTTTTCCATCAGTCCCTGCCCGCAGCGAACCTCCAGTAAAGAAAATCCGTTGCGGGCACAGGCCTCCTGAAAATACGCCAGATCGTCTGTGACCGCATCCAACTCGGGGTGGATTTGTCCATCGACGCCCCAATCATCGAGTACCGCGGCCAACGCCAGGTTGCGGGCCGAACGCACGTCCATTTCCTGCAGAAACTCGCCCAGCGCCTGCTCCGAAGCCACCGGCGCCGTTACGGCTGCAGACCCCGTTCCGATTCGGTTCACCGAAGCCTCGGTCGAGGTCTGCTCGAAGCCGGTCCGGCCGCTTTGGATCAGCTGCCGCATCAAATCAATGGGACTGAGCGGGGCGTTTCGATAGAAAATCAGCCCCAGCACCACCAGACCCGTGACGGTCAACATCGCGGCCGGTTTTTTCAGCACCGACAGCAAATCCGCGGGATGTTTGCCGCGACTGGAAAGCTCTCGAACGGCCGATCGCACTTCGGACAGACCGACCGTTTTTCGACCGCGCGCAAAGGCGGTCAGCAGGGCCCGGTCACAGACAATGTTGATCAACCGCGGAATTCCGGAAGAATACCGGTAGACGGCCCGGCAGGCCCAGTGGGTGAAGCGAACAGCCGTTGAGCGAAGGGAGGCGACATGCAGACGGTGGTCGATGTATTCGCGCACTTCGGTCGCCGAAAGCGGCATCAAGTGGCATCTTAATGAGATTCGCTGACTGAGCTGCCGCAAATCGTATGCGTCGAGTTTGTCGGAGAGTTCCGGTTGACCCACCAGAATAATCTGCAGCAATTTGGAGCGGCTGGTTTCGAGATTGGACAACAGCCGCAGCTGCTCCATCACGTTGCGTTCCAGGTTGTGGGCTTCGTCGATCAGAATGAGCACCCGTCGGCCGGCGGACTTCATCCGCATCAGGTAGGTGTTCAGGGAATCGATCAGATCTTTGGTGTCGTCGTTTCGGGCGCGAATGCCGAATTCGTCGTTGATGGCCTTGAGCAGTTGTTTCGGACCGAGCTTCGGATTGAAAATATAGGCGACCTCCGTGGCATCGTCGAGATTGTCCAGAAACACGCGGCACAGGGTGGTCTTTCCGGTACCGACTTCGCCGGTGATCTCCACGAACCCATCTCCCTGATCGAGGGCGTAGGTCAGGTGAGCCATGGCCTCTTCATGCGTCCGGCTGAGATAATAGTACTCCGGATTGGGGACCAGCTTAAACGGTCGTTCCTTGAACGCGAAGTACCGACTGTACATAGAGCTCTCTCGCGGTGTGGCGTTGCCGCGCCTCGAATGTCCGCCGGGCATCCATGCCGGCGTAAGGCCGGGTGCAAAGTCATTCAATCAGGTTGAATGGATTGATTCTTGCCCAAACCGGGTGCTACGCACCCGGTGCAAGTTCAACATCGAAGCACAAAAGTGCTTCTGTCTTTTCTTGCCAGCGGCAACTACCGCTGCAAGAAAATTCAAGCCACCCGCTTCGCGGGTGGTTGTTGACTCCGAATTTAAAACGTCCGGTTCCTGACA
The DNA here is from genome assembly GCA_051155755.1 of Desulfobacterales bacterium. Taxonomy (GTDB): domain Bacteria; phylum Desulfobacterota; class Desulfobacteria; order Desulfobacterales; family SG8-13; genus DAXETY01. The sequence goes on from DAXETY010000080.1 coordinate 11,889, forward strand.
TTGTAACAAGAATTCAGATGCAGGCAAAGTGCTATGGTAGCATTGAACCCGCCGTTTTCCAAGGTCTCAGAACAATTCCATCTGATCCAGGCTTCCGCTTTCATAGTTTTCCCGGAACAACGCCACCTGCATTTGCAAGGTTTCGATCTTTTCACGGTTTTCAAGCTTCCAGGTGTAAATCTCTCGATGAAGACGGCGGCTGTCCTCGGCCAGGGCTTCCAGCATCTGGGGTTTGGCGGGTTCCCAGAGCAGATGGGCCTCATCGACCGGCAACCCGATGCGGCGAAAGTACCAGCGGCATCTTCGATCCCACCAGTAGGCGGGCGCACTCTGGCCGGTGGCGGCGCCTTCGAAATAAAAAAAAGTCCACTCGAGCTGTTTGCGCGGGATGTGCAAATCCCGGGACACATCTTTGAGCACGCGCTTGCCCTGGGGGGTGTGCATGTCCAGAGCGATCCAGTAGGGAAACGACGCTTCCGCCGGCGCTCGCGAGGAGAACTTCGGGACCTGGCCGCTGGCCGCCAGGTAGGCAGCCGCCTGAATGACCGCCCGGTCGCGGGGCAGACCGGCCTGGCGATAGCGATGGGCATTTTCGATCAGGGCCCGCGCGGCGGGGTCTTCGGTGTCGCGATCGAGCCATTGCCAATAATCATCCGGGCGATGTAGTCCGTGGGCGACGATCCGGATAGGGCGGTCTTCGCGGTTGCCTTCGAGTACGGAACGGTCGCCCTCATAGAGACTGTAGGCCAGATACCCCAGGCCGGTGGCGTCTTTGAATGTAACGGCCTTAGCCACTTTGACCAGCAGTGCGACCTTGCTGTGAAAGTGGCGATTGAACACGAGCTCCTGCCCAACGGGCCAGCATTCTTCGAAGGCGATGACCACAGCGCGGTTGCGGTACCAGCTCTTTTCGCGCGTGCCGAGTGCCTGGATCATTGCGCTGGTGGTCAGCACCAGGTCGATGTTGCCTCGACGCACGGCCTTCTGGAGCAGGGAGCGAAACCGCGCGTCGATATTGACACCGGGTTTGTCGATGATTCCCATGGTCGTCCCCTGCTGCAGCTACAGGGTCATGCCGCCGTCGAGAACCAGGCATTGGCCGGTCATGAAACGGCTTTCATCCGAGGCCAGATACACGCAGGCATCGGCTACCTCTTCGGCTTTGCCCAGACGCCCCACGGGGTGGCGCTGCAGGAAAGCCTGCCGCGTGGCTTCCGGATCGTCGGTGCCGGCAATGCGGGATTCGAGACCCGGCGTGGAAACGGCCCCGGGGCACAACGCGTTACAGCGAATGCCGCGGTGCACGTAGTCAACGGCCACCGACCGGGTAAAACCGATCAATGCGGCCTTGGCGGTCATGTAGGCCAGTCGATTGGGCGCACCGGCGATGCTCGAAAGAACCGAAGCGATGTTGATGACCGAACCATGCCCCTTCTCGAGCATCGCCGGCAGAAATGCCCGGGTCATCAGAAACACACCGCGAACGTTCACATCGAAGGAGTGTTGTAAATCTTCTTCGGTGCAGTCCAGCAAAGTCCCATTGGCCACATAACCGGCGCAGTTGACCAACACGTCGGCCGAAGCGATCTCCTCGCTCATCCGGGCAATATCGTCTGCACAGGTCACATCCAATGTTCGGATTTCGATCCCGGAAATGGAACGAAGACTTTGCAACGGCCCCGTGCTTCGACTGGTGGCCCAGACCCGGCCGCCCTCTCCGGCAAACCGAACGGCGACGGCGCGGCCGATGCCCTGCCCGGCTCCCGTGATCACGGCCGTTTTGCCCTCAAGCCTTGGTTTCATAGATTCTTCCCCTTTTACAAACCGAAGCGGTGCGCGGCCCGAGGTTTTGCCCAGGCCCGCGCCCCGGCGGCTCCGGCCTCGCTTTTTCGCCATACGCAATATCGGCGATGCTTGTCAAGCCGCGGCCCGGCAAATTTCGCTGCCGTTCCGGCGCCGCGCAGCGCAATAAAGAGCTTTGAAGGAAAATACCGAGATTTGGGGCTCGTTTCTGAAGTGGTGTTTTCGAGACCGAATTTCGGAGATTTTCGGGATCCTGGCAATCAGAAAAGCGACGGAAAAAATCGCAAGCGGTTTGAGACGCCGAGTTTTTGCCATCGCCCTAAAAAAGAATCGTGAAGCGAACCAAGGATGCATCACGGCAACGACGCCGGTTCGCTGGTACGGATCCCTCCCGGTTTGGGCAAGAATCACTCAAACCCAGGTTGCCATTGCCGCGATGTACGGCTTCATTTACAAACGTAGCGGGTGAAGCATTCCCACTGGTTACAGCGGACAATGGCGGTTTCGCTGCATTCACCGTCAGCGGGTTCCGCATCGTTCAAACGTTTCGGATGCTGAGGGGTTCGCGGTTTTTGGAAGGCGTACCGTTTAATATCCCTTTTCTTCGGTCGGATCGACATTATGTTCTCCACACGGCGTCGGGGGCCCGGGTTGCGGATCGGTCAAACGGCCCGATGGTCAGCAGATTTTATGGCCGATTCATCCGGGGTGAACCTGCAAATACATTTTTATACTCGAAAAATTACAATAGAAACGAAACCTTCCTTGTCAACAACTGCTGAAAAAAATCCATCCGCGAATCGATTTTTTTTGATAATTTCAACCGGCCGACGGCAACCCGGCCGTGTCGGCAGCGTCACCTGCCGCCGCCCGCGCTGAAAAACCGAAAAGGCCCATCGCCGTTCGAACGAGGCAACCGACCGCAAATGAACGAAATTCCGAGCAAAAGCAATCCGCACCCCGGCAGAAGTCATAGATGGCTGCGGGCGGCGTGGATTTCCGGGGCGCTTCTGGTGGGTGCCGCGCTGCTGGGAATGCTGTTTCTGATGCACCGTCCCGAAACCTTGCACCCGCTGCTGGAAAAAGCACTGTCGGCCGCTACCGGGCTGTCGATTCGGTACCAACATCTTTCGTTGGATCTGACCGCGGGGAAGCTGCAGGTCGAAAACCTGCATATTTCCGCCGGCCGCGCGATTCAGGACATCGAAATCTCGGTTCCCCGGCTGCGGGTCCGGTACCGGCACAACGGGTCTTTGACCGACCGGGTACTCGTCCTGGAACAGGTCGATCTGCAGGCGCCCGACATCCGGCTGGGCCCCGGATTCGAAATTCCGGCGCCGTCGACGGGAGGACAGCCGATCGACCGGCACGAGGCGCCCTTTCGATGGAGGGTGCCGGCCGTTGTTGTCTCGGAAGTCCGCCTTCGAGAACTGTCGGCTTCATCCGGGCGACTGCAGCTGGAAACCGGCACGATCATCGCGCATTGCAACGATGTAGCCCTGCTTCTGGAAGATTCCGGACGATTCACGCTTCAGACCACACCTGCAATTCAATGGCTACGGGCCCATGTGACGGCCGGCGCCGATCGTGTGACCGCCGATTTTTCCCGCCGCGCGGACGGAAACATCGGCGGAAGCATTCAGACGGTGGCCGGAAAGCTCCAGACAACTTCACTGACGGCGGGCGAAATGGCCATCGAGTTCGAAGCCGTTTTCGATCCGGCTATGAAAGACCTCCGGGTGGACCAGGCTCGGCTGCAGGGCCGGCTGTCTCTTGCGGAAGGTCCGACCCGGGGGCTTTCTCTGACCGGGCGGGGAACTTACCGGAAAGCCGAAAATGCTGCACTGGTCTCCCACTGGCAGATGATCGCACCGGATCTGGTGGAAGCCTCCGGCACGGCCGAATGGAATCCGGACGGCAAAAGCGGTTTGGCTCTGCGAATCCGAGAGGCCCGGTTGGCGACGGCCGGCGCAAAGGATTTCATCGAACCGGTGCTCGGGGAGCACTGGCCTGCATTCGACGTTTCCGGTCCCTTGGCATTGCAGGGCTGGTTGGAAGGGGTGCCCGGGACGCCTCTGGCAGACTGGCGGTCGGAATCGACCTGGAGCCTGGACCGCATTCATGTGGGCGTCGACCGGGGCCGCACCCGGCTGGCGGGCCGTCTGGGCGGCCGGCTGCAACTGTCCGGCGGACTGGTGCAGCCGGCTTCCGAATTTCAATTGATCCTGGAGACCGAAGCCCTGCAGGCGGGCGGCGTTCGCATCGGAGCGGGGCGTATCAAACTGAACGGCAGCGGCCCGCTGCGGACACCGAAGGTTTCCGTGGATGCGAACATCGCTGCAGGGTTCGTCGCCGGTAAAGTCGAACGCTATGGATTTCGAAACATTCGGATCAATGCACCCGACGGTCGAATCGACGTGACCCGGGCTGCCGTCCATCTCCCCGACCTGAAGGTGACCTCCGAAGAGATCGGTCGATTCCAGGGCTCGTTGCGCGCAGAAGGCGGCGAAATTTTCACGAACCTGGAATCTCCGGATGCATCCCTGCTGCGATTGGCCGCCGCCTGGCGACTGTTGCCCGAAAACTGGCACGGCCGGTCCCGGGATCGGCTGCGACTGTCTTTCCACCGCCGTGCCGACGGCAACGGTTCGCTGAAGGCGCGGCTGGACATCGATGGACTCGGATTCAACAGCCCGGACAATCGCATTCTGGCTGAAAATCTGCAGATCGCAGCCGCATTGGATTGCCGGCTTACCGCCGGGACAACCCGTGCAACCCTTACGACAACGGCCGCAACGGGGGAAATCCTCTGGGGACGACATTATCTGGACATCGCCGCCGAACCGCTGTCCCTCGACGGCAGTGCGACCTACCGGTCGAAAGATGGCTTCCTTTCTTTCGAAGGTTGGAAACTGAAATGGCAGCACCAGGGGACGATGACCGCTTCCGGAAACATCGAACTGGACCGGCGGCCGGCGCCGTCGATGCACTTCGACCTGAACGTGCCGAAAACGCCGCTGTCACCCCTGGCCAACCGCTGGCTGGTGGAACCCTACCGGTTCGAGCACCCCGCGCTGGAATCGTTGGCAATCGACGGCAGCGTGTCGGCAACCCTGACGGTTCACAGAAACGCCTCGAAGTGGACGGTTGACGGCCTTACAACGCTGCACGACGGATCGTTTCAATATCGGGACCGGGAAGTGATTCTTGAGGGTATCGAATTGAACCTGCCGATCTGGCTCACGCAGGAATCAACGACCGCCACCGGACAGCCCCGGCAGGGCAATCTTTCCATATCGAAAATCTCGCTGCCGTTTCTACCGGTCCAGCCGTTGTCGGCGCCGCTCACCGTGGAACCGAACCGCATCCGTT
>DAXETY010000081.1:0-30513 GCA_051155755.1 Desulfobacterales bacterium
CGCCGCGCTGGAATCCACCACCGACTGGGGGATGTCCTTGGGGCCCTGGAACGCCCCGCAGACGAACAGGCCCGGTTTGGAGGATGCCACCGGATCGAAGGTCTCGGTTTTGCAGAAGTTGCCCTCGGTCAGCTCGATAGCCAGTTTGTCGGCCAGAGCCACCGTTTCGGAGGAGACCTCCAGGCCGATGGACAGCACGATCATGTCGAAGGTCTCGGTAACCATCTCGCCGCTCTCGGTCACGTAGCGCAGCTCCAGGTCGTCGCTGCCCGGCACCGGATCGATGGTGTGCACCCGGCTGCGGATGAAGCGCACGCCGTCTTTTTCGCGGGCATTGTCGTAGAAGCGCTCGAAGTCCTTACCGGGGGTGCGCATGTCCATGAAGAAAATGGCGCAGTCCAGTTCGTCTCCGGCGTGCTCCTTGGCGATGACGGCCTCCTTGATGGCGTACATGCAGCACACCGAGGAACAGTAGCTGTTGTCGCAGCGGTTCAGGTCCCGGGAGCCGACGCACTGAAACCAGGCCACTTTCTTGGGTTCCTTGTGGTCCGAGGGCCGCACCAGGTGACCGCCGGTGGGCCCGGAGGCCGACAGGATCCGCTCCATTTCCATGGAGGTGATCACGTTGGCATGGCGGGCGTAGTTGTACGAATCGAACCGGGACGGATCGAAGGGGTTGAATCCCGGGGCCAGCACGATGGAGCCGACCTCCAGCTCGACGATCTCGTCCTGCATGCTGTGATCGATGGCATTGACGCCGCAGAACTCCGCACAGACTTTGCATCCGCCGGTTTTAAAATGGATGCAGGCATCCGCATCGATGACCGGGGTGTTGGGCACGGCCTGGGCGTAGGGCACGTAAACCGGCTTGCGGCCCTTGAGCCCCATCTCGTACTCGGAGGGGATCGGCCGGGTCGGCTTGGCGGTGTGGCGCTGGTTGACCCGCGTCAGGTCGATGTGGCCGGTGGGGCAGATCGACGCGCAGGCGCCGCAGGCCAGGCACGCTTCGGTGTCGACGCCGTAGGGGGTGTCGACCTCCATGTCGACCCCGCGCCCGGTCAGGCTGATGGCGTTGGCACCGATGCGCTCGCACATGCGGGTGCACAGTCCGCACAGAATGCAGGTGTCCTCCTCGGTTTTAAAGCGCGGTTTTTCGATGCCGTACTGCTTGGCCAGCTTCTGCAGCAGCGGAACCTCGGGGCAGCGCGCCAGCAGCAGCTCGACGATGAGCTTGCGGCCCTTGTGCACTTCCTCGGTGTCGGTCTTGACCTCCATGCCCTCCCAGATGGGATAGTTGCAGGCGGTCACGAAGCGGGTCCTGCGGCCGTCGAAGAGCTCCACCGTGCAGATGCGGCACATGCCCGCGGGCTCCAGGGCCTTGTAGTAGCAAAGGGTGGGGATGTCGACGTCGTATTTTTCCGCGACCTGGATGATCGTCTGGCCCTCTTCCCCCTGGACCGTTTTCCCGTTCAGCTTGAATGTCACCATGGTATCTTTTCCCTTGGTTCAGCAAATCTTGACCGCATCGAATTTGCAGACATCGTAGCAGATGCCGCACTTGATGCACTTTTCCTGGTCGATGGTGTGAAGTTTTTTCTTTTCGCCGGAAACCGCCTCCTGCGGGCACTTGCGGAAGCAAACGTGGCAGCCGGTGCAGGCCTCTTCGTCGATTTCGTAGTGAAACAGCGGCTTGCAGACCCCGGCCGGGCATTTTTTGTCCTCGATGTGCTTTTCGTACTCGTCCCGGAAATAAAGGATGGTGGTCAGCACCGGGTTGGCCGCCGAGGTCCCCAGCCCGCAGAGGGAGAATTTCTGCATCATGGAGCCCAGTTCTTCCAACAGCTGGATGTCTTCCGGCCGGCCGCCGCCGGCACAGATGCGGGTGAGGATCTCCAGCATCTGCTTCAGGCCCTCCCGGCAGGGATTGCACTGGCCGCAGGACTCTTCCTTGAGAAAGTCGACGAAGTAGCGCGCCACGTCCACCATGCAGGTGTCCTGGTCCATGACGATCATGCCGCCGGAGCCCATGATGGAGCCGACTTCGGTCAGCTTCTGAAAGTCCACGGGCAGGTCCAGGAAGCGCTCCGGGATGCAGCCGCCCGACGGCCCGCCGGTCTGAACCGCCTTGAACTGCTTTTTCTTGGGCACCCCGCCGCCGATCTTGAAAACGATGTCCCGCAGCGAAATGCCCATGGGAACTTCCACCAGCCCGGTGTTGCTGATCTTGCCCACCAGGCTGAACACCTTGGTGCCCTTGCTGTGCTGGGTGCCCATCTTGGCGTACCAGTTGGCGCCCTTGAGCATGATGGCCGGGACGTTGGCGTAGGTTTCCACGTTGTTCAGGTTCGAGGGGCTGTTGCGGAATCCTTTTTCGACCGTGTGAATGTACTTGGCCCGGGGACGGCCCACGTTGCCTTCCAGCGACTGCATCAGGGCGGTGGACTCGCCGCACACGAAAGCGCCGGCACCGGTGGAAATCTTGATGTCGAAGGCAAAGTCGGTGCCGGCGATGTTTTCTCCCAGCAGCCCGTAGTCGCGGGCCTGCTTGATGGCGGTGATCAGGCGCTTGACGGCCAGCGGGTATTCATTGCGCACGTAGATGTATCCCTGGCTCGATCCGATGGCCACCGCCGCGATCAGCATGCCTTCCAGCACGCTGTGCGGGTCGCCTTCCAGGATGCTGCGGTCCATGTAGGCACCCGGATCGCCTTCGTCGGCGTTGCAGATGATGTAGCGGTCGCCTTCGTGCTTGGCACAGGTGGCCCACTTGATCCCGGTGGGAAACCCCCCGCCGCCACGGCCGCGCAGCCCGGAGGCCTTGATCACCTCGATGATGTTTTTGGGCTTCATTTCCTTGAGCGCGGTCAAAAAGGCCACGTAGCCTTTGCGGGCGAAGTATTCTTCGATGCAGTCCGGATCGATGTAGCCGCAGTTGCGCATGGCGACCTTGACCTGGTTGCTGTAAAACGGGATCTCTTCGAACACCGGCATGCCTTCGATCGGCGCAACGTTTTCAAGGGGGTTGGGAATGTCGGTTTCCAGCAGCCCGCGGGGGTCCTTCATCTGGCCGAGGATCCATTTCAGGTTGAAATCGGACTGCTTGTAGCCCTCGATGGCGTCGAGGATCTTGTCGGCGGTGATCTTGCGATAGACGATCCGGGGTTTGCCCTGACCGAAGATCTCCACCAGGGGCTCTTCCTCGCAGAAACCAATGCAGCCCGTCTGCCCGATCTGCACCCCGTTGCCGCCGGGGTAGTGCTCGAGCGCGGTTTCGTAGGAAGCCTTCGACTGGGCGGCGATCCCGCAGGAGGCCATCCCGATGTTGACCTTTATCGTCTCCGGAACGTACAGCGAGGTGCCGTAATCCCGGCTGATTTCTTTCAAATCTTCTACGGACTGAATTTTCATGGTTGTCGCCCCAAGTTCTACTCGTATTTCTCCAGGATTTTGACGACCTGGTCCGGTGCCAGGCGTCCGTGCATGTCCTCGTTGATCTTGACCACGGGTCCGAGGCTGCAGCAGCCGATACAGCGAACCGACTCCAGCGTGAAGCGCATGTCCGCGGTGGTCTCCCCGTCGCAGATGCACAGCGAGTCGTGAATCCGTTCCCGGATGCGCTCGGCGCCGCGCACATGGCAGGCGGTGCCCAGGCACAGGGAAATGATGTTGCGCCCCCGGGGCTCCAGGCTGAATGTGCTGTAGAAGGTGGCCACCCCGTATATTTTGCTGAGGGGAACGTCGATTTTGGTCGCCAGGTACTCGATGGCCGGCCGCGGCAGGTAGTTGTACTGCCGCTGGATGGCCTGCAGGATCATGATCAGGTTCTCTTTGTCGTTGCTGAAATCCTGCTCGATGACCCGATCGAGTTCCATGAAATCGATCTCGTCGGTTTGGGTGTGTTCCAGCGGTTGTGCTACGCTCATCCCGCGTCTCCTGTTGATTGAATCGTTTGGGTTGGATCGCACCTATTCGACCGCCGGCGCCGGCTGCTGCACCACGGGGCAGTTCTCCAGGCAGGCGCCGCATCCGGTGCACAGATCTTCGCGAATGAACCGGGGCCGCTTGCGGACTTTGACCTTGAAATTACCCGGAGCGCCTTCCACGGCTTCCAGGTCCGCATAGGTGATCAGTTCGATGTTCATGTGCCGGCCGACCTCGACCAGTTTGGGCGAGATAATTCACATGGCACAGTCGTTGGTGGGAAAGGTTTTGTCCAGCTGCGACATCCCCCCGCCGATGGAGGGGGATTTTTCGAGCAGATACACGTAATACCCGGAATCCGCCAAATCGAGTGCCGATTGCATGCCGGCAATACCGCCTCCGACAACCAACACCGAACCTTTGATATCCTTTGCCATGTCAAAATCTCCTAACGTAATTAGGATTCAAATTCAGATACTTAGGGTCAAAAACACTGTTCGGCCGCATGAAAAGCCAAAGGGTTTTTTTACTGATAAATGCAAGCCTTGTCAATGAAATTCGGCGGTTCACAATAATTATGAGATATTTCTTGAAACCAAGCTTTTATACCACCGGACGAGGTCTGTCAAGGAAGGATGGAGCGCAAAACACGCACCGGGAAACGTCATTCGCGTGTCGCTGCGACAAACCGGGCGGAGTGCTGATGCGGGGGATTCGGCATGTAAAAACCCCGCCTCCGGGATGCTTCACCCGAAGGCGGGGCTAGTTTCGTCGACCGGGCTGCGGTGGTCAGGCCGCCAGCCGAATGGCCTGATCGGTGGCGTTGCGGATCTCGGCGGGTGTAAACGGCTTGGCCAGGTAATCCACGGCGCCCATGCGGGCGGCCTCCTTGGCCGTCTCGATGCTGGCATAGCCGGTAATGATGACGACCTTGGCCTCGGGCTGTTTGTCGCGGATGGCCTGCAACAGTTCCAGTCCCTGAACACCGGGCATTTTCAGATCCAGCAGCACCAGGGTGTAGCCGCGTCGGCCGATTTTCTCCAGGGCCTCTTCTTTGCTGGTGGCCTGATCCACGAAATAACCCTTTTTGGCCAGGATTTTGCGGATGTTGTTGTTGACGGCCACCTCGTCGTCGACCACAAGCACCGGCTCCACCGCGGGCTTGGCCCGATCGGCTTTCTGGCCGGCCTCAACCGCGGCGCGCGATTCGATTTCCGCGTCCATGCGGGCCACATTGGCCTTGAGTTGCTCATAGGGCATCACCGTCACGCTCTCGTGGTAGAGACTGTCGACGTATTCGGGGCCGGTGGCGGCAACGACCTCATCATAATCGAAGGGCTGATCGACGCCGATCAATTTTTTCATGTCGCGGGCCGGGGCGGCGGCTTTGGCCTTGCGTTTTTTGGCCTTTTTCTGGGGGCAGGCCGCGCTCTTGGTGCCGGCCTTGCAGGTGCCGCCCATCTTTTTGAAGATGTCGCAGACCATGTCACCGACTTCGCAAAAGCCTTCCAGGGATTCGTCCGCGGTGATCTCCACCGTCGGCATATCGGAGCGCGACAGGCGATCGGCGTATGCCTCACCGGTCTGGCGCGCCACCTCGTCGCGGTCGAAGGGCATGTCCACATCGATTCGGCGGGCCTGCTCCATGCGGGCCACCCGCTTTTTCAGCTCCTCGTAGGGCACGAACGCCACCCCTTCGCCCTCGAGACTGTGGACATACTCCGGACCGGTCACGGCCTTGACCTCTTCGTAATCGAAGGGCATGTCGATGCCGATCAGTTTGCGGGTGTCGCGCTTGGCGGTGGCAGCGGCTTTGGCGCCTTTTTTCTTGGCTTTTTTCTGCGGGCACGCACCGGTCTTGACGCCGGCCTTGCAGGTGGCGCCCATCTTTTTGAAGATGTCGCAGACCATGTCACCGACTTCGCAGAAATGCTCCTGGGGCTCGGAGATCTTTACCTCCACCACGGGCATGTCGGAACGGCCCAGCATCTTCATGTAGTCTTCACCGACCTGCTCGGCGACTTCGTCGGCATCGAAAGGCAAATCCACATCGATGACGTCGATGGCCTCGCGTTCTTCCTCGCTTACAGGGGCTTCCTGCAGTTCGCCTTTCAGGGCTTTGTCCACGGTGGTTCGAAGCTCTTCGGGCGTAAACGGTTTGGGCAGGTATTCCAGCGCGCCCAGGCGAATGGCCTTCATGGCCGTGTCCGTGGAGGCATAGGCGGTCATCATGATGGCCTTGGTCAGCGGCCACTCTTTTTTGACCAGCTTGAGCAGCTCGAGACCGTTTTTGCCGGGCATCACGATGTCGGATATCAGCAGGGAATAGGAATCTTCGGCCATTTTTTGCAGGGCTTCGTCCGCACTGAGGGCCCGGGTGACCTCGAAGTTGTTCTTTTTGAGTATTTTTTCAACGTTCTGGCAGATGTTTTTTTCGTCGTCGACCACCAGAATCTTTTCGGTTCGCTCTTGCATGTCTCCTCCTCCGGTTCGGCGTGATGGATTGGCTGTATTGTTTTGCCTCTGATTTATGCACACGGCATGCCAAACCCCGATTAAACTCGAAAACCACTGTAATCATTATATTTTATTTTTCACTCCATCGGTCGGCGGAGCCAACGTGTATATTTTATTTATACGCCTGGGACCGTCTTACCGGCCCCGCCAGGCACCCCTTCCTCCGACCGGCCATCGCCCGCAGACAGGCTGCAGACCGGCTTCGGCCTTGTTTTCGGCCCATCGACAGCGGGCGCCTTCCGGAGAAAACCGGCCGCGGGCAAGAGCGTATAAAAATAATATACAGGTGTATAAAAAGTCGAAGCGGTGTGGGTCAGGCGGGGGGGTTTTTGCGGTCCGGCAGCTGAATGTCGTGTTTTTTCATCATGTTTTGAAAATTGGTGCGCTGCAGACCGGTTTCTTCGGCCGCCCGGGTGACATTCCAGTCACTGCGCTCCAGGGCCTGCAGAATGAAGGCTTTTTCCACATCTTCCACCGCCTTCTGGCGGATTTGCTTTTTGCGCTGCTTGAGCGCTTCGTTGGTGGTGGGAATGTCTTCCGAATCGGCTCCCAAACCGGCGTTATCGGAAAACAGCGGCAGGTCTTTCAGCGAGATGCGGTCGTGTTCGCAGAGGATTACCGCCCGTTCGATCAGATTGCGCAGCTGGCGCACGTTGCCGGGCCAATCGAAGGCCGACAGCTGCTGCACGGCTTCGTCGTCGAAACCGGTGATGGATTTTTCGAATTTGCGATTGAACTGGTGGAGGAAATGATAGGCAATCGGCAGAATATCCTGCCGGCGCTCCCGCAGGGGAGGCAGGATGATCGGATAGACGTAGATGCGATAATAAAAATCTTCCCGGAATTGGCCCTGATCCACCAATTCTTTCAGGTTGCGGTTGGTGGCGAAAATCAGCCGCACGTCCACCGTTTCCACCCGTTCGGCCCCCAGGGGGATGAATTCACGCGATTCCAGGAATCGCAGCAGCTTTCCCTGCACATCCAGGCTGATGTTGCTGATTTCGTCCAGAAAGACCGTGCCGCCGTTGGCGCGCTTGAAAATTCCGTCCTTGTCTTTGTGTGCGCCGGTGTAGGCGCCGCGCACGTGGCCGAAGAGTTCGCTTTCCAACAGTTCCCCGGAGAGGGTGCCGCAGTCCACCGCAAAAAACACCCGGTCCTTGCGAAGGCTGTTGGCGTGCACGGCCCGGGCGATCAGCTCCTTGCCGGTCCCGCTCTCGCCGTAGATGATGACCGTGGCGTCGGTGGGCGCCACTTTTTCCACCATGGCGATGACCTTGCGGATCTTGGGGCTGGTGCCGACCAGCTGGTGGGAAAGCGAGCGGCCGGGGCGCTGCTGAATCAGGCGGCGGTTCTGGCTGCGGATCTCCTTTTCATTCAACGCCTGTCTCACCACCGACCGCAGTTCCTGGGGGGTGAAGGGTTTGGGCAGGTAGTCGTTGGCCCCGAGTTTCATAACCTCCACGGCCGAGGAAACCGTCGAATAGCCGGTAATGACGATCACCGCCGTGTCCGGATCGCGTTCCTTGAGCCGGCGCAGCACCTCCATACCGCCGAGCCGGCTCATTTTCAGATCGGTGATCACCAGGTCGAAGGATTCGACTTCCAGTCGCCGCAGGGCCTCCTGGCCGTCCAGAGCGTATTCCACCTCGCAGTCGATGCGCGAAAGGATCCGCACACAGTTCCGGCAGATTTTTTCCTCGTCGTCGACCACCAGAATCCGCGGCGGGGCTTCTGAGTTGTCGAATTCATTCGGCATGGTCCTCTCCCGGCTCGAGCGGCAGGCGGATAAAAAAACAGGCGCCCTGGCCCGACTCGCTGAGCACGTCGAGCTCGCCGCCGTGCTGTTCGACGATTCCATGGGTGATGGCCAGCCCCAGGCCGCTGCCGTTCTCTTTGGTGGTAAAGAACGGATCGACGATGCGATCCATAATTTCCGGAGGAATGCCCGCACCGGTATCGCTGACGGCGATTTCAATCATTTGGCTCTTGGAAACAAAACGCGTGGCGAAACTCACCCGGCCGCCGGGGCCGGTGGCTTCGATGCTGTTCAGAGCCAGGTTGATCAGGGCCTGCTGAATCTGGCCCTTGTCCACTTTGATCGGCGGCAGGTCCGCCTCCAGGTACCGCTCCAGGGAAATGTCGCGGAAGGCGGCCTGCTTGTTGAGCAGCACCACGGTTTCTTCGACGATCTGGTTCAGGTCCTGGGGCTCCTTGCGCGGCTTTTTCTGGCGCGCGAAATCCAGCAGGCTCGAGACGATCTTGCGGCACCGCAGGGCCTCGTTGGCAATGGTTTCCAGCTCCTCGTTGATCGGGTCGGAGGGCTCGAGATCTTCCTGGATCAGCATGGCACTGGTTAAAATCGTGGTCAGCGGATTGTTGATCTCGTGGGCGACACCGGCGGAAAGCCGGCCGATGGAGGCCAGTTTTTCCTGCTGCATCATTCGCTTCTGCATGGTGATGTCGCGGGTGATGTCCCGCGATATTTCGATGGCGCCGACCACCCGGTCGTCTTCTTTGAGCGGGTAAGTGGAAATCGAATAATAGATCTCGCGATGGGCCCTGTCGTGATGGATGTGGGTGGTCTGGTTGGGCTCCTTGGTCAGAAAGGTTTGCATCAACGGGCACGGGTGCTGTTTCCCGGAACAGGGTTGACTGCGGTGATGGGTGATCTCGAAGCAATAGCGGCCGATCACCTCGTCGCGGGTGTGACCGAGCCGTTCCAACAGCCGTTCGTTGACATCGATGATGCGGTAATTTTCCCCGATCACCAGCACGTCTTCCTGGATGAGCTGGTTGATCACGGTACTGTACATGGCCTGGGTCTCCTGCAGTTTCTGGCTGCATTGCTTCTGCAGGCTGGAAACCCTGGAAATCTCCCAGAACAGCTGGGCTGTGCGCGTGGATATGGCCCGCACGTTGGGGCTTTTTTTCTTCAAAATGTCATTGTAGATATCCATGCTGCCGGTCAGCTCGATGATTAAATCGATGTCCCCGCGGTCGAAAAAATCATTGTAATCCGTGGTGACGGAAAGCCCCTGGTGCTTGGCTTTCACATACCCCGGGGCCGTCTCCTTGAGGTCCGCCACGGCGATGATCCGCGGGTGGATCTCCACGAACACGTGGTCTTCGATCACCTCCATCAGACGTTTACAGCGCGTTCCGCCGCCGACTACCGCAATCTTCATGGCCACAGTCTCCGTAGCGGGTGATAAGGATCGGTTGTTGATTCCGGGGGGTGGATCGTCCCTTCTTTTGCGACGACAATAATGGATCGCCGGTTGGAAATCAACCGGCTTGTGGTGCGGCGGCCTTTCAAACCGAATGCAGCCGTGGGAGAATTCCACCGTGATTCATGATCCGGTCTGCGCCGAGGCATTGTCACGGGCGATGTTGAATTTTGAAATGAGATACGTTATAGGAGATGCTGCGAAAATTTCAATATGCCATGTTGTGCCTGACCACCGGGATGCAAAGGAGGAGCCATGGGGGACGTCAACAAATGGGACTGGGACAGCGGCGAAAAAAAGGTCCCCTTTTCGGAGTGGAAAGACGGGTACCGCTGGGTGGAAGAGCCGTATGCCAGTCCCGACGGGGAAAAAATTGCCGCGATCGTGAACATCGACGAAGGCGAATTCAATGTCTGCGTCAACGGCGAAACCTGGGAAAGCACCTTCGATAAAATCTGGCACCTGCGATTTACCCCCGACGGTCGCCTGATGGCCCTGGTTTCGGAAATGGCCGAATGGACCGTGGCCGTGGACGGCCAGGCCTGGGAGAACAAGTTCGGCTACGTCTGGAACCCGCTGATCAGCGACGACGGAAAACACATCGCAGTGGCCGTTCAGCAGGATATGACCTATTGCATGGCGCTGAACGACGAGCCCTGGCAGCAGACGTTTGCCAACATGACCTATTTTGCCCTGAGCCCCGACGGCACGACCACAGCCGCCGCCGTTCAGGTCGAGGAGGTCGAAACCGCCGACGTTCACGCCTTCCAGAAAGGCACCTTCTCGGCCGCACTCAACGGCCGTCCCTGGGATGCGCGTTTTGTCAACGTCTGGAACATGGCCATCAGTGAAGACAATCAGACGCTGGCCGCCGAAGTGCGCATCAATCTTTACGAATACACCATTGCCGTGGACGGAAAGCCCTGGCCGAAAACCTTCGGCTGCGTGTGGGAACCCGTTTTTCGACCCGGTAAAAACACGCCGGTCGCACCGGTGCGGACCGAGGGCGCCTGGACCCTGGCGGAAGACGGCCAGCCCATCTGGGAGCGCCGCTTCGTACAGCTCTGGCACCCCAGATTCAGCCCGGACGGCAAGCATCTGGCGGCGGTGGTGGCACCCGCTTTCGGCAAATGGACCGTGGCGGTGGACGGCACCCCCTGGACGATCCGCTTCGAAGACATGGTCACCGACCTGAGCTTCAGTCCCAACGGGGAAAGAATTGCGGCGGTGGGCAAAAACGGTCCCGTCTACCGGATCGCCGCCGACGGCAAACTCTGGGGCAACCGCTTTGACATGGCCTGGCGCCCGGTTTTCAGTCCCGACGGCCGACACCTGGCCGCCAAGGTGGAAAAAAACGGCAAATACACCCTTGTCGTGAACGATCGTCTCTGGGACAATGAATGTGAGGGGATCTGGCAGCCGGCCTTCAGCCCGGACAACCGCAGCATTCTGATCCGGTCGCTGGAAGACGGTGTCTACTGCCGACGTGTGCTGCCCGTCACCGATTTCACAAGCTAAGGGAGTGCAAGCATGAACGACATTTACCAATTCGTCAGCGGTCCTCTGACCTGGGCGGCGTTCATCGTGTTTTTCGGCGGCTGCCTCTATCGCCTCATTTCCCTGCTGTACCTGGTATATAAAAAGGAAAAATTCATCTTCTCCTATATGAGCTGGAAGTACAGCCTGCGCTCCATCGTGCACTGGCTGACGCCTTTCGGTACCGTCAACTGGCGCAAACGACCGGTACTGACGGTGGTCACCTTCGTATTTCACATCAGCCTGATCGTTGCGCCGCTGTTTTTCCTGGCGCATATTATCATGTTGGAAGAGGCGATCGGTGTGGACTGGCCCGCACTTCCGAATCTGGTGATCGACGTGATGACCGTGCTGGTGGTCGCCGGTTGCCTCTATTTTCTGGTGCGCCGCATTACCCAGCCGGAGGTCCGATTCGTGACCTATCCGTCCGACTACGTGATCCTGGCGATTGTCGCGGCGCCGTTTATCACCGGCTTTCTGGCCTACCACCAGTGGTTCGCCTATCCGGTGATGATGATCCTGCACGTGATCGCCGGTCAGGTCATGCTGGTGGCGATACCGTTCACCCGATTGAGCCACATGATCTTCTCCCCGCTGACCCGCGCCTACATGGGCTCTGAGTTCGGCAAGGTGCGACACGCGCGGGATTGGTAAACGCAAACATACCGGGAGGTCCTCAAATGGCCGAACCTGCAAAAGAAAAAGAACAGCAAGAAAAAGCGCTCGATCCCGGCATCAAAATCGGTGCTGCGAAGCTCGACCCGGATCGAATCGAAAAAGTAATCAACAGCGTGCTGAAAGGCGAGACCGGCGCGCGGTTGAAGGCCTATGTCGACACCTGCATCCACTGCGGTCTGTGTTCGGAAGCCTGTCACTACTACCTGTCGCACGACAACGACCCGCGATATGCACCGGTGGGCAAGGTCAAACAGACCATCTGGGAAATGCTGAAGAAAAAGGGCCGCGTGGATAAAGAGTTCATCGAGCGGGCCGCCGAAATCGCCCATACCGAATGCAACCTTTGCAAGCGCTGTGCCCAGTATTGTCCCTTCGGTATCGACATCGCCTACCTGATGACCGTGGTGCGGCGCATCATCCACCGGCTGGGCGTCACGCCGCAGTACATCCAGGACACGGCCCACAGCCATTCGGTCACCATGAACCAGATGTGGGTCAAGGGCGACGAATGGCCCGACACGCTGCAGTGGCAGGAGGAAGAAGCCCAGGCCGAAATCCCGGACCTGCGGATTCCGCTGGAGAAGGAGGGCTCGGAAATCATGTACTCGGTGATCGCACCGGAGCCCAAGTTCCAGGCCCAGTTGATCTACCAGGCGGCGGTGATCATGCACGTGGCCGGCGTCGATTGGACCATGCCGGCCTCCATGGGCTGGGACAACAGCGACATGGCCATGTTTACCGGCGACAACGAGTTGATGGGCCGCATCAAGCGCACCCATTACGAGACCGCCGCACGCCTGAAGGTCAAAAAAATCGTCATGGGCGAATGCGGCCATGCCTTTCGTTCGGTGTACGACATGGGCAACCGCTGGCTGGGCTGGAAGATGCCGCCGATTCCCATCGTGCATGCCATTGAATTTTATGCCGACCTGATCGAAAGCGGCCGCATCAAAATCGAACGCAAGTACGACAAACCGATCACCCTGCACGACCCCTGCAACGTGGTGCGCGGCGGCGGCCTGCACGAAAAGGCGCGCTACGTGGCCCGGGCGCTTTGCGACAACGTCGTCGAGATGATTCCCAACCGGGAGCACAACTACTGCTGCTGTGCCGGCGGCGGGGTGATCAACTGCGGCCCTCCTTATAAAATGAAGCGCATCGAAGGCAACCGGGTCAAAGCCGAGCAGCTCTTCGATGCCAAGTCCCGGGGGGCGGTGACGATGGTGGCCCCGTGCCACAACTGCCACAGCGGCCTGCACGACATCGTGCACCATTACGGCATCGGCCTGGAGATCAAGTTCTTCGGCGACCTGATTTACGAATTGATGGAAAAGCCAGGGGCCGTGGAGTCCTGACCGCGGCAACGGCGGCCCGGCCTGCATCCGACCAAGCGATCGAAGAGGGAAAAGGAGAGACAATTCATGAGAAAAAGCGCCCTTCTGGTTTTCACGCTGGTGATGGTTTCAATTTCCCTGTGGTTGGTCAACGCCCATTCTCAGGACATCACCCACGTGGACAATGACGTGTTTCTCGATCCGCGGCGGACGCCGTCGGTCTTTCCGCACGAAGAACACAACGAGGCCGCCGAAATCTACGAGTGCAACGTGTGCCATCACATCTACGAAGACGGAAAGAAGCTGGAGTTCGAGTCCTCCGAGGACATGCGCTGCGCCGACTGCCACCCGCTGGAATTCGAGGAAGGCGGTCCGCCGGCGCTGATGAAGGCCTTTCACATGAACTGCAAAGGATGCCACGAGCAGCAAAACCTGGGCCCGATCATGTGCGGTCAGTGCCACGTCAAGGACTGACTGCACGCCGGGGTAAAGTCCGGCATCGAATCTCCGGGACCGCCGCGGCGGTCCGGCCGGGGCGGCTTCCGGCCGAAACAGCAGGGGCCCGCAGGCAGCTGCGCATGAAAGGAACCGTGCCATGGCAAAAAAGATCCTGATCATTGACGATGACCCGGTGGTCGTGAAATATCTGGAAACCCTGTTTCAGGATAACGGATATGAAACCTGTTCGGCATCCAGCACCATGGAAGGTCTGGAAGTGGTGCGCCGGGAAAAACCGGACCTGATTTCCCTGGACCTGCAAATGCCCGGAGAGTGGGGCCCTCGATTTTACCGCAAACTGCGTCAGGACAAAGAACTGCGCGACACCCCGGTCATTGTGGTCAGCGGCATCGACGGCGATCATGCCGTCAAGGATGCCGTGGCCTTTGTGCCCAAGCCCTTCGATCCGGACAAGCTGCTGGGAATCGTAAAGAAAACGATCGGCTGATTCAAAACCATTTGGTACGGTCCGGCAAAGCCGGTACGCCTGCAGGTCGTGCCGGCTTTTTCGTTGCAGTCCGGGCGAAACCCGGCCGGCACGGTGGCCGGACCTGCGCAATTCCCGGAATCCGCGTGCTTTCGCAGGGCGGGTCACCGTACCCGCCCGACGCCGGAGCAACGTTCCTTTCATTTTCTGACACTGCGCAACGGTGTGAAGGCGTTTATCGGATTCAACCATTGAAAAACGTGCAAAATCGAATCGGACGCATGCCCGCCGCTCACTCGGAAAAAGCAGATCTGGACGCCAGGCCCCCCGTGCTGGTGGTCTGCGGCCCCACCGGAATCGGCAAGACCGCTGCGGCCATCCGACTGGCCGAGCGTTTCCACGGCGAGATCATCAACGCCGATTCCATGCAGGTTTACCGACACATGGATATCGGCACGGCCAAGCCCACCGCCGAAGAACAGCAACAGGTTCGCCATCACATGATCGACGTCGTCGATCCGCAGGAACATTTCGATGCGGCCCGCTTTGCCGCCATGGCCCGCAACACGGCCGCCGACCTCCGTCACCACGGTCTTTTGCCGGTGCTGGCCGGCGGCACCGGCCTCTACATCAAGGCCTTCCTGCAGGGATTGTTCCCGGCCGGCGCCACCGACAGCCGCACCCGCAAGGCGTTGAAAAAAGAAGCCGCCGCAAAAGGTTCGCATCATTTGCATCAGAGATTGCGGCGCCTGGATCCGGAGGCGGCCGAGCGCATTCACCCCAATGATACCGTTCGACTCGTCCGGGCCCTGGAAACCGCCCTCGTCACCGGTCGATCCCTATCGCAGCATCATCGCCGTCACGCCTTTGCCGATGTGCCGTTTCGTTCGCTGAAAATCGGGTTGACCATGGAGCGCAAGCGGCTATACAACCGCATCGACCGGCGAGTGGAGGCGATGATCGCCGCCGGCCTGGTGGAAGAAGTCAAGGGGCTGCTGGCTGCCGGCTGCAGCGCCGGCCTGAAGTCCATGCAATCCATCGGCTATCGCCACATGGTCGATTACCTGTCCGGAAACCTGGATTTTACCGAAGCCGTGCGCACCCTCAAGCGCGACACGCGCCGTTTTGCCAAGCGCCAGTTCACCTGGTTTTCGGCCGACACATCGATCCGCTGGACCGAGCCGGAAAGGCTGCCGGAGCTTTTTCCGGAAATCGAATCCTTCCTGGCCTGACGCCGGAGAGCTTCACACCGCCGGATCGGAGATGCTGCCGGGGCCGAGACGATCGATCGCAGCGCAAGCGCTGCCGATCGAGAAAAGAGAGGAGGGACGCAGGATGATTCAATACGACTGTGCGTTCTGGAACCTGGAAAATCTCTTCGATGTAGCGGATTCTCCGCGACGCACCGAAAAACTGCAGCGAACCATTGGCAGCGAGCTGAAAGGATGGAACCGGACCGTGCTGGACCGCAAGATTTCCCGGCTGGCGTCCGTCATCGGCAAGATGAACGACGGCAGGGGACCGGATCTATTGGGCGTATGTGAAGTTGAAAACCGGTTCGTGCTCGAATGCCTGGTCGCTGCGCTGGAGCCGCTGTCGAGACATTACGAAATCGCACACGCCGACACCGAGGACCGCCGCGGCATCGATGTCGCGTTTCTCTATGACGCCGACATGCTTTCGGCCGCCGAGAAATTCTCCCATTACATCGTCAAGCGCAGTGCCAGCCGGGACCTGTTCCAGGTCAATTTTCGCACCGCCGCCGGCCGGCTGCTGATCGTCATCGGCAATCACTGGCCGTCGAGATCCGGCGGCATTTACGAATCCGAGCCCTATCGAATCATGGCCGCCGAAACGCTGGCATATTTTCACCAGCGCATCGAAGACATCCACGGCCGCGACGTGGCCGTGCTGGCCCTGGGCGATTTCAACGACGAGCCCCACGACCGCTCCCTGGTGGAATACGCCCTGTCGGATCGAACCCGCAAGAAGGTGACCTTTGCCCGGACACCCCATTTTTTGAACCTCATGTGGCAAATCTCCGGCCGGGGATTGGGCACCCATTACTACAACAACGCCCCCAGCGTGCTGGATCAGTTTCTGGCCTCGCGCGGACTGCTCACCGGCAACTCCGGGCTCAAAATCCTTCCGGAAACCGTCCGGGTCGTCCGGTTTCCCGAAATGGTCCACACCGGTGCCTACCCGGTTCCGGTGCGTTTCGGCCGGGGAAAATCACTGAATCCCGACGGATTCAGCGACCATTTTCCCATCGCCGTGAAATTGAGAGAAAAGACCTGACCCCTGGTCACGACCCTAGATGAAGATGCGCGGCACCCGCCCGGTCAAGGCGGCGGTAACCTCATAGTTGATGGTTCCCACCTGGGCGGCGATTTCGTCGGCGGAGACTTCCTCGCTTTCCTGGCGGCCGATCGCCACCACCTCGTCCTCCATCGCCACCGCATCGATGTGACCGACATCCAGCATGGTCAGGTCCATGCAGACCCGTCCGACGATGGGTGCCCGGCGCCCCCGGACCAGCATGTGGCCCCGGTTGGAGAGCAGTCGACTGTAGCCGTCGGCATAGCCGATGGGAACGGTGGCGATCAAGGTCGGTTGGGCGGTGGTAAACGTCATACCGTAACTGATGCTGGTTCCGGCCGGAACGCACTTAAGGTGGATGATGCGGGCTTTGAGAGAAAGCACCGGCTTTAGATTGATGCGGCCGCGATCGACCTCGTCGGAGGGATAAAGCCCGTAAAGGGAGATTCCGGCCCGGACCATGTCCAGGTGGGTTTGCGGCAAATCGATGATCGCTCCGCTGTTGGCGGCATGCCGCACGCTGACGGTCAGGCCGGCTTGCTGCAGCCGGGAGAGGAAATCCCGGAAATTTTCGAACTGCCATTGGGTGTAGGATTTGTCGGCGCTGTCGGAACTGGCAAAATGCGTAAAAATGCCCTCCAGGTTCAGGTTGGACAGCGCGGCTATGGCACGTGCTTCCTCGACAGCCGCCGTTGCGGCGGCAAGGCCGTCCGGTGGGCAGCGGCGGTCATCGGGCAGCATCCCCAGCCGCCCCATGCCGGTAGCCACCTTCAGGTGGATTCGCATCCGGCCCTTGCATTGCCGCGCGGCGTCGTCATAGGCCCGTGCGGTTTTCGGATCGTATACGGTCTGGATCAGATCGTTGGCCACCACGGCTTCGGTCTGCGCGGGGGGGGTATATCCAAACACCAGAATCGGGGCCTGAATGCCGGCTTCGCGCAGCGCCAGCGCCTCGGGCAGGCGCGCCACCCCCAGCGCATCGGCCCCGCTTTCCAAGGCCCGGCGCGCCACCGGCACGGCACCGTGGCCGTAGGCATCGGCTTTCACCGCCACCATCAGCCGGGCTTCGGGGCGTGTGGCCCGACGCAGCTGTGCCACGTTGTGGGCCAGGGCGCTGAGGTCGATTTCGGCCCATACCAGTTGGTCGTGCATTGCGGGCATGGCTAGATCAACTCCTCCACGGCCACGTATTTCAGGTTGAAGGCTTCGGCCACGCCCTTGTGGGTCACCTTGCCGTCCACCACGTTGGCCCCGCCGCGGATTTCCGGATTGCTGTCGAAAGCTTTCCGCCAGCCTTTGTCGGCGATTTCCAGCGCATAGGGAAGCGTGGCGTTGGTCAGGGCGATGGTGGAGGTTTTGGGCACCGCCCCGGGCATGTTGGCCACACAGTAGTGCACCACGCCGTCCACCACGTAGGTGGGGTTGGCATGGGTGGTCGCCCGGGAAGTCTCGAAACAGCCCCCCTGGTCGATGGCCACATCCACCAGCACCGATCCTTTTTTCATGGTCTTGAGCATTTCGCGCGTCACCAGCCGCGGGGCTTTGGCGCCCACGATCAGCACGGCCCCGACGACCACGTCGGCTTCTCGAACCAGTTCGCGCACGACCTTGGGGCTCGACATCAAAGGGAAGCAATTGGCCGGCATGACATCGCTGAGATAGCGCAGGCGATTCAGGCTGGTGTCGAGAATATACACCCTGGCGCCCATTCCGCAGGCCATTTTGGCCGCATTGGTTCCCACCACACCCCCGCCGAGGATCACTACGGTTCCGGGGTCGACTCCGGGCACGCCGCCCAGCAAAACCCCTTCTCCGGCATGGGTCATTTCCAGGTACTTGGCACCCTGTTGGATGGCCATCCGGCCGGCAACCTCACTCATCGGCGTGAGCAGGGGCAGGGAATTGTCGGGTTTCTGAATGGTTTCGTAGGCGATGTTGATGCTGCGGCGCTTCATCAACTCCCGGGTCAATTTCCGATCCGCCGCCAGGTGGAGATAGGTAAACACGATCTGCCCTTCGCGGATCAATTCGTATTCCGGCGGCAGCGGCTCCTTGACGTGCATGACCATTTCCGACTCGGCGTAAATCCCCCGGGGTGACTTGACGACTTTGGCCCCGGCCTTGCGGTAGGCAGCATCGTCGAAACCGCTGCCTTTTCCGGCGTCTTTTTCCACCAGTACCGTGTGGCCGGCCTGGTGCATGATTTCCGCGCCGGCCGGGGTCATGGACACTCGGTTCTCCTCCGCCTTGATTTCCTTGAGAATGCCGACGATCATCGTTCCTCCTCCATCGCGAAAGTGTCGGGTAAGGGACGCAGACTTTCCTGCAGCCGATTTCTACAACATTTCGATGGCGCAGGCCATCGACACCCCACCGCCGCCGCAGAGGGTGGCCAGTCCCAGCGATTTGCCATGCTGTTTCATCACGTGAATCAGCGTAACGATAATCCGGGCACCGGTGGCGCCCACCGGATGTCCCAGGCCGATGCCGGAACCATGGACGTTGGTGATTTCCCGGTTCAGCCCCAGCTCGCGCTCGCAGGCCAGGTACTGAGCGGCAAAGGCCTCGTTGATCTCGATTCGTTCGAAGTCATCGATCTTCAGACCGCTGCGAGCCATCAGGTTGCGAACGGCCGGCACCGGCGAAAGCCCCATGACCGACGGATGGCAGGCCCCGCGGCCCACCGCGCGAATGCGGGCCAAGGGCTGCAGGCCCAGCTCGCGGGCCCTGTCGGCCGAAGCGATCACCAGGGCGGCCGCCCCGTCGTTGATGCCGCTGGAATTTCCCGCGGTGACCGTGCCGATCTCCGGGACAAAGGCGGGGGGCAGCTTTTGCAGATCGGCCATGGTCAACCCGGGGCGGAAATGCTCGTCGCGCTCGAACCGAATCGAATCGCCTTTTTTCTGCGGCAGAAGCACCGGCACGATTTCCGCGCGGAAAAGCCCCTCGTGGGTGGCCCGTTCGGCGCCGTTCTGACTGCGCAGGGCCCCCTCGTCCATTTCTTGCCGGCTGATACCGTAATGCTGGGCCAGAAATTCGGCCGTGTGCCCCATGATGTAGGGCTTGCCCTTGAAAAAGCTCAGCGGCGGCCGGCTCGCGTCCACCGGTCCGTCTTCCGGGTGCGGCAACAGGTGCGAGCCGCAGTGCAGGGCCCGGATCATGGCGTCGACAAAGACCTTGTCCTGCAGGCGGCAGCCCCAGCGCGCCTCGTGCACCTCGTAGGGCGCCCCGGACATGTGCTCGGTGCCGCCGGCCAGGATCGCTTCCCCCATTCCGGCCTGAATCATGGCCATGGCCGAGATGACGGCCTCCATCCCGGAAATGCAGACCCGGTTGATCGTCACGGCGGTAACGCTTTCCGGAATGCCGGCCATCAAAGCCGCAACCCGGGCCACGTTGAGCGAATCCGACGGCTCCATGCAGCAGCCGAAACGAACGTCGTCGAGCTCGGCAGGATCGATGCCGCAACGCTCGACGGCCCCCTGCATGGCCACGGCGCCGATTTTGGCCGCGTGGCTGTTTTTCAAGGATCCGCCGAAAGCCCCGATGGCGGTCCGGCAGGCCGATGCAATCACCACTTCTTTCATTCAAATCCTCCTCGGTAGGTCTGAGCGTTTTCAATTTAAGCCACCGCATCCTATGGCAAGCCGTCCAAGTATGTCAAGAAAATGCACCCCCGCCGGAGGCTGTGAACATTCGCTTGACAATGAATTTCTCACTGCCTTAATTAGTAAAAAGAAGTCAACAGCCATCCGCGAAGCGGGTGGCTTGAATTTTCTTGCCAGCGGTAATTGCCGCTGGCAAGAATAGAAAAAAGCACGTTTGTGCTTCGATGTTGAACTTGCAACGGGTGCACAGCACCCGGTTTTGGCAAGAATCAAGACCTGCATCCAAGGAGGAAAGACGATGACCAGAAAGTGGGTGTACCGGTTCGACGAGATGGATCAGGCCCTGAAATATGCCGGCGACAGCTGGGAAGGCGTGCGCGGGCTGCTGGGAGGCAAGGGGGCCAACCTGGCTGAAATGGCCCGGCTGGGCATCCCGGTGCCGCCGGGTTTTACGGTGACCACCGAAGCCTGCAATGCCTATCTGGCCGAAGGGGGTCAGCTGCCCGAAGGGCTCTGGGAGCAGGAGCTCGATGCCCTGCATACCGTTGAACAGGCCACGGGAAAAAAATTCGGCGACTCCGAGATGCCCCTGCTGGTCTCCTGCCGGTCGGGCGCCAAGTTTTCCATGCCCGGCATGATGGACACGGTGTTGAACATCGGGCTCAACGACGAAACCGCCCGGGGCATGGTGAAACTCACCAACGACGAACGCTTCGTCTATGACGCCTATCGTCGCCTGATCCAAATGTTCGGCTGCGTGGTTATGGGCGTGGAAGACGATATTTTCGAAGAAATCCTCACCCGCGCGCGTCGCAAGGCCGGCGTGGAGAACGACTCCGAACTGAACGCCGAGCAATGGAAGTCCGTCACCGCCGAATTCAAGGAAATCTACCGGCATCAGACCCACCACGACTTTCCCTCCGACCCGCTGAAGCAGCTCAAACTGGCCACTGAAGCGGTGTTCAAGAGCTGGAACGGCAAACGGGCGGTGGATTACCGCAACGCCGCCGGCATTGCCCACGACCTGGGCACGGCCGTAAGCATCGTCACGATGGTGTTCGCCAACATGGGCAGCGACAGCGCCACCGGCGTTGCCATGACCCGCAACGCTTCCACCGGCGAAAACCAACTCGAAGGCGACTATTTGACCAACGCCCAGGGCGAAGACGTGGTTGCCGGAATCCGCATGACCAAGGATCTCAAAGACCTGAAGACCGAAATGCCGGAAGCTTATCGGGAATTCGAAGAAATCGCCCGCAAACTGGAACGGCATTACCGGGAAATGCAGGATGTCGAGTTCACCATCGAACATGGCAAGCTCTGGATGCTGCAGACCCGCGACGGCAAGCGCACCGCCCAGGCGGCGGTCCGCATCGCCGTGGACATGGCCGAAGACGGACTGATCAGCCGCGAAGAGGCGGTATTGCGGGTTACCCCGGAGCAGGTCGACTTTTTCATGCATCCCCAGTTCGACACAGCGGCCACCAAACGCGCACAGGCCGACGGCCGACGGCTGGCCTCCGGTCTGAACGTGTCGCCCGGGGCGGCCAGCGGTGTGGTGGCATTCGACGCCGACCTGGCTGAACAGTGGGCCAAAAAAGATCAGAAAAAAGTGATCATGGTGCGGCCGGAAACCAAACCCGACGATGTACACGGCATGCTGGCGGCCGAGGGAATTCTGACCAGTCGCGGGGGTCGAACCAGCCATGCCGCGCTGGTGGCGCGGCAGTTCGGAAAACCGGCGGTGGTTGGCGTGTCGAGCCTGAACATCGAGTTGTCCCGGCGGCGGATGACCGTCGGCGACATCGAGGTCGAGGAAGGTGCGTGGATTTCGGTGGACGGAACCACCGGGGAGGTTTACCTGGGAAAAATCGAAACCACCCGTCCGGACATCAAGGACCCCTGGTTGCTGAAACTGCTGTCCTGGGCCGACGACTTCCGGCGGCTGGGTGTCTGGGCCAATGCCGATTACCCCCGTGATGCCGAACGCGCGCGCGAATACGGAGCCGAAGGCATCGGCCTTTGCCGCACCGAGCACATGTTTTTCGAATCCGAACGGCTGCCCATGGTTCAGAAAATGATCATGTCCGATCGCAGATTGGAGCAAAAAGAGATCCTGGACGCCCTGCTGCCCTTTCAGCGGGAGGACTTTGCCGGACTGTTCCGGGTGATGGACGGCCTGCCGGTGATCGTGCGGCTGATCGATCCACCCCTGCATGAATTTCTGCCCAACGACACCGAATTGCTGCGATCGCTCAGCGATCTGAAAATCCGCCTGCAGCATGCCGCCAGCCTGGAGGACATCGATGAACTGATCAAACAGGTGCGTGTCAAGGAGAGCATGCTCCAGCGGGTGGTCGCCCTGCGGGAACAGAACCCGATGCTGGGTCTGCGCGGTGTGCGCCTGGGCATCATGATCCCGGATTTGACCCTCATGCAGGTGCGCGCGATTTTCGAGGCCGCCTGCGAAGTGGCGCGAGAGGGGATCTCCGTGCATCCGGAGGTCATGATTCCGTTGACCTGTCACGAAAACGAACTCAAAATCCAGCGCAAGGCCCTGGAAGCCGAAGCCCAAAAGGTCATGCAGGAACAGGGCATGCAGATCGAATACAAGTTCGGAACGATGATCGAAATACCGCGGGCCGCGCTGACCGCCGATCAGATTGCCCGCCATGCGGAGTTTTTTTCGTTCGGCACCAACGACCTGACCCAGACCACCTTTGGGATTTCCCGGGACGATGCCGAAGCCGGTTTCCTGATCGAATATATGGAACGGGAAATCCTGCCGTCGAACCCGTTTGCCACCATCGATCGCGACGGGGTCGGCGCTCTGATGGCCATCGCCGTGGAAAAAGGGCGCAGTGTGCATCCCGACCTGGAATGCGGGATCTGCGGAGAGCACGGAGGGGATCCCAAATCGATCGTGACCTGCCACGAGCTGGGTTTGACGTATGTTTCCTGCTCGCCGTTCCGGGTGCCCATCGCCCGGCTGGCCGCCGCCCACGCGGCCCTGCGGCTGGATCACCCGGACATCAACGAGGAGTCGATCCCGAATCAGGATACAGGTGCGGAAGCGTAATTGCGGATGAAGGCCTTGGCCTGTCGATTTCACCGCGGAGGCGCCGAGTCCGCAGAGATCATACACCTTTTCGGATGCCGCTGAGAAGGCGGCATCCGAAAAACTCCCCCGGCCCTTTCCTTATTAAGCGCAAGGTTTTTGTTTTTCGCCCTCTCAGCGAAAAACAAAAAATTTTCCCCTCTGCGTTCTCGGCGCCTCTGCGGTGAACCTGATTTTTCTCGCGGTAAATCCGGCTTACCCCCCCGGCGGCGCATCCTCCGGCTTGTGGGCCACCGCAAACAGGTTGATGTGCTGTTCCTCGGCGATGATGTCGATGCCGGCGCCAAACGGCGTCTGGCCGAATATGTCGGCCAGCTCGTCGGAACTGCGATGAATCAGGTGCCAGCTGAGAATGTTCTCCATAAAGGCCCGATCGGGATTTTGCGCGCCAAAATTGCCCAGAATCAGTGTTCCGCCGGGGTGGAGCTGCTCGTAGCAGCGTCGGATCAATCGCTGCAGAAAAGGGGTTTCCAGATAATCGGCCAGTCCCACGCAATAGATGATGTCCTGCAGCTGAAAATCCTGCCGGGCCCGTCCCAGCGCCCATTTCACCAGATTTTCGTTCAAAAATCGAATGGCGGCGCGGTGATGAAACACGTTGACATGGTTGTTGACATACTGCAGGGCGTCCGGATCGATGTCGATGCACAGGGCGTCGATCTTTTCAGTGTAATCGCAATCGGATAAAAAATCGAACAGCTCGCGACAGGGCCCGCAGGCCAGACTGGCAATGCGAATCGGCCCGCCGCCGGCCATGCGCCGACGGCTCTGATGATACAGCTGCTCGCACATCAACCGGCGCCGCCCGCGCACGGCCCTGGCCGGTGCGGATTTCAGCAGCCAGCTGTCGGCAATGGTGCCGAACTTTCCATCTCCCTGGGCCTGGTTCCCGTAAATCATCTCCATCATCAGATAGTCACCCGGATAGCCTTTGGGCTTGTAGTAAGCCCGTTCGGCGAAACGGCTGCGCATGAAGTAGGGGAAAATTTCCTTGAACACATAGCCCCACACGAAGTCCAAAAACTCCGGCGACTCGATCACCCCGTGCATCCGGCGCAGGTTGACATTGAAATCGTCCATGACCTCGTGGCACTGCGCCTGCAGTTCGGCGGAAATCTCGGGATTGTAGTCTTTCTGCAGGCTGTGGGAGATGTCGAAGAATTTGGCTTTGAACGCTTCGACGATGCCGTGCGCGAATTTCCACTCGTGGGTCTGGAAAAAGTATTCCGGCAGCGGCCGGGAACGCTTGAAACGACGCCTGCCGGCAGAAAGGGCCGCCGCATAACCCACCATGGGCTCGCGTTCTTCGAGCACACGGCGAAACCTGAAACAAACGTTTTGAATCAGCAAGGTCATCAAGCGGCCGAAAAGGGCCGGATTTTCATTTTGCAGAGCCTGCAGCGCCGCTTCGTCGAATACCTGGATGACGGAATCCGCGGTTGCGTAAAGATCGCGAATCCGGGACATTCGGTCGAAAAATCCGGTCACCCCGAAAAAATTCCCCTCCGAAATCAGCGCGACCACGATCTTGGTGCCCCGAAGGGTGTAGGAGGCCTCGATGGCCCCCTGCTGCAAATAATAGAAGTGATTGGATCGGGAGCCCGGAACCAGGAATTTTTGCTGCTTCCGGCAGACCACCGGTCGTGAATAAGGCAGAATGTCCGGAACCAGCCTGGCGATGTTCCGTCGCAAATCTGCGTCGGCCCGCGCCGGCTCTACACTCTGGTCGCTTGTCAGATCGTCTGCCAATTCGGAACTCATGACGAATCCTCCTTCGGGGTCGACTCCGATGGCCGCCGCCCCAGCACCTTGACAATGGTGTCGGCCAGATCCCGAAGCGTCATCGGTTTGGTCAAAATGCCCTGGACATCCAGTTCCGAACCCTCGGGCATTCGATACGAACTGCGAAACCCGGTGCAGAGAATGACCGGAATATCGGCGCGAACGGCTCGAATCTCGCGGACGAGCTGTTCTCCGGAAATTCCGGCCATGATTCGATCGGTAATGACAAGGTCGAAAGTTTCCGGTTCCGCCCGGAACTTCTGCAACGCCTGGTGGGGGTCATTGCAGCCGGTGGCCCGGTAACCGAGCCGCTCCAGCATCTGCTGCCCCAGCTCCACCAGGATCTCTTCATCGTCGACAAAGAGGATGCTGCCCTGGCCGCGTTGCGGCGGTTCGGCTTTTTTTACCGGCTCGGCACGCTCGGGTTCCCGCCGCGGAAAGATCAGATCGAAGCGGGTCCCTTTTCCCGGCCGGCTCTCCACCGCGATCGATCCGCCATAGCTTTTGACGATGCCGTGGACCACCGACAGGCCCATGCCGGTGCCCTTCCCCGGTTCTTTGGTGGTATAGTACGGTTCGTAGATGCGATCGATCACCAGGGGATCGATGCCGTGACCGGTATCGCGGACGCCCAGCAGCAGAAAATCTCCGGAGTGGACACCGGGGAAACGGACCACGTCTTCCGGCCCGATGCGCACGTTCTTCAAAAAAACCTCCAGGACGCCGCCTTCGGGCTCCATGGCGTGAGCGGCGTTCGTGCACAGGTTCATCAAAATCTGGTGTACCTGGGTGGCATCGGCGGAAATCGTATAGAGATCCGGGGCGATGTCCGAGTGGATGCTGATGTTCTTGGGCAGGGAGGCCCGCAGCAGCGCGATGGTCTCCTTGACGATGGGGGTCACTTCCAGGGGGCCGGTTTCTCCGACTTTCTGGCGGCTGAACGTCAAAATCTGGTTGATCAGCGCCTTGGCCCGGTTGCTGGCCTTGAGCACCTGTTGCAGGTTCTGGGCCGTCTCGCTGCCGGATTCCGACTGCATCAGCACCATTTCGGCATAGCCCATGACCGCCGATAAAATATTATTGAAATCATGGGCGATGCCGCCGGCCAACGTGCCGATGGCCTCCATTTTCTGGGCCTGGTGCAGCTGACGTTGGAGCTGTTCGTTTTCTTTCTGAGCCTCGATGTGGGCGGTCATTTCCCTGTGCAGGTTTTCATTGGTCTGCAGCAGTTGGGAAGTCCTTTCGACGACGCGTTGTTCCAGTTCGCGATTGATCGAAGTGACTTTTTCCCGCTCGGCTTCGAGCAGACGCACGAGGAAGAAATCCTTGCGGGCAAAATATTCAATCGAGTAGCAGGCGACCATGCCCACCAGGTTGGCGCCGATGAAAAAGAAATTGTTGTTGAGCAGAATGGTAAACGGGGTCGGAATGATCCAGATCGCGGCCAGCTGGTAAAAAGCAACTATGGTCCATCCCACCGCCGTGGCCCATAAAAACCGCAGCCGCAGAAAGGTATAGGCGAAAATGATAACCAGGATCAGCCCGGCGTAGTAGGAAAAGCTCACCGGCGGGGGCGCGACGATAATCATCGCAATGATACCGAGTCCGGCCAGGGTGGTGAAAAATGACAGAATCGGCTGCATCCAGTGTTTGAAAAGCGTCAGGTAGGTAAGGCCGAAGGCGGTCAGCAGCGCGGGGCAGATGATTCCGAATCGGATCAACCATACGCGGGCTTTGTTTTCCTGCAGCAAATATGCGTCCAGGATTCCGAAAATACTGTAAAAAACCAGTGCCAGCAGTATGGCGCAACGGATCTGCCGCAAGTACTTTTCGCAGTACTCGATCCGAAACACCGTTTCGAGATCCTGCAGGTGGCCTGTAAAACAAAGCGTCAGGGGATGCAGCTGCATTTCGCGGGGACCCGGAGATGAGGCCGAGACCCCGTGATCCTGCAGCAGCGACTTGACGCGTTCAGAGTTCATAGAGTTGGATTCTCGAAAGACACCGGATCGGCATACATGAAAAAACGTATTATACCGGAAACATTTGCAATCTGCAATAGAAGTCGTGGAAAAATTAAGGAGCGCACCGCACTTCATGACCCCAATGGATCCGGGCCGGGATGCGCGGAGATTGTCCCAAATATTTAGAAAGCCCTTTTGCCCGCGCGGTCGCGGCGTTCCTGTTCCGCGCGGCGCTGTTCTTCTTCCAGGGCGGCCAGCTGCTCTAAATGATTGAAGTAATAAATCATCATCCGAACTTCCTCGCCGCGCCGTGTGGGAACGAACGCCGTTAGAAAGAGGTCGTCGTCGTCGCGCCAATAAATTGCGCGCGCGTTGCTGCTGCGGCTTTCCACCCGCCGGGGGGCGCCGTATTTCTGTTCGAGGCTGTCGAGAACTTCGGAGAGATTTTTGCGCGAACGGATGTATATATACAGCGGCTGGTGGTTGTGACCCGCAAAGACGATTTCCACCAGATCGAAGGGCAGGTTCCTGCGCGAGGCGGCATAACGATACATCAGTTTAATGGTATCGTGATCCACGCGTTCGCCGGGCGGAAAATTCAGCCGGGCGTTCAATTCGGCCAATTCGGGGAAATGGCGCTGCAGGAAGCCGTCTTTGACCACCTCGAGATTGATCAGACTGCGCGTCTCGATGGCACCCGGACCCAGACGTTCGGAGAGCTGTTCGCGCAACGCTTCGGAGTAACGGCTGGCCGGCCCCACATCGAAAAAGGTAAACCCTTCCTGCTCTTCGGCGGCGGGCTCCGGCGGGGGCTCGTCGGAAGAGCAGGCAACGGTGAAGAGCAGCAGCCACAGCAATACCCAGGCGGCTGCGACGGGTCGAAGCTTGTCATTTCCCGCCGGTCTCATGGCAGCAACCCCTGCTGTTTGAGCCAACTCATGGACTTGCGGCCAATGTCCGTGACCCGTGTCAACGCCCGGGTCAGGTGATAGGGGGCCTCGTAGGAAACACCCGAATCCATCATCACCATGGCCAGGTCCAGATCCTTTTCCACTTCGCGCCAGGCTTCCTGGCCGGCCACCCGCCCCGCCAGGTGAACGTCCCGCAGCAGAAACACCAGCAGCACGCGGGCCACTTTCTCTCCACTGCGGCGCTGCGGTTCGGGGGTCTGGCCGAGCACCTCCAGTGCCTGGGTCAAACCGATGATCGCAGCTTTGATTTTCTCGCTCTGGGAAAAGGCCAGGATGGCCGCTCCGCTGTCCATAATTTCCGTATCTCCGGCCGATCAGTTGCGTTTCATTCGCACAGTGATATTTTCCATATGGAATGGAAAAACCCTGCGTTCGCAGTCTTCGACGTATCTTTCCAGTGTCCGTGCAATCACCGGAAACGAAATGCAATCCCAGGGAATCTGAGCGGGCTCGAACAACGCAGTTTCCAGACTTTCTTCCCCGGCGTCGTGATCCGGACCGATGAGCGCGCCGCGAAAAATCAGGTACACCTGACTCACATGCCGGATACTGTATAGCCCGTAAAGCGTCAAGCCCTCGATTCGGGCACGCGCCTCTTCGAAGACCTCGCGGCGGGCGCCGTCGGCGACGGTCTCTTCGTTTTCCAGGTATCCGGCCGGCACCGTCCAGGTGCCGTAGCGGGGTTCGATGGCCCGCTTGCAGAGCAGGATCCGCCCGGACCATTCGGCGATGCAGCCCACAACCATTTTGGGATTCTGGTAGTGGACCATCTTGCAGGCCGTACAGCAATACCGGGGACGGTCGTCACCTTCCGGAATGTCCAGCACCACTGGTGCGCCGCAATGGCTGCAATATTTCATCGGTCCACCCCGTCAGGAGGGGCTCAGGTATATGAAGTCGGCGTCGGCGGCATCCAGGTTTTCCGGGTCCAACTCGCCGGGAACCTCCGGCAGAATCACGGCCAGCGGGAGATCGCGGCGATCGCGGATCTGGGCGGGAACCGCCTGCTTGCGGGCATGGCCGGTGCCGGCCAGCACCACCAGCACGCGTCCGGGGTGGCGTTCCACGTAATCGATGGACCGCACCGCCATGACGCTGTCCCAAACCATCTGGGCCTCACAGAAATAGATGAAATTCAGGTTGCCGTGCCCGTGGGCACCGTGCGCCCGGCGGATGAACTCCATGTATTCCCGATCCACGCGGCAGGTGACATTGTCGAGCTTGCCGCGCTGTTCTTCGTTCAACGATTTGAATCCCCGGCGGGCCACCTGACGCGTGATCTCCCGCGGCACGTTCAATCCCACCAGGGGAATTTTCCGGTCCCGTGCGTATAAGAAGATATCATCATAGAGCGTCCAGGGAAAGTTCCAGTTGTCAAAGTATACCTGCTGGAAGGCATCGTCGGACATATCTCCGGCCACCCAGCGGTCCAGTGCTTCCTGGCTCTCGGCCCGAAACATCTCTAGACCGACGGCCACCTGCGCACCGGATTCGTGCAGCATGCGAATGACGTTCAGCTGCGCTTCATGGTGCCCGACGACCGTGTGTTTCTCGCCGACCAATACCACGCGCGCATCCTTGAGCCGTCCGATGACGGTTTCGGCCGATACCTCGCGGTTGTGGTTCAAATCGTAGAACCAGATCGACTCGGGAGATTCCACTGCAATGCCGACGGCACCCATGAGTCCGACCAACACCAGCGCTCCTGCCAACCATTTCAATCTGCTTTGCTTCAATTCAGGATTCCTTTCGATTTTCCCAGCGATAAATCAAGGGCGAGGATTGGACCGGCCAGACGCCTTTGGCCCGGTTGGTTCGATCCTCGAAAACCAAATAGCTGTATTTTCCATAATGCGGGACCTTGCGGGCCACCGCTTCGGCGTGCGTCGGTGAAAGCGGCAAAAACAACGCCACCACACCGTCGCTGCGCAAGGGGTGGGGAAACACCCCGAAAAAAGCGTTGCCGTCCGGGTTGTCGGAATCGGCCGCCAGCCGAAAATCGTCGGCGCTGAATTGTCCCCGTTCGAGCGCGGTCGATAGCAGCCCGGGGTCTTGGGGGACCCCGACCAGCAACAGGTCACTGTCTTTCAAGCTCTGAGGGTCCACTTCACCGGCCTCGACCATTTCCGGCGAATCCAGACCCAGACCGGCTGCCAGGGTGGCGGCGGCCTGCCGTGCCTGGCTCGACAACCCCTGGGCCAGCAGCACGCGGACCGAAGCGGCCCCTCGCAGCGAATTGACCGAAGGCGGGATCTCGGACGGATGAAGGCGGCGAAACACGTCAAAGTCCGGATCGGCTTCGAGCACATGGCACGGGCCGGCACTGCCGATGGCAAATTCGGTTTCACGGCCGGAGGCGGCAACCGTGGTTTCTCGGCTGCCGTGCTCGCCCTGCAGCCGCAAGGGTACCGGCATTGCGAAAAAAGGGCGCTCCTGGAGCAGGCGCCCCTGCACGCGGCCGTCCACGTCCGATGACTGCACCTCCAGACGCAGAACCGGTGCGCCGCTGCGAAAAATCCACTGCTCGAAAAACGTCGACAGATCCTTGCCGGACTGTCTTTCGAAGGCTTGCTGCCAGTCTTTCCAGGAAATCGCCTCAAATTTGCGTCCGCG
>DAXETY010000082.1:0-63170 GCA_051155755.1 Desulfobacterales bacterium
GTGGCCGAGTACCTGACCTACACCGACAAAGACAACATCACCCATCCCTACCTGCTGGAAAACTGGCAGGCCAGCGATGACCTCAAGACCTGGAAACTGAACCTGCGCAAGGGCATCAAGTTCAACAACGGCGACGAATTTACTTCCGACGACGTGGTGTTTTCCATGAACCAGTGGTTGAACCCGGATGTCGGCTCTTCGATCCTCGGACTGATGAAAGGCTACCTGGATCCGGACGGCATCGAACAAACCGGTCCCTACCAGGTCGTGCTGAACCTGAAAAGCCCGGAAATCGCCGTTCCCGAGCATCTGTTTCACTACCCGGCCATGATCCTGAATCACCGCACCTTCGAGGGCGACTTCATCAAGGCGCCCCACGGGACCGGTCCGTACCTGCTGGACGTTTACCGGGAAAGCGAGCGCGCGGTGCTCAAGCGGCGCGACGACTACTGGCAGGAAGGGGCCGACGGCAAACCCCTGCCGTACATGGACGGATTCGAATTTGTGGACATGGGCGACGAGATGTCCCCGCGCATCGCCGCGCTGCAATCCGGCGAGATCGACATGATCGACCTGGCCACCACCGGCGGCACGGCCGTCTACCAGGCCCTCAAAGACAGTCCCAAAGTGCAGGTCAAACCCATCGGCACGGCCCAGGCCCGGGTGATGCGCATGCGGGTCGATCTGGATCCCTGGACGGACAACCGGGTGCGCATGGCGCTCAAACTCTGCCAGAATCGGGAAAAAATCCTGTCCCTGGCCTATTTCGGACAGGGACTGCTGGCCCACGACTTTCACGTCGCCCCGGTGCATCCGGAATACTGCGACAAGCCGGTGCCCAAGTACGACCCCAAAAAGGCCAAGCAGCTGCTCAAGGAAGCCGGCTACCCCGACGGTTTGCGGGTCAACCTGGCGGTGGGCAGCGAGTGGACCGACGTGGTGCGCTACGCGGAAATCCTCAAGCAGGACGCCGCACCGGCCGGCTTCAACGTCGTGCTGCAAACCATGCCCACCAGTCAGTACTGGGAAAAGTGGACCGAGGTCGACCTGGGGGTCACCCCCTGGACCCACCGGCCGCTGGGAACCATGGTCCTGAACCTGGCCTACATTACCGGCACGGACGGCAAACCGGTGCCCTGGAACGAGACCAACTGGTCCGACCCGGAGTTCAGCCGCCTGCTGGCCGAGGCCAACGGAACCCTGGATGTGGACGCGCGCCGCAAGATCTTCTGCCAGCTGGAGAAAATTCAGTGGGAGAAAGGCTCCATCGGCATCGCCTGGTGGCAGAACAACTGGCAGATCGTCAGCAATCGGGTCCAGAACTCCGATCCGCACCCGACCGGCTACATGCTGTTCAACGAGGTGTGGCTGTCTGAAACCTAAGTGGCGACGTTCTTGCGCCCATTCGGAAGCAATCGACAACCCGGACGTTTCGAGGGGCTTGCAGCGCCCCTCGACGCCTGGATTTGATGCCGACGGATCGCGTCGGCACGATGGGATCGATCCATGGCCAAGTTCATTGTCAGACGCTTTATTCTTCTGTTGATCACCATGATCCTGGTGTCGATCGCGGTGTTCATGATCACCGAGTCGTCTCCGGGCAACGTCGCCAAAAACGTACTCGGCGCTTTCATCACACCGGAACAGGAAGAGTCGTTCCTGGCCCAGATGGGCCTGGATAAACCGGCCCACATTCGCTACATCTACTGGCTGGTCGGCAGCGACTGGCTGGCCGATGACAAGGTGGGCATGCCGCTCCGGCGCGTGACAACCGAAGACGGCTTCGTGGAGTGGTGGGCCGTGCGTTCCGACGGTGCGCTGGTGCGCTGGAAACTGTCCGGCGACGATCTGATCGCCATCGCCAAACTGCCCAGCGTCGGCACGACCTCCGAGTATGTCAACAACGAACGCTGGCAGACAGCCGAAGACGGCACCCAGTATTTCTGGGGGGTGGACACCGCCAACCACGTGGTGCGATGGGAAAAGGGCGCCGACACGGAGGTTTGGTCGTTTGTGATCGGCACCGGCTGGATGAAGGCCTCCGGCGGCCCGGTGGAGTACATTCCGTTGAAGAAGGGATTCGTCCGGGGCGATCCGGGCGTTTCGCTGCGCACCGGCCGGCCGGTGGCCAAGACCATCTACACGCGCCTGCGAAACTCGGTGGTGCTGGCCGGAATCGCCTTTGTCATCGTCATGCCGCTGGCGCTTTTGCTGGGCATGCTGGCCGGTCTGCGGGAGGGCTCGCTGCAGGATCGATTCCTGTCCATCGGCGGCATGATGTTCTCGGTGATTCCGGAGTTCGCCACCGGTATTTTCCTGATTCTGATCCTGGCGGTTTGGCTGGGGGT
Source organism: Desulfobacterales bacterium (assembly GCA_051155755.1). Classification (GTDB taxonomy): domain Bacteria; phylum Desulfobacterota; class Desulfobacteria; order Desulfobacterales; family SG8-13; genus DAXETY01. The sequence goes on from DAXETY010000082.1 coordinate 2,349, forward strand.
GGTGCCCGGAGCGACGGTCTTCGGCGAACAGGCCCCCTGGGAACGACTGGATATGCTGATCCTGCCGGTACTGACTCTGACTTTGATCGAACTTGGTTACATCCTGCGGATCACCCGGGCCAGCATGGTGGAGGTGATGAAATCGCCCTATATCCGCACCGCTTATCTCAAAGGACTTTCCTACCGCCGAATCGTATTCAAGCACGCCGTACGCAACGCCCTGATGGCGCCGATCACCGTGATCATGCTGCACGTCAACTGGCTGATGGGCGGCATCGTCATCGTCGAAGTCGTATTCGGGTATCCCGGCCTGGGAAAATACCTGCTGGACTCGGCCATGTTCAAGGACATCAATGCCCTGGAAGCCGGTGCCATGATTCTGGTTCTGCTGGCGGTGGGAACCCAGCTGGTGGCCGACATTGTTTACACGTTCCTCAATCCGCGCATCCGCTACACCTGATCGGCAGCGGCCGGCGGCGCGGAGGGCATCCATCCACTGGGATGGTTGCAATTTTTCAGAGAGGCTGACCATGACCGAAGCGGAAAGTGTGGCTGGCAAGGACCACGAGAAACTGATTGAAAAACCCGACAGCTTTCCGGGCCGGCGCGGGTTTTTACACCGCACCTGGGACGGGCTGTCGATTCTGTTCGCATCCCGAACGGCCACGGTCGGCTTTGTCATCGTCATGTTCTGGATTTTCGTGGCGGTGTTCGCGCCCTTTTTGACACCGTACACCCCCCTGGAACAGGACTGGAAAGCCCCCAACCAGGGACCGTCGGCCCAACACATCCTGGGCACCGACGAACTTGGACGCGATCTGTGGTCGCGATTGATCTACGGGGCGCGGGTGGTGCTGGTGCTGCTGCCGCTTTCCGAGGATTTCTGGATTCCCGGCGGGACGGCGATCTGGGGGGTCCTTGTGGCCCTGATCGTGGGCGTGGCCCTGGGCTTGATCAGCGGCTATTACGGCGGCTGGATCGACGAGATCACCATGCGCCTGCTGGACGCCATGATGGCGGTGCCGATCATCTTGCTCTACCTGATCATCATGGCGGCGCTGGGTGCATCGGCGATCAACGTGGTGATCGCCATGACCATCGTGGGCACGCCCGGCATCGCGCGCCTGGTACGCAGCCTGACGCTGGATATTCGCACCCGCGAGTATATCCGTGCCGCCGAAACCCGGGGGGAAAGACCCTGGTATATCATGTTCGTGGAAATTCTGCCCAACGCACGCGGTCCCATCATCGTCGACGCCATGCTGCGGGTCGGCTACGCCATCTTCGCCATGGGGACCCTGGGATTTCTCGGGCTGGGCATCCCCCCGCCGTCGCCGGACTGGGGCAGCATGGTGGCCAAAGGGCGCGAGTTCATTCTGGCGGGCAGTCCCTGGGCGGCCATGTGGCCGTCGATCGCCATCGCATCGCTGGTAGTGGGCCTGAACCTGCTGGCCGACGGGCTACGGGAAGAGTCGATGCGTTACCAATAAGATGTAATTATTCAAACAAATTCTCACCGCCGAGGCGCGGAGATCGCAGAGAATCTTGTTTTCTTTTCGCCGTTGAGAGGACGGCAAACAGAAAGGGCAAGTCCCTTCGAATTTCGGAATTGCCTCACACAGAAACGGATCGCTTGCGTGTGCAAGGTTACGCGAAAAGCATGGTTTTTCACTTTCTGCCCTCTCAGCAGAAAGTGAAAAGAAATCAACCTCTGCGTGCTCTGCGTCTCGAGTCCCACCGCAGGTGGGACGGGCGGTGTGTCGATATCTAAAACTTGTGCAACAGGCATTAAGCCTCTTTGAATTCAAGCAGCGGGAGCAGGATCCATGGAGCAGGAACGCACCAAGGCAGAGCCGGTTCTGGATGTCGAACACCTGAGTATCGCCTACGAAACGCGTAAAGGGGATGTGGAGGCCGTCCGCGACGTCACTTTTACGGTCCGGGAAGGGGAAACCATCGGACTGGTCGGCGAGTCGGGCTGCGGGAAGAGCACCATTGCCTTCGGCATCGTCAACCATCTGGGGGCCAACGGAAAAATCACCCATGGCCACATCCGTTTCCAGGGCACCGAGCTGACCGGCCGAAGCCGGGCGGAACTCAAAGAGATCCGCGGCAACCGGATCGCCATGGTGTTCCAGGATCCCATGCAGGCCCTCAACCCGTCGGTCCGTCTGGGAGAACAGCTGGCCGAGGTGTTGACCAGCCACCGCCGCATCAGCGAAAAGGAGGCCTGGCAGCGCTGCATCGAGATGCTCCGAAAAGTCAACATGCCCGACCCGGAAGACGTTATGCGGCGATACTGCCACCAGATCTCCGGCGGCCAGCAGCAACGGGTGGTCATCGCCATGGCCATGCTCAACAACCCGGCGCTCTTGATCATGGACGAGCCCACCACGGCCCTGGACGTGACCGTGGAAGCCGCCGCGCTGGATCTCATCGAAGAGCTGAAAAACGAATTCAATGCGGCCAACATTTTCATCACCCACAACCTGGGCGTGGTGGCCCGGGTCAGCGACCACCTCTGTGTAATGTATGCCGGCCAAATGGTCGAAAAAGGCCCGGTGGTGGAAATTTTCAAACGCCCCTGCCATCCTTACACACGCGGGCTGATGGCGGCCGTGCCCAAGCTGGGGGAAAGCAAGATCGATTCCCTGCTGCATCCCATCCGCGGCCGGGTGCCGGCTCCGGCCGATCGACCCCAAAACGCCTGTATTTTCGCCCCCCGCTGCGATTACGCCACCGACAAGTGCCGGGAAGCCCGGCCCGACATGGTGGAAATTTCCTCCGAACACACCGCCCGCTGCATTTACGCCCTGGACATCGATCAGCGTCCGCGCACCAGCCGGCGCCGCAAAACCAGCGCCCAACTGGCCGAAGCCAAAAAGGAGGCGGCCCTGGCAGAGCCGCTGCTGACCTTCGAACATCTCAAGCTGTATTATCCCAAGGAGTCCGATTCGGTGGTGAGCCTGTTTGGCTTGGGCGAAAAAAAATATGTCAAGGCCGTGGATGACGTCAGCCTGCGCCTGGCCAAGGGGCGCACGCTGGGTGTGGTGGGCGAATCCGGTTGTGGAAAGTCGTCGCTGGTCAAGGGTCTCATCGGCCTGGAACCGTTGACCGACGGTGAACTGAGATTTCTGGACATCGAAATCAAGGAAGAGGTGACCGCCCGCACGATCAATCTGATCAAGGAAATGCAGATGGTGTTCCAGAATCCGGATTCCACCCTGAACCCTTCCTACACGGTCGGCAAGCAGATCGCCCGGCCGATCCAGCGCTTCAAGACCGTGCCGAGAAATCAGGTCAAGCAGGAAGTCATCCGCCTGCTGCAAAGCGTGCGTCTGGGCGCGGCCTATTACGACCGGCTGCCGCGCCAGCTCAGCGGGGGCGAAAAACAACGGGTCGGCATTGCGCGCGCGCTGGCCAGCCGCCCGGATTTGATCATCTGCGACGAACCGGTTTCGGCCCTGGACGTTTCCGTGCAGGCCGCGGTGATCAATCTGCTGCTCGAAATTCAGCACACCTTCGGGTCTTCGATGATTTTCATTGCCCACGATCTGAGCGTGGTACGCTATTTTTCAGATGACATCGCCGTTATGTATCTGGGCAAAGTCGTCGAGATCGGCCCGGCCGACAAGATCTACGAGCCCCCCTATCATCCTTACACCGAAGCGCTGCTGGCCGCCGTGCCGATCGCCGATCCGGAAGTACAGCAGAAAGAGCTGCGCCTCAGCGGCAACGTTCCCAGCGCGCTCAACCCGCCGTCGGGCTGCCGATTTCACACCCGATGCCCCCGGCGTCACGACATGCTGCCCGACGGGGGTAAGATCTGCGAAACCGAAGATCCGCCCTGGCGCCAAAGTGAAAAGGGACACCGGATCCTGTGCCACATCCCGCTGGATGAACTCGCCAAGATCGAACCGGTCGTACATGCCGCCTAGTTCCCGGATACGCTCCCCAAGGGTCCCTGGACGAACCGCATCACGCTGGGTATATTTGCCCTGGAAACGGCGACCGTTTTCGAAGTGATCCTTCCGCGGACGGGATTCGGGGATTTCGGGATCAAAGAAGTTCGAGCCGACCTCGAAAAGAGCCATGGAGCGATGGGCTTATTCGGTGATTTCTTCCAGGCGTTTTTTGGCGGTTTCGCGAATTTCCGGATTGGGATCTTTCAGGGCGATATCGGCCAGCAGGGATTCCGCCTTCAAATTCGCCACGGCTTCCTTGCGCACCTCGGCCACGGTTTTGCCCCGCCGTTTCAATCCGCCCTTTAGAGCCAGAATCAGGAAAATCAGGCCCACAACGACGCAGATGCCGGACACCGCCAGCAAGGCCGAACGTCCTTCCGGTTGCGGGCTGACGATGCGCGTTTCCACCAGCGTGTTTGCGATGAAAAACAGGCCGACGACCATGATGAACAAAGCCACCAGGGTTGGAAACCAACGTTTCAGCATGATTTCACTTTCCTTTCGCGCACGATGGTTGGCTGTAGCGGTCCGATTCGGGATCGCCGACGCTTTCCGCGGCCCTTTTATTCGATCGTTAACCGGAGGTCGGCAGATCCGAAATAAACGTGTCGATTTCTTCCAATAGCCGTTTTTTTTCCGTAACAACCATGTTGGAATATTTACTGTAAAACGGGAACAGGTTTCGATTGCCGGGTCGTGAACTTTCGGTTCGACCCCTGGATTCTTCGTCGATCATTTTTTCCCGGTCACTTTCGACCACTTCCTGAAAGGAGGCCAGGTCCAGAAACCGGTTGCGCAGGGATTTGACTTGCTCTTGTTCGCCCTTGGTGACGTGAAACATCAGGGCGATTTTCAGTGCCAGCTTGATTTTTTCCTTCGAGTACGGCAGTTCGGCGACATTGCGCATACTGCGCGCATCTCCCTGCAGGACTTCATCATAGGCATTGACGACGTTCTGGGTCCAACTCCAGATCAGCCGCTGCTCGTCGCGCTCCAGAGAATGGATCGCAGCAACGCCATTTGAACGCATTATCTGCAACAGGCGCTCGATTGTATCATCTTTGCGGCGCTGCATGGCAACTCCTTCCGCGTTTCTGAGAACTTCAGCGAGAATCCAGCTGAATTCAGTATAAAAAGTTTCGCCGGGTGCTTCAAGCCGTTTTGAGGCCGGCCGGCACCGAAAGCCTGCGTTCATCGCTGCATACTTGGCCGGTCTTTTCCCAACAAGTTGTTCAAACGATTCGTGCTCCGGCCCGGCGCATCGCCTCCAGGGCCTTACGACCCTGGCGCACATCCACCGGCCGGGTGGCTGCATCGATTACCAGCACTTCGAAACCTTCCTTGCGGGCGTCCATCACCGAGGCGTGCACACACACGTCCTGCGCCAGGCCCCCGACCCACAGCCGGCGAATGCCCGTTTTCTTCATCCAGACAGCCAGACCGGTTTGATCGAAGACCGAGTTCTGATCCTGATCGAAACGCACGCCCTTGGTAACCACGATGGTATTGTCCCGGATGATCAAATCCGGATGAAATCGCGCTCCGTCGGTATCCTGGATGCAGTGCGGCGGCCATTGCCCGCCCTGGTCCTCGAAACTGACGTGCTGGATCGGATGCCAGTCCCGGGAAACAACCACCGGGATGTCTTTCAAAAACGCCGCTTCGATCCACTGGTTGAGAACCGGAACGACCCGGTCGCCTTCTTCCACAGGCAGGGCGCCGCCGGGACAAAAGTCCTTCTGGACGTCGACGACCAGCAACGCATCGCCTTCCTGATAGGATTCAATCGGTATCGGCATGATGTCTCCTTGCAGGTTGGGGAAAGTTCAATTTTAAAATATAGGTCTGAATCGTCTGCTTGGCGACCCATGCGGCCGACCGCCTCCGGGCCTCCGGTTCCGAGCGTGTGCCGGCGCGCTCAAATCTCAATCCGACGCCCGCAGCCAGTTCGCCGTCTGTGGAAAGAAATGGGCCAGTCCTTCCAACACCCCGGCGGCATAATTTCCGTTCATACCGAAAAACCCACCTTGACACAGGTAGAGGTGTTCGCGATTTCCGTTCTGTATGGATTTCTGAAGGGCCTCTCGACGGACCGAATCGGATGCGTTTTGCACCAGCACTGCTCGGATTTCACTGATCAGCACGGCCATATCGTTTCCGCTGTCTCCGGCATAGACCACCCGGTCCGGGGACACGGTGGTCTTCCGACCCAGGAACCGGACCGCATGCAGCTTGGTCGCACGCCGGGGCAACACGTCCAGCAAGCCGACGTCATTCTGATCGTCGACACTCCACACGACGCTCACATCGAGGCCGGCTTGCGCAAGGCGCGTTTCAACGGTTTGGACCAGCGCTTGCGCATCGACCGTCACATCGACGTAATAGCTCAACTTGTACCGGTTCTGTTTTTCCGGTTCCTGCGGCGACAACGATTGGATATCAGACAGCATTGCCGCCAGAGCCTCCCGGGTTCGTCCTTTCCAATCCACGGCGATTTCACGGTCCCAGTCGTCCCAAGACATCCACTGACCGCCGGTAATTTCATAAATGGTTGTGCCGACATCACCGACGGCCATCGCCGGCACGGGGAGCTGGTATTGCTCGACGGCTTCCTGAATCAATTCCCGGTGGCGTCCGCTGACATAGGCCAGCATCACCTCGGGCCGTTGGGACAGTCTTCGCAGCAGCGGCCGCGCCCGGACGGACTCCGGTGCCTGTCCGTTGGGCAGCAAGGTTCGATCCAGGTCACTGCAGAGCAGTATCCGAGGGTTTGGTTTCATCGATTCGGAAGACATGCGCTCCTTCCAGGGCCCGGTGGCCGATAATGGCGCCGGCCGCACTCCAGCACTGTTCGCGGGTTCCCCCGGGGGTAAAATCCCGGCCGTGAATGTATTCCGGAAAGCTCCAGCGGCTGCCCTGCATTTCGGCTGCGTTGGCGCGGTGGATGCCATCCAGAAAGGTTTCGGCCTGCTGTTTCTTATCACGCCGGGCCAGGTCTGCAACATAAAATCCGGTGATCATGGGCCAAAGACCCCCGTTGTGATATTCGTAGGGTTTGTTGCGAAAAGTGTAAGAAAAAGTGATGTTGAGTTCTTTCCAGTCTTTGTCCACCGGTTTGATCACCGGATGAAAAGCCGGCAGCAGACGGATTTCAAAACCGGCGCTGAGTTCGTCGATAAACTTGTCGACGCGATCGCGGCGCCGTTCGTCGGAAATATCCAACAGCGACACCAGCACGTTGGCAAAAGCGTCAAATCGATAGCCGTATCCATGGGGCGAAAAAAACGGCATCCAATGTCGATTTTCGCAACTGCGGGAGGCCCGGCGTCCCTTCTTGTAAAGAATTTCGTGGTAGACATCGTTCGGGATTTCATCGTCTGGGTCTTCAAACCAGTAATTGTCCCGAATGAGATGCTTCAGGTGACTGACCCGCTCACACAGCGCGTGATCTCGACTGCCGTGGACGTGCGCCCGGATGGCGCAGAGGGTGCGCAGGGCCTGCAGGTAAAGGGCCTGGTCATAGAGAATGTATCCATTGTGGATGTACTCGTCGGCCCAGTCACCGGTGGCCGGCACGTAAAGCAGGCCGCGGTTGTTGAACTCCCAGGCCCCCAGAAGAAACCGGACCTTTTCGATGGCCGGGGCCACGGCCTCCAGAAATGCGTCGTCGCCGGTGGCGCGCCAGTATTCACCGCAACCGATGATAAACCACAAGTCGGCGTCCACCCTCCCGGTGGTCCCGCCGTAACTGACCCGTTCGCTGGTTGGATCGACGTTGCTGGGAATCTCCCCGTGCGGTCCCTGGTGCTGCGCCAGGGTTTGCAGATTGCGTCGAAATGTCTCGATCAAATCCGAATCGCCGGTCAACAGGCCGGCCAGGCCGATGATGACGCCGTCTCTACTCCATATACGCCGATAATTGGCCCTGTCCGTCGGGCTTGCCAGAAAGCCTTCCGGGCACCGGCAGCGGCCGAGCAACTCGACGGCCTTATCGTAGCCTTTCTTCCGTAATTGCGTTCGTCCGGTGTCATTCATGCGGGTGGATCGCTCCATGGATTTTCCTCCTTCAAGGCCCCTCCCAACGCGGCGCGGCGCCCAACTTTAACGGAAACATCGTTACGCTAACAACGCCCGAAGCCGGCGAACATTGGTGAGATTGCGTATTTGCGCAGCTCTTCCGGAGTAATCGGCCGGGACGCAGGAAATTCGGATGCCTGAGAATCGGCCATTGGCGCAAAATCAACGCAATGTCGTGCCGGATTCGGCCGGGCAGCCGGCGATCGCGTGTTATTTTCGGATGCGGGTTTACAATTCAGCCAGACGTGAATACGGTAGCTTTGACAGCGCCGGATTTCCGGCCCCGGCATTGCCGCCCGGGACCTTACGATAAATTGAAATTCCCAGAAAGGGCGTCTGCCATGAACGATCCCGCAGAGCGCAAAGTCGCCATCATGGAACAGCTGGAGGATTTAAAGACCGAACTCGTCGACAAACCCAAGGGATATGCCACCGAGTTCACGGTTGCGGAACACGCCATTCCGGGCTCCGAAGCTCCCACCGCCGAGATTGTGCTGCTGGATGAAGAAGAGCAAACCATCGCATTTCGCCGACGAACCGACCCCATCGACGCGGATTTAAAGGGCGAATGGCTGGTTCTGAATGTGGACGAACTGTTCGAAGAACTGATCGCCTGGTCGGAGGAACTCGAGGCCATCGAGGATTTTGCCGACGAGGAAGGCTTCTATTCAGACGAAGACGAATTGGAATAAACGCCTCGCTCGGCAATGTTGACTCGCGGCTGCAAAGCTGGGATAAGGGCAGGCGGAAGCTTTTCCGGCCTGCCCACCGGGAGTCCGCCTCCCTACTTGAGTTGAATCGGTTTGCTGTTTTCCCAGAGACCGTGAATATTGCAGAAGGCGGTGGCCAGCAGGTCGCCGGGTTTGTTGATTTTCATGGTCGCAACGGCGGCGTGATTGGTATACACGGGGCCCTTGTTGGCGCCTTCCACACATTCCCCATGGGCGCAAAATTCAAAATTGCCCACCTGATAGGCGAACTTGTCGCCCTGCGGTTTGAAAAACAACTGGATCCAGCGAATATGGTGCTCGGTGGTATTTGGATGCGCGATTTCTTTGCCCAGTGATACTTTGACTTCAAACACCTCATCGGCGGCAACGGTTTCGGGGCATTCGATCACCGGCACGTGCTTCTCCGACTTCCAGTCTGCAGTCTGATACATTTCTCCCACCTTGGCCATGAGATACCTCCTTTGCGTTTAGGTTTCTAAAAAACATGCTCCGGCATCATAGGCAAGCGTGCCGGATTTTTCAAGACCGGGTTTGCGTAAGCCCTGGTGATGACCCGCAGCGGTCTTCAGTTGGCCGTGTCTTTTTGTTCTTCGGAGCGTCGGGAAAAAATCTCGTCGAGGTCCTCCCGATAAGCAGTCTCATTTTCCAGCAGAAAATCGGAGAGCCGATCCAACGTTTCCCGATGGGTCGTCAAGGTTTCCTGGGCTTTTTCCTGCATGTCGACGACGATTTTCTGAATCTCTTCGTCGATGATCCGGGCGGTGTGTTCGCTGTAGTCCCTCGGCTCGGAAAGCTCACGTCCGAGAAACGGATGCGGTTCTCCGGTTTTGAAAGTCAACGGACCGACCCGCTCACTCATGCCCCACTGGCAGACCATGCGCCGGGCGATCTGGGTGGCGTTCTTCAGATCATCGGCGGCACCGTTGGAAATATCGTCGAAAACCAGTTTTTCCGCCGCCCGCCCGCCGACCAGCACCGCAATCCGGTCCAGCAGATAGGAACGCCGCAGATTGTGACGGTCTTCTTCGGGAACCTGCTCGGTGGCCCCCAGCGCCCGCCCCCTGGGAATGATGGTCACTTTCTGCAGAGAATCGGCTTCGGGAAGCAGCTCGGCCATGACGGCATGGCCGGCTTCGTGATAGGCAATGACTTCTTTTTCTTCGTCCCGGATGACATCCTCGCGCTCGAGTCCCAGCAGGATTTTGTCCCGGGCCTGATCGAAGTCTTCGACTTCGACCTTTTCCTTGCCTTTGCGGGCGGCCAGCAGCGAAGCCTCGTTGGCCAGGTTTTTCAGGTCCGCGCCGGAAAGCCCCACCGTCCGTTCTGCCAGGGTCTCCAGATCGACGTCGTCGGTCAGCGGAACGTTGCGGGTGTGGATCTCGAGAATTTGGCGGCGCGCCTTTTTTTGCGGCAGCTCCAGGGTGATGCGGCGATCGAATCGACCGGGGCGCACCAGGGCGGGATCGAGCACGTCCGGCCGGTTGGTGGCCGCCATAACCACCACGGACTGGTGAGCCTCGAAGCCGTCCATTTCGTTTAAAATTTGGTTCAGGGTTTGCTCGCGTTCGTCGTGTCCGCCGCCGACACCGGTACCGCGGGTTCGGCCGATGGAATCGATTTCGTCGATGAAAATGATGGCGGGCGCTTCTTTCTTGGCCTTTTTGAACATGTCGCGGACCCGCGAAGCCCCCACGCCCACAAACATTTCGATGAATTCGGATCCGCTGATGCTGAAAAAGGGCACATCGGCCTCTCCGGCGCAGGCACGCGCCAGCAGGGTTTTGCCGCAGCCGGGCGGGCCTACCAGCAGAAGGCCGTTGGGTAGCTCACCGCCCAGAGAAGCAAATCGCGAAGGATCTTTGAGAAAACCGACCACTTCCCGCAACTCCTTTTTGGCATTTTTCAACCCGGCGACATCTTCATAAGTCACATCGCTCTTGGCGCGGTCATACATTTTGGCCTTGGACTTGGAAAACCCGAAAATGCCGCCGCCGCGGCCGCCGCCCATGCGCTGCTGAAACTTGCGGCTGGACCAGATAAAAAAACCGATGATCAGCAACCAGGGCAAAAGGGTGATCAGTGCGGTCCAAATCCAGGAACGGCCGGTGGTTTCGGCCCGGATGGTCACTCCATGTTTTTCCAGCAGGGGAAGCAGCTCCGGATCCCGCATGTCCGGCATCACGGTCTTGAATGTTTCGGGAGGGTTATCCGGAGCGGTGCCGCCATTGCTTTCCGACGCCGTTTGCTGATTTTGCGATTTCCCGGCGGTGTCGGTCTTTGCGGAATTGCTTTGCGCCGAAGCCTGCTTGTCTCCGGCAGCGTCTGTTTGCTTCACTTCATCTGACGCAAAACGCCCGCGAATCACATTGCCCTTGATAGTGACCTCGGTGACGTCGCCCTGCCGGACCCGTTCTTTGAAGGCTGTGTAGGAAAGCGTTTTCATTTCCCGGGGCTGTCCGAAAAACCCGTTGAACAGGTATAGAATCAAAAACCAGATCGCCAGCACCCACAGCAGAGTGCGCCAGTGAAATCCGGATGTCTGTTGGGAGAATTTGCTTTTATCCTTGAAATCGTTCGGAATCTTATCTTTCATATTTTCCCGGTTCTGGTTTCTGGTTCTGTCGGATATTGAGAACAGCGAATGACCTGCACAAACGAAACCAATACATCTTTTTATTCATATCGACGCCGGTGGATCGATCAAATACCGTCCATCCATTATTCTCCGGACAACGGGGCTGTATTTGTTCTGTCGTAGGAAAGTCGGGCGCCGCGCTGTCGGCCCCGATCGCAGGCCGGCTCTGATCGGCCCGGGCGGCCGCTTTACCGATACCCGCCCCTGAACGTGGCAGGTAAATTTTTCTTCATAATGGGGTGCCGCGAAGCAGGGGAGTCGTGCTGACAGCGCTTGCCTTGTCAAATGGTTCCGGCACGGCAGAAAACGCCCGGCGCAGTGGCCGGCCCTTTGAACTTCGGGTAAGATGTACGATGGGTCGGGCGGGTGCCTTCGATAGGATTTCGGGTGGAAAACGGTTGGAAAGTCAGGGCACCGGTTCGGGGACAATCCCTTACAACGGTCCAGGGAATGCCGGCAGATCGGAATCAGGCCGCAGCTGTTGATGTGCGATCTGCCGGTTGCCGGCTACATTTTCTTGGTGACCAGGTTCTTTTCGATCGCGTAGGCCGTCAGGGCGGAGGCGTTATGCAGATCGAGCTTTTTCATGATGTTGGCGCGGTGTTTTTCCACGGTTTTGACGCTGATGTGCAGCAAATCCGCAATTTCTTTGTTCTTGTACCCCTCCCCCAGCAGCTTTAAGACCTCTTTTTCGCGCTGGGTGATCGAATCCCAGGATGTCTTGCGTTTCAGGCGGCGGCGGCCTTCCAGATAGCCCTCCATGACGTTGTCGGCAATTCCCGGGCTGATGTAGGTTTTGCCTTCCAGCACGCTGCGAATGGCAATCAGCAGTTCTTCCCGACTGGCGTCTTTGATGCAGTAGCCGTCGGCACCGGCATCGAAGGCCTCCAGGACGTATTCATCGGATTCATGGATGGTCAGGGCCAGAATTTTGACTTCCGGGTAAACGCTCTTGATTTCGTTGATAACGGAAATACCATTCAGCTTGGGCATGGAAAGATCGAGAAGCAGCAGGTCGGGCAAATTCTTTTTTACCAGACGCACGGCATCCAACCCATCTTCCGCCTCACCGATCACCTCGTAGGCTTCATTGGTTTGAAGCATGGCTTTCAGGCCTTCGCGAAACAGCTGGTGATCTTCGGCAATGAAAATCTTGGTTTTCAGGGCCATGAAACCTCCATCCTGTCAACATCGTGCCAACCAACGCCCGGTGATTGCACCCCGGGGGGCGGGGTATTCCGGAATGTGCGGGCATCGTTGGAAATTCCGTCTGCACCCACGGGGAATACGGGATTCACCGTATTGTTGCCGGGCGAAACGTTCGTTACCGTGAATCGGAGGATGCCAGAAAAAACTGCATTTCGGCCGTTTTTTCGGATAGCCGGCGCCTTGCCCTTTGCCAAAATCAATCACGGTAACGGACCGGTACCATTCCATATTAGACGCATGCATACAGATATCCAAGCTTTGTATCAATTGCAAGCCCAAAAATAAATGCTCGGTTCAGGAACCGGGGAAACGGTGATTGCCATGCAGATCGAAGAACGACATCGAGCCATATTAGTGGATTTGTATGAATTAACCATGGCGCAGGCTTATTTCGACCGCGAAATGTTCGCTCCGGCCACCTTCAGCCTCTTTATTCGGAAATATCCGAGCCATCGCGGATATTTCGTCAGTGCCGGTGCCGAGGAGGTGGTCGAATACCTGGAATCCTTTCGTTATTCCGACGAGGATCTGACCTACCTGAAATCGACGGGGCTGTTTTCGACCGAATTTCTGGATTATCTCGCCCAGGTGCGCTTCACCGGCAATGTCCACGCCATTCCGGAAGGCCGCCTGTTTTTCAAAAACGAGCCCATCGTGGAAGTCACCGCACCGATTATCGAGGGGCAGCTGGCCGAGACCTATGTCATCAATGCGATCAACCTGCCGGTCACCATCGCCTCCAAAGCCGCCCGATGCTATCACGCCGCCGAGGGTCGCGGTCTGGTCGACTTTTCCCTGCGCCGCACCCAGGGGGCGGATGCCGGCATGGCCGTGGCTCGCTCCAGTTACATTGCCGGTTTTGATGCCACCAGCAACGTGGCGGCCGGAAAACTCTACGGCCTGCCGACCTCCGGAACGATGGCCCATTCATTCGTGATGAGCTTCGAGGACGAAATGGAATCGTTTCGGGCCTTCGCTCGAACATTCGGCGATCAGACGGTCCTGTTGATCGACACTTACGACACGTTGTCCGGTGCGGAAAAAGCCGTTGAAGTCGCCCGCGAAATGAAGTCCAAGGGCCGGAACCTGCGCGGCGTTCGACTGGACAGCGGCGACATGGTCGAATTGAGCCGCAAAGTCCGCCGTATCCTGGACGAAAGCGGATTCGAAGACGTGCAGATTTTTGCCAGCGGCAGTTACGACGAATACGAAATCGCCCGCAGCATCGCCGAAGGTGCCCGAATCGATGCCTTCGGGGTCGGAACCAAAATGGGGGTTTCCGCCGACACGCCCTATACCGACATCGCCTACAAGCTGGTGCAGTATGACGAGCGCCCCGTGCTCAAGCTCAGCAGCGGCAAAAAAAGCCTGGTCGCGGAAAAACAGGTGTTTCGAATGCAGTCCAAGGGTCGGTACCGGGAAGATACCATCGGATTGCGACACGAAAAGCGCCACGGCGAGCCGCTGCTGGTAGCGATGATGGAAGACGGCGGCCGTTTGCAGGAGCCCGATCCGGCTAAAGTGATCCGCGATCGGTTCATGACGGATTTCGAACGTTTCGACGATAGGGTGCGGGCCATCGAATCTCCGGCGGAGTATCCGGTACGCATCAGTGATGAGTTGCAAAAACTGCAGGATCGCATCGTTGAAGAAACCCGGCGCAAAGAACTCGATGCCGCATACCGTGATGTTTAGAGAGGAAAAAAATGCGGGAATACGTCAAATGGTTCGAAGACCTCAGCACCGAAGACGTCGGACAGGTGGGGGGCAAAAATGCGTCCCTGGGCGAGATGCTCACCTCGCTGAAGTCGGAAGGGATCCGGGTTCCGGATGGTTTCGCCACCACCGCCCACGCCTATCGGCAATTTGTCGAGTCCAATGACATTCAGAAGAAATTGAAATCCCTTCTCGACGAGTTGGAATCAGATAGTCGATCGCTGCAGGAAGTCGGCAAACTCATTCGGCGGCTCTTCCGTCAAGGGCATTTCCCGGAAGACATCGCTGCAGCGATCGGCAAAGCCTATCGACGGCTCTCGGATCGCTACGAGAACGAAGAAGCGGATGTGGCCGTCCGCAGCAGTGCCACCGCCGAGGACCTACCCGAAGCGAGCTTTGCCGGTCAGCAGGAGACCTTTTTGAACGTCTCCGGCGAAGACGACCTGCTGGTAGCCTGCCGCAAATGCTACGCTTCGCTGTTCACCGATCGGGCCATTTCCTATCGACAGGAGAAAGGCTTTGACCAAATGGACGTAGCCCTTTCGATCGGCGTACAAAAAATGGTTCGTTCGGACCGGGCCGGCGCCGGGGTGATGTTCACCCTCGACACCGACTCCGGCTTTCGGGAGGTGGTGGTGATCAACGCCGCCTGGGGCTTGGGCGAAAACGTCGTTCAGGGCTCGATCACCCCGGACGAGTACGTGGTGTTCAAACCGCTGCTCGAAAACGGCGAAACGGTGCCGATTATCGCCAAGACCCTCGGCGAAAAAGAAAAAAAAATGGTCTACACCGAAGGCGGCGACCGCACCACCCGCAACGTCGACACCTCCCGGCAGGAGCGCCGCCGTCTTGTCCTGGAAGACGATGAAATTCTTCAGCTGGCACGCTGGGGATGCGCCATCGAGTCGCATTACGAAAAACCCATGGACATCGAGTGGGTCAAAGACGGACAGACCGGCGATCTTTTCATCGTGCAGGCGCGTCCGGAAACCGTGCAGTCGCAAAAGGCGGCCGGAACCCTGACACGATTTCAACTCGAAGAACATGGCGATCGCATCCTGCAGGGACTGGCCATCGGGCAGGCGATCGCCACCGGCAAGGTCTGCCGCATTCAAAGTGCCACGGAGTTGGATCGTTTCGAAGACGACCACATTCTGGTCACCGGCATGACCGATCCGGACTGGGTGCCGATCATGAAGCGTGCGGCCGGGATCGTCACCGATCACGGCGGACGAACCAGTCACGCGGCCATCGTCAGCCGGGAACTCGGAATTCCAGCCGTCGTCGGCACCGGGGAGGCCACCGAGGCGCTGGAAGACGGCCGCGAAATCACCCTTTCCTGCGCCGAAGGTGAAACCGGGTATATTTATGAAGGCGCGCTGGCATACGAACAAGAGGAAATCGACCTGGACGAGATTCCCGACACCCGAACCCAAATTATGATCAACATGGCCAGCCCGGAGGCCGCCTTTCGCTGGTGGCAGCTGCCCTGTGACGGGGTCGGCCTGGCCCGCATGGAATACGTGATCAACAACGTCATTCAAATCCATCCCCTGGCGCTGGCCCGTTTCGAGGACTTCGACGATGAGGCGGACCGCCGCCGCATCGAAGACCTTACGCGCGGCTACGGGGACAAAAAGCGCTATTTCATCGAGCACCTGGCCCGGGGCTTGGCCCGCATCGCCGCCGTTCAATATCCCAAGCGGGTCATCGTGCGCATGAGCGACTTCAAAACCAATGAATACGCCGACCTGATCGGCGGAAGCCGTTTCGAGCCGGAGGAAAACAATCCCATGCTCGGTTTCCGCGGCGCATCGCGCTATTACAGTGAAGCCTACCGGGACGGTTTTCACCTGGAGTGCCGGGCGATCCGGCACCTGCGGGAGGTGATGGGCTTTGACAAGGTCTGCATCATGATTCCCTTCTGCCGGACGCCGCAAGAGGCCGATCGGGTCTACGAAACCATGGCAGATGCCGGGCTCGAACGCGGCCGCAACGGCCTGGAAGTTTTCGTGATGGCCGAAGTGCCGTCGAACGTATTTCAGGCCGAAGAATTCGCCGAGCGCTTCGACGGATTTTCGATCGGCTCCAACGATCTGACCCAGCTGGTGCTCGGCGTCGACCGGGATTCGGAGGAAATCTCCGAATTGTTCGACGAACGCAGTCCGGCGGTCAAAAATGCCATCACCCAGCTGATCCGCGTCGCCCACAAGACCGACACCAAAGTGGGCATCTGCGGCCAGGCGCCGAGCGATTATCCGGAATTTGCCGCCTTTCTGGTCGAGGCCGGGATCGATTCCATTTCCTTGAACCCGGACAGTGTTGTGCGCGTAAAACAGCGTGTAGCGAAAGCCGAAGCGGAAGCAGACCAATAGAAGCAGTGAATTGGAATCTCGCCGGCGATGAGAAGTCCGAAGCAACCGGGGGGCGGGAATTGCCCCCCAAGGAACCTGGCATTCGGAATGCGTATCCATACGGACCGAAACATGAAAACCCAACGAAAGCGGAAACCACCGGTCAAAAAACCGCCCAACCATCCGCAAAAACCGCCGGTCAAAGAACCGCCGCCCGAAGATCCCGACCCGGCGCCGCCGCAGCCGCCGGTCCGGCCGCCGCCGGTGAAAGAACCGCCCAGCCGTCCGCAAAAACCGCCGGTCGAAGAACCGCCGCCCAAAGATCCCAACCGAAAACCGCCCGGACAACCCGATCCGCCGGTCCGGTCGGCGATCCAAGGACACGCCACGGGGAAGCAGCAAAGCGGATGTTGCCCGGTGGCGCTGCGGAAGATCCCAGGGACCGGCGTTGCCGACCGTCAACAATATCGACTTTCGGAGCAACCGCCGTCATGAACGCTTCGCAATCACATCCGAAACCCACCGGTCAAGTGCTATCGGTGCGCGGCAGCGTGATCGACGCCCGTTTTTCCGAACGACTGCCGCCGATCCATCACATTCTGAAATCCACCCGTGAAAACGCGGTGATCATGGAGGTGCTCACGCATCTCGACGGCCAGACGGTGCGGGGGATTGCCTTGAATGAAACCCGCGGGCTGGCCCAGGGGGAAATCCTGATCGACACCGGCGGCCCGCTGGCGGTTCCCGTCGGCGATCGCCTGCTGGGCCGGGTATTCAACGTGTTCGGACAAACCATCGACGGCAAGGGCGCCGTCGAAGGCGGTGACTGGCGCTCGATCCACGGCCGGCCGGTTTCCCTGGAACGGCAGTCCACGACCTCGGAGGTTTTCCATACCGGCATCAAGGCCATCGACCTGTTGGCACCCCTGGAACGAGGAGGCAAAGGCGGGCTTTTCGGTGGCGCCGGCGTGGGCAAAACCGTACTGATCATGGAAATGATTCACAACGTGGCCGGCGAGCACAAGGGGGTCAGCCTGTTTTGCGGGATCGGGGAGCGCTGCCGGGAAGGCGAGGAACTCTACCGGGAGATGAAGGCAGCCGGCGTGCTCGACAATACGATCATGATGTTCGGTCAGATGAACGAACCCCCGGGGGCCCGCTTTCGGGTCGGTCATGCGGCCCTGACCATGGCCGAGTACTTTCGCGACGATGCCGGCCAGGACATCCTGCTGCTGATTGACAACATTTTTCGATTCGTGCAGGCTGGCATGGAAGTCTCCGGCCTGATGGGACGCCTGCCGTCCCGATTGGGATACCAGCCGACGCTGGGCACGGAACTGGCCGAACTGGAAGAACGCATTTGCAGTACGCCTGCCGGCGCCATCACCTCGGTTCAGGCGGTATATGTGCCGGCCGATGATTTTACCGATCCGGCCGCGGTACACACCTTCGGTCATCTGTCCGCTTCGATCGTGCTGTCCCGCAAGCGGGCCAGCGAAGGACTCTATCCGGCCATCGACCCCCTGCAGTCGGGGTCCAGCATGCTGGTGCCGCGCATCGTTGGAGATCGCCACTACCGAATCGCCCGGGAGATTCGCCGGACCCTGTCCGAGTACGAGGAACTCAAAGACATCATTTCGATGCTGGGCATGGAAGAGCTGTCCCGGAAGGATCGCCAAACGGTCAAGCGCGCCCGGCGGCTGGAACGCTTTTTAACGCAGCCGTTTTTCGTCACCGAACAATTTACCGGACACGCAGGCCGCTATGTGGAACTGGAAACCGCATTGGACGGATGTGAAGCCATCCTGTCCGATGCGTTTGCGGATGTACCCGAACAATCCCTGTACATGATCGGCGGCGCCCAGGAGGCCCAAGCCCAATGAGATTGAAACTGTTTCTGCCCGGGGAAAAACTGGTGGATGCGGCCGTGACGCGGATCCGGGCGGAAGCACCCAACGGCGCCTTTTGCCTGCTGCCGCGGCACGTGGACTTCGTCACCACCCTGACCGCCGGCTTGCTGTCATATGAGGCCGCCGATTCGCAGCAGGAGGTATTTCTGGCCGTCGACCAGGGGGTGCTGGTCAAGTGCGGCGACCTCGTCCGGGTATCCGCGCCGAATGCCGTGGTCGGTCCCGGACTCGGCCGATTGCGGGAAACCGTGGAAAAACGGTTTCAAAAAATCGAACAGCAGGAACGCCGGGCGCTGAACGCGATGAGCCGGATCGAAGCGGATTTCGTACGGCGCTTTCTGGAGATCCGGAAATATGGGGGCTGACGACAACCGCAAACCAACGAAAAATCTGCGGCAGAAACTTCTGCAGGCGGTGGGCGTCAAAGAGCAGCGCAAGGAAAAAGCCCGCCGGGAAGGCGACCGCAGCGTATGGTTCGGGCTGGGAATGTTCGGACTGGTGGGATGGTCGGTGGCGATTCCCACGCTGGTCGGCATTGCGGTGGGCATCTGGCTGGATCGCACATTTCCGGGGCCCTACTCGTGGACCCTGATGATGCTGGTCTGCGGGGTCGCGCTGGGTTGCCTGATCGCGGGCTACTGGGTAAAACGCGAGAGCCGCAGACACTGAAAACCGGAGAAACCCATGCAAGTGATTCCGACCGACTGGATCAACCTTTTGCCGGCCCTGGCCGTGGGGTTGGGCATCGGATTCTTCTTTTTCGGCGGCCTGCGGCTCACCGTGCAGATGCTGCCGCGCACGTCCAGACCCTGGCTGTGGATGGCGGTGAGCTTTACGGTGCGCAGCGCGGCGACAGTGGCCGGTTTTTACTGGATCGCCGGCGAGCGCTGGATGGCCTGGATGGCCTGCCTGCTGGGCTTTTTGCTGACTCGCACGGTACTGGTGCGACGGGCGCGGTCGCAGATCAAATCCAACCAACGAAACCAGCAAACCGGATGTACCGCGGGGCATTTTCCCGAGGGAGGTTACATACCGATTCCCATCACTGAAAATTCAACAAAGGATGTAATCGTGCCTAAAGTGAACGATTCAAATTTTCAAAACTGAGATCGATTATGGAACTGAAAGACATCTCCCCGGATCAGGTCGTGTTCTGGCAGTATGGCCCGTTGACGCTCAATGCCACCATCGTGTTCACCTGGATCGTGATGACGCTGCTGCTGTTCGGTTCCTGGTTGATCACGCGTCGGCTTTCCACCGGTGTGCATATGAGCCGCTGGCAGAACCTGCTGGAAATCGTCGTGGACTATATGCAAAATCAGATCCGTGAGATCAGCCGCAGCCGGCACGTGAGACCGTACCTGGTATTTATCGGCACGCTGTTTCTGTTCATCGCGCTTTGCAACCTGCTGGCCGTGGTGCCGGGTTTCACACCGCCGACGGCCTCGCTGTCCACCACTGCCGCCCTGGCGATCTGCGTGTTTGTGGCCGTGCCCCTGTTTGGAATTCTGCGGCAGGGTCTCGGCGGTTACCTTAAACAATACGTGCAGCCCACGGTGTTCATGCTGCCGTTCCACGTCATGGGAGAGCTTTCCCGCACCCTGGCCCTGGCCGTCCGTCTGTTCGGCAACCTGATGAGCGGGACCAAAATCGTCGCCATCCTGTTGGCGATCGCACCGTTTTTGTTTCCCGTCCTGATGAAGCTTCTGGGGCTTCTGACCGGGATGATCCAGGCCTACATATTCGCGGTGCTGGCGATGGTGTACATCGCGTCGGCCACACGGGTTCAGGATCAGAAACAGGCGGCCCCGCAAACCCAAAGCCAAGGAGAACAAGACCATGGATAGCATCAGCCTCATCGGCATGGCTTCGATTGTCACCGCCGGGTTGACCATCGGCATCGGTGCCATCGGACCGGCGCTGGGAGAAGGTCGCGCCGTGTCATCGGCATTGAGCTCCATCGCCCAGCAACCGGACGAAACCAACACGTTGACGCGAACCCTGTTTGTGGGATTGGCAATGATCGAATCCACGGCGATTTACTGCTTTGTGGTATCCATGATTCTTCTGTTCGCCAACCCGTTCTGGGATCACGTCGTTGCAGCCGCCGGAGGATAGAGGCATGCTGATTGACTGGTTCACCGTCGGCGCGCAGATCGTCAATTTTCTAATTCTGCTGGTGCTGCTGAAAGTATTTCTCTACGACCGGATTATCGCGGCCATGGACCAGCGTCAGCAGCGGATCCAGGAGCGCTTGACCGAGGCCGACGAAAAACGGGACAAAGCCGAACAGGAGGCCGGTTCACTCCAGGAGGAGCGGGCACAACTGCAGCAAGAGCGCGAACAGATGATGGCCGAAGCCAAGCAAGCGGCCGAAGAACAGCGCCGCAAACTCGAGGAGGAGGCTCGCCGCACGATCGCCCAACAACGCAAGACCTGGGAACGCCAGTTGAAAAAAGATCGGCAGGATTTGATTCGAAAACTGCAGATATCCGTTGCCAATGAAGTATTTGCCGTCACCCGCGGCATCCTGCAGGACCTGGCCGACCAGTCGCTGGAAGAAAACATTGCGGAACGGTTTACCCAACGCCTGACGCAACTGGACGACGCGCAGCGCGAAGAACTTCGGAAATCCCTGCAGGGCGACGAGGATCCGGCGGCGGTTGTCCACAGCGCGTTTTCGATTCCGGAAAGCCGACGGGGTCAAATCGAGGCGAAACTGAAAGATATTGCCGGCGATTCGGTGGCGGTGCGCTACGAAATCGACGCGGATCTGATCGTGGGTATCGAACTGAAAACGGCGGGCAAAAAAGTGGCCTGGCACGCGGCGCAATACCTTGATCGACTCCAAGAGCGGGCTCTGGAGGCCATCGAATCCGGCACCAGTGAAGCCGAAACGCAATCCGAAAGCAACCCGGCGGAATCCCATGCAGACCAGTGAGTGGAACAACGAGGCTGTGCTGCAGGTATTTGAAACCCTGCAGCATGCAAGGCGGGATTGCACTGCCGGGCTGGAAGTGGAATCCTTTGGCACGGTGCAGTTCGTCGGCGCCGGAATCACCCGTATTTCCGGAATGCGGGGGGTGCAATCCGAAGAGTTGATCCGGTTTCCGCAAGGCTCCCTGGCCATGGCCTTCAATATCGATCCGGATCAAATCGGAGCCGTGCTGCTGGATGAAGGCGAGGGGCTGGCTGCCGGCGACGAAGCCTATCGCACCGGCCAGGTGGCGAGCATACCCGTCGGGAACGGCTTGTTGGGGTGGATCATCGACGGACGCGGACGACCGCTGGACGGCGGTCCCGCGCTGCAGACTTCGGAAACCCGTCCGATCGAACGGTCGGCACCGCAAATCATGGACCGGGCTCCGGTGACCGTCCCGCTGCAGACCGGCCTGAAAGTGATCGATGCGCTGATTCCCATCGGCCGGGGGCAGCGGGAACTGATTCTGGGAGACCGTCAGACCGGTAAAACCGCGATTGCACTGGACACCGTCATCAATCAGAAAGACCGCAGCGTTATCTGCATCTATTGTGCCGTCGGCAAACGCAATTCGGACGTGGCCAAGGTGATCGACGATTTTCGCCGGCATGAAGCCATGTCATACAGTCTCGTAATCGTGGCCACCGAGGAAGATCCGCCCGGACTGCAGTTCATTGCCCCCTATGCGGCCATGACGGCGGCGGAGCATTTCATGGATCTAGGCGGCGACGTGCTGGTGATCTTCGATGACCTGACCCGACACGCCCGCGCCTACCGCGAGCTTTCCCTCCTGCTGCGGCGGCCCCCCGGGCGGGAGGCCTATCCGGGGGATATTTTCTATATCCACTCCCGTTTGCTGGAGCGATCCACCCATCTGAAAGAAGAACACGGCGGCGGTTCCGTTACCGCCTTGCCCGTAATCGAAACCGAAGCCGAGAACATTTCGGCCTATATTCCAACCAACCTGATTTCGATTACCGACGGACAGATTTATCTGTCTCCGCGGCTGTTTCGCAAAGGAAACCTCCCGGCGGTGGACGTCGGCAAATCGGTCTCCCGCGTCGGCGGCAAGACGCAGCTGGATGCCTACCGGGCCGTCGCCGGCGATCTGCGGCTGGCCTATTCCCAGTTCGAAGAGCTGGAAGCATTTTCCCGGTTCGGAACCCGCATGGATGAGGAAACCCGCAAGACGCTCGAACGCGGCCGACGGGTGCGAGAAATTCTCAAACAACCCCAGTTTCAGCCGCTGTCGGCGGCCGAACAAATCGTCTCACTGGTGACCGTCAACGAGGGGCTGTTGGACGGTGTCGAACTCGATGCCGTCGCGGATCTGGAAGCCGAAATCCGTTCCGCGGCCGTCGAGTCGCTTGCGGAAATCTGTCGGGACATCGAAAACGGAAAATCCCTTACGGACAAAGACCTCGGCCGCATCCGGGAGCTTGCGGCCGAGGTCATCGATCGAAACACGCAACCGGATTCCGCTCCCGGAAATGAAGAAAGTTCGCATTGAATCTGAAATGCGGAGCAGGCCTGAAAGTGCCTGCAGCACCGTATCATTATGGCAACCGAAGAACAGCTCAAAAGAAGGATCGAAAGTACCGAAGATCTGCAATCGGTGGTCAAGACCATGAAGGCTCTGGCGGCCGTCAACATCCGGCAGTACGAAAAAGCCGCTGATTCGCTGGCGGCTTATGATCGCACGGTCGAACTGGGTCTACAGGCCGTTTTGCGTCATCGCCCCGGTGTGGCGGTCACGGCACGGGCTTCGGAATCTCAACAGGTCACCGCCGTCGTGTTCGGATCGGACCAGGGCATGTGCGGCCAGCTCAACGAACAGGTGGTCGGTTACGCTTCCGAAACGCTGGCCGATATGGGGGTTGCTTCCGCAAGCCATCATTTCATGGCCGTGGGCCGCCGGGCCGGAGCAAGACTGGCGGACGAAGGATGGCCGGTCGCCCGGCAGTTCGCCGTGCCGCGGTCGTTGGAGGGGGTGACCTGGCTGGTCCAGGATCTGCTGCCGGCCATCGAGGTCCGGCCGCCGCAACCGGTCCATCTGTTCTACAGCCGCCATCTCTCGGGGGCTTCCTATCGTCCGGTCCAGAAGCGGCTGCTGCCGCTGGACCGCCCCTGGCTGGATCGATTGCGGCAGGAGCCCTGGCCTTCCAACGCCCTGCCCCTGTTCACCCTGCAGTGGGACGCACTTTTCTCGTCCCTGATCCGGCAGTACTTGTTCGTTTCGTTGTTTCGCGCCACAGTGGAATCGCTTGCCAGCGAAAACGCCAGCCGGCTGGCCTCCATGCAGGGGGCCGAGCGCAACATCAGTGAACGCCTCGAAGAACTCCGCCAGGATTATCATCGCCGGCGTCAGATGGCCATCACCGAAGAGCTTCTCGATATCGTGTCCGGCTTCGAGGCGCTTGCGCAGGAGGAGGGGGATCGAGAGAAATAGAAACGGTCGGTTCCCGCCGTCACGGCGGATGAGCATGGCCGGTTTTTCTCTCAAAAGCGGACTTGCTATTTCCGTCGTAACTGAATGCCCCCCTCTTCCATGACCACGTCGAACTCATCGCCTTCGCGGAATCCCGTGCCCTGCAGCATGGCGGGGTCAATGCGAATGCCGTCCCGGGTGTAACGGACGTAGATGGCCGGTTGGTCGATCAGGCCCGGAACCACAACGGTTTCTCCTTTTTCGCGCATGGCTTCCTGAAGCGCGTTCTGGAGTGCATCCCGGCTGCGAATATTGAGAGCCCGCATCATTTCATCGACGGACTTGCCCTCCTGAGCCAGTTCCCAGAGACGCTGGGTGTCAATTTGCACCTTCTTGTGGGTGTGCGCTTGGGGGTCGACCTGCGGTTGGCTCGGATCACTGCGTTTGACCATGACGTTTCACCTCCGATGGGTTGCGGGTGCAGTTCGCATGCATTCGATCGGTAAGCAATTCGCATCAGCGCTCGATTTCACATTGATCGTTGAGGTGGGAGCGGAAAAAATAAAAGGAAAAAGCCAGAAACGGAATCGCGGCAATCAAGCCAAAAACCGGCAGCACCGTAAACCCGGCCACCACCAGCGCGACCCCCCCGAGTAAAAGCAGGATCGCAATGGCCAGCTTTGAGATCCGCTCCGGCAGACAACGGTCTTTTAATTTTCCCCAACCGTTCGACATGAATACCTCCTTGCGCTGTGAATATCGCTCTTTTCTGTTAGCGGCCAATTTTCATTCTCAATGTTTTCAATAATAATGCAGCAAAATGCCGGACGCTACCATAATGGATTGCCCCTATATCACCCCGACAAAGGACCTGATTTTTTTTCACAAGCTTGGGTGCGCGGCGGATGACATGCAAACCGATCTGCCCGATCATGCGATCAGATGGGCCTCACCACCGCTGCTGTGCTGTCTCCGTTATCCGCAACTACAGGTCATCCGGAATGCATTTACCGGTTTCCTTCTATCGAATCCTCAACGGGTCGCATTTATTCTTATCAGTAAGCTGAAGAGGTCGAATGAAATCCGCGCCAGGTGTGCTTACAGAGAGCGACGGATCATTCATCAACCGAAGAGGAACCAGAAGAAAAGCCAAATTACCGGCGCTGTCTTTTGTGTGCAGCGATACTCCTGAGACAGCCGCCGCGATCGCATCTGGTCGCAAAGGGGGAAAAACCATGCTTCACAAGGTAAGCGAAATTCACAACAGTGTGCTGGAAGCCTTGGACGGTGAGATCGGCCGCTGTAAAGATTTTCTCTTCGATGAGCGTTTCTGGACCGTGCGGTACATGGTTGCCGACACCGGCAAATGGCTTTCGAGGCGCAAGGTTCTGATTTCACCGATTTCACTGGGTCGGCCCGACTGGCGCTCCGGGCGCCTGCCGGTCAAACTCAGCCGGGAAAAAATCAAAGGCAGCCCACCGCTGGAGACGGATCAACCGATCTCCCGCCAATACGAAATCCGCTGGTTCGATTATTTCGGTTGGCCCTACTACTGGCTTGGTCCGGGTGTCTGGGGTGCGGTCCCGAATCCCGCCGACCTTTACGAACAGCAACAGGAAGCCCGGCCGGAACCGATCGAGCCCGAAGCAAATCATTTGCGTTCGACCGAAGAGGTCGACGGGTATCACATCGCTGCCAGGGACGGTGACATCGGACACGTGGAGGATTTTCTGGTCGAAGCGGACTCCTGGTCGATCCGCTATCTGGT
Organism: Desulfobacterales bacterium; assembly: GCA_051155755.1. Lineage (GTDB taxonomy): Bacteria > Desulfobacterota > Desulfobacteria > Desulfobacterales > SG8-13 > DAXETY01. Next base: position 28,122 of record DAXETY010000082.1, read on the forward strand.
GGTGGACACCCGCAACTGGCTTCCGGGCCGCCGGGTGCTGGTCGCCGTCGACTGGGCCGACAATATGGATTGGCGGGAAAAAAAAGTTCACATCGATCTGGATCGCGACCAGATCGAGGACAGTCCGGAATACGACCCGTCCGCCCCGCCGGACCGCAACTACGAAATCGCGCTTTACAGCTATTATGGATTTCCTTCGTACTGGGAACGGAGATAGATTCGATGGCAACGCAAATCCGCCACGGGAAATCCCCGAATTCGAGGGCCGGCTTGACGAGGCGTTTGCAACCATAGTATCTGCGTTCAGAAATGAAAACCGGCATCGATGAGCAGTCGGCCTTCGAAAATTCGAAAATCGACGCATCCGGAGCAGAGTGCATGACCGGGAATTCCAAGCTGAATGACTACCATCGCAAGCGCGACTTCCGCAAGACGTCGGAACCGTCCGGCGGCTCCCGAAAATCCTCTTCCGAACCGATATTTGTCATCCAGAAACACGACGCCAGCAATCTTCACTATGACTTCCGACTGGAGGTGCAGGGCGTTCTAAAATCCTGGGCGGTGCCCAAAGGACCTTCCACCGATCCGCGCGAGAAGCGCCTGGCGCTGCCCACCGAAGATCATCCCCTGGAATACGCCGATTTCGAAGGCGTCATTCCCGAGGGAGAATACGGTGCCGGCAGCGTCCTGGTCTGGGATACCGGGACTTTCCGCAACCTGAGGGAAGAAAAGGAAAACCCGCCCCGCACCATGGAAGCCTCCATCGAAGACGGCAAAGTGGAGATCTGGCTGGAAGGGGAAAAGCTGCAGGGCGGATATGCTCTGATCCGCACCGATTCCGGAAAGAATCCGCGCTGGCTGCTGGTCAAAAAAGTCGATGGCCAAGCCGACGCCCGGCGCAATCCAGTCAGCACCGAACCCGATTCGGTGTTGACCGGGCGCAGCCTGGAGCAGATTGCCGCGCAGGAATCACCGAAATCCTGACCGAGCGGTACAACCCGGCAACCCCACGAGTAAAGGAGCGGCCCATGGACCTGGAATTCATTCGCAAACTTGCCAAACCGTCGGACACCAAGATCGTTTTGCTGGTCATGGACGGCCTCGGTGGGCTGCCGATGGAACCCGGCGGCCTTACCGAGCTGGAGTCGGCGGCGACACCGAATCTGGATGCACTGGCCGAAGACGGCATTTGCGGCCTGCATCAGCCGGTGCTGCCGGGAATTACACCGGGCAGCGGTCCTTCCCATCTGGCGGTGTTCGGTTACGACCCGCTCGCATTTCAGGTCGGCCGCGGAGCACTGGCCGCCGCCGGGATCAACTTCCCCATGCAACCCGGCGACCTGGCGGCACGCGGAAATTTCTGCACCATCGATGCCGACGGCAAGGTCACCGATCGTCGGGCCGGACGCATCTCCAGCGAGACCAATGCCGAGCTTTGCAACCGGCTGCGCGAAATTCGGCTTGCCGATGCCGAGCTGTTTGTCGAAACCGTCAAGGAGTACCGCTTTCTGCTGGTGCTGCGCGGCAAAGGGCTTTCGGATCAACTGGCCGATACCGATCCGCAGCAGACCGGCAGGAAGCCGCTGCCGCCCAAAGCGCTTTCTGCCGAAGCCGAGCGCAGCGCCGCAATGGTCGAAGCCTTCGTGGAAAAAGCCCGTGAAGCCCTTCAAGGGCAGGAGCCGGCCAACATGGTCCTGCTGCGCGGTTTTGCCGAGCGGCCCCGGTGGCCGAGCATGGAGTCGGTTTTCGGCGTCCGTCCGGCCGCCATCGCCGCCTATCCGATGTACCGCGGGCTGGCCCGATTGATCGGCATGGAAATTCTGGAAACCGGCGAAAAGGTCGCCCAAGAGTTTGACACGCTGGAGAAACACTGGAAGGATTACGACTTTTTTTACCTGCACATCAAAAAGATCGACAGCGCCGGCGAAGACGGAGATTTCCAGCGCAAGGTGAACCTGATTGAAGAAGTGGACGCATTTATCCCACGGCTGCGGGATCTGGCTCCGGACGTACTGATCGTAACCGGAGATCACTCCACACCCGCTGCGCAAGCTTACCATAGCTGGCATCCGGTGCCCGCACTGCTGTGGTCGCGCTACTGCCGTTCCGATCGCGTGCGCAGCTTCGGTGAACGCGCCTGTATGACCGGTGGCCTGGGACCCCGATTTCCGGCCACGGACCTGATCCCCCTGGCCCTGGCCAACGCCGGCCGGCTGGAAAAATTCGGTGCCTGAGGCCCTGCGGCGAATGCCAATCACCGGCCGGATCTGCCGGTAGCCGGTCGATTTGCAAACACGCAGCCGCGAGTCGAGAAAAGACGGGTCGGATCAATGCAAGTCAACGGCCGCGACATACGCATCTCCCGTCCGGAAAAGATCCTTTTTCCGGAAGACGGCATTACCAAAAAAGACCTTGCAACCTATTTTCAACGGGTTTTCGAGGTGCTGGCGCCCCACATCGAAGATCGCCCCTTGATGCTGCATCGTTTCCCGGACGGCATTGGTGCAGACGGTTTTTATCAAAAGCAGGTCGGCGGCCATTTCCCGGATTGGATCGAGACGGTTTCCATCGAGCTGAAAGAGACCGAAGGCCGGCGGGAGATGATGGTCGCCAACCGCGTCGCGGCGCTGGTTTATCTGGCCGATCAGGCCTGCATCGCCCTGCATGGCTGGATGAGCCGGCGCGACCGCCTGAACCGGCCCGACAAAATGTTGTTCGATCTCGATCCGCCGGGCAATGATTTCGAGTCGGTTCGACGGGCCGCGGGGGAGTTGCACCGTCTTCTACTGGATGTCGGTCTGGCCTCGTATGTCATGACCACCGGCTCAAAGGGCCTTCATATCGCGGTACCGCTGCGGTCGGAAGAAGAATTCGATGATGTGCGAAAGTTTGCGGCCGAAGTTGCCCGGATAATGGCCGACCGGAATTCCAAGCATCTGACGGTCGAATCCCGCAAGGCCAAGCGCAGGGGCCGGCTGTATCTGGACACCCAGCGCAACGCTTACGGTCAAACCGGGATCGTTCCCTATTCACCCCGGGCTATCAAAGGGGCGCCCATCGCCACACCGCTGGACTGGGACGAGTTGAAACGTAGTGATTTGCACCCCCAAAGCTATACCATGAAAAACCTGTTCCGGCGCCTGGGGCAGAAACCGGACCCGTGGAGGGATATGCGGCGCCACGCCCGCAGGCTGGAGAAACCGCGGCAACGACTGCGGGAAATGCGACAATCCCGGGGCGGGTCGTAACCGCACCGTCGCTTCCTGTGCCCGATTGCTTTCCGCTACCAGAACGTCGAAACGTTTGTTGAAATGGGCCGGCTCCGATTTAGCGGGTCCCGTGCACCAACTCGTGCAGAATGCCGTTTTCCTGCATCAGCGCTTCGTAAGTGCCGATTTCTTCGATGCGTCCGGATTTCATCACCGCGATCTTATCGTAATTTTTGACGATGTCCAGGCGATGAATCACCGCCAGCAGCGTGCTTTGGCCCTTCCAACGCGACTCCAGAATGCCCTGCACCCGGGCCTGGGAGTTGTTGTCGAGGCTGGCGGTGGCTTCGTCCATGATCAGCACCGGCGGCTTTTTCAGCAGAGCCCTGGCGATGGCCAGCTTTTGCCGCTGCCCGCCCGAAAGGTTTTCTCCTCCGCTGCCGACATTGTACTGCATGCCGATTTCGAGAATCTTCTCCAGAAAGTCTTCTTCGACCAGCAACTGGTTGACCCGTTGCCGGATGCGGTTCTGTATATGCGAGCTGTCGCTTTTCACGCGCCCGAACAAGATATTGTTCAATATGGAAAGTGATTCGATGTAGCGGTTTTTGCGATAGAAGGCGACCGCATCGGGGATTTGCGCACGGATTTTTTCAAACAGGACTTGCCGCGCCTGCAGGATCCGGTCTGCCAGCGCATCGGGCAGGTCGATAACGGTGTGTTTGGCCGGAATAAAACGCAGGGCCAGCACCATGATTCGGTTGCGGTCCTCCTCGACCAGACGCTCGATTCCCTGTCGTCGCACCCGCTGCAGCACATCCCGGTAAACGGGCATTTCATCGACGGAAATCGGCAGGCCCGGCAGGGCGGATACCAGAGAAAGATCCCCGAAAATGTCCAGAATCTGCTCGGCGAGACGTGCACCCAGTTCCAGCAGCGGTTGTTCGAGTCGGATTTCTTTCAGTGCCGATTTGAAAATCGGATTGCGCGGCAGCCATTCGGTGCGAAAGCGCTCCGTGCGCGGAATGCCGAAAAGCAGGTTTTCGGCGACGGTTGCATGTCGCAGATAGTGGTCGGAATCAAAGGTCTCGATGTCTTCAGCGAGTTCATCCCCGAACGCATCCCGGAATTTCTTGCGAACGCCCAGGATGGAACCACGCAGGTCTTCCGCATCCCGGGCGTCCGGCAGCGTGGCCTGATGGCCGAAGTTCAATACGTCGACAAAGAGTCCCGCCTGCTGCAGGGCCTCGATGCGGTCGTTCAGGCCCGTCGGCCGGTTGGAGGCCCGACAGGCGTAAACCAGGTTCTCTTCGAGGCTGCCGCTGAACACAAAGGGCTCCTGGGAGACAAAACCCAGGTTATAAACCAGGTCCCGCCGGGGCATTTCGGCCACGGAGCTGCCGTCCAGCAGCACCTTCCCACTGCTGGCCGGCAGCAGCCGCACGACACAGTGGGCCAGCGTGCTTTTGCCGCTGCCGGAATAACCCACCAGGGCCATGTGTTCTCCGGGCTGCAGGGAAAAGGAGATGTCTTTCAGCAGCGGGGTTTCGTCTTCGGTCACAAAAGAGAGATCCTTGACTTCCAACGCGCCTTCCAAGAGTGGCGGCTCTTTATCCCTCGGAGCGATTTCCGGTTCGGTGGGCAGATCGAAGGCTTCCATGGTTCGCCGGTAGGTGACCTGCGCCGTTCGCAACGCCTGGTAAAAGCGGATCAATTCCTTCCAGGGGGTGTAGAGTTTTTCCTGGGCCGAAAGAAACGCCACCAGCGCGCCGAGTTCCAGCTGGCCTTGCAGAGCCATGTACCCTCCCAGGGAAAAGATCAGGAAACGGCTGAAATTGGTAAACAGATTGTTGACCACTTTTACGGCAAAGCGGTAAAAATTCCAGGTGATGCGGATGTCTTTCAAGCGGTCGGTGAGGCGGCCGAAGCGTTGGTCTTCCAGAATCCGGGCACCCATGGCTTTGACCTCGTGGATGCCGCCGACGGTTTCGCCGATTTTACTGGAAAGGCTGCGGGTGGCATCGACGCGTTTGCGATTGTAGCGATCCACACGCTTCTGCAGGATGGGGATCAAAATCAGAACCATGGGGTAAATGCTGAACGATACGGCGGCCAAAAGGGGGTTCAGCCAGAAGAGATAGGCGGCAAAGGCCACCAGCGTTAAAATATTGGTCACCGGAATGGCAACCGCCATGCCCACAAAATCCCCGGCCGTGGCCAGCTCGGTAATCAGCGCCGACACCACCATTCCGGATTGGGTGTTCCGGAAAAATCCTAAGGGAAGTCCCAGCAAGTGCGAAAACAGACGCTTGCGCATAACAGCCAGGGTGCGCTGCCCGATCACCGTCTGCAGCACGTTGATCAGGAATTTCAAACTGCTGGCGGTGATGAAAGCCGCCAGGTAAATGCCGCAATAAAGGATCAACAAATCGAAATTGTTCAGCTTGATCGCTTCGTTGACGATTCGCTTCTGCATTTCCAGGGGCAGCACCCGGGCGAAAACCGTTATGACAACGATGCCCACCAGAAGCAGCTGGAGCTTGAGGTTGTCGGAAATAATCCAGGAAAACAGACTTTGTTTCACCACGGGAGGTCTGTCTTTGGCCATGATCGTCTCTTTCTGAGGAGTCTTTGAAGTTTTCCGGCAAAGAAGAAAATGCCGCGGCCATCGCAGCGCAAGGAAGGCGGGTTGGGAAGCGCTGCGGTCCAATCAGCCGAAGGCCTCGCATTCACCGGAGCGACAAATCGGCGGGCGAATCCCGGCAGGTTACCGGTCCCGCTCGGTTGGTTGGATATGGCATTCAACCGGAGCGGGACCGGACACTTACCAGCGCGAATTTTGATGGTTCGGACTATTCCATGCCGGGGCCGGCCTTGGGGTAGGAATAGATGCCCCATCCCGAAGCACTGCCACGAGGATAGCGCCGATCGTAGTGGTAGGCGGGCTGGTCTTTCAGCTCTTTTCGATTGCCCATAAACGTAATGACCGGGTACTGCCGCCAGGGCACCCGGTACTCGACCCCCTCCTGGTTGCGCACCGTGCGGTATTCCCACCGGGCTTCAAATTGCAGCTGGTCGAATGCAACGGTGACTTTTCGGAAATCCTCCACCGCTACGATCACCCCGGTAACTTTGCCGCTCTGATGGATCATCAGGTCATCGATCTCGCCGATCTGGTTTCCCTCCGGATCCAGAACAGCCTGCTCTGTAAGCATTTCCGCCCGAAACTGATTGGGAAAGCCGGCCTCGGTATCCTGCGATGCCCGGTTCGGGGTATCCGCCGCCCGGACGGCCATAAGTCCGAACAGGCCGACCCAAAGTGCTGCGGTCATCCACAGGATTCGCAGCATGCCGTAACTGCTTTGGTACTGGATTGTATCGATCTTCATGCGATCTCCCTTCCGATGATTATCGCGACGTTGCAATTCTGCAACGCATGGAACCCGGCGGCTTCAGCCGCACCCTGTCATGTTTGTTTTTCCCGGCTGCCGCACGGTTCCGGTCGCTCCGGTGCGGGTCAGCAACCGGCGGGCTTCGCGCACCATCTGGCTGGCATATCCCCACTCATTGTCATACCAGCTCATGATTTTGACCAGGTCGTCGTCCACCACCTGGGTCATGGTCAAATCCACCACCGAGGCGGCCGGATTTTGAATGACGTCCGAGGAGACAATCGGATCCTCGGCAATGTCCAAAATTCCCCGGTAGCGTTCGCCGGCAGCCTCGCGGCGAAACAGACCGTTGAGTTCGTCCACGGTTGTCCGGCGTTCGGACAGCAGAACGATATCCACCAGGGAGCCGCTGGGGACCGGTCCGCGCACGGCAACACCGTCGAAAATCCCCTTCATTCGGGGCAGGGCTTTGGCCGTGGCCTGGGCCGCGCCGGTGGAAGTCGGCACGAAATTCGCCGCTGCGGCTCTACCGCGCGTCCACTTGTTGCGCGGGCCGTCCACCAGGGACTGGCTGGCGGTGTAGGCGTGGATAGTGGTCATGATCGCCTTGCGAATTCCGATTTCCCGATCGACCACTTCCACCACCGGGGCGATGCAATTGGTCGTGCAACTGGCGCAGGATATTATTTGCGCCTCTTCGTCCGCCCGGTTGACGCCTTGCACCACAAAAGGGATTCCCTCGCTTTTGGCCGGGGCCGAGAGCAGAAGCTGTTTGGCGCCGGCCTGCAGATGCTTCTGCAGCCCTTCCCGATGCCGAAATACGCCGGTGCATTCAAAAACAAGATCGATCCCCAGTTCCTTCCACGGCAGGTCGGCCGGGTCCTTTTCGCTGAAGTAGCGGCAGGCGCTGCCGGCGATGCGCAGGGTGTCGCCCTCGTGATCGACCGTGTGCGCAAACCGACGGTATACCGTATCGTACCGCAGCAGATAAACGATGTTGTCCAGCGGAATCAGATCGTTCACCGCCACAATTTCCAGATCGGATATATCGGCCAGTATCTTCAGCGTCGCACGACCGATTCTCCCCATACCGTTGATTGCCACCTTGGCCATGGCATCCTCCTTGAGTTCTCCGGCCGATCTTCTGAAGTCTTGCGATCCGGACCGGCGTTCAGCAATGGAAAATTGCAAATTTGATGGAGCCGAACGAAGTGCTCAATTTGGATAAGAATAACGACACCGGATGTCGCTTTGAATAGTAGATACTCTGTATTTTAGAGGCGGCGCAGCTGTATCCAGGCACCCTGCGGCCGTTTCGACCAGTGGTCGGAAACCCGCGTTATGATTCGCATCAAACGCATCTACACCGATGCGGAAGAGAGCGACGGAGAGCGCTATCGGGTCGATCGCATCTGGCTGCGGGGGATTTCCAAAAAACGGGCGCAGTTGACCGGCTGGCTCAAGAAGATCGCCCCCAGCGAGGACCTGCGCAAGTGGTTCGACCACGATCCGGAGCGCTGGTCGGAATTCAAGCGGCGCCAAAAGCTGGAACTGCGTGCGAAAGAAAAACGCGACGTAATTGCATCGCTGGCGGAAACCGCCGCCAACGGTACCGTCACCCTGCTCTATGCAGCCAGGGATCGTCGGCACAATAACGCGATCGTGCTGGCCGAAGTCCTTGTAAAGCGGCGCCAAACCCGTAGTGATTAGATGGAAAAACACGGTAACCGCTTGATACAGGCCGGAATTCAAATACGGCAAAAAATCCCGGCGAATACGTACCCGACCCTATTGTTGGATCCCGGTTACTATATCAATGATGAGGACATCGCCGCCGGGAGTTTCGTCGACTTGGCACTCCCCGACGAAAATGCTGTAACCGGCGGCTGGTTCTGACCCCGTTTCGCTTTCGGCGCGGTTTTCCGCATCGACGCCGACGGTCCGATTCGATACAAGGAGGTGATCGCATGAATCCATTGCAGGAAGCCCACGACATGAAACCGCTGAGCATCTATCTGCGCGAAGTCCGCCAGTACGATCTGCTCAGCCGCAAAAAAGAAGAAGAGCTGGCGCGCCGATACCGCGAAGAAAACGATCTCAGCGCCGCTCGCAACCTGGTTCAGTCGAACCTGCGCCTGGTGGTTAAAATCGCCCGGGATTTCCGCAACGGCAAAATGATCAATCTGGCCGATCTGATCCAGGAAGGCAATCTGGGTCTGGTGCACGCGGTGCGAAAATTCGATCCCGGAAAGAAGGCCAAGTTCTCCTATTATGCCTCCTTCTGGATCAAGGCGTACATTTTCAAGTTCATTCTGAACAACTGGAGCTATGTGAAAATCGGCACCACCCAAGCGCAGCGGAAACTCTTTTTTAATTTGAAGAAGACGAAAAACGCCCTGATCAAGGAAGGTCTGCAACCGACACCGGCGCGGATCGCCGCCCGGGTCGGCGTCACCGAAGCAGAGGTCATCCAGATGGAGCAGCGCATGCAGGGCCGGGACGATTCCCTGAACGAGCCGGTGCGCAGCCGCCTGAACGAGGAACAGATCGACGTGCTGTCCTCCGATGACACGTCCATCGAAGACCATGTGGCCGACAAGCAGATGCGCGAACTGGTCAAGCAGAAAGCCCTGCAGTTCAAAAACCGGCTCAACCCCCGAGAAGCCGAGATTTTCGACAAGCGGATTTTTGCCAGCCAGCCGATGACCCTCCAAAAACTGGGCGAACGCTACGGCATTTCGCGTGAACGCGTCCGCCAGATCGAAGGCAATATTCTTAAAAAACTGCGCGATTATTTTAAAGGATCGATTCCGGATTACGAGCTGTATCTGTCCAATTAGCAAGTGCGCATACTAAGCGGGAAAGGCAGGCCTTTCTCCCGCCTTTCCTGCTTGCGGATCAGTATTTTTTGAGAATTTTTCGCACCGCCACCAGTACCGGATCCCAGACCGGCGAAAACGGCGGCGCATAACTCAGGTCGAGGTGAATCATTTCCGGGACGGTGAATTCGGCCTGCAGGGCGGTGGCCAGAACATCGATACGCTTTACGCCGTCGATATCTCCAACCATCTGACCGCCGAGCAGCCGTCCGCTGCCTTTTTCCGCCAGGATTTTTACGGCGATGCGGCCGGCGTCCGGATAGTATCCGGTGCGATGAGAACTGACGATGGTTTCGGTTTCATATTCAAGCCCCAAGGCTTCGATTTCATTTTCCTGCAGACCGGTGCGGGCGACACCGACATCGCAAACTTTGCAAATGGCCGTTCCCAGTGCGCCCGGATAGGTGGTGTATCCGCCGCCGATATTGATTCCGGCCACCCGCCCCTGCCGATTGGCCACCGTTCCCAGAGCCACGTAGAAGGGCTTCCGGCTGACCAGATGAAACGATTCCACACAATCTCCGGCGGCCCAGATCCCCGGGGTCTCGGTCTGCATCCGCGTATTGACCCGGATGCCGTCCTTGAAACCCAGCGGGATGCCGGCTTCCTGCGCCAGCGTGGTGTTGGGACGCACACCGATCCCCAGAACAGCCAGGTCGGCCGGCAGTTCCCGGCGGCTGGTCGCCACTGCCGTCAGCCGGCCATTCTGCACTTCGAATCCTTCCAGCGGTTCTTCCAGGTGAAGGGTCACACCGGCGGTCTCCAGCGCTTCGCTCACCCGCTGGGCCATGTCGGCATCCAGCGTATTCATGACCTGGGCGGCCTGTTCCACCAGTGACACTTCCAGTCCGCGCGCCAGCATGGCTTCGGCCATTTCCAGGCCGATGTACCCGCCGCCGACGATCACGGCCCGTCTGGGATTTTCAATTTCCACGTAGCGGCGAATCTTTTCTCCCACCGGCAGTGTGTCGGCCCCGAAAATCCCCTCGGCTTCCACGCCGGGGACGTCGGGAACCACGGGCCGGGCACCGGTGGCAATCATCAGGTGGTCGTAGGTTTCCTGCCGGCGGCGGCCGTCTTCCCGCCGAACCACATCGATACGGCGGGCGTCCGGGTCGATGCCGATCACCTTGTGATTCGGATGTGCTTCGATGCGTTGTTTTTCGGCAAATTGCTGCGGCGTGCGAGCGATCAGAGCTTGGGTTTCGTCGACCAGACCGCCGACATAATAGGGAATCCCTCAGGCCGCATAGGAAAACACAGGCCCGTTTTCGAATGCAATAATTTCCAGGTTTTGATCGCGGCGCCGTGCCTGCGAAGCCGCGCTCATGCCGGCCGCGTTGCCACCAATCACCACCAAGCGTTCTTTCGCCATGCTGCCCCCGTATTCGTCTATGGTCCAGAGTAATTGAATTGCTTGAAAATCTAGTCATTTCCTGATACAGTTACTATCACAACCTTCGGAATTCAGGCAATCCTGCAGTTGCGTCTACAACGAAAGAGAGCAACGCCATGTCCGAATCGGAAGGACCTCCGAGTAACGCCGCCGGGGTCGATCAGCGCGCCGACGCGCGTTTGCCGATCCAAGCCGCCATCACGTATTTCCCCTTTTCCAGCCAGCGTTCTTTCCACTGCAGTGCAACAGCGTTGAACTACAGTCGCTTTGGGCTCTACTTCGAATCCCCCCATCCGCTCAAAATCGGGCAGTACATCTGTATTCGCGTGCGGCAGATCTTCAAAGAAAGCGACTCGGCGGAAATCGCCCACCTCAAAACGCTGACGCTGGCTCAGGTGCGCTGGTGCGTGGAACTCGGCGAGCCGTTCGAGCCGCGTTTCGGCACCGGGGTAAAATACTGCTGAACCGCGCGAAGCTCGTCGGCCGGCTTGGTTCTCCGGCGATTCCACCACAGGTTCCGCCTTACGGCCAATGATTGGCGGCGGCCCCCCGGAGATCGGCAGAAGAAGACCCCAGAAATATCCTCAGTCCGTTGCCGGCTCATAACGGATGCGAATGCGGGCCTTTCCGCGGGCCATTTCGATCCATGCCAGCAAGTTGTGCCGCCGGAAGATTTCACGGGTGTAAGTCGAATCGCGCACCTTCTGTTGCGGTTTCGGATCGGGACCGAACATCTCGGTGAAAGTGCGCCGCGAATCCTGCGAACGGTCGCGATTGTGGAAGGTCAGCAAATAGCACCGGCGCTCCCGATCGAAGCGGAAAACAATCATGCGCAGGCAAATGTCGCCTCCCATAATCCGGAGTTCGGCATTTTCCGGCAGCGGCAAATCCACCTCGGGCTCCACCATTTTGATGGCTTCGGTCTTTCCATCCAGTTGAAGTTCGAATCGAACCGCAAGGTCTTTGAATTCCACCGGCGTGAGCGGTTCGCCTTTCGCCGGCGGGGTTTTGCCTTTAAGTCTGCCCTCGACCGATAATCGCTGGGGCGCTTGAAATTCGAGCCGGTGCCCATAGCGTCTGCGGCAGTCCGTGCACTCCTGCAAATGCCGTTCGACGGCTTCTTTTTCGGCCGAGTCGAGTTTCCGCCCCGATTGCGACGCCAACTTTTCTTTTACTTCCCGGCAGTCCATATTCGTTTCACCACCATGAATCATTCGAATCGATTCGTTTCGACCGTTTGTACATTCGCGCAGCGCCTGGTCGCCCGGATATCAACACATCGTTTCTTCACGGCCGACCTTGCATCCTGTCAATTCCTGGGTCGTATCCGAAATGACCATCAACGCGATTGCAATCACAATTCGGCGCCGTTTTTTTCTACAGCGTGTTTCCACGGTAAAATAGATCCGGAAAAGCCTTGTTTCGATCCGCTCGATCCCTTATTTCCAGCATGAAAAGGGGGTAATCGGACCCGTACCGAATGTGGGTGCAGTACGACAGGCCAACGGTCCGGCGGATTTGCGCCGAAGCCGCATTTCGAAAAGTACTTTGTCTCGACCGTCGCATACCCGATTGCGCCAACGATGTCCAAATAACGGACTCTTTAGACGTCAAATACAGGCCTGACCCCATGGCAGGCGCCCGTTCATCGGTTATGATCAGCATGGTTGAAGTTGAAGCTTCGCAATCGATGGGCGGTACCCCGTGTCGTGCAATACCCGAACGCCCGGATTCATGGCGACAAAGCCGAACGGGTATCTTCATCCTTTGCAAACAGAATCGAATGCAACGAACCGATCATGAAACTACATTGGCTTCCCTGGAAATTTCTGATCAAGCGTGCCGCCCGGGCCTACGGAGTTCTCGATCCCTTGACCCTGCTGGCGCGGCTGCGCAAATTTTCACAGCCTTCCGAAGTACAGGAGCCGGTGGAGCTGCTGCGGGCCGGGATCGTTTTTCACGCGCGCGGATTGATCAACACCCGTGCCATTCAAAACAACCTCGACTGGGTGTGGCCCTACTGGGTGGAAAGACAGTTCAATCCGGAGGACGTTTCTTTTCTGCCGCGCGGTTTTGCCTTCAGCCATGTAAACCTGACCCACCGCAATTGGACGGCGGTCGGACGGCCGGACCTGCCGTTGTACCCCATTGTCGATCCCCGGGGGATGGTGACACCCTTTTACGATGGCTGGTCGCTGGATTTCTGGCTGATTCCCGACCGCGGAGAACCGATGCTGCCCTCGAGGCTGGCAGATATACACCAGCGTCTGCTTCTCGACCCGGAACCGGCGGTGGAAACGTTTGTCGACGAAGAAAATTTGCAACTTTTTTGCAGTGTGCGGCTCCCTTCTCAACAGAGCCCTCCGATTCTGATCATCGATCTGCGCTGGCGCATGCAGGCACCGGGGCGGCTGGCTTTGGCGCTGCGCCCCTACAACCCGGAAGGGATTCAGTTTATTGAATCGATTACACCCCTGCCCGGAGAACGCGGCCTGAGGATCAACGCCGAAGGTGAGATACACTGGAACCGCAATGCCGAAACGGTGGTGTTTTCCAATTATGCCGACGGTGACGTGATTCACCGTCTGGACGGCGAAACAACTGCAGACGGCATCAAATGCCCGGTGGGCATGGCCACTGCCGCGGCGATGTTTCGTCAATCGGAGGATCGGAACGGACGGTTGGAGGTGCAGATCCCGCTGGGACCCGACCTGCGGAGACAGAAAGTGCGCCTTTCCGGTGAGTCCGCAAACTGGCATGGGCTGCTGGCGGACGCGGCCCGGCTCCGGATCCCGGACGAACGCATGCAGTTCCTCTACGAAGCCGCCCTGCGCACACTGGTGCTGCTGTCGGCCGACGATGCGGTTCCCGGGCCTTACACCTATCGTCGGTTCTGGTTCCGGGACGCATGTTTCATGGTTCACGCCATGCTGTCCGCCGGTTTGTTCGAGCGCTGCCGACGGATTCTGGCCGGCTTTTTCCAGCATCAGGAACGCTCCGGCTATTTTCGATCCCAACAGGGCGAGTGGGATTCCAACGGCCAGGTGTTGTGGATCCTGGATCGATTCCAGCAGACCACCGGGGCGGATTTCGAAAACGCCTGGATGCGGGGTGTGCAAAAGGGTGCCGAGTGGATATGCCGCAAGCGCCGGAGCAACGAAAGATCCGGACCGTATGCTGGGCTTTTCCCCCCCGGCTTCAGCGCCGAACATTTCGGGCCGAACGATTACTATTACTGGGATGATTTCTGGGGAGCGGCAGGCTTGCAATCCGCCGCCCGGCTTTGCGGCCGTTTCCTGTCCGAGGAAACCCGGCGGAAATTCGCGCAGGAAGCCGAGGATTTCGAGGCGACCATCGCCGCCACCATCGAGGCGATACCCGATCGCCGCAGTCGAGGCGGCATCCCGGCCGCCCCGCTGCGCCGCATGGACTCCGGAGCCGTCGGTTCTCTGGTGGCGGATTATCCGCTGCAAATTACCGCTCCCGGGGATCGACGCATCTTGAATACGGTGGCATTTTTGATGCAGCATTGCTTTCACGGCGGCGGGTTTTTTCAGGACATGATCCACTCGGGAATCAATGCCTACTTGACCCTTGCCGTGGCCCAGACACTGTTGCGGGCCGGTGATGACCGCTACCGCGAGCTGATCGAGTCGGTGGCGCGCCTGGCCTCGGATACCGGTCAGTGGCCTGAGGCCATTCACCCGCTTACCGAGGGCGGCTGCATGGGGGACGGTCAGCACGGATGGGCGGCGGCTGAATGGGTGGTGGCCATGCGCGCGTTGTTTTTGCGTGAAGAGGGCCGGCGGTTGCTGATTGGAAGTGGTGTGTTCCCGGAATGGCTGGTGGCGGGAAACGAATTGGAGTTCGGCCCTTCGCCCACCCGCTGGGGACCGGTATCCGTCCGAATCTCCGTTCAAGATGCCGTTTGCCGGGTTCTCCTGGACGCCCGCTGGCATGACGATGACAATCCGCCCGAAATCGAGATCGCATTACCGGGTTATGAACCAACGAAAGTGCGGGAAATCGATGCACCCGTCGAGTTGAAACGATGAAAATTTGCATGTTCACCAACACCTACAAGCCGCATGTCGGCGGCGTAGCCCGCTCGGTGGCTTTTTTTGCCGAAAACTTGCGCGCCCGGGGCAACCGGGTCCTGGTGGTCGCACCCGAATTCCCCGGAACCGAGGATGAGCAAAACGAATCGGTGCTGCGGATCCCGGCCATCCAGGAATTCAACGGCAGTGATTTTTCCTTACGGTTGCCGGCACCGTTCAAGGTGGACCAGAAAGTAGAAGCCTTTGACCCGAAGATCATACACAGCCATCATCCCTTCCTGATGGGCGATACGGCCCTGCGGGTCGCCCGCGGCCGCAATTTGCCGCTGGTGTTTACCCACCACACGCTCTATGAACAATACACCCACTACGTGCCGCTCAACTCCGAGGCCATGGAGCGGTTTGTGATCCGACTGGCCACCGACTATGCCAATTTTTGTACCCGGGTGGTGGCGCCCAGCGAAAGTATCGCCGATTTGATTCGGGAACGCGGTGTGCAGCGACCGGTGGACGTCGTTCCGACCGGTGTGGACCTGACGTTTTTCTCGGGAGGAGACGGTGATTCGTTTCGCCGCGAACACCGGATCCCCCTGGAGGCACAGGTCATCGGACATCTGGGGCGCCTGGCCCCGGAGAAAAACCTGGATTATCTGGCCCGGGCCGTGGCGGCATTCGGGGCGGATCGACCGGAAAGCCGGTTTCTGGTGGTGGGGGAAGGGCCCAGCCGGGCCGAAATCCGGCACCGTTTCCGGGAACGGCAGATCGAGGACCGGCTCCTGCTGGCCGGAGAGCAGACCGGTCAGGCTCTCGCCGATGCCTACCAGGCCATGGACCTGTTCGTGTTCGCCTCTCAGTCTGAAACCCAGGGCATGGTGCTGGCCGAAGCTATGGCGGCGGGCAAACCGGTGGTGGCGCTGAATGCTTCCGGCAGCCGTGAAGTGGTGTCCGACCGGGTCAACGGGCGGCTGCTCCCGGCCGATGCGGATGAAAAAACGTTTGCCGAGGCGATTGCGGAATTTTTCGATGCGCCGGAGCAAGCCGCAAAATGGGTTGAAGCGGCCGGCAAAACCGCCCGGGAATTCTCCCGCAAAAACTGCGCCTGGAAGTTGACGGACGTGTATCAAAACGCCGTCGAGGAACACGACCGGAGTGCGTTGACGGATTCCGAGGAACTCCCTCTTTATGATGAACTGCTCGAAAAAATCCGCTGTGAGTGGGACCTGATTTCAAAGAAAATGAGCGCCGCCGCCAATGCGGTGCGCTCCGACGAAGCGGAATGAGCCACCCGGCGATTCCGGATTGATGACATTCGGATTCGAATCCCGATTTTCGTCGATCCGCCCGACAGTCAAGGAGTCTGCACGTGGAAGATTATGTGACATTGCAATTGGAAGATGATGCGGTTCGCTTTACCCCCGACGGCCGCATCGCGGTGGTCGATGCCATTGGCGCGCTGAGTCAAGCCGAGTGTCCGGTGTGCATCTGGGAGGACCTGAAGCGCAACAACCCGGAGCTCAATGAGATGCACGCCGATTACACCTTCCCCGAAGAAGAAGACGTTCCGGTGGTCGACAGCCGGAGTTGGGTGATCATTCAGACCCTTTTGCTGGACCACCTCATCGACAGCGAAACCGAGTAATCCGCATCGTTTGCGCTGCCGGGATTCGGCAGCCACTCAATACTGCCGGACGGGACCGAATTCCGCACACCGCCGCAACACCGCCGTTCTGCGTCTCCGGCGGTGTCGCCCAGGGTTCGAATAAGGCGTTTGAACCATTTAAATTCGGGTTTCCCTTCATTTGATTTCTACACCTCCACCGTTACCCTCAAACAGTCAAACCGGAAAGATCCACGGGGCCGAATCGCAGTCGATGTGCTGCCTGCGTTCTTGCAGTACTTCCGTTCACCAGCGATCACGCTGCATTTCGGGATCCGAGCCGCTCCATCGAAACCGTCGATGAAACGGAAACGCACCGCAGGTCGAAATTCCGTCCGGAAGCTCGCAACTTTCGACCCGGCGGTAAGAAACGAGTTCTGTGCAGGCACTGTCAAGGAGAGACAAGCAATTATGTTCGGTAAAAAATTTAAATTGTTTAAACTGCTCGGGTTTGAAGTCGGCATCGACATGAGCTGGATCATTCTGGCCATCCTGATCGCCTGGTCACTGTCCACCGGATTTTTCCCGTTTCAGTATGAAAACCTGTCGACGAGCACCTACTGGGTGATGGGCGTTCTGGGCGCCGTGGGCCTTTTTCTTTCCATCATCGCTCACGAATTCTGCCATTCGCTGGTAGCCCGCAGGGCCGGGGTACCGATGAAGGGCATTACTTTGTTTATCTTCGGCGGCGTGGCGCAAATGGACGATGAACCGCCCAGTGCCCGCGACGAATTTTTCATCGCAATCGTAGGACCCATCTCCAGCATCGTCATCGGTGCGGTGTTCTTCGGCTTTTTCTACATGGGCCGCTCGCTGGGATGGCACCCGGCCCTCAACGGAGTGCTGGGATACGTGGCCATGATCAACGGCCTGCTGGCGGCGTTCAACCTGGTGCCGGCGTTCCCTTTGGATGGCGGACGGGTGCTGCGCTCGATTCTGTGGAAGGTGAAAGGCAACCTTCGCTGGGCAACCCGAATTGCCTCGCGCGTCGGGGTGGGCTTCGGCGTCTTTCTGATCGTTCTGGGGGTGTTCAGGGTTCTGGCCGGCAACTTTATCGGCGGCATGTGGTTTTTTCTGATCGGCATGTTCATCCAGAGCGCGGCCAACATGTCCTACCAGCAATTGCTCACCCGCAAGGCCCTTGAGGGGGAACCGTTGAAACGGTTCATGAATTCCGATCCGGTAACCGTGCGGCCCGATGTGTCCGTACAGCAGCTGGTGGACGATTATATCTATCGGCATCACTTCAAAATGTTTCCGGTGGTCGCTGACGGCAACCAGCTGGTGGGATGTGTCACGACCCGTCAGGTCAAAGAGATGCCGCGGGAGGAATGGGAGCAGCGAACGGTCGGCGACCTGGCGCAATCCTGTTCGGACGAAAACACCATCGGCCCGGATGCCGATGCCGTCGAAGCCCTGTCTCAGATGCGGCGCAATCAGGTCAGCCGCATGATGGTGGTTGAAGACGACCGGCTGGTGGGCGTCATCGCGCTGAAAGACATGCTGGAATTTCTTTCCCTGAAAGTCGAACTGGACGAATAGATGTTTTCCGCAAAAAATATCCCAGGCGCCATCGAAAGGAGGACTAATGCTGCCCGTAAAAAGGATATTGTGCCCCACGGATTTCAGCGGCCCATCCCTTGAAGGCTTGAAGGCCGCCAATGAACTGGCCCATCATTTTAGCGCGGAGCTGGTCGTTCTACACGTAAATCCTCCGATCCCGGTAATGCCCGAGGGCCACGGGGCGATTAATTTCAACATTCCCGAATACCAGAAAGAAATGGAGCGGGCCGCCAATGAGCAAATCGGCAAGGTCGTGGAGCGCTGGGTTTCTCCGGACGTCAAAGCGACCGCCCGGGTGGCTCAGGGCGATCCGGCCGAAGAAATCGCTGCCGCCGCGGCCGAAACCAAGGCCGATCTGATCGTGATTTCGACCCACGGGCGCACCGGTTGGCGGCGGTTTGTCACCGGCTCGGTGACCGAGAAAGTCGTTCGACTGGCCGAACTGCCGGTACTTACGGTGCATTTCCCTTATGAAGAGGATTAGTGCCCTACCGTGCGATCCGGTTCAATGAATGCCGAGGTTGCGCGATCCATGCCGTAACTCTATTGCATCGCGCAAATCAGGCGGCCGAAAACCGGCCGCCTGATTTCTGGCCAAGATAAGGTTCCTCGAAGGATTTACTTTTTCTAAATTATTTTCGAACCTTTTCCAGCTTGCGCAGGGCGCTGTCCACTGCGATCTTCATATCGGACAGGGCTGCGTCGAATCCGGTTTTCAGCGACTGCCAGGCATCTTCACCGGCGCTTCGAATCCCATCGAGCTTTTGCTGCAACTCCTTCTTTTTCTGCTGGGCTTCCTCCAACTCCTTCTGATAATCCATCCGGGCCTCGGCTTTGGTCTGCTCGGCTTTGGCCTGGAGTTCCTGCATGCGGGCATCGATCTCCTTGATTTTGGCTTCGGCATACTCTTCATAGGCCTTTTTGTCTTCAGCCATTGCGGCAATCTCCTTTCCGGTTGCAGTTGCAGAGATTCAGTCCGGTCATCTCTCGAATCCATAAGACTGTAATCAAATCATTGATTCGGATGCATCATCCATATTGGCATCTCATTAAGTATAATAGAGACGCGAACCGACATAGAGAATGGGTGTAAATTTGTATTTCCCGGCAGCGACAGCGGTATTGGCGGTCGATTCGTATCGAATCCATAAAGTGAGCGGGGGAATAAAAAAACGTCATTACCGCCGGGAGCGCAGAATGTCGATGATCAACCAGAGCCCCAGCATTCCGGAAATCACGTAGCCGATGATTCCGAACGCCGGATAGCCGAACAGCAGCGGCCGGACTCCGGTGGTGATGACCATGGAGGAACCGATGATCATCGCGGCAATGATAACCGCCAGGGAAAGGCGGCTGAAAATCTCTTCCAGGGTGCCACGAAAAGCACTCAGGTTCGCGTGCTGAAACCGGATGTTCAAATCCCCTTTTTCCAGTTTCTCCACGATTTCAAGCATGCGCTTGGGAAACTTGCCGGGTGCGGCAACGAAACGGGATAGCCCGGATCGCAGACTGCGCCAGAGGATCCCCGGTCCGTAACGCAGGGTTGCCAGCCGCCGCATGTGGGCTTCGAGTTCGGCGGCGAAATTGATCTGCGGATCGATCTGGCGCACGGTGCCCTCGGCGGTGATCAACCCCTTGATCATGATGAACAGGTCGGGCGGAATTTTAAGGCGATAATGGCGCAGCAGGTCGGTGATGTCCAGGAGCATGCGGCCCACGTTCAACTCGCTCACCGGCACGGCGAAGTGATGATCGAGGATGTCGAGAATATCCCGCTCAAGGGAACGGGGGTCGAAATCCCGGTCACCGGTGGTGATCAGCCGGATGGCTTCGACGAGTTTCTGTCCGTCGCGTTTCACCATGGCGCCCAGCAGATCGATCAACTCGAAACGGTCCTCCTGCGTCAGGCGGCCCACCATGCCCCAGTCCAGCAGGTAGATGGTTCCCGCAGGGCCGATCAGCAGGTTGCCCGGATGGGGATCGGCGTGAAAAAAGCCGTCTTCGAGAATTTGCTTCACGGCGACTTCCAGCCCCAGCCGGGCGGTGGCCGCCGGATCTGCCAGCTGTCCGGCTTCCAGATCCTTGAGCTTGCGACCCTCGACGTATTCCATCACCAGCAACTGTTCGGTGCAATGCTGGATCAGCGGCTCGGGAATGTAGAGGCCGTCAAAATCGGCCATACGGGCGCGGGCGATTCGCATGTAGCGGGCTTCGGCGGTAAAGTCGGTTTCCCGGCGCAAACTTCGCCGCACCATCCGCACCAGGCCCGGCAACTCATAGATTTTGAGGTCTTCGAAATTGGCGTGCAGCCGTTCGGCAATAAAGGCCAGGATGTTCAAATCGGTTTCGATCTTGCGTCGGATTCCCGGCCGCTGCACTTTGACGGCCACCACTCGCTTGTCGGAATGCAGCGTGCCTCGGTGAACCTGAGACAGCGAGGCCGCCGCCAGGGGTTTGGGGTCGAAAAACGCAAAAAATTGATCCAGAGCCTGCTGCAGGTTATTCTCCAGTACCGGGCGAATGTCTTCAAAGCGTTCCGGGGGAACTTCATCCTGGAGCTTGAAAAACTCGCGGGTCAACTGCCGCGGCAGGATGTCGGAACGCAGGCTCATCACCTGGCCGAATTTAACGAAGGTGGGTCCGAGTTCCTCGATGGCCAGTCGAATGCGCTCGTAAACCCCGGTATCGGGAGCGACATGCGTAATTTTTTGGGCAATCGTTTTTCCGGGCAGATCGAGCCGCTGGACCAGGTCGTCGAATCCGTAGCGCAGCAGTGTCGTCGTTACCTCTCGAAACCGATTCAAATTGGCGATGGACTTGATTTCAACCAAAAGTCGTTCCCTGCGAAGGATGGATATCTGCGCCGAGCCGTTTATCCATTCTTGGGGTTTTCGTTTTCGGCACCTTCATCGGAACCGGGTGCCCTGCCACGGCGGCACAGCTCTTCCACCAGCGACACCCGTTTTTCCAGGCTTTCCATCCGCTCATAAAGCTGTTCCAGCGCCTGGCGGCTGCCGATGTTTAAAGTGGATCGGGTGTCGTCCAGTATTTGCCGGGCAATGTTCTTGAGCACCGCCCACTGATCGCCACCGGAACGGTAAAGTTCTTCCACCAGTTTTTCGGCTTCGTCTCTACCCAAACCGGATTCTTCGACCCGCTTCCGCACCACTGCCTCGATTTTATCCCGGGTGAGCAGTACCGCACCCATACCGGTCGCCAGCAATTTTTCGGCCTCCGACTTCATCGTCTATCCCCATCTTTCGTCGATGGAATCCACGGCCTGCCAAACTCAAAGCCCGATAACGCCCGCCTCGATCTCGCTGCAGGCTGTAAGGCCGGGTCCACTAAAATTTCAAAAAAGGTGTCATTTCCTGGAAATTTTCGCCGCCGCTCTCCCGAAGCGTTTGCACATCCGGTCGGAACCCGTAGGCCTGGATGGCCTTGTTGTCACTGTCCGGCAGAGATCGACTGATCGATCTGGGAAACGGACCCTCGCAGGATTGCAGCCTGGTAATCACGGGCCGATCCGGCACCGCTTCGAATTCAACGATGTCTTCGATGTATACGGCCACAACGGACTGCATTGCCTCGTGCTTGTCTTTCAGTTCCAGGATCCGCTCTTTGAATCGTTCAACCGCACTGTCAATGTCGGCCGCTTGCACCAGACCGGAAAAGTATCCGTGGCGGGCGTTATTACCGGACCCGGTTTCATCGAAAGAAAAGTGTCCCACATAGATCATATCTCCTCCTCGCCTGAAATCATTGAACCTTAAGACAAGCGCTTCAGCTTTTTGCCCCACTGTTCTAATCTCCTGATCAATATAGGCAACAAACCGAAGGGGTGAAATAAGCACATGCCCGTATTGGCGGAACACGGGAACGGTATATTTCATAAAAGTTGCAGGTTAAATAGGTCTGAGCGTCGGAATACCCAACTCGCCCCATTTCCCGACGGCGCCCCGATGGATATGATTGCCGTGGCAACGCAATCCATCGTAAAAATTACTACGTTCTGTCTAATCCGGTAATTTCTGCGCCCTGTCCGAAACCGGCAAAGTCAGATGCGGAGGCCGTCCGATCGATGCGGGTTGAGCCTGATACCGGTCTGCGTGCCCCTGCAGATAATGCCCGCTGGGGGAAACCAAAAACCGACGCACCATGGAAACCTTTACCCATACCGCCGAAATCCTGAAGCGTTTAAAAAATCTCCACCGACAGCTGCGGGAACACTACGACCAGGGGCGTTCGCAGGTGAATCGAGAACGGGCCAGAATGCTGTTCGGCGAGGCACAACGTCAGCAGGAGGAAATCCTCGCGGCGGTCGTTCGATTCCAGCAGCAAACCGCACCTGATGAAATCAAAGCCCATTTCCAGTACACGCCCAAGGCCCTCGACCACCCCCCTTTCGATCTTGAAGCCCTCCGCCCGGATATGACGACCGACGAGGCCGCTCGTTTGATCGCAGGACACCTGTCTGCAATGATAAAAGTTTACGGGCGCCTGGGGGAAATGTCGGCCAATTCAAAAGTCGCTGAAGTTTTCCGCTCGCTGGAGCAGCAGCTTCGCGCCATGCGGGATCGACTCGCGCACAGCAGTCAACAGTTGAAAGACATCTGACGCCAAGGGTCCGATGACGCGACTTGCGGCAACGACTGAAATTGTCCGCTCCGCAGCACGCAGGAGAAACATGGGTGCCCAAGCTTCCGAACTCAGTTACGCCGTACGTCCCTGGGTTTTGGCCGTCTATATCGGCCAGCTTTGCCTGGTGGCCGCTGCTTTGACCCTGCCGCCGCTTCTGTTTGCCGTTTTCGAAGCCGACCTGGATGTCTGTCTGCGCTATGCAGTCGTCATTGCCGTTTTCGGTGCACCGGTGCTTTTTTTGAAACGGTTTCGGGAACCCAAGCGCATACAGACCAACGAAGCCATGGTGATCGCGGCGATCATATTCGCCCTGGTGCCAGCGGCGACCACCTGGCCGCTGATGAGGGCCGGTCTGTCTTTCACAGACGCACTTTTCGAAGCCGTGTCGGGCGTCACGACCACCGGGCTGACAACACTGGATACCGTGGCCGACAAGCCGGCGCACTTTTTATTCGCCCGCGCCTGGATGCAATGGTACGGGGGATTGGGTTTTGTGGTACTTTCGCTGGCCCTGGTGGTCCGCGCCGGCAGTGCCACCAAAGAGCTCTCGGTGGTTGAAAGCCGGGAAGAGGATCTGGTCGGAGGAACCAAGACCTATGCCCGGCGGATTTTTCGCATCTACGCCCTGATGACGCTCGTGGCCGGAATCGCTATCATCTTCACCGGGGTAACTCCATTCGAAGGCCTGCTGTATGCCCTTGCCGCGGTTTCCACCGGGGGCTTTTCCCCGCTGGATGGAAGCCTGGCCCCGCTGGCCGGCTCTTTTACCCCGCTGGTGGTGCTGCTGGCCTGTGTGGCCGGTGCCGTGCCGCTCGCGTTTTATTATCAGGTGCGGCGTCCCGGTTGGCGCAAGACATTCGGATTTCTACAAACCGTCGCGCTGGCGATACTTATTGGGGTCGCCGCCACGGTCCTGTCCCTGTGGTTTGCATGGCGGGGAAACGGTCCCGTCTGGTGGCATGCGCCCCTGTTGGTCTTCTCGGCCCAGAGCACGGCCGGATTTTCAACCGTCGATCCGGCAAATCTGGATGCGGCTTCCAAGCTTTTGCTGATGATTGCAATGTTCACGGGCGGCGGTGCCGGCGCCACCGCAGGCGGCATTAAACTGATCCGAACTCTGATCATCGCCAAGCTTCTGATGCTGCTGCTTTTTCGAACCAGCCTGACTCCCCATGCGGTGGCCCGCAAACGGCTCCACGGCCAAACCCTGGACAGCGGGGAATGCGAAGAGGCCATGCTGGTGGTGCTGCTCTTTCTGGGAGTGATCGTATTTTCGTGGACGGCGTTTTTGCTGGGGGGATACGATCCGATTGACTCGTTGTTCGAGGTGGTTTCGGCGGTGGGAACCGTGGGGCTGTCAACCGGAATCACCGGGCCCGATCTTCCGGGCGTCTTGAAAGCGGTGTTGTGTGTCGACATGCTGCTGGGTCGACTTGAAATTCTGGCCTGGCTGGTGTTGATCTATCCGAGAACCTGGATCGGCAGGAGGTTGTAAACGATGCGTGTTGCATTCGTAGGCGCCGGAGAAGTCACCATTCGCACGGCGGAATTTTTAATCGACAAGGGCCATGAAGTCATCATTATCGAGGCGGACGCGGATAAAATCGACCGGCTTTCGGAGCAACTGGACTGCAGTTTTCTCAACGGCGACGGCAGCAATCCGTCCATATTGCGGGAAGTCGATCCGGAGGACACCGATGTGCTGGTGGCCATATCCAACAGCGACCAGGCCAACCTGATTGCCAGCCTTGTGGGCCGGTCTCTGGGATTTCAGCGGGTGATCACCAGCATTCAGGATCCGGAATTTGAAAACATCTGCCGCGAACTCGGACTGGAAGATACGATCATCCCTTCGCAAACCATCAGCCGCTTCCTGAGTGACCTGATTCTGGGCCTGGATCCGATGGAGCTTTCCACGGCGATCAAAGACACCGCCCGGTTCTTCATCTTCACGGCGGAAGAAGACGATGCCGGCAAGATCGAAGAACTGGAACTGCCGGGGGATGCCCGCGCCATCTGCTATTATCGGCAGGGCCAATTTTCCCTGGTAAAGTCGGACACCAAGATCCGCGAAGGCGACGAGGTCGTAATCCTGACCGACAATCAGAATCTGTCCGCACTCAAGGAACGCTGGGAGCGCGGGCCGCAGAATGATTCGGAGTAAATCGGCAACCAATCCGATCGTCCGTCGTCGACGGGCATTTTCAGAGGCCGGAAACATGCAAAGTTGATTTTATGCACGCGATGATCATCTTGAATTATTTCGAGCGGCGAGAAAAACCCTTTGCATCGCCAATGGAGCCTGAAGTTTTTACCGCAGTCTGGAGGAAAGCATGAATCTGTTTTTCAATCGCATGTTGCGGGCCGCCCGGCTGGATGTAACCCTTTACGAGGAAGTGGAAGCCGATCGCGGCGCCATGCGCCAGGCGATGGGCACGGTGGTGCTCGCCAGCCTGGCGGCCGGTATCGGCAGTGTCCAGCAGCTGGGATTCGGCGGCATCCTGATGGGAACCCTGCTGGCGCTGTTAAGCTGGTATATCTGGGCCTTTCTGACTTACTGGATCGGCACGCGCCTGCTGCCGGAACCCCAAACTCAGGCCAACTACGGAGAACTGCTGCGTACCATCGGTTTTTCCAGCGCCCCGGGGATCCTGCGGATTCTCGGCGGCATTCCCGGATTGGGAACCCTGGTATTCTTCGTCGCGGGGGTCTGGATGCTGGTGGCCATGATCATCGCCGTCCGCCAGGCACTGGACTATCGCAGTACCTGGCGCGCGGTGGGGGTCTGTCTCATCGGGTGGGTGGTCCAGGCGGTGGTGCTGGCGGCGCTGATGTTCCTGGCCGGGGGGCCGCAAACCCCTGCGGTGCAGAGCGGATCGTGAAAGTTGGATGCCGGACAGATTATGTCCCGGTGTGCACCTTTTTGACCGTTTCGGCCAGCAGACCGGCGACGTCGACACTGCGGAAGGCAAGTCCACCCGTATCGGGCCGGCGGATGCTGTTGGTGGCGATGACTTCGGCGACGGGCCGGGCGGCGAGTTTTTCGGCGGCATCGCCCACCAGCAGAGCGTGTACGGCGACCACCGTTGCCGGCGTGCGGCATCCCCGGTCCATCAGGGCTTCCAGGGCGGATACGATGGTGCCGCCGGTGCTGATCATGTCGTCGATCAGCACGGGAATCCGATTGCGCACGTGACCGGTGATATGCCGCACCCGGACTTCGTCTCCACTGAAGCGCTCTTTGTGCACGTACGCCACCGGGGCGTCCAGCAGGTCCGCAAAGAACTGCACGCGCTTGACCGCCCCCAGGTCCGGTGCCACCAGCACATGTTCGTCTGATATAAATTCTTTCAGGGGTTCGGCCAACAGCGTCCCGGCGGACAGATGCTCCACCGGAATGGCAAAAAAGCCCTCGATGGAGGGCTTGTGCAAATCGAGCGTGATAATGCGGTCAAAGCGCGTGGCCAGCAGGTCGGCGACCAGCCGGGCCCCCACGGCCTCGCCCGGCTCGGTGCGTCGATCCTGACGGGCATATCCAAAATAAGGGACCACGGCGGTAATGCGGGCGGCACCCGCGCGACGGCAACCATCGGCCATCAGCATCAGCTCCAGCAAATGCGGCGATGCCGGTGGAGAGGTGGGCTGCACGCAAAACACATCGCGTCCCAGCAGTGGACCGACGGATCGAAAATGCAGCTCTCCATCCGGAAAGGTTTCCAGGCGGCAACCGGCGGGCTCGATCCCGAGCCGCTCCCCGATTGCCGTCGCCAGGTCGGGATGCGCTCTTCCGGGCAACAGCGATAGTTTCATGGCCTTGTGCTTTCTGCGGGGTCGGCCGGGGTCCCCGTGGCCGCAGAGGCCCCGGCGACGGCCGGACCCCGGTCGAACTCCACGATGCGGGCGAAATGCCGGTCCACGCCCGGATGAACTGTGTGATGGAGCGAACTTTGGGACGTCACTCGGCCGCCCATGTCGTAGGTGAAAGCGGTGACCGCGACATGACGCAGCCAGTAGCCGAGCATTGCGGCGCCGGCGGCATCGTAGCAGGAATGAAAGTGCAGGTACTCGTCCTGCGGCTGAGGGCGACTTTCCAGCCAGGCGGAGGGCGCGTCCTCGAAAAAGACCGGCTGAATGCGATCGCCGTCGGCGGGCGGTTGAAACCCGGTTTCGGGTAGATATTGCAGCCGGGCGCTGCCTTCGTACAAGCGGGCATTTACCGGCTGGTCCAAGGTGTAGAAACGCCGTTCGTTGAATACCACAAAGTGCAGCCGTTCCAGATGGGTCGGGGTGATCGGACGGAAATAATAACCGACAAAGGGACCGAACCGGTAGCGATGGCCGTCCCGGATGATTTCCAGACGATCGACATAGCCGTGAGGCAACGTCAGCGGAATCTCACGCCCATCCGACCCCGGAGCATCGCATGCGGCCAGCAGCAGAACAGCCGCCAGCAGCCAATTGCTACAACGTTTCCACATAACGGCCCCAAAATCGCCCGACGGCCCAGGCCGCCAGGCCGAAGCCGGCGGCCAGAACGCCGGCGGCAACGCCCGGATGGCCCAGCCAGTCCCCCAGTGTGATCGGTCCCAGGCTGGTGGGCAGATACAGCAACGGGATCAGGGTTTCGTGCAGTTGTGCAAACACCGCCGTGCCGGCCAGGCCGCCCAGCAGGGCGAACACGGCGTCCATACGTCCTTCGCCGGCGGCAGCCCAGGTCGTTCCCGGGCAGTAACCGGCCAGGCCCCAGCCCACGCCGAAGAGCAAGCCGGCCAGGCCGGTGGCCACGAGGCTGGTGGGCAAGACCCTCGTCCGGCCGATATCGACCATTTCCAGCCCGTAAAGGCCGATCGCCGATAAGGCGACCGCCAGAATCATAAACTGCGGGATGTCGGGATCCAGCATCAGATGCGCCCGCGCCATGCGGTTGGCGTCGGTCGCACCGATGCGCTGGATGACGAAGCCGAAAGCAATTCCGGATAACAAGCCCAAGATTACGTCGGTCATCGCTCTGTCCTCCTGAGGATCTTTCCGTAGACGATGCGGGCCGTCAGCATGGCAATGCCGAAAATGATCACACCGAAGTAAAGCCCGCTGATGGCCAGCTGCGTGGAGCCTGAGATAAACAGACCCAGGGTGCAGCCGCCGGCAAGCCGCGATCCGAATAGAATCAGAAAGCCCCCGGCAAAGGTGGCCGCGTACCTTCGGGACCGGCCCGGCCCGAAACGCTGTTCCCAGAGCTCGGGGACATCCCGCACCGGGAACCGGGCCGTGCGTCCGCCGACAAATCCGCCCATGGCCATGCCCACGACAAAAGCCATCAACCAGGACCCCGGGCCGGGAATTTGACGGTAATGGGCTTTGGCAGCGGCATAGTCCGGCGCGATCCACTGGAAAAATCCCTTCAGCGTGGAAACAAACCCGCTGGAAGATGCCGGAGGTCCGAAAGTGGCGAAAATAAACACGACGATCCCCGCCAGGGCGAAGGCCGTCGGCAGCGGCCGCCAGTAGGGTTGAGAATTATTGGCATTCATGGATCAACCTCCCGTTGCCGTTCACAATTGTGAGCACTTCCGGCCGCTCAGCCCCCGCAGGATACGTAGCCCTTGTCGTCCGCCGGTGTTTCCAGCTGCCGGGGCGTCGATCCGGCGGGCCGCGGGGAGGTGCACGGCGATGTGCGCTGTGCGGCCACCGACGGCAGGCTCCCGGTGGGCAGGGGATTTTCGGCGGTTTCCACCGGGTAAAAAAGCTGCGGGTGGCCCCACTCGAACCAGGAGCGTTCGTAGAGCCGTACGTCATTGAATCCCATCAGACGCAGGATGAAATACCCGAAGGAACTCCGTCGGGCCGAGTGGCAGTAGGTAATCACCGCCCGGGAGGGATCCAGGCCCCGGTGCAGCTGCTGCAATTCCCCGTACGGCTTGATCGCTTTGGTCTCCGAGTCGGTCCAGTTGAGCCGGTAGTCGACGTTATAGGCCGTGGGAATGTGCCCGAGTTTCAAAACCTGCCCGTCGAGTCCAACGTTGGGCTTTTCGCCCAGATATTCCTCCCGGGAGCGGACATCGAGAATCTGGTAGAAACGATCCCCCAGGCGGGCTTGAATGAAATCGCCTTCGACCCAGCGACGCAAGTCCACCGCGTCGGATGGTGCCTGGTACAGGACCGCTTCGGCGGCCCGGGGGGTGTCGACGGTTTCACCGCCGCCGGCCGTCCAGGCATCGATGCCGCGTTCCAGGATTTTTTTGTCCGAATGCCCCAACAGGTCCAGCACCCAGAAGACGTAGGAGGCGGTTGCACCGCCGTCGCGCGACACGGAATCATATAGCACCACCGTATCGCCCGGAGCGATGCCGTGGTCGCCCAGGATCTGCTGGGCCGCATCCAGGCCGACGAATTTGCCGCCAAAGCCCCGCGCCCGGTCCACGGTTCGAAATCGCTCCCACGGCAGCCGGATGGCTCCGGGGATCAAGCGCCCGTCAAAATGGTCGTCCGTCCGAACATCGACAATGACCAAGCCGGGATCGTTCCGGTGGGCCTTGAGCCACTGGGCGGTGGCCAGGAATTCCGCGCGCGGATATTCTGCGGACGCTTCGTTCCGGGCCGATGCCACGGTCCAGTAAACCCCCAGAAGGAGCACCGCAGCGATAACCCCATAGCGAATGCTTCGAGCGGTTTTCATGCTGCACCTCACAGTTCGATGATTGCAATGGATGGCTCTCGGGCAGATTGCTTTTGACGTATAATATCCTGAGGGACAATCGAATACGAAAAATCCCGTATTTCGGAAGATTTGCGGGGGTATTTTCGGCGGTGGGCAAACTGCCCAAAAGCGGCACATCCGAAAAGCTCTTGGATTTTATGGGAATTTCCGCTCGCACGCTGGTCGACCAGATTCGCTCGCTGCGGGGGTAGATATTCGGGCGCACCATAAAAAAGCGGAGAGGCCGTCCGGCGGCCTCTCCGCGAGAGATATTGCTTCGGACCGAAATCGGGCGAATGTATCTTTCGGCCGAAATTGGATCGATTTAAGGCGAGCCGGGCTTTGGCATGCGCTGCGAAAATGCCTTGGCCTCGTCGGAAGTCAGCAATCGCATGTTCTGTCCGCAGCAGACCAGGTCACCGTCACCGCCCTCGAGTACGAAAACAACGTTCCCACAAACGTCACATTTGTAAATTTCATCGCGAACCGGCATCGAAATCCTCCTTTCATCATGCATCAAGTAGGGGTTGCTCTTCAGTTGTATCTCACAATGAATCTTCATTGCGGACGGAAAATGGCTGCCGCACAGAAAAAACTTCGAATTTTGGCCACAATACACCGTTCTGCCGGCCGGCGACAATGACCGGCACTACCGCCTGGGCCGACAGTTGAGTCCGGTTTTGAATGCGGCCGTTTATGGGCTCGATCGTGCTCAGGCGGTTTCAAGTTCCTGCAAGCGTTTACGGGCTTCTTCTCTAACGTCCGGGTGATCGTCGTTTTCGACGACTTTTTTCAACAGCGTCTGATCGCTTTCAGCCCGCACCGCCTCTTTGCGTTTGTCCGGATCCGAGTGGGCGATTTTGGGTAGAAACAGATCCCGAAACTTCACGAAAGTCACCTCCTCCCTGGGTTGCAAGCGGCGAGGCGCCGATCCGAGCATCAACGGAACCGGCGATCACCGCCACCGATGCCGGTGCTTGATAATCATGACTCAACGCTCCTAATACATCTTTAATGCACCGCGGTGGGACAAAAACATACACGCAGCACTGTATTTTATTCTTCGAATATGTGTAGATTTGGATACGGGCCCCGTCCCCAGACCCTTGCGCTTGTATCGGTGCCTGCGTTTTGGTAAGCAATACCTTGCAGCGAACCGGCTGGGGGCGCCAAAGGGCCCCTTCTCATTGGCATCATGAAAAAAGGGAAGGATGCCCCTGGTTATACGGTCATTGGAAAGGAGTCGATCGAATGGAATCCGAATACGGTTGGAACCCGGGAATGCAGGAATCCCTGCCGGAGAAGATCCGTTGGGATTTGAAAACCGCGGTCCGAAACAGGAACACCACGGTTCGGGACACCCTGCGGCAGATCATGGCCGAGTATCCGAGCCTGACCGTCCCGATCCGGCTCGCAAGCGGCAAGAAAACCACCCGACCGAAACGCGCAGAAGAGATCACCAGCGAGGACGTAATGGAGGTGATTCGCCGCTTGATCAAATCCGAAAAGACGGTGCTCGAAGCCAAAGGACAGCCGAGCTCCGAATATCTGCAAATCCTGGAACAATATTTGCCGAAGGCGGCCGACCGCAAGGAAATCGTGGAGTGGATCCGTGCCAATATCGACTTTTCCCGGTACAAGAGTCCCATGCAAGCCATGGGAACCATTATGAAGCACTTCGGCCAGCGAGCCGACGGCAATCAAGTCAAACAAATCCTGCAGGAAATCACCCGTTGAATTCCACGAACCGAACGGAGACGCCTGCGGTGGAAGCCACCGCAAGCTGCGGCTCGGATACCGTTCGGGCCGTCCGAGGCCGCCCGATCCTGTCGGCGGCAATCGCCGTTTTTCTTCTGCTGCAGGCTTGCCTGCCGACCACCGAAACGCCACGACATTTCGAAGATCCATCGATTGCATCGCCCGATCGGTTTTTCAACCGACTTTTTACCCGCAGTGGACCCGGTTGGACCGGTGGAGACGGTGCCGCCTCCGTTGCGCTGCCCGACGGCCGCACAGTCTGGTGTTTCGGCGACTCGTTTCTGGGCCGGGTGCGGCCGGACCGTTCACGGGCGAAAGAGACCCCTTTAATCCGCAACTGCCTGGTTGTTCAGAACGGCAACCGGCTGCAGACCCGCCACGGCGGCTCCCTCGCATCGCCCCGGGCCTGGTTTGAACCGCAATCCACGGATCAGTGGTACTGGCCTGCGGATGCCACCCTGGACAGCGGCAAACTCTGGGTGTTGCTGTGGCGGTTCGAGTCCTCCGGCACCGGAATGTGGGACTGGCGCTGGATCGGCACCGATCTGGCTGCGCTCTCGCTTCCGGATTTAAGGATCTTGTCGACGACGCCGCTGCCGAACCA
The DNA here is from genome assembly GCA_051155755.1 of Desulfobacterales bacterium. GTDB lineage: Bacteria > Desulfobacterota > Desulfobacteria > Desulfobacterales > SG8-13 > DAXETY01. The sequence continues at coordinate 59,976 of DAXETY010000082.1, forward strand.
AAACCGGGTGATGTACGGTGCGGCGATCGTCGAAACGCCCGAACATCTCTATGTTTACGGTGTCGAAGACCTTCCGGACCAGCGCTACGTGCACCTCGCCCGGACGTCTCGCGGCGGCCTGCTTGCACCCTGGCAATATTTCAATGGGCGCCGGTGGTCTTCCGAGGCCCAGCGCAGCGCCCGAATCCATCAAGGCACGGCCAACCAGTTCAGCGTCATTGCGCTGGCCGGGCAGTATGTTCTGATTACCATGGATGATCGCAGTCCGTGGAGTCGGGACATCGTCGCCTATGCGGCAGATGCCCCGAGCGGCCCGTGGCCGACTATGCCTGCAGCGCTGCTGTACCGGGCCCCGCTGCCCGGAGGCGATATCGTCGCCTACAATGCTCTGGCACATCCCCAATTTACCCGAAACGGGCGCTGGCTGATATCTTACAACGTCAACGCCGTCACCGACAGCGCGCTCCTCTATGGCAATGCCGATTTTTACCGTCCATGGTTCATTCGGGTGGATCTGAGACGCTTGCTGGAAGATGCCGGAGAGTAAGGGCTTTTAAGCCCTACAAATCGTTGAGTGCATCGATGAGCGCGCGCAGACGGCCGAAATCCGACTGGTTGAAGTCGATCACCAGGCGGGGCAAATCGGCGATGTCCGGCTCGTCTGCCTCCTCCGGAAGCGCGCCGCTCAGGTGCAGCGTCCCGCCGGGGGTCAAAAGGTCCTTAAATTGGCGGCGGAGGGATTCGAGCCCCGCCGGTTCGATCGATTCCCGCATCCGGATGACCAGGGTACCATTGACATACCGCAAGCTGTGATAGCGCCGGTAAAAACGATTGATTCTGGCGACCACGTCTTGCACCGAATCGACCCGCTCGAACATGTGAAAATCCGATGGGCTGATGAATTTGCGCGCCAGCAGCTCGTTTTTGAAAAAATCGATGCACTGCGACCAATAGGTTCCGCCGGGCTCGTCGATCAGAATCAGCGGCAGAGAATACCGTTTGCCGGTCTGCACCAGGGTAATGGTCTCCATGGCTTCGTCCAGCGTGCCGAAACCGCCGGGAAACAGGGCAACGGCATGCGCTTCTTTCAAAAAGGCCACCTTGCGGTTGAAAAAATACTTGTAAAGAATGTAGCGCGGATTGCCGTCAATCACCGGATTGGGACGTTGTTCGAACGGCAGTCGAATGTTGACGCCGAAGGAATTATCCGGTCCGGCACCCTCGTTGACGGCCTGCATAACACCCGGTCCGCCGCCGGTGATGACCATGTAGCCGTTTTCCACCAGTGACTTTCCAAGCCGGCGGGCCATGTCATAAACCGGTTCATCCGGCCGAACCCGCGCGGAACCGAACACCGTCACCTTGCGCTTGTTTCGGTAGGGGCCGAATATTTTGCTGGTAAAGCGCATCTCCTTCAAAGAGGTGTTCATCAACTTGAGATCGGCCTTGCGGGCGTCCTCCTGGCCGGCTTTCAAAGCCGCCAGAATCATTTCCCGAACGATTTCCGGGTTGCGGACGCCCCCGACCATTTCCATCAAGGCGTCGATGGCTTCGTCGGCGCGGCCGTTGCTTCGCGTAAAGTGCAGTTTCATGGTTTCTCCACGGGGCTTATGGCAGGATATCCAACGCAAATTTGCTGTAAACTTTTATTATACGGCCTTCCGGGCTTTCTTTCAAGCGATATGACCCGACCGGCCCGATGCCCTCCCGCGGACTGTCCATCCGCATCTCCGGGCAATTGCGCTGGAATTCGAGCCGGCGCGCAGCGCTTGTAAACCCGGATTGGGTGATTAGAGTGCAGTATAGCGGCGGACCCGCTTGGTTTTGATCCCGGAGATGCCGCCTGCGCAGCGGCACACCGGTTGGAATGGTAACCGTACTCGAGGGAGAAAGCATGGCAGCGGCTTCAAATGCCTCCATGAAGGCCGTCGCTATCGATGCATTCGGCGGCCGCAACCAATTGAAGATGATGGAAGTGCCCGTGCCCGAAGCACAGGAGGGCCAGGTGCTCGTCCGCATTCAAGCCGCCGGGGTCAACCCGGTGGACTGGAAGATCCGGGAGGGCTATCTGAAAGACCTGTTTCCGCATCGATTCCCGCTGATCCCCGGTTGGGACATGGCCGGTGAGGTCGCCGGCAACGGACACGCGGCCCGCCGATTTCAACCGGGCGAACCGGTCTACGGTTACTGCCGCCGGCCGGTGGTGCAGTCGGGGACCTATTGTGAGTACATCGCCATTTCCGAGAGCTATTTGGCGCGCCGTCCGCTGAGCCTTTCCGACGTGCAGGCCGCCGGCCTGCCCCTGGCCGGGCTGACTGCCTACCAGGCGGTGTATGACGCCGGCGGATTAAAAAACCACCAGTCCATACTGATCATCGGCGCCTCGGGGGGCGTCGGCAGCATGGCCGTGCAGCTGGCGCGCATGGCCGGGGCGCGCATTTATGCCGTCGCGGGCAAATCAAACCATGATTATCTCCGGGAACTGGGTACGGATGTTCCCATCGATTACCGCAGCGAAGAATTTGTCCGCAGGCTGCGGGCCGAAGAACCCGACGGCGCCGATGTGGTGTTCGACCTGATCGGCGGAGAAAGCCTGGAGCAGGCCCGTAAATGCGTCAAACCCGGTGGGCGGCTGATCTCCATCGTGGACGACATCGGTGCCGATTTGTCCCCCGACACGCCGTACACCTTTGCTTTCGTGTTTGTGGAGCCGAACGGGCGCCAGCTCGATCGCCTCGGAGAAATGGTGCGGTCCGGCCGCCTGAAGGTGTCGGTCAATCGGGTCTATGACCTGGCAGAGGCCGCCGCAGCCCACGAGCAGATGGAAAGCGGCCATACCCGCGGAAAAATCGTGCTGCAGGTCACCTGATCCACCCTTCGATCCGGAAAAAAAGATCCCACCCGCACTTGAAGCGGGCCCGCGCGTAAGACGACTTCCTGCCGCAGTCCGACCCTCCAGGTCCCGTGTCCCATCGCGAGTTATCCTCGATCTTATCACCCGTCCCCTGTTTCAAAATAAGGTCAATTCTTACCCGAATTGGGGTGTTGCTCTTATGGCGTCGTCATAACGGCAGGGGTACGTACAGTCAGCTCTCCCGTATTTCCCGAACTTTCAACATTTGATCACCGGTTGCGTCCACGCTTCGGCCCCGGCCAACCGCCTCCGGAGTTTGATTTCCGGAGATCCGTGGGAAC
>DAXETY010000083.1:0-6317 GCA_051155755.1 Desulfobacterales bacterium
GGCGATCGGCGCAAGTCCTCGTGTCAATCCGACAATAAATGCTTTTTTCCCATCCGCCGCGGAAAAGGCGTATATTGTGTCCTCGAAAAATCCGCTCCGGATACCGCCGTACTCGGCCCACCTGATTAATACAATGTAATACAAAATATGGCGATTATATTGACATTTTCGCCGGCTTTCTGTAAGATAGGCAATGCATTCGTGAATCCGTATGCGATGGTCCGGGTCGAATGAGCAGAGTTCCAAGGTATTGCGTCATTCGGAATGCTCAATTTATGCCTGAGCTTATAGAAAGGGCGAACTCATGTACAGCCGAAAAACCGTCAAACAGAACGCCAGGGTCGATGCCAGGAACAACATTCCTGCCGCAGACGACCCCAACCCCTCCCAGTTCGAGCAGGAATTGATGGCCATGGCGCGGCACCAGGCGCGGCAGATCACCTCCAAGTATGATCCCATACTGGAAACCCTGGACGGCAAGCACAAACCGCTGCTCAAGGAGTACGAGCGCATTTCCAAGGATTACGAGGAACACACCGCCAAAATCCAGCGCTCGGAACCCAATGTCGAGCTGTCCCGGGGCAAGTACTACATTTTAATGTCCCTGTTCGTTCTCGGTGAGGTGCCGATGAACTCCCTGGCATTTTCCGTGTTCGGGGAAAGCCAGCTTTTCACCTGGATCATGGCACTGGGCGTGGCCGTGGCGATTCCCTGGATCGCGCATGCAGTGGGCATCCTGCTGAAAAGGGGGTCGGATCCCTGGTGGAAGCATGCCCTGGGAGTGGCATCGCTGCTGCTGCTGACGATCGGCGGTTTGATGGCCATTGGCTATGTGCGGGTGCAATATCTGGGTGATCTCAGCGGTGCCGGTGCGGTGGGCGGTTTCGCCAACAGCAAGTTCATCGGCGCGGCGTTTGTGGGCTTGAACCTGGTAATTCTGGCCGCGGCCACCCTGTGCTCCTATTTCGCCCACGACAAGGATCCGATGCTGGAGCACCTGCATCGCAAATCCAATAAAATCAACAAGGCCATGCGCGCGATCGAAGCCAGGCACAACAAAATCCTGACCAACCAACGTCAGAAAATCAACCAGATTCACCAGCAAACCCAGGAGCTGGTTTACTACTACCGCAAGATCAACCAGCGCGAGCGCCCGGACCACTTGAAACCCAAGTCGTTCGAGCTGAAGCACGGCATGGAGATGGACACCAAGACCCAGGAGAGCGATCGCGACCTGTTGAATGCGACCGTGCGCCTGAAGAAGATCGCCGCCTCGTAAACCGGCAGGCCGAGAACACCGACAATCCTTACTCGCGGAGGTATTTTCCCATGAAGCGGTGGACGCCCCAAATCATCGGGCTCATGTTGATCGTGATGCTGTTTGTGGCAAGTCCGTTGACCCCCAGCGCCGACGCGTTTTCGTTTTTCGATAAAGACGGCCAAGGTCCCAGGGTCATCGTCGTGTTCGTGGACATGTCGGGCAGCACCAACCAGGCGCGGCGAACGGTTTACAGCGAAGCGTTCGATAAAATCTATCAGAATCTTCAGCAGGGAGATCGACTGGTGGTCGGAACGATTACCAGCCGTTCCTTTATCGACTTCAAACCGGTCGTGGATGCGGAGGTTCCCAAGCAAAGCATCTGGGTGAACCGGATCTCCTACGAGCAGAATTTCGCCAAAACGAAAAAGACCATTCAGCAAGAAGTCGGCAACCTGTTGTCTCGTAAAAGAGGAACCCCATACACGGAAATCCTCAACTCCCTGAACATTGCCGACACGATTTTCCATGAAGAAACGCGGCAAAAAATCCTGGTGATCCTTTCCGACATGGTCCAGGATTCCAAGGAATACAATTTCGAGCGAAGCGACATTACCGACCGGTACATCAACGATTTGATTCGATACCGCCATCAGCAGAAACTCATCCCCGACCTGTCCGGGGTCAAAGTTTATGTGGCCGGCGCCAGCGCGGACGATTCGCGCAAGTTTCGCTCGATCGAACGATTCTGGTCGCGCTATTTTGCCGAAACCGGTGCGGATTACTCCATCCACCGTTACGGCCACTCGTTGCTGGCATTCGAAAAGGAGCGGTGATCGGCGGCCCTGTCGCTCCGATAACGGCAGCTGGCGCATCGAACCTTGAAAATGATATCCTTGCACAAAGAGTCGAATTACCGTCCGGTATTCGACTCTTTTTTTCACAGCCGCAACTGACCGGATCGTCGCGTAGCGAAACCGCCCGTTTCCAATATTCGCAGTGAGGTGCCCCATGGCGCTTATCGAGCTGGTTCTGAATCTTACGCCTCACCCGGCCCTGTCGATGCTGATCGCGGTGGTTCTCCTGGTCCTGGTTCTTTTTCTGGCCCGAACGTTTTTTTACCAGATGGTCCGCTCCTTCACCCGCATGTTGCGCAGCGTTTTGCGATTGACCGCCAGATCGATCCTGGAAATGGAAACACGGCTGTCGGAACGGAACCGCAATGTGCTGACCGCCAAAAATCTGGAGTACGCCGAGCGCATCGTGCGCCGGGACACCGTCCAGTTTCAGGCGGCGGTGACATCCTACTTTCGCAATTACACCGTGCTGCACCAGCGCATCTCCGAAATGCTGGCCAACATCGAAGCAGACCATCACCGCAGCATGGACGTTCCCCCCTCGCTTCCGAACTGGCTGCCGATCCTGGAGGCGGTGGCACAAATCAAGCCTTCAAACGACGCCCCGGTGGGAGCGTTGCTCGGCAGTATCGATCAAACCCTGCAAGAGCAGCACCGCAGAACCCTGGCCGAGTACACCCGCTCGATCAAAAATCGACATGCCATCCTCGCCCGGCTGGTCCCGCTTTGTTCGCGTCTCAATGAAATGATGGACCGTGTCGATCGGTCCCTGAAGGCCCTCGAGGACCGGGCCGAACGCCTGGATGCATCCATACGGAATTATGCGCAAATCCGTACGGAAGACCACCCGGCCACACGGCTGACTTCGCTGTCTTCGCTGATGCAGCTGTTTGCCGCCGGCCTGGTCCTTCTGGTCGCGGCCTGCGGCGTGGTGGTCAATTTTCACCTGATGGAGCTGCCGATGTCGGAAGTGTTCGGCGGCGGCAGCTACCTGGGCCCTTTCAAGATATCGCAGGTGGCGGCTGCGGTCATTACGGCCATCGAATTGACCTTGGGCATGTTTCTGGTGGAGGCTTTGTGGGTCACACGTCTGTTTCCGATCATCGGGGCTCTGGAGGACCGCATCCGAAGGCGACTGGTGTGGATTGCGCTGGTGTTTTTAATCGTGTTTGCCGGTCTTGAGGCGGCGATGGGACTGCTGCGGGTGCAGATGGTGGCCGATATTGCCCAGCTCCACCAGATGTTGTCCGGAGTCGAAACCACCGACGCGCTTTCCAGTCACATCCCTGCCATCGGTCAGATGATCCTGGGGTTCGTGCTGCCTTTCTGGATCGCCTGCGCTGCGGTTCCGCTGGCCGCTTTTGCAATGGCGGCCCGCACCGCTGCCGGATTCCTCGCCGCCGTGGGGCTGCGCTTGCTGGCCTTCGGACTGCGCCTGGGAGGCAATGTGGCCGTGCACACCGGCCGGATGGTCATCGCCATTTATGACCTGGCGATATTTCCAATCCTTCTGCTGAATGCAACCTTCGACAGCGACGGCGAGGCGGCGCAACGCCCCGGCGGCGGCAGCCTCATGCAATATTCGTTTTCCTCGTTCTGGAAACGCCGGCAACACAATCAGTGTTCGGAGGGCTCCCAATGAGAAACCGGGCCTTGATCGTGTGTGTGGTCGGTCTGCTGCTCGCCGGCGGCTGCCGACCGGAAACCCGGCCCAAAGGCGTGTACGTGCTTTTTGACGGCTCCGATGCCGTCACGGGCGAATTGGCCGACACCCCGGCGATCGTTCAACAGTTGCTGCTCGCTCTGAAGCCCCGCGACACGCTCGCCGTAGCAACCATCGATACCGAACATTTCAGCAAAAACGACATTTTAGCCGGTATCACCTTCGCTCCCCAGCCGATTCTGGCCAACCATCAGAAACGCGTATTTTTGGACAAGGTTCGTCGGCATTTCCAGGAGGCGGATCAACACAAACAGAGCGATCTGTCGGGCGGAATCCTGCATGCGATTGAATTTTTGAACCAGACGCCATCCCGGGAAAAGTACATTGTACTCATTTCGGATTTGCAGGAGCCGCGCAGCGGCGGCGATATTTTCCAACTAAACGGTTTTCACATTGTGGCGCCGGACGCCAACGCGCTTTCCGTCGACGAACGGGATACCGAACGAAATCAAAAGCGGGTGAGACGATGGCGCCAAAAGGTCGAAGCCAGCCAGGGCACCTGGCACATCATCCGCAACAGCGACATGCTGGCGGGCCTTCTGACGGCTTCGGCCGCCTCCCACTGAATCGGAGCGTTCTTCTCGAGCTGTAATCGATACGACCGAAACCAATCGGCGCAAAAGATAAAATCTCCCCAAACCCTCGGATTGCAGCTCATCGCCGCCGGCGCTTCCAGTCCGGCGCCCCTTCCATCGACACGCGCCGGCTCCCGGCGTTTCGGTTTCCGGATTTTTGCTTGACGAACATGAGCCGTAGCTTTATTGTAGCTTTAGTTTAAGCGGGGATAAAAGTTCGAACCAGCACAGCCTTGCTTTCCTGGATCACCGAAGCGCACGCTTCCGGGTTCGAAAGCTTCGAGCCTTTGCCCGGGCAGAGTTGCTCGTTGCAACATCGAAACCGTTTCCGGTTCTCCGGTCGCCGGCCGACCGGAAACAACCGCTTCAATACAAGCAACCGGCGCGTTGCAACCCATACAGCGTCCAACGGCATCGCCTGTATCGTCATTGCTGTTTCCATGAGTGCCCCTGGAGAGAACAGGTGATAATTTCCCATCGAGGATACCCATGGCACCCAAAATCGACAAACCCAAGTCTTCGACGAACGAAACCGTAACGCCGATGGCAGACGCGGAACCGGCTAAGGACAGTCCGGGCAGGCTCGTCAAGTTCGAGATCTACGGAGAAGAAATGATCGAAAAGAAGGTAAAATCCAGCGGTAACAGCGGCAGGGTCTATCTGCCGCCGAACTGGGTCGGTCATAATGTAAAAATCATTCGAATCGACTAATGCGCACATTGCAAACCTATTATCCATCAGGAGCCGCTTCGTGAAAAATGTCGTCATTCGAAGGCTGGAACCGGCGGACGCCGATGAAATCGGGCGCATCTACAGTGCCATTACTCAGAAATCCGCAAAGGCCGATTTCAAAAAGCTGGTCGAAGATCACGCCCGCAGCAAAGAAGATGCCTGTTTTGTCGCCGAAGTGGACGGCAAGGTGATCGGTTTTATGATCAGTTATATCCTGACGCTCGGATTCGGAATTGAAAAAAGCGCCTGGATTGCGACCCTGGGGGTCAATCCCAAGCACATGGGAGAAGGAATCGGTGCCGAGTTGGCCCGCAACGTTTTCGAGGTCTATCGGGCCCAGGGGGTTCACGACGTCTACACGTCGGTTCGTTGGGATTCCACCGACTTGCTGACCTTTTTCAAAACCCTCGGCTTCGATCGCAGCAATTTTATCAATCTCCGCAAAGTACTTGATTAATCAGCCGTTTTCAGCCATATAAATCAGCTGGTACGTTCGCCCCGAAGGCCACGGCGTTGTCGGGAGTCGATTCCGGCAGGACCATCAGGACCATGGACGCAAATACCTGGAATGCAGGGGCGGCTGGTATTCGAAACGGAATCCTTTTATGCAGAAAATGCCGGAAATCGCCGTACAGATCGTTCACATTCAAGGCCCGCTGAAGGGCGAAATCCAGGAGTTTACGGATCCGGAAATCTGGATCGGGCGCCATCCGTCCTGTCAGATTTGTTTTCCCAAGGATCTGGCCATCATCTCGCGGCGGCATGCCAAAATCGAACGGGAAGGCAATCGCTTCAAGTTGATCGACCAAAGCGCCAACGGCACTTTCGTAAACGGCAAAGCGGTGGAAGAAATCTATTTGAAAAACGGCGACGTGCTGATTTTTGCCGAAGGCGGCCCCAAGGTCAGCTTCCTGACAAAAATGGTCGAAGCCCCGCGCGCAAGCCGTCCTTCACGGCAACCCCGGGAAACCGCCGAGCCGGCGGCACAGTTTCAGCCGCCACCGGCACCCGAGCCTCCCCCGCCCCGTCCGGCCGCAACACCATCCACGTCAACGGCAAAGACCCAGGCACCGCTGATCATCCAATTCGGGCCCACGCTGCAGTCCTTCAAAGAACTGCCGGTGGTCATCGGACAGGATCCGGCCTGCGACTTCGTGCTGCCGCACCCATCC
>DAXETY010000084.1:0-12286 GCA_051155755.1 Desulfobacterales bacterium
GAACGCGAGCGCGCCCTGGTGGTCAGCTCGGATCGTTCCATTGTCCGTTCGGCCTCCGCCAGCCGGGCCGCAATCATCGACGCATCGGAATTCGAGCACAGCCTGCAGCTGGCCGCAGCATCCGGGAGCGCCATGGAGGACACCGACAGTGGCGGGGGGGGGGCGGCCACCCGGGAAAAAGGCCCCGCCCGGCGCCTGCCCAAACGCCGGCGGCGCAATCGAACCAAGATCCGAAAACTCTGACCGAAACGGAGCGTTTCAAATTTTCAAAATACAACATTTTTATTATATTAAGATGTTTGGTATCGATCTTATATTTTTTAAATTCGAAAACCTGCGGGATTGCCGATCGTACCGAATCACCGGCGTCAGAAGCCGTTGCGCATATTACAATACCGCACAACGGCCTCTTCCTTGTATCCGCGTCAACCTCGACAATCGCTCTGTTTCGGCCTGAGAGATTATGAAAATTCTGCTGGCAACCAGTGCCGGTTTCTGCATGGGGGTCCGACGGGCCGTGGAGATGGTGATGGACGCGCCCGGGAAACACGAAGGCCCGATGTACACTTACGGGCCATTGATCCACAACAAGCAGGTGCTGGATCTACTGGCGGAAAAGGGCATCACGGTCATGCACGACATCCCGGAAAGCGGCAGCGGCACGGTGCTGATCCGGGCCCACGGGGTACCGCTGGAGGCCAAAAAGAGGCTAATTCATGCCGGCTTTCGCGTGCTGGACGCCACCTGTCCCCGGGTGATCCGGGTTCAGAGCATTATCCGCAAGCACGCCAAACAGGGATACGAATCGATCATCATCGGCGATCGGGATCATCCCGAAGTGGTCGGTCTGCTCGGCTACACGGCCGGCAGGGGGCACGTGGTCAGCAGCATGGAGGAACTCCAGGCGCTGCCGGCCTTCGACCGGGCGATCCTGGTTTCCCAGACAACCCAGAACACCCGTTTTTTCGATGCGGTGCGCAGTTACATCCGACAGCATCATCCGCACTACCGGGTGTTCGACACGATCTGCGATTCCACCGAACGACGGCAGGCCGAGGTGCAGCAGCTGGCTTCCGATGCCGATGCGATTCTGGTGGTGGGAGACCGCGCCAGCGGCAACACCCGGCGACTGGTGGAAATCGCCGCGGCAACCGGCAAGCCGTCCTATCACGTGGAGACCGAGGCCGACATTGAAAATCTGGACCTGCGGGAGATCGCATCTTCCCGCCGCATCGGGATTACCGCCGGCGCTTCCACGCCGAACTGGATTATCAAGCGGGTCTACCGGGCGGTCGAAGCGCTGCGGTACCGCAAGGCGCATGGGTTTCGCAAATTTTTGTTTGCCACCCAGCACCACCTGATGCTGACCAACATCTATGTTTCCCTGGGCGCCGGCGCATTGTCCTATGCCTGCGCCGTGCTCCAGGGCCTGCAGGATTTCTGGATTTCCACCGTGATCGCCATGCTCTATGTGCAGTCCATGCACATATTGAATCACTTCATCGGCAGTGATGCGGACCGCTACAATGACCCGGAACGCGCCGCGTTTTACAATCGCCACGAAATCCTGCTGCGCGGCATGGCCTATCTGGCGGGCGGCGTCGGCCTGCTGCTGGCGCTGTTTCTGGGCTGGGTGCCTTTTGCCGTACTGCTGTCGATGAGTCTGCTGGGAATGGCCTTCAACCTGCGCCTGATTCCATCCCGGTTGACCGGCAACCGCTATCGACGGATCCGGGATGTTCCGAGTTCGAAAACCGTTTTGATCGCCCTGGCCTGGGGCATCCTTACCACCGTGTTTCCGGCCCTGGGAGAAATCGGTCCGGCCACGCTGCCGGTGTTTCTGATCGCCGCGGCGCTGGTGTTTGTGCGGACCGCCTTTTTTGACGTGCTCGACATGCAGGGAGACCGCATTGTCGGCCGTGAAACCATCGCCCTGCTGCTGGGGGAGAAACAGAGTTTGAAGCTGCTGCGGGGCATCCTTGTTGCAATTTTCCTCGGCCTGCTGCTGATCACCGCACTGGGGATGGTGTCGGCCTTCGGCTATCCGCTGCTGGCCTGTCCGGCTTTTCTCTACCTGGTACTGGCGGGCTTCGAACGCAAACAGATGCTGCCCGGAATGCGGCTGGAATTCCTGGTGGAAACCCACTTCGTGCTTTGCGGTTGTCTGGCGTTGCTCTGGACGATCATCCTGTGAGTTCGAACCGGCTGCAGGCAGCTGCCATGCAACCCCGATTTTCAAGACCGCCGATAAAAGTTTCAACGCTTTTGTTTGCCGGCTCGAAACGGCGGCTCGCAGCCGCGGATCAGGCGGTCGATGTTGCTGCGGTGCCGCAGGGCGATCAACACAGCGGCCGCCACCGCGCACAACGTATATGCAGTCGAGTGGGTCACCCAGCCGGTTGCCGGAACGAGCAGGACCGCTGCAAGCAAGGAACCCGGCGATACCCGGCGGCTCAGACCGGCCGCCAGGACAAATCCGGCCGCCGCGATCAGCACCGCCGTCGGGGCGACGGCCAGAAAGGCGCCGGCCGTTGTGGCCCCGCCTTTGCCGCCCCGAAAACGATGGCAAATCGAAAACATATGTCCGCATACGGCAGCCAGTACCGTTACGGAAAGGTAGAGCTCACCGGCGGCGGGCAACAGGATGCGGGCCAGTAACACCGGAACGGTCCCCTTCAGAATATCGGCGGCCAGGGTCAGCAGCCCCGGGATCACGCCGGCCAGCCGCATGACGTTGGTGGCGCCGATGTTGCCGCTGCCGCTGCTGCGGATATCCACTGCCGCAAACCGCCGGGCAATGATTACCCCGAAGGGAATCGAACCCAGCAGATAGGCCAGCGGCGGCAGCATCCAGGCAAGCACGATTTGAAGCTGTTCCAGTGGCATGGTGGATATCATCCAATATTTTCCAGGGAGATCGTCTGATGGAACCGATCCACATACCGATCGACGGGGTGCTCGACCTTCACACCTTCCGCCCGGCGGAAGTGCCGGACCTGCTGTCGGACTACATCGAAGCGTGCCGGGAGGCCGGTATTTTCCAGGTACGCATCATTCACGGCAAAGGCACCGGTACCCTGAAGCGGCTCGTGCACCGCGTACTGGAAAAGCACCCCATGGTGGCGTCTTTTACCGACGCCCCGCCGCAGGCCGGCGGCTGGGGTGCAACCCTGGCGGAACTCGAAGCAATCCTTCCAGGGGCTTAAATCTCGCCGTACCTGGCAAACGCGGAGATGACCAGCCAGGCCTTGGCGTCGAATTTCAACGCCTCGTTTTCACAGAGCCGTCCGGCTTCTGCCCGGGAAACCAACTGCACTTCGATCTGTTCGGAGCCCACGCCCCCTTCTTCCAGGGGCCGGCCTTCGCATTCCACGAAAACCATCGCAACCGACTCGTCGGTCATGCCGGCCGACGAGAAGATCGGCGGGCTGGTTTTCAGCACCTGCGTCATCTGCAGACCGGTCTCCTCCTTCAGTTCCCGGGCGGCGGTATCGGCCATCGACTCACCGGCTTCCACCAGCCCCGCCGGAAAACCGAACTCGTAATCCGCAAGCGGCACGCGATACTCCCGGGTGATTACCAGTTTGCCGGTTTCCCGGTGCAGCGGCACGATGATCACGGCATCGGGCCGTGAAAAATCCCCGGTAACACTGCGCGGCTGTCGGCGGCGACTGGCCACCTGCCATTTTCCGGGCGCGCCGTCCGGTTTTCGGATGGCCAGATTAAACAGGTTCAACCATTTTTCGTCGGTGAGTTTTTCGGCCCCTTCCACCTGAACGGTGTCATTGCCTTCATCCGCATATCGATTCCCTGCCATTCGAATGTCCCTCCAATGCCGTCGGTGCCGAGCCGGCGCCGAATGCGGGCCGCCTGAAAACCAAAATCGCCGCGCGTTTGCGTTCTATCCAATTCAATCACTCCAGCTCAATGATTGCCGAATCATATACCATCTTGCAACAGGTGCCAACCAGTTGGACATACTGCAACCGGACAAGACCGGCCGAATCCATTTTTTGCACCGGCGCAACCGAGTCTTTTCTAACGAATGAATGATCTTTATTGAATAAACATCGTAAATCAGCTATGGGTCTGCCACGGAATTTAAAACCCAGGCCCAAAATAATATCCAATGTAAAGGAGGTGATGAAACCATCGTCCGCAGCGTTCGCATGCAACATGATTGAACTGCAAAACGAGGGAGGAATACGATGAAAACGAAGTGGTTTTTTCTGTTGATTCTGGCGCTGACCGTGGCGTGGGCGCCTGCTGCCCTGGCCACCAACGGTACCAACCTGATCGGCATCGGTCCTATCTCGCGGTCCATGGGCGGCGGCGGCGTGGCCGCACCCCAGGATGCCATCAGTGCCGTGTTCGCCAATCCGGCGGCGGCCTGTTTTGGCCCCTTCTGCCCGGGTTCCTCGGTGGATTTCGCCGGCACGTTTTTTGATCCTTCGGCAGAGGCAAAGGCGGTCAATGCGCTTGGCCCCGGCACGCTCGAAGCCTCCAGCAAACTCGACAATTTTCTAATTCCGGCGGTGGGCATCTCCCTGCCCGTCAATGAACGCCTGCGGGCCGGCATTGGGTTTTTCGGCATTTCCGGCCTGGGCGTGGATTACCGCGGCACCCCGCTTTCACAACAGCCGTCGGCGGACAGCGGCCTGCCGATTCTCTACACCCAGCTGCAGACCCTCAAATTCGCCCCCAACCTGGCCTACCTGATCACTCCCGAATTTTCGGTGGGCCTTTCGGTGGAACTGGTCTGGCAGAACCTGGATCTGGGATCCGGCAGTTCCCACGGATACACGGTCGGAGCACAGATCGGCGCGCTGTACCGTTGGGACCAGTTCAGCTTCGGCATCTCTTATGTCACCCCGGAGAATGTCACCCACGACGATGTGTTCGCATTCGACGGCGCCTTCAATGACCTGGATATCGAATCGCCCCAGACCTTCAAATTCGGTGTCGCCTGGGAGCCGAATTCCCGCTGGCTGTTCGAGGTCAACACCAAGTGGTACGACTGGAGCGGCGCCGACGGCTACGGGGATTTCGGCTGGGATGACCAGTGGGTGTATGCCCTGGGTGCCCAGTGGAAACCCATCGACAAGTGGGCCTTTCGATTCGGGTATAATTACGGCGAGAGCCCGGTGGAAGCCAACAACAATTTCGATGTTGCCGGCTCCACCAATCTGCAAGGCGTAAACGTTCCCAATGCGCTGTTTGAACCTTTGCGTGTTTTGGGTCTGCCTGCGTTGGTCGAGCAGCATTTTACCGCAGGGGTTGGCTACAACATTACGGATAATATCATCATGAATCTTGCCTTCATGTACGCACCCGAGGAAACCCTCACCCAAACCGGATCCGACGGCCGCGTTATTGAAGCCAAACTGGAGGAATGGTCCACCTCTTTCGGATTGACCCTGTACTTCTAAGGAACATGCTATTGAATCGTTTCCGAAAGAAGAAAACCGGCCGGTGCGGTGGCCGGCCCTACGGTTATGCGGGTCATCGAAGACTGGTTTCGCAGGGCGGGTCACCGTACCCGCCCAATGCCGGGGCAAAATTCCGGCCCCATCGGGTCGCTGCGAAACGGCGTGAAGGGCTTTTCACAAACGTCCGGAAGGCCTCCGGACTTCCTTTCAGCTTTTAACCATTAGGAGGACAATGACCATGGCAGAAGAAAAAGAACGCGCCGCGTTCATCTGCGTCAAAGACACCATCGACGGTGCCTATCCGTCGCTGGTGCTGGGCATCAACGCCGCCCGCCAAGGGATGGAAAGCAAGATATTCTACTCGTTCATGGGATTGAACCTGGTGCTCGAAGGCGGATTCAACCGCGCCAAGTACTTCCCGCCGGGGGCCATGGGGGCCATTCCGGGCATGGTCTCCCTGGCCACGGGAATGATGAAGAAAAAAATCGAAAAGGCCAACATCCCCAGCCTGGCCGACCTGCAGGAGATGGCCCAGATCGAAGGCGTGGAGCTGATTGCCTGTAAAATGACCGTGGACATGATGGAAATCGATGAGACCAAGCTCATTGAGGGCGTGATCGTCTGGACCGCCGAAGATTTTTTGAGGTACGCCAAAACGTGCAAGATCTGTCTGTTTACCTGATCGGCGGGCAGAACCCCTGGTGGGTAAGCCTACGACTGACGGCGGGCAATTCGTCGCTGAATGGAAGAAACGGTTGACTTATTTTCCCGCCGTCCGTCCTTACTTCGGCTCGACCGGGTGTCCGGCCGCTTTCCAGGCCTCCCAGCCCCCTTCCAGCACGAACACGCTCTGATATCCGCGATCGACCAGTTTCAGCGCCAACCTGGCACTGGTGAGTTCGTTGGGTCACGCTCAGTAGAGTACCAGATCGTCCTCCTTGGAAAACGAATCGGCCCACTTGCTGAAGGCGGCCGGATCGGCGCGGCGGGCACCCTTGATTTTTTCGTTGCTTTCCGTCCAGGTCCTGCCGTAGCGCACATCCAGGACCAAAGTGTTCGGTCTGTCGAGTCGGCTGTAGAGCTGATCGACATCCATGGACTTGACCTGATCAGCGGTAAAAAAGGGCTTGGAGCAACCGGGTATGATAATCAGCATCGTCAGCAACACCGGAAATACGATTCTCGCAATCATCGCAACCTCGCAGAAATGGGGAGATCCTGAGTCAACAACCACAGGCAAAGCGGGTTTGGGCAAGAATTCAGAAACCGGCATGCAGGCTACATCAAATTACCGATAATCTCAACCGGATTACAACCAAATCCGGAATTGCCGTCCCTGCCTTTCAAAAAAATTGCGGCGCTGTCCATCCGGCGCTTTTGCCATCAAAGCGCTCAGCGCTCCGGCGAGTGCAGGATTCTCCGCAAGGCCTCCCCGATCTCCTGAATCTGGAACGGCTTGGAGACCACCTCCCGGAATCCGAACGCACGGGGATCGGCCATGACCGGATCATTGGAGTACCCGCTGCTCACGACGCCCCGCACGTGCGGGTCGATTTCCTGGAGGTGGCGGATTGCCTCCCTGCCCCCCATGCCCCCAGGAATGGTCAGATCCAAAATGACGGCATCGCAGGGCGTGCCCGAAGCCATCGCGTCTCGATAAACCTCCAGTGCCTCGCGGCCCTCCCGGGTCAGCACAACTTCGTAGCCCAAAAGCTCCAACATCTTTTTCAACACATCCCGCACCAGGGTTTCGTCGTCCATGACCAGGATCTTTCCCTGCCCGGACAGCGGCGATGCCCGGGGGACCGTTTCCGGCCTCCGGTCCGTTTCGGCTGCCGGCAGCACCAGGCAGAATTCCGAGCCTTTTCCCAGTTCGGAGTTCACGCTGAGCCGCCCGCTGTGCTTTTCGACAATCGAATGGGACACGGCCAGCCCCAGGCCACTGCCCTTTTGCTTGGTGGTGAAATAGGGGTCGAAGATCCGCTGCAGGTGCTCTCTGGCAATTCCCATCCCCTGGTCGCGGATCGACACCCGGACGTAACGACCGGGAGACAGTGAAAAGGCATTTCCGGGCGGGAGCACCAGATTCGCCGACTCGATGGTGATGACACCGCCACCGGGCATTGCCTGATCCGCATTGAGGACCAGATTATTGATCACCTGTGCAATTTGGCCGCCGTCGATTTCGACACTCCACAAATCTTCTGGAAACTGACAGTCGCAGCGAACGTTCGATCCGCGCAAGGTGAAATGGGCGGCATCGGAAATCAGATCGGCGATTTGCAGAATTTCTTTGACCGGTTTTCCACCTTTGGAAAAGGTCAACAGCTGCTGGGTCAGTTCCTTGGCCCGCATGGCGGCTTTTTGCATTTCGTCCAGCCGTTCGCCGACGTCTTCACCGGTTTCCTGGTAAAGTCGCAGCAGAGAAATGTTGCCGACGATAGCGGTTAAGAAGTTATTGAAATCGTGAGCGATGCCGCCGGCGAGCACACCTATGGATTCCAGCTTTTGAACTTTATGCAGTTCCATTTCCATCCGGCGCTTATCGGTGATGTCCCGCCCAATGGATTGAAACTCCACCAGGTGCCCGTTTCGATCGAACAGGGCCCGATCGGTCCATTCCTGCCAGCCCTGGCCGCCATCGGGTGCCTCCACCATATGTTCGTAGGTCACCGTCGGACGATCCGGTCCCAGCGCAGTAAAATGTTCCCGCACTCTGGGGCGATTCGTTTCGGACAAAAAACGAAAAAAATTTTCGCCCAGAAGCTCGCTGCGGCCTTTTTGGAAGTAGTTGCAATAGGCGCTGTTCACAAACGTCAAGGTGCCGTCCGGCAGAAAACGGCAGACCATGGCCGGCATGTCTTCCACCACGCTGCGGTACCTTCGCTCGCTGTCTCTCAAGGCGGCTTCGGTCCGATAGCGTTGCAGCGCGCTGCCGATAATATCGGAGACCACCTGCAGCAGGGCGACGTCTTCCCGACGCCAGGGTCCGGTTTTCCGGGTATCGTCGAAACCGATGAATCCCTTGACGACGCCGTCGATTTTCATGGGGACCAGAATCAGGGATTGAATTTCCTGCAGCTCGAAGATGGCCTTTTCGTTGGCCGCTTCCGGGGGCAGCGTTGCAACCTGTTCGATTTCGACAATCTGTCCACCCAGCAGTTTGGGAATCACCCACGGAAACGCTGCCATCTCGAGATCCTGCAATCGGTCGATCTGTGGTAGCACTTCTCCGGCACACCATTCATGCGTATTGCTCAGGGCGTGATGAATCAAATCGAACTGAAACACGTAGGCGCGGCTTTTGCGACTGAACGTACCGATATCGGACAGGGCGTGATCGATGTCGGCATTGACGTCATCGGAGGTGACAAAGCGGGATGAAATCACCGACACGATCTTTTCGAAGCTCAAACGCCGCTGCAGGGCCTGCGCCGTCTGATCGCGCTCCCACAGCTCGTCCTGCAGGTGGGCATGGCTCATGGCGTTTTTCAGGACCAGGGATGCGATTTCGGCAAACTGAAGCAGAATTTCGCGGCTGTCGAGGTCAAAGGTCCGACCCGCTTCGAAATGGGCCAGACCGAGCACCCCCACCACCCGTTCATCCACGATCAAGGGAACGCCCAGTGTGGCCTTCATACCGTCGAATCGCGGGTCCGATACGCGTCCGGGCCAGTTGCCGTAATCATCCACCGAATCGCATTCCCGGCTCTGAAATATTTTGCCCGCCAGACCGGCACCGGGATCGACTCGAAAACCGATGGCAGATTTCATTTTTCCGGCGCCGATCTTCAACTCCAGCATGTTGGTTTGCGGGTCGTAGAGGTGCAGGTAGCCGTGCTTCGTTCCGGCCAGTGCACACGCCCGGGCCAGTATCGCTTCCAACAGTTCGCTCATTTCTTCACGACGCAACAGGCCCACGGCGGTCTCATAAATGGCCGTGCGATAATTTCGCTCGCGAGTCAGATGGTTTTCGAGTCGCCGGAGATCTTCCTGAAACGAAGGTGGGCGGATAGCTTCCGTATCGAGCTTCGAAGCCTTTGGTGAGGTTTTTTCAAGATACGTTTTCCGGGGCATGAACTTGCCTTCCATGGGGGTGCAAGGACCGGTCGAAGCCGGTCGGTGGTATCTTTTGACGCCGTTCCATACGGACCCTCGTTGGAGCGGCTTCCGAGTGCATATAATTGCATTCGCGCGCGAATCCGGCGGCAGTAGATATAAAGTGGAAGGCACTCGGATGCGATCCTTCGACTTCGGCCTACGGCCGAAAACCAAGAAGCCTCCCACTTGGCGCGTGGTCATGGACCCGATTTCCGTCTTCTTTTATATGAAAAGATAAATTCACTTGTAAAGACCGCAGTCCAAATCCTCGCTGCCGCTTGGCAGGCGCCGGCTGCTGACAAACAATTCAGTTGACAAGCAACTTTGCCCCGTGAAAGTATTTTTCGTGCATAAAAACCAACATCTCTGAACCGCTATGACGAAACCAAATATCATATTAACCGGATTCATGGGCACCGGGAAAAGCTCCGTGGGACGGCGCCTGGCAGTGCTTCTGGACTATGCATTCATCGATACCGATGAATGCATCGAAACCCGCTGCGGGAAAACCGTAACCGCCATTTTCCAGGAAGACGGCGAACCCGTTTTCCGGGAGATGGAGGCTGCAATGGCCCGGGAACTGGCCGGCCGGCAAGGACTGGTGATCGCCACCGGCGGACGCCTGATGCTGGACCCGACCAATGCCGCCGTCCTGAGCCGCAACGGCAAGGTGTTCTGCCTGACGGCCGCGCCCGGCGAAATCCTGGCCCGAGTCTCCGGCGACGACGTTCGGCGCCGACCGCTGCTCGACGCGGTCGATCCAATGACGCGGATCGAAGTGCTGCTGCGCCGGCGTCAGCAGGGATATCGCCGGTTTCCGCAAGTGGAAACAACCGGAAAATCCGAAGCGGAAGTCACCCGGGAGTTGATCGACAGGCTTCGAAAGGATTCGGAATTTCGCCTGCCGCAGTAAACCCTGAAAATCAGACCCAAACAGAATTTAAGTCGGACAATGGCAGCGACCTCAAAAAGACCATCGATGGAAGCCGAAAAGGAAGGCGAAACGCTGCTGCTCGAAGACCAGGCGCTTCGGGACGGGCTGCAGATGGAATCGCGGCAGTTTACGCTGACGGAGAAGCTGCAACTTTTTGAACTGTTGAAAAGCGCCGGCTTTCAGCGGGTGCAGGTGGGATCCTTCGTTCACCCCGCAGTGGTCCCCCAGATGGCGGATACCGATGCATTGATTCAACGGATCGGCAACGATCCGAAAACCGTGGTTTCCGCCCTGATTCTCAACGACCGCGGGCTGGATCGTGCCGCAGCCTGCGGTGTGCGCCACGTGACTCTGTCGGTTTCGGTCAGCGACACCCACAGCCGCAAAAACACCGGACAGCCGGCAGCCGCGGCACTGGCTTCCATGCTTGCCCTCATTCGCCGCGCACTGGATAGCGGGCTGCAGGTGCGGGCCGGCCTGCAATGTGTATTCGGTTGTGTTTACGAAGGCAAAATCGCCGAAGACGCCGTTCTTTCGGCCGCCGAAGCCATGGCCGCGGCCGGAGCGGCGGAAATCAACCTGGCCGATACCACGGGAATGGCCCATCCCCTGGCCGTCCGGCGCCTGATCGCCGGATTATGCAAAGAACTGCCCGGGGTGCGTCTGTCGCTTCACCTCCACGACACCCGCGGCCTGGGCCTGGCCAACATGTTCGCCGGCTACGAGAGCGGCATCCGGTCCTTTGACGTCTGTGTGGGCGGACTCGGGGGCTGTCCGTTTGTGAAAGGCGCGGCGGGTAACGTTCCGGCTGAAGACGCGGTCCACATGTTCGAATCCATGGGCATTGCAACCGGCATCGACCTGACGGTTGTATGCCGGACGGTGGCCTACCTGGAAGAGAAACTAGGCCGCCGACTGCCCGGACACATGCAACGCGTGTTGGAACACGGACTGCCATGAAACGCCTGCGCCTTCAATGTGTTCGCAAGATCACGATCCGAAACCGGATCATCGGCGGTGCGGAACCGCTGATCTGTCTGCCCCTGATGGCATCCGATGCCGATGCCCTGTATGAACAGGCCGCGCAGACCGCCGCCCTGCGGCCCGATCTGGTCGAATGGCGGTTGGACCGGTTCGATGCCGCCCAAGATGTACAGGCGGTGAGTCAACACTTGGCGAAGCTGCGCCGAATCCTGGCGGAAATCCCTTTGATCTTTACCTGCCGCGCTTTTAAAGAAGGCGGTTTCCGTCGGCTCGATCCACCCGTCCGCCTTGAGATCAACCACGCGGCCCTGGCTTCTGGGCACGTGGACCTGATCGATACGGAAATGTCCAATGGTACGCAGTGGATTCGGGAATTAAAAGATGCCTGTCGCAAGGCCGGGGTAGCATTGATCCTGTCCTATCACAATTTCGATGCCACCCCCGAGGAAGCCTTTCTCGTCGATCGGCTGGTCGCCGCACAGCAACTGGGCGCCGACATCGCCAAGGTGGCGGTCATGCCCGCCGGATTCGGGGACGTATTGACCCTTCTGCGCGCCACTTTCAGGGCCCGTAGCGAACACCTGGAGATTCCAATGATCACCATCTCCATGGAGGCACACGGAGCGCTTTCCCGGATCGTGGGCGGGCTGTTCGGCTCCGATATTACCTTTGCCTTCGGCACCATCGGTTCAGCCTCCGGCCAGGTTCCCATCGAATCGCTGCGAAAAGCCTGGGACGCGCTGGGGACCCGGCCGGAATCTACAACCTAAAATTTAGTTACAAATTAAAAATTTAGATGTGATCGGCATCGCTTTTAGGTTTTCACTGGTAGTCGGCG
>DAXETY010000085.1:0-25525 GCA_051155755.1 Desulfobacterales bacterium
GATCACGCGCTTCGAATGGGCCTTCTGCGGTTGGACGTTAAAGCGATTTAGTATGATTTATTGGTAGAACCGCACAAAAAGGACTCTTTGCGGGTTCGTTGTCGCCAAATCGCGCTTTCTGCCGTATCGGAGGGCTCTTCCGGGTCAGGATTTTTCTTCCAGTTCTTTTTGGATCCGCTGCCAGGTATAATCCAGGTGCAGACGCATGGCTTCAGCCGCGGCTTTAGCATCACGCTTGCGGATCGCTGCCAGAATATCACGGTGAAGCGGCAGGGACTGGTCACGATGCGCGTTCGGATCGGTGACCTTCATGCTGGCGTGCAGGGCGGCCCGGATTGCATTGGCCAGAGGTTTGAGAAATGCGTTGTGGCTGGCCCCGAGAATCGCGGCGTGAAATCGCATATCGGCTTCCGTATAATTTTGGCCTTGCTCCGGATTGCGCTGCATGTCTTCGAAGGCCCGTTCGATTTCCTGCATTTCTTCTGCGGTGGCGCGTTCTGCGGCCATGCCGGCCGCAGCAGGTTCCACAATCCTGCGGATTTCCGTCAATTGTTTGAGAAAGGATTCATCCTGGCCGGCCATATCGATCCAGGTCAACACATCCGGATCGAGGTGATTCCAGTAAGTGTCCGGAAGCACGATCGTGCCCCTGCGTGTGCGGGTTTCCACCAATCCCTTTGCGGCAAGCACTTTGATGGCTTCACGCACCACCGTGCGGCTTACGCCCAGTTGACTGCTCATGGTGTCTTCGTCCGGTAATACATCCGAGGGCTTCAGCACCCCCCGCACGATCGAACCGCCGATTTCGTTGACCACCTGATTGTGCAGATTGCGCTGACGGTAGGCTCTCCCCAGAAGCGTTTTATTTAGCCCTAGATTCATAATATGATATTACTAAATTTGAGCTTGGGGTTTTGTCAATCGTTTTTTGATGTCGAAACCGTACGGGTACGCATGACGTTGGAAAATTTGACGGGTCCGGCTTCGTGCTTTAATTTCGGGGCATTGTAAACTGAAAACACCCCTGATTGTGTATCAAAGCTATCCGGAGGAGTTGAACGATGGGACAGGAACTGCTGGACTGCGTGGAAATCGATCCGGACGGAGAAACGTCCGCGGTGGTCATCTGGCTGCACGGTCTGGGTGCCGACGGTCACGATTTCGAAGCGATTGTGCCCGAGCTGCGGCTTCCCGACGAAATGCCGGTGCGGTTCGTGTTTCCGCATGCCCCCCGCCGGCCGGTGACCATTAATTTCAGTATGGTTATGCGTGCCTGGTATGACATCGTGGAAATGGACGTGGCACGCAAAATCGACTTCGAGAATTTTCTCGAGTCTGCGGAGCGTTTAAAGGATTTGATCGCCCGGGAACGACAGTCCGGGATTCCTTCGGAGCGGATTCTGCTGGCCGGGTTTTCCCAGGGAGGTGCGGTGGCGCTGCACACCGGGTTGCGCTACGAGGAACCGCTGGCCGGGATCATGGCGCTTTCCACCTACCTTCCCACCGTCGAGCAGCTGGCCAAAGAGCGCAACTTGGCCAACGCCGCCGTTCCCGTTTTTATGGCCCACGGCCGCTACGATTCCATGATTCCGATCGACAATGCCACTGTCGCCCGCGAAACCATGGAGTCACTTGGATACCCGGTCGAATGGCATGCGTATCCCATCGAGCACCAGGTCTCCATGGAGGAGATCCGCGATATCCGCAACTGGCTGCTTACGGTGTTGGGGTAGCCGGCCTGGCCGGCGTCGATTGTCCGTTCTTCTGCGGCCCCCTGCGCACCGCGGCGCTTACTTAGCCGTGGGACCCGGGACGGGAAAAGCACACCGGTACCGATTCCGCCGGCAAAACCGCAAGCCGCATCCTGCCGATGCGACTTCGAGCCGGCCAATCCGGACGAACGCGGGTTTGCGCTCACCGGCGTGTTGCACCGGCGGCAACGATCCCCGAAACAAAACCGAAAATATGACTTTCCCAACTCAATCCCGGTGTATAGACCAGCAGCGAGGCCAGCGCACCGCCGTACATCAATCCCACCAGCAGCGAAATTGCCACGGCAACCCAGTCTTTGCGAAAAAAGCCGGCGAACAGTAAAAATCCGATCAGTCCGAAAACAATGCCGCTGGCGCCGATGTGGACCGCATTGCTGCGGCCGAATACCCAGACCAGCCCGCCGGTCAGCAAATAAATCAACGCCAGGGCTTTGAAGGTGAGACGGCGATTGTAACCGAACGCCAGCACAAGCAGCGGGAAGAGGGCGACCGTATTGGCGATGAGGTGTTGAAGGCTGCCGTGCAGCAAGGGCCAGCTGAAAAGGGTCCACCACAGGTCCGGATTGCGGGGGTGAAGGCCGAAATACCGCAGGTCGATGTGAATCAGGAGATTTGCCAGATGCACGATCCAGAGCAATCCGATGAAAAACAGGGCTGTCTTCAGGCTTTTGCGCATCGATCTCCGGCGGTGCGAGTCAGGATAACGAAGGCCGTTGGGCTCACGAGTTCCCAAATCGAGGCGCAAGCATAAACACGAGTCGAAACGAATCGCAACGAAGAAATGAATGGATCGCCGTGTTGGCGATTAGCGGCCCGGGCCCGCATGACGCTTTAAAGGATGCGAATGCCGATGGCGCCGGGCACTGTGCGCACCACCATGGTTTTCAGAGACAGCGTCCATTGGGTGGATCGGTAGGTGAACGATAGATCGACCATTTCCCCTTTCATAAACAAGGTCTCGGTTTGAATGAACATGCCGTCGGAACTGATATTCATCACCATGCCGGAGGTGTCGCCACGGATGGAACGCAGGATCACGGCGGTACAATAGATACAGCGGGGTGTTTGCCGCCGTTCGATCCCTGGCAGGGCGGGAGGCCCTGAATTCCGGTATGCTTTGCGGGGATTCATCGGTGGCTCCTTGGTCGAATTTGGGTGTGTCGAAATCCCTTCAAAATGAAAGGGACGGCTCCCGCGATCCAATCAGAACCCCACGGTTTGAAGAATGGAAAGGCGAATTCGCTGCGGGTCGAAGCCCGCAGCTGGCCGGTTGTTTCTTGGCAATCAGGAAGCGGTGGGACTCTCCAAGCTTTGTACCACAGTGTAGTATCTATTAATGCATTTGGCAAGAATTTTTTACCACCGCCTGGTTGAATGCCGAAACCGCCGCTGCGCAGAATTTAAAAATTGCATTTTTTGAAACGTTTGATCGCTCAGTTCGGCCAAGCCGTTGTTTCGTAACCCCTTGTTGACATGTCGCGCGTCCGGGCATATGATGCCGGGCTTTTTGGTGTTTACCCAAGCCACCGGTTTGATTTGCCAGAGCAGGTGCCCTGCTGAAAACCGTCTGTAGAGATCGTCATGACCCCGCGAGAGCAGACCGCCAACATGAAAATCGTATTTGCACTGACACTGGTGCATTTTACCGGGGATTTCTACAGTTCGTTTTTTACTCCCTTGATTCCCGCCTTTGTGGACAAATTGTCACTTTCCCTTACACAGGTGGGTATCGTCACCGGGTTGGCACGATTTCTGGCATTTATCGTTCAGCCCACCGTCGGCTACATTGCCGACCGCTATCCCACGCGCAAATTCGCCCTGGGCGGGCTTCTGCTCACCGTGGTGTTCATCCCGCTTTCCGGGCTTGCACCGTCTTTTCTGCTGCTTTTGGTTCTGCTGGCACTGGGTTCGATCGGCTCGTCCATGTTTCATCCCTCGGTGACCGGTCTGATTCCGGTTTACGGAGGCCGCCGGGCCGGATTCTCCATGTCGATCTTCAATACCGGCGGCACGCTGGCTTTCGGGGTCGGCCCGCTGTTCATCACCCTGTACGTGCAGCACTTCGGTCTTGGCGCCATGCCGGCCACCATGCTCATCGGTCTGGCGGTACTGGCGTTTCTCTACCGGATCATTCCCGCCCCCCGGTCCGAAGGTTTGCAGTATGCCGGTTTTATCGGATCCCTGAAAGATACGCTCGGTCCGGTCTGGCGTCCGATTGCGTTGATCTGGCTGGTCATGGTGCTGCGGTCGTTGGTGGGACAGTCGTTCTTGACGTTCATGCCGGTGCTGCTGGCAGGCAAGGGTTTTTCGCTGATTTCCGTGGGCTGGATGGTCTCGCTGTTCGTGGTGGCGGGCACCGCCAGCGGCCTTGCAGCCGGGGCCCTTTCGGATCGCTACGGATACAAGCCGGTCTTTTACGGGTCCCACGTGCTGATGACCCCGGCACTGCTGTTGTTTCTGCGCCTGTCCGGTCATTGGGTGTTCGCCGGAGCGTTTTTGGCCGGAATGACGGTGCTGGCTTCGCTGCCGGTGGGCGTGGTCATGGCCCAGGCCCTGGCTCCGCGCGGCCGTTCCATGGTGGCCAGCCTGATGATGGGCTTTGCATACGGGCTTGGCGGCGCGTTTTCGCCGCTGATCGGAAAACTGGCCGACCTGTATTCCATTCAAACCGTGCTGTTCTGGGTGGCATTGGTTCCGTTGCTGACCCTGGTGCTGATCCGGTTTTTCCCCGGCAGATCGGAAACATAATCTACACCCAACCGAAACGGGCCTTCCGAGTGGAAGGCCCGTTTTAACGGTTTAACTTGAAACGCCCAATTCAGGTTCCGCTACATCGGATTGAGTGCGAACAGGCGGTTGATCCGTTTTTCTTTGTTGTAGCGTTCGACGTTGAAGGTACCGTAATCGTGCTGCAGTGAACTTCGCAACGGTTCGGGTGTGATCTGGTAGGTTCGGTTTTCACTGAACCGGGCACAGGCCGACCGGTATATATTTTGTTCATCCGGTGTCAGACGGGCCAGGGTTTGCTCGATTTTTTGTTTTATGTCGTGCGCTTGCATTTTCATACTCCAGCGGTTGAACATAACAGTTCATATGTAGGGACATTCTCTGCAGTGATTATACCTTCGTCAAGGGTAGTTTTTTGGTAGGTTTCTTATAGCATCTTCCGATGCGGCGCAATCCGATGCAGACAAAGTCGATTCTTCGACCCGCCGTCGATCGGGGCGAAAAACGAGCGGGTTGAATCGGTGGACGGATACCGGCGGCTGATCGTCCTGCGGTTGCTGATTCTCAGACCCAAACCGCCGCAGCGGCAAGTCGAATCCTACCGGCTTTCGTCATCTCGATCCAGTGCATACGAGCGGCTGGACTTCTTCTTTTTGATGTAACGTTCCACTTGAATGGCGCCGAAGTCGTGCTGCAGCGCACTGCGCAGAGGTTCCGGTGTGATCTGATAGGTGCGGTTGCGGCTGAAGTCGGTTGTAGCCCGTCGGTACACCCGCTGTTCATCCTCTCTCAGGCCGGTCATCAACCGCTGGATCCGGTTTTGGATGTTTATGGGTTGCATGGCAAAGTTTCAATCCTTTCTCGCGGCGAGGACCGCGAACCATCGAATGATCATCTCTTTATTGAAAATATGGGACCGTCGAATTCCGCCGACGATTCGTTGGAACCCGTATCTTCAGGGGCTGTTGGGCGGTATCCAATGGTGGCCTTCGGCAGTAAAAGGACCTGTTCGAGCCCCTCCCGGCAGAGGGGGGCAAAACATTTTCGCGGACCGAAAATCTGCGGCCGAAATTCTGTCAGGAATGGTCATTCTCAGTTATTTTGAGATATATTTCATAATTATTGTTGACACCGATTCCCGTCAAAATCTATGGATCGGAAAAACCGATCGGCTTTTACAGCGATGGGTGTTTCGAAACACAGCCATGCCATAAAGGTCTCACCCGAAACGCTAAAGGAGGTTGGTCCATGCGATCCAAAATGTTGTTGCGGTCCCCCGGGAAGCTGTTGTCGACCCTGATTCTGGTTTTGTCGTTGTGTCTGCCGGCGGTTGCCGCCGAGAAGGTCATCATCTTTCATGCCGGCAGCCTCACGGTGCCGTTGGCCGAAATCGAAAAACGTTTCGAAGCGCAGCACCCCGGTATCGACGTCCTGCGCGAAGCCGGAGGCAGCACCAAGATGGCCAGAATGATCTCCGAGCTCAACAAGCCCGCCGACATCATGGCCTCGGCCGACTACAAGGTCATCGACAAATCCTTGATTCCCGCCAAGGCCGATTGGAACATCCGCTTTGCCACCAACCAGCTGGTTTTGTGTTACACCGATCAGAGCCGTTACGCCGACCAGGTCAACGCCGATAACTGGTATGAAATCCTGGCGCGCGAGAACGTGGTCTGGGGACATTCCGATCCGAATCTGGATCCCTGCGGCTACCGAAGCCTGATGGTGCTGCAGCTGGCCGAAATCCACTACGAGGCCCCCGGTCTGTATGATCGGCTGCTCGCCAACCGGCCGCAGAAAAACGTGCGACCCAAATCCGTGGAGCTGGTTTCCCTTTTGAAGACCGGCAACATGGATTACGCTTGGGAATACCTTTCCGTGGCCGTCCAGCACGACCTGAAATACATCCAGCTCGACGACCGCATTAACCTGGGCAATTATCAGTACGACGACTTTTACAAAAATGCCGAAGTCGAGGTCAGCGGCAAGAAACCCGGGACCACCATCACCCGGGTCGGGCAGTCCTGCACCTACGGTGTGACCCTGGTCAAAGATGCCCCCAATCCGCAGGGTGCGGTCAAGTTTCTCGAGTACATGCTGGATCCCGAAGGTGGACTGGCGGTGCTGAAATCCATGGGTCAGCCGCCGTTTGTTCCCTGCCGGGTCGATTCCGAGGAAGTGAAAGCCCGGCTGCCCGGCGATCTGCCGCAGCGGGTCGAGGTGCGCAACTGAATCGGTGGCCGTCGCAATCGCTCGCTCGGCGGGTTCGTCGTTACGGCCGCCGGGCGGCAAACCTTTTTCAAATCCGATGTCAAACAAATCCTATACGGATCTGAACCCGGTTCAGAGCCTGCAAAGTCCGTTTCGGTTCGAGCCTTTTTTCTGGATTTCCGTGGCCAGCACGGTCCTGGTGGTGGCTTTCATTCTGCTGCCTCTGCTGGAAATGGTGTTGCAGCCATCAGCCGCGGATCTGAAACAGACCATCGCCGACGCCGACGTGGTGCGGGCGATCGGGCTCAGTATTTACTGCTCCGGGCTTGCGGCCGCAATCGCTCTGTTGTTCGGCACGCCGTTCGCCTATTTGCTGGCCCGCCGGAATTTTCCCGGGAAAAAAATCGTCGAAAGCATGGTGGATCTGCCCATCATGATTCCCCACCCGGTGATCGGCATCGCCGTGCTGAGCATTGCCGGTAGAAACCACTGGTTCGGCCGGGCCTTGCAGGCGGCGGGCGTCGAACTGATGGGAACGGTGATCGGGTTGGTGACGGTGCTGACCTTCGTGGGCCTGCCGTTTTACGTCAACACCGTAAAGGGCGGATTCGAGGCGATTCCGGAGCGCCTGGAAAAGGTCTCGCGCAGTCTCGGCGCGACGCCGATGCGCACCTTTTTCCGGGTCACCTTTCCGCTGGCCTGGCGCAGCATGGTCGTGGGCATGATTCTGTGCACGGCCCGGGCCATCAGCGAGTTCGGTGCGGTGGTGATCGTGGCCTACCATCCCATGACCGCCCCGGTGTTGATCTATGAACGTTTTACGGCCTTTGGGCTCAAGTATTCCCAGCCGGTGGCCGTGTGGCTGATACTGGTCTGCCTGCTGCTGTTTTTGCTGCTGCGCATTTTTTCGACTTCCCGGCGGAGACGCTCATGATCGGTATCCACAACCTGAGCGTCTCCTTTCCGGATTTCCGGCTCGATCGCGTCGATTTGACCGTTGCGGCCGGCGAGTTTTTTGCACTGCTGGGCCCCACCGGGGCCGGCAAGACCCTGGTGTTGGAATCGATTGTGGGCCTGGTGGCCATAGACCGGGGAGCAATCACCATCCGGGATCGGGACGTCACGCACCTGGCCCCCGAAAAACGCGGCGTGGGCATCGTATACCAGGACCATGCCCTGTTTCCCCACCTGACGGTTTATGAAAACATCACTTACGGATTGCGCTACCGGCAGTCCGGCCGCAACGGAGCCTCCGATCGGCTGAACTTCCTCATCGACCGGTTGCGCCTGAAGCGGCTGCTGCAACGCTCGGTGGTGCAATTGAGCGGCGGCGAGAAGCAGCGCGTTGCCCTGGCGCGGGCCCTGGCCGTGGATCCGGCCGCGCTCCTGCTGGACGAGCCCCTGTCTTCACTGGATCCGAATTTCCGGGAGGAGATCCGCGATATTCTGCGACAGCTGCACCGCGAAACCGCCATCACGGTGTTGATGGTAACCCACGATTTTTCCGAAGCCCACTACCTGGCCCGGCGCGGGGCCGTGCTCAACAGCGGCCGCATCGAACAAGTCGACACCATCGACGCGCTGTTTCAGCGTCCTGCCACCGCGTTTGTTGCCGAATTTGTCGGGATGAAAAATGTGTTCCCGGCACGGCTGGAAAACGGCCGGGCCCGTTTGCAGAATTTGACCCTGCAAACCGGCGCCCGCGGTGAAGGACCCTGTCACGTTGCCGTCAGGCCGGAGCATGTGCAGCTGCTGACGCAACCACCGGCGCAAACCAGCGTGAACTGCCTTCCGGGCCGGATCCACCGCATTTCCAATCTCGGGATTTTCGCCATATTGGCCGTGCAGACAGCCGGCACCCGGTTTGAAAGCGTGATACCCACCTCCGAAGTGATGACCCGCGGTCTCCGCGAAGGCGAAAGGGTCTACCTGGCCATCGCCCCCGAAGCCATCCACGTGATCGAAGCCGCTCAATGAAAACGCATCCTTCCCGGAGGAAAACGCCATAGCCGGCCTGCCGCCCGTCGTGCTATAGGAAGCCGATTCGCTTCCATGAAACGTTTCCCCCATGCGGGAACCGGCCGGCACGGTGGCCGGCCCTGCAGTGATTCTTTTCATCGGAAGCCGGTTTCGCAGGGCGGACCACAGTGCCTGCCCAATGGCCGGGGAACGTTCTTTTGATCGAAAAAGGAGCACCGATTTTCCATGGAAAAACCAGTCCAGTATCATCTCGAGCTGGTGCAAACCGAAGCGGCCACCGGTTATTTCACCTGCCGACCGACGGCGCAGCCCGATTTCGACACCGCACTGACATACGCCCGCCGGCATCCCAATGACGAATTCATGCGCCGGCACCTGCTGCGCCTGCTCAATCGCTGGGATGCCGCCGAACTGGTGCATCGCATCCGCAAACTCGACGATGCGGACGATTTCCTGGCGGCCCTGTACGCGGACGCCGGCCTGCTGAATCCGGAGCTTCACCTTCTGCTCGACGATTTCGAAGACGATCGCATTCACCAACTATCCCGACACTCACCTTTGGTGTTTCTCAAGTCGATTTCCCTGGACGACCACGAACTGCACCGGCAGTGGAACCGCCTGTTTCGGGAAAACCTGCAGCGGCATCACCCGCTGCCGGCGCCGCAGCAGATCGAATTGGAGCCGCCCTTTCCGGAAGCGTCGATCGCAAATGCCCTGGAGGTGACGGTTACTCTGGCCGAGGTCATCCGCCGGAGGCCCTGCACGAAGAAGTTGATCGCCGGGGATTTTCCGGCCGATGCGGTGGCCGCCCTGGCCCTGGAACGCTTGCAGCGGGCCGGGATCGGGCTGGGTCCGGAAATGCGCCATGAGGCATCGCTCAGTCCGGTGGCGCTGCTGCGGAAATGGCAGGTGGAGGTCACCGTACAGCAAGGACGGCACGACTATCGGCTGACCGGTGAACAGACCGCCTACGGACGGGGGCTCGACCTGGACACCGCCCGCGCGGCCTGCCTCATGGAGATCGTGGAGCGGCGTTCGGCCTTCGCCGGCATCGACAAAGACGGGCTTGTCGGGTACGCAGCCCGGCACACTTTGATTCGAGGCCGGGCCTCCGAACTGGCCGCCGCCAAACGACCCTGCCTCGATCCCAACCGCCTGAACCTGGAAGTGCCCTACCAGGACGAAGCCATCTGGTGGATCGACGGCGAGCAATCGAGCCCTGACGGCCCCCGGACGATATATGTGCCCGCCCAAATGGTGTTTTTATTTTGCAACCTGGACGAGCCCAGGCTGTTTTCGGCGCTGGGCTCCACCGGGCTGGCGGCCGGAACCAGCCCCGAGCAGGCCCGGGTGAGCGCGCTGCTGGAAGTCATCGAGCGCGACAGCCTGAGTGTTGTACCGTTCGCACCCCAGCTGTGTTTCGACATCGAGAGCCACGAACCACGGATTGCCGCTCTGCTCGCAGGCTATGCCGTCCAGGGGATTGGTTTACAGTTTCAGGACATTACCGCCGAGCTGGGCGTTCCCTGCTGCAAGTGTTTTGTAGTGGGAGAAGACGGGTGCATCTACACGGGTACCGGTGCCCACCTGGATGCTCGCCGGGCCCTGGTCGCGGCTCTGACCGAAACGCCCTATCCCTTTCCCGGCGGTCCCGCTTCCCAGCCGCCCATGCGCGATATTCTGCGGGTACCGCTGGAAAATTTGCCCGACTACACCTGCGGCAATCCGGCCGACGATTTGAAAAATATGGAAACGTTGCTGTGCGCCAACGGCCGGACCCCGGTATACGTGGATCTGACCCGCACCGACGTCGGTCTTCCCGTGGTGCGGGCTCTGGTGCCGGGGATGGAGCTGCTGGGGGATTTCGATCGTTTTGCCCGGGTGACGCCCCGCATGCTGGCCTATCGGCGCAAACTGACCCGGACCTGAACCGGGCGGTCCAAATTTTCAGAGGCCTCATTTTTGATGCGTTTGTAAAAAGTCCCAATTTCATCAAAATCTGTCATTCCCGCGAAAGCGGGAATCCAGAAAACAAGGTAATTACAGTCTGTACAACTCGAGATCCCCGCCTCGGCGGGGATGACACGCTGTTAAGAAGAACTTCTTATGAGATCGTCATTTTTTATTGGTTGATTTATGCCGAAAAATTCTTGAAACTATTACGTCGGTCAGCAACACTGAAAAACATTCGCAACAGGAGGAGCGAGCATGCAAGCCATCACCTACGATGATGTGCTCCTGGTGCCGTCATACAACCACTGGGAATCGCGCAAGGTGGTCGACATTTCGATGACCTGCAAGACCGGCCGGCTGTCGCTGATGCTGCCGCTGATGACGGCCAACATGGACACCATCACCGAAACGGCCATGGCCAATTTCATCGGGGCCAAGGGCGGAATCGGTGTGCTGCATCGATTTATGAGCATCGATGAAAATGTGCGCATGTTCAAGGAATGCAAATTTCCGAGCTTCGTTTCCATCGGCTGCACCGAGGCCGACCAGCAGCGGGCCGAAGCCTTGAAAGACGCCGGTGCCGTTTATTTCTGCCTGGACGTGGCCCATGCCCACGCCCGCTATGTGGGCCGCACCCTGAAAGGAATGCGCGATATTCTGGGCAAAGAGTCCTGCATCATGGCCGGCAATGTGGCCACCTATGCCGGCGCCGACTACCTGGCGTCGGTGGGCGCCGACATCATCAAGGTGGGCATCGGGGGCGGGTCGGTTTGCACCACCCGTATGAAGACCGGTTTCGGTGTGCCCAATCTGACGGCCATCAAGCAGTGCACCCGCGTGGACCGGTCGGTGGTGGCCGACGGCGGCATCCGCTCCCCCGGGGATATCGTCAAGGCCCTGGCATTCGGCGCCGATTTTGTCATGGTGGGCAGCATACTGGCCGGCACCCGGCCGACGCCCGGCCGGCCGGAGGAGCGAGTCGATGCCGAGGGCAATGTCTTCCGGTATAAAATTTATCGCGGGATGGCCAGCAGTGAGGTGCAGGATGAATACCACGGCGGCATGGCCGAGTGGAAAACCGCCGAAGGGGTCTGCGTCGAAGTGCCCTATCGCGAGGATGAAGACGCCATCATGGCCGACATCGTCGGCGGCCTGCGCTCGGGTCTGACTTACGGCGGGGCGGCCACTATCCACGAACTGCAGCGCAAGCTGGACTACATCGAAATTTCGCCGGCGGCCCGGATCGAAAGCCTGCCGCACCGCATGTTATAGACCCCGAAAGCCGATTTTGAAAATTTGAAACGCTCTTTGTCGGCTTTATTGGGTGCGTCCGTATCTCTGGTGATGAACCCGCGCTGATTTGCGGGGCACATTCTGCGCTGTGCCGGCCGGATAGCCCAGCGGCACGATGGCGGCGATCTCAATGTTTTCCGGAACGTCCAGGATCGATTTCATCTTCTCCGGCGCGAAAAAGGTGAACCACAATCCACCCAGCCCTTCATCCGCAGCGGCCAGCAGCAGGTTCTGTACGGCGGCGGACGCGGCCTGCAGGGAACCGTGACGTTGACCGAAAAAGTCTCCCAGCCCGCCGCGGCTGGGATCACAGGTAACCGCGATCAGCACCGGTGCGTCTTCCAGAAATCGCATGTCGTATTTGGCTGTCCAGGCCGGCCCGCTCTGGTCGACCACCGTGCGCCGGGCTTCCTCGGCGATTTCACGGATGCGGGTTTTTACCTTGGGCTGGGTGATGATGACAAACTCCCACGGCTGCAGATTCAACGGGCTCGGGGCCCAGCAGGCGGCCGCGATGACTGCGTCGAGTTTTTCCTTTGGCACTTCGTCAGCGGAAAATGCGCGACAGCTGCGGCGCTTTTTGACCAGTTCCTTGAAATCCATACAAAACCCTCCCGGCGGTGTGTGGTGTGGCCGTCGACGCCAACGGCAGCACGGCGGCCCGAAGCTGGTGGCTGTTGCATCGTCTGGAAAAGACGAATCCCGATGGGCCGTTTTCTACCGGATTCGAAGGCTTCTGTCCAGCACAGAACCGATACCCGGTCTGCGGCGACCACCTCCATTGGTTGTGTTACCCATCTGTGCAAAGTTTGTCTGGCACTGTTAAGTTTCCACTTCAGGGGTGAGCAATTTTTGAGTCGAGCAACCCGCGGAGAACGAAGCTCGGCGGAAAAAGGGCCATTTCTGGCTGGACACTGACTTGACGGGAGGCGAATGCGGCTGATAATCATTAATCTGGAGGAACGTCGATGCGAACTGCCGTTACAACCGACACGATCCGAGCCATGATCGCGAGCATCGTTGCGCGTTCGTCGGAAAACCGCCTGGGCCCCGAACATTCCGAACCAGCCTTCGACGCCCCCCTGGTGGGCTGCTCCAGCGGTGCCGACCCGCTGTATCGGCAGTATGTCGAGCACATCGGGTCGTTTTACCTCACGCCACTGCGCATTTTCGAAACGGCCTTTTCCGAAGAAGCCCCGATTGCGCCGCAGGAGTTGACGGTGATCAGCTGGATCCTGCCTTCCACGGCCGCCACCCGCAAGGAGCAGTCCGAAGCCGGCCGTCGGCCCTCGGAGCGCTGGGCCCGCACACGCCTTTTCGGCGAGCGGTTCAACGAAACCCTGCGGCGCGAGGTCGTTGCGGCCCTGTCCGATGCCGGCGTGCCGGCGGTGGCTCCCATGCTGACCGATTTCTGGGAACGGAGGACCGAAGGTCCCTACGCCCCCTGTTCCAACTGGTCCGAACGGCATGCCGCCTATGCCGCCGGGCTGGGCACTTTCGGACTGTGCGACGGTCTGATCACGCCGCTCGGCAAGGCCGTGCGCATCGGATCGGTGGTGGCCCGCATCGCTCTGCCGCCCTCGAAACGTCCCTATGCAGACCATCACGACTACTGCCTGCACTACTCTCACGGCACCTGCGGAAAGTGCATCGAGCGCTGCCCGGTAAACGCGCTGAGCCGGGAGGGTCATCACAAGCAGCGCTGCATGGAATACACCGAGCATGGCATGCGCAAGTTCATGCGGGAACGTTACGGTCTTGACACCTATGCCTGCGGCCTGTGCCAGGCGGCCGTGCCCTGCATGGACCACATCCCGTCCCCGGAAGAAGGCTGACCCATCTCCGTACAACCGGTGCGGGCGGACAGTTCCTAAACTTCGGCCAGGACCATACCCTCCAACGCATCCAGGACGCCGATTTCGGCGGCCAGGTCCAGCACGCAGTAGCGATTGCGAATCCAGCGGGCATATCGATAGGAAAAGACCAGTTCCGCATCGGAGATGCCGAGTTCAGCCGCGCGCACTTTGGCGTCGACGGCCAGCAGGTGTTCCCGGGAGCGCTGCGGTGGGATCACCACCGCCGACACCGCCCGGCGAACGAGTTCCCAGTGCGCCAAAATGTGATCACGGCGCCGGTGCAAGCCTTCCGCATCGAGGAATTTTTGCCGGGCATGCGGCAGCACGGCTTCGGCCAGATCTTTAAAGACCCGATGCATCTCGGATTCGAATGCCTGCACCGATGAGAAGGGCGGCTGCGGCCGGCAGCGCTGAAGCGCTTCGGTATCCATTTCGAGCAGTTTTTGATAGAGTGCCAGCGAGATGAGGGTGGTCACTCCGGTCTGCTCGCCGTGCAACGCCGGGGTGCGCTTCGTCCAGTGGGCGGACATGTCCCAAAGGTGACTGATGAGATGTTCGCCGCCGGAAGCCGGGGCACTGGAGCCGGCCAGCACCATGGCGATGCCCGAGCGCAGCAGGGCTTCGATCAGCACCTGCAGGCCCTGGGGTTGACGCGTCCGGATGGCCGCGGCATCGGTGATGCAGCGCTGAAGGGCTGCGTCGGCCACTGCGGCCGGAAGCCGGCAGAAGTATTCTCCGTGCAGCAGGTGCGACATGACCCAGTCGGCCGTGGAAGCGTTTTTCGAAAGCAGGTCCCCGAAGCCGGCGCGGTTCATTTCCGGCGGTGCGGTCGCCAGGATATCCGGGTCGGCAACGATGGCCACCGGCGGGACGCAGGGTTCGGTGATTTTGACTCCGCCCACCGACAGGGCCGAAATCGCCGACGGGTAGCCGTTCATGCTGGCGGCGGTGGCCACGGTAACCAGCGGACAACCGGCCCGGGTGGCTGCGGTTTTGCAGATGTCATTGATGGTTCCCGAGCCCACAGCCAGCATTCCGACGGCGCCGGTCCGCTTTACGGCTGCCTCCAGGGCCGTTACTGCCGGCTCGTCGGCATGCACCTCAGCGCTGTTTTCATCGGCCCGGTGCAGCCACACATCGCGACTGCTTTCCCGGATCATTGCCACTGCCTGTTCTCCGGCCGCTTTCCAGGTGTTGGCATCCACCACGCAGATCAGTGCGCCTGCCGGAATCCAGCGCTCGACCAGAGCGGTCAGATCGTCCAGGCGATCGGCCACCTGGCGGGTGGGCACGTGATGGGTTTTGCCGCAGGCGCAGTCCTCGATGTACAATCCGAGCAGTTCGTTCAATGGTTTTTGGGAAATTTCCACAGTCATCACCATTCGTTTACGGGGTGGGTTGCATGATACTGCTATAACGATTTTTCGCCGTTTTTGGCAAGGTCGTCTCCGGTTCTTATATTAGCCGGCCGGACAAACGCACTTGCTTTTACTTCCTTCGGTTTGGTACTACGCTCAGACACGCCTGCAAGAATTGAAGGGCTCGTATTCGGTTTCGCGGTGCGACCTGACTCGGTGACCCGTTGCCGGCGCACATTCCTGTATCGACAGCAGCAAGGATCCGAACATGCATCCAAAAATAATGTACCTGCTTCTGGTTTTCTGGACGGCGTTGCCTTGCCTGGAAGCTGCGGCCGTCGGATCGCAGTCGGATGAAACACCGGCGATCGGCAGCGACCGAATCCGAATGGTCCGCGGCAACAATGATTTCGCACCTTTTGAATTTCTCAATGCCAGCGGCCAGCCGGATGGATTCACCGTCGACCTGATGCGGGAGGTGGCCCGGGCAGTCGGTTTGACGATCGATTTACAAATGGGGACGTGGGCCGATGTTTTAGACGAACTGAAAACCGGCCGGATCGATGCCCTCACCGGCGTGCTTTTCTCACCGGAGCGCGATCGGTTTCTGGATTTCTCCGTACCGCACACGGTGCTGTCTTATTCGGTATTCGTGCGACGGAATTCGGGCATCGAAGTCAATTCCCTCAAAGATCTCGAAGACAGGCAAATTCTGATCGTTCGGGGGGTCTATGCCCAGGAAGCGCTGCAAAAACGGCTGCATCATGCCGATGTGCTGACGGTGGACACCCCCGAAGAAGCCCTGCGGCGGGTTTCTTCCGGGCGCTACGAGATGACCGTTCTCGTGCGGCTGAACGGCCTGGAACTGATGCGCCGTCTGGGGATTGACAACCTGCAGACCATCGGGCCGCCGGTGCTGACCCAGAAATTCTGCATGGCGGTGCGGGAAGGCGACGCCGCTTTGCTGGCACAGATCAACGAGGGACTCTATCGGCTGCAGGCCGACGGCATCTACGATCGTATCTATTTGAAATGGTTTTCGGTGCACGAGCAGAAGCAGTTGTTGGAGCGCATTACGGGATTGACGAAAATGGCGCTGCTTCCGCTGCTCGGTCTCGCCCTGGCTGCGGGGCTTTGGATTTGGGCCCTGCAACATACCGTCAAACGTCGCACCAGAGACCTGAGAAGCAGCCAGGATCGATTTCGCCGCATTCTGGAAAGCACGCCGCTGGCGACCGTGGTCGTGGACCAGAACGGTTGTGTGTCCCACTGGAACCCGGCCTGCCAGAGACTCACCGGCATTCGTGCCGACCAGGTCGTGGATCGGTCCCGATTTTGCCGACCGCAGTCGCAGGACGAGCGCCCCGCACTGGTCCGCATTCTGGAAGATTCGGCGGCTGCGCACAAAGCCGCTCCGGTGGTAACCCGCAGGCTGCAACCGGCGTTCGAAATTGATGGATTGCAACATCTGGAGGTCTACGTGCCTTTTTTAGGTCCGGCCGGCCGCTGGCTGTACGGGATTCTGGCTCCCTACCGAAATGCAGAGGGACAGGCCACCGGTACGATCGAAACCTGGGCCGACCTGACCGATCGTCGTGAGTTGGAAAAGCAGTTGGTCCACGCCCGCAAGATGGAATCCCTGGGCAAAATGGCCCAGGCCGTGGCCCACGATTTCAGCAGTTATCTGCAGGTGATCCTGGGCTACTCGTTTTCGCTGCGGCAGGATCTCCCCGAAAACTCCGATTCACTGCAGGATTTGAAAAGAATCGACGAGGCGGTTTACAAGGCCAAGCAACTGATCAGCCAGATCATGACATTTGCCAGCCGGAATTTGACCACCCCCAGACCGGTGCATGTCCGTTCCGTGGTGGCGGACACTTTGGAAATGACGACGGCGTCACTGCCGCCGGAGGTGACCCTGCACCGCCGGCTGGAATCGGAGGCCTGGATTCTGGCCGACCCGATTCAGATCGGGCGGGTGGTCATGAACCTGTGCACCAATGCCGTGCAGGCCATGAGCGCATCCGGCGGACGTCTCGAGGTACGGCTGAGCGATGCCTTTTTCGAACCGGACGCCTTTCCGGGCGGCGACCCGGCACCGGTCGGAGATTGTATCCGGCTGAAGGTGACCGACAGCGGACCCGGCATATCCGCTGAAAACCGCGAACATATTTTCGAGCCGTTTTACACCACCCGCCGGAAAGAAGGCGGCAGCGGAATGGGGCTGGCCATTGTCCACGGCATCGTCCATGGTTACGGAGGTCATATTACGGTGGACACCCGGGAAGGAAGAGGCACCACTTTCGAAGTGATCTGGCCGACGGTCGAAGCGCCGAGCAGAGATAAAGAAGGAAGCCAATCCTTATCGACTGTAAGTGATGCACCTGGAAGCGAATACGGAGACCCGCAATGACGGCTGATCGGCAAATATGCATCGGGTATGGGGACTTTCGAATTTTCTTCGCCTTTTTTCCGGTTTACGAACGCAAAAGCCCCTGCTATGGATAAAAATCAAAACCTTATTCTATTGGACCGAAACCAATGAGTAAAAAAGATGCGATTTTGAAAACCGCCGCCGCCCTGTTCGCATCCCAGGGATACGAAGCGACGACAACCCAGCAGATCGCCCTGGAAGCCGGAGTGACCGAACCCTTGATTTACTATCATTTCAAGGGCAAAGACGACATCTTTACCCGGATTTTGAAAGGCTGCGTCGAAGATTACTTCGAACGACTGGAAACCCTGAAAAAAAGCAACGCCTCCCGGTTTGAGATCATCGAAAAGCTCGTTGTCCTGCATTACGACCTCGTCGAGGCCATGCCAAACGAAGCCTATTTGATTTTCAGCACCTGCCCGAGCCGACTCAAGGATCCTTCCGATTACTGTGCCGCAACCATTCGCAAGCATCGCAAACAGGTTCTGGCCTACCTCACGGACTGTTTGAAAGAGGGCGTAAAGGCCGGCGTGTTCGTGAAATTGCCGATTGAAGAGACGGCGATGCTGATCCTGGCACTGATCAACGGATTGGTGCGTCAGCGCGCCCTGGGGATGGAAAAACTGGAAACGATGCGGCGCACGGCCATCGAGTTCTGCCGCCGCAGTCTTCTGGCAGAAAGTTGAAAACAGGTTTCGGCCGGCTGGCGGATAAGTGGTCGGATCTTTACTAATAGCGGCGGTCTAATTCTTCCAACATCTGATGAAATTCCTGGTGTTTTCCGGGTCCCACCCTTTCAGCTTCGATTTCTTCGAACCCTGCGGCCAGCGACTTTTTGCGACTTACCGAGAGCCTTGCGGCGGCAAAATCGAACAGGTTAAGATCTTCTTTACGGATGTGATCCCGAAGCATTTTCAGGTACCGCTGCGCATGGGCCCGAAATGCTTCTCCGGTTCCTTCCTCGGCCAATTCCCGGCGCATTTGCCCGACCAGCCGGCGACCCTCTTCGTGTTCGTTGCGCAGCACTTCGATGAGTCCCCCCTCACCGGAGACACCTAAAGCCTCGATGGCGGGGAACAGCAGCTCTTCCTCTTTGCCGTGATGACAGGTGTCGACAAAAACCTGGAAAAAGTCCATCAGGTGTTCGAGATCTTCGGCCTCGAAAGCTTCCCCCTTCTCGGTTCGCAGTACGATCCGTTCGAAAATCTCCAGCGATTGTTCGACGGCCCGGTGCTCGTTGCTGAGTTCCTGGATGGGGTCCACGGGATCGATCTCCTTTCCTGGTATGGCTTCAATGGCCCGAGCCGGGTCATCGAAGCTGCCGTATGCTGCGGGCAATGGGTGGCTCACCCCGGATTTTCATTTCTTCCCTACCACGAAATGGGGACCGGAGTCCAATTTTCTTGCCAAACAAAGTCAAATTCGAAGAAATTCATGCTGCTGGAACGAATCAAGGTACCAGGTTGCCGGTTCGTACCGTCGATATTGTCCGGAGACGTTGACGAATCCCGGTTAGGATGCCAAAATGCGATTCGCCGGGGTCGACAGTCGATCGTTTCGCGTTCGCATCGGGCCTGTTTCACGAACGAAATTGCGGAAATTGCCATGGCGCTTCGATTGATGGAAATTATTCTGCCGGCTGCGGAACTTTCCCAAATTTCGCAGCTGTTGGAAGAAAACGGTGTGCTCGGCACCTGGAGTGTCACGCTGGGAGAAGAAAAGTCGATCACCCGGGCACTGCTTACCGCGGAGCAGACCGAGACCGTTTCCGATCTGATCAGCCGCCGCTACGCCCACCGTGAGGAGTTCCGATTGCTGCTTTTTGCCGTGGAGGCCCCCCTGCCGCTGCCCGAAGAAAAGCCCGCAGAGGAAGAGCCCGCCGCAGCGGCCGCACCCGATGAAGCAAAGGAGAAATCCGCCGAGCGGATCAGTCGCGAAGAACTCTACCAGGATGTCGAAGACGGCACGCGGTTGACCGTTTCCTTCTGCGTCACGGTGGCGCTTTCCACCCTGGTGGCAACCTTTGGTCTGCTGCGTGACGATGTGGCCATTCTCATCGGCGCCATGGTGATTGCGCCGCTGCTGGGCCCCAATGTGGCCCTGTCTCTGGCCTCCGCTTTGGGCGATGGAGTCCTGGCGCGGCGGTCCGCCAAGACTCTGGCTGTCGGGGTGACCATCGCCGGCCTGCTGTCTTTGCTGATCGGCATACTGGTCTTCGTCGACCCTACCGTTGATTCCATTGCCTCCCGGACGAGCGTGCACCCGAGTGACGTGGTGCTTGCACTGGCGGCGGGCAGCGCCGGTGCCCTGGCTTTTACCTCCGGGGTGGCTACGGCGGTCATCGGCGTCATGGTGGCCGTGGCCCTGCTGCCGCCCATTGTCGCCGCAGGCCTGCTGCTGGGTTCCGGTTCGACCGGCGCGGCGTTCGGTGCCCTCCTGCTGTTGGTCACCAACCTGACCTGCATCAACCTGGCCGGAGTGACCACCTTTCTGATCCAGAAAATTCGCCCCCGCACCTGGTGGGAAGCCGAGCAGGCCAAAAAGGCCACCCGCGTTGCCATTGTTTCCTGGCTGGCGGTGCTTCTGATTCTGCTGGCCATTATCTATATCTCCGCATCCGATCCCGGCCTGTGGCCCCGGTAAAAAAGAGCTCCCTTTCCCACCCCGTCAGCAACCCTCTCCCCCGGCGCTGACTCCGCGAAGAATGTTGTTCCGCATATTGCAATCTAGCCGCCCTTTGAAATTGCTCGCAGGAAGAAATCCCGATGCCGGGAAAAATCTTCACGAAAATGAAGTCTGCGGTCTATGGACTGTTGCGGCTTTCGGAGAGATAAAAGTACCATCCTGTTAAAGATCGATCCGGTGGCCGCCGATTTCGGCGACCGGACATTTCGCAAAAATCGGAGCACACTGGTTTTTGATGCGCCTGCACAAGTCATCGTTAATGGAAGATCACTGCGACATCGTTCATCTTGTTCGCTGCATGCAGAAGATGGAGGGGCAGGAGTGCTGTTTCGCCCGTGATTTCCATGGTTGCACACAGACGGACTCCTGCCGGTGGGCCCGCTACTGCAGCCAGTTGAGCCCGGCCGCCAAGGACGGTGAGGAATAATCGCAATCCAAACGATTTCACTTTCCTTCCACCGAACCGGCCGCCTGCTGCGACCCCCGGCAAGAAAAGGGGCTCGGTCCACTGCCCCCGGGGTTTTGGCTCTTTGAACAAGCCTGGTTTTATGCGAGGGGAGGGCGTAAATGCCCGATATATTGCTGGTTGAAGACAATCACTCCGTGGCATTTTTACTGAAAAAGGAGTTGCGGGATTGCGGCTACCGGGTGGCGGTGGCATTTTCTCCCGACAATGCGAACACCGACACCCGTGCGGCAGCGGCCGACCTGGTTCTGGTCAACGGCGCCTGCCGCAGGGCATCCGGCTGGGATGTCTATCACCGTTTGCGTTCCCGGTGCCCGGATTCAGCCGTGATGCTGTATCTGCTGGAATCCTGGAAAAATGCCGATGTGCGTTGGATATTGGCCGCCGTGCGGGAGGTGCTCTCAGGGCGCCACCTGCGGCAAGCCCGACGGCTGTCCGGTGAAGGATCGCTGTCACAAACCGGGTCCTGAAGGTTCGCGGCACGGGCGTTA
This sequence comes from Desulfobacterales bacterium, assembly GCA_051155755.1. GTDB lineage: Bacteria > Desulfobacterota > Desulfobacteria > Desulfobacterales > SG8-13 > DAXETY01. The sequence goes on from DAXETY010000085.1 coordinate 21,227, forward strand.
ACGAAAAGGGCGGAATTGTGAAAAAAATCGTCATCATCACCCGTCGAAGGTTTTCGGAAATTTACTGGCTCGATTTGCTGCCGGCGATGTTTCCCGAATGCGAGGTTGAAATTCGATCGCCGGACGACGGGTCTTATTCCCGGTATCGGCCCGATAAGCGGCCAGTGCCCCGGGATGGACTCCCGGACGCATCGCATGTTTGCTAGCGTCCATCCGCCCATTGTGGATGGCACGATGTGGTGTCCGGTTCAGAAATGACCAGTGCCGAACGGACACTTGTTCACGCACATCCATTTGACAAAGGGTTCGAATTCGACAGGGGAGAACCGCCAACGAGCGCAACGGGTTCAGGGGGATTGGATGGAAGTGCTGGCAATGGAAAAACGAACGGCCACGCGTCACGAAACGGATGCCTCGGTGGTTTGCAGTTACCTGACCTCCAACGGCAACGAACGAGTGTTCGACGGTACGATGCGCAATTACGGTGCCTGCGGCATGTACGCCGAACTGAAAAGTCCGTTCCGCAGGGGGACCATTTTACTGGTCAAGACACGTTGCAGCCCCTCACGGCCAGTGCCGTCACCGCTGCAGGAGGGATTTCGCAGCATTTCACTGGCGGAAGTCAAGTGGTCGCAACCGCTGTCTCGCGAAGGAGAAACCTTATACGGCATCGGAATGAAATACATCTGACTAGACCTGAAGTACTGTGAAACGCTCGCTTTCGGTTTGAATATCTCAAGGCAGGGTAGACTCATGGTTGGACTTGTCCTGGAGGGAGGAGGCATGCGGGCCGGGTTTGTCGCCGGCGCCGTCATGGCCCTGATGGACAAAGGACTGCTCGGCTTTGATTGTGCGCTAGCCGTTTCCGCCGGTGCACCCACGCTGGCATACATGGTTGCCGGTCAGCGGCGTGAAATGGAGGCCGTATGGCGCGAGGAGCTGTGCTCGCCGCACCTGATTTGCTATCGCAACTTGCCCCTGGCGCCGGTTCCCACCGAAGAAAACCCGCCGGTTGTGAACGTGGACTATCTGGTCCTTGACCTGTTTCGGGATCAATATCCCCTCGATCTCGGGTGCTTGCTGGCAAGCCCCATCCAGTGCTATTTCGCCGTTGCCGAGCTTTCCGGCGGGCGCTTCCATTTGCTGCGTCCGGGCGATGCCGACATCTACAGTATTTTAAAGGCCGCCGTTGCGCTTCCGGGTTGTTATCCCCACGGGGTGCCGGTCAACGGCGTACAATATATCGACGGGGGGACGGTCAATCCGCTGCCGGTTTATCGGGCGATTCAACACGGCGCCGGCAAAATCATGGCGATACTCTCCCGGCCGGTGGGCTGCGAATTCGAGCCGCCGCCGATACTGGGCCGGGCGTTGTTCTGGTGGTATTTCCAGAAGCACGAATGGGTGATGGAAAAACTGCATGAAGCCGGCCGCGCCTGCAAAGACCAGGTGCTCTATCTGGCGGACCGGGCGGCACAGTCCCCGGCCGAAGCCCTGATCGTCGCCCCGGACAGCATGCCGCCGGCCAGACTGGTCACCCGCAACCGGCGCAAGGTAAACCAGACCATCGACATGGGCTACCGCAAGGTCGAAGAATTGGAAGATCAAATCCGGCGGTTTTTAGCCGCTGATACGTATGAACGACCCACCGCACGATGCGATTTCTCCGGTGACAATGCGCATCCAATCGAATGTTCAGGATAATTTCCCTCCATCCCTGCCACACTGTGCCTCTTGCCCGCCTCACGGCCTTTTGATACGATTGATTTTTGCCCAAACCGGTTGCTACTGCAAGTTCACCGTTGAAGCACCAAAGTGCTTCTGCCTTTTCTTGCCGGCGGCAATTGCCGCAGCAAGAAAATTCAAGCCACCCGCTTCGCGGGTGGTTGTTGACTTCCGTTAATAGATACCGTCCCGTCAAAATTACCGATGTTGCTTTGAAACCATTGCCGGGGGAATGTGAATTATGGCTGCCAAGACCATCGAGCATTATAAACAGCAGATACTGGACAAGTTGCGCAATTCGGGTCCTGCAGGTTTGACAAAGAGCAAACTTGGCATCAGCGGATCCAAATCCCGGGCCGGCCTAGCACTGAAGGATCTGGAGAAAACCCGAAAAATAGGTAACTTAGGAAATAAAAACAAAACCCGGTTTGTGTTGATAGAACATTTTAAACCACTGGAGATGGCATGCGACCAGGTGGAGGCCAACGCGCTCAAAGCTGCTGCGTCGAAGGCCAATGCGCTGGACTTAATGATGAACAAAGATTTGATAAAAGGATGTGAAGGGGAGGTCCGTAAAAAATTTAATGAGGCCATCGACTGGTTGGTAAAACAACAAAACCTCATTCGATTGCGGCGGGGCAGCAATTTTTATTATGTGCACCCGCAACGAATCTCTGAACTTCTTCCGGATAAAATACACGAAGGTGCTGAACTCAAAAAATCTGCCTACCAGGAGACGCCGGACGTCGACCAGTCCTCTCATTTTGCTCGTACCGACGCCCTCGAAGCATACGAACGAGTCAGGCAACGGATTGGATACAGCAATATTCCGATCTATAATCTTCAGCAAGAACTCGAAGCTCCCATGTCGGATGTCAAGTCGTTTATCTTGGCAGAAAGCCGTCGGGGCAATGCTGTTTTGAGCGTAGGCGACTGGTCGCTTTCCTCCGAGGAAGTTCGTTCGGGCGTGATCGAAATCGGCGGATATCGGTATCTGCTTGTACGCTTTTTATCGTGAAAGAAGAAAATATGGATTTCAATCCCTTCGACAACGTAATTGTCTCAGAACCGAGGAAAATAGAAAAACCGGTTACAGGCCTTAACGACAAAGCCCTGGATGCGCTTTTGGACAGGTTCGATCGGCTTTTGCAACAGGATCCTCCAAGGGCTCAAAAATCGAACTCGGCGCAGTTTATTTTGTCCCCAACAGCCGGGTACGGAAAATCGCATTTAATCGGACGGCTTTTCAAGGAGTTGAAATCAAAAGCAACGCTGGTCTATCTGCGCCCCTTTTCGGATGCCGCTTCATGCTGGCGTTCGATTTTGCTTAAAATGGTCCAGGAGATGGAGTTTCCAGAAAGCGCCGAATCCGAGTTCTGCTCCGGCGCTGAACTGAATCAATTGGAAACCCTGGCGCATGGAGTGATCAAAAATATTTTCGTAAATGCATATGCCAACGGCGCAATTCAAATAGAGGAAAAAGATGCGGTCCTGAAAGCCCTCAAGTCGCTTTCGCTGGAAAAAATGAGAACCAGGAAAAATTGGATCAAAGGCGTCCTGCACCGTAAAGCCAAACTGGCAAGCATGTTGAACCGGCAGTTCGCCCAAGCCGGACTGAAACTCAATGTCTCCCCGATCTCCTGGATAAGCATATTCGTCGTATATGCCTATTTCCCGGAAGACTTTCAACTGCGGGAGAGCTGCCTGGATTGGATCAAGGGCGGCAGTGTAGACAGCAGCGACGCCGGTCGTATCGGGATTCGCAGCACGGATCGCCTGTCGGGTGATGCCGATATGGGTGCTGTAAACGAGGTTTGCAAAAGTCGTATCCTCGATCTTTGCAGCCTTGCCGGGTATTACAGACCGTTTGTGCTGTGCTTCGATCAAACCGAAAACTATGGCAGTGATCCGACAATCGCCCGAACCCTTGGTTTGGTCGTGCAGGAACTTGTCGATACCGGCTGTAACTTATTCGTCGTCCTTACCGCCAACCAGCAGCCATGGGTCCAAAGTTTGGAGCCGAACTGGGAAGACGCGCACCGCGCTCGTTTAGGGCAGCCGCACCTGGAGTTGGAAGGGCTGAGCCAACAGCAGGCGAAAGAACTGATTCAAAATCGATTAACCGGATGGGATTTGGAATCAAAGGATATCAGTCGGTTTTCCGCAAAAAAGTGGTTGGACTCCCTTTTTACTTCTCCACAAATTGGTGTGAGGCAATTCCTGACCGAATGCAGTAAACGCTGGCAAATCCAGAAAGACCAGCCGCCTCCACCGGCTCCGAAAATCGATGCGTATTTTGACGAATTTATAAACCGGGTGAAAAGCCGTCCTCGACGTCTGGTGTTTGACCAGGATGTACTGTATTGGCTCGTAAGCGAGCTGGCGTTGCTTCCAACAGGAAAAATCGAAAAGTGTAAAAGCCCCAAGGGCTATTTTTCATTGCGGTGGAAGTATAAGGAACGCAATGTGTACTTCGGCTTCGAGCCCGGTTCGAATTGGAGCCGGTGGGGCGCGATCCAGCGCGAAGGCAAACGCTATTACGCTGGCGACGAGCGCTGTAAGGTTGTCTATTTC